>NZ_FXZH01000041.1 GCF_900169365.1 Brevibacterium sp. 239c
GTTTTGCGGTGGTGATAGTGGTGGGGAAACGCCCGGTTAACCGTTCCGATCCCGGTAGCTAAGCCCATTCGCGCTGATGGTACTGCAACTTGGTGGTTGTGGGAGAGTAAGTGACTGCCGCAATATTCTTTGAAGGGTGAGGGGTCATTCCACTTTGGTGGGGTGGCCCCTTTCTCGTATTCATGGGTGTTGTGTCTTGGGGGCGTGTGATGGGTGCTGTTGTCGTTGCGTCAGGCTGTGGGCTGGTGGGCTCATCGAATGCTCTGTGACGTCGCGGCAGAGTTGCCAGTTCCCGTCTTCGTTCTTCCTCCAGACCTCAAGTAGCGCGGCCCAAACAGCCACGTCGTTGTTCAGCGAGTAGGCGAGGTCACCAGCATAAACGCCAGTCGAACCCGGAAAATCGCCCCCGACTGTGCAAGTCAGGTCCAACCAGTTACTGTGACGACCTCGTTGAGAACGGTTCTTTTGTTCTTCTTCGAGGCATTCTTGTCTCGCCTGCCGTATTTCGCGGTGACCTCGGTTCGAGTCACTATCGACAGTTCACTCCGCAAACTGGCCGAGGGTTCACCTTTTCGCGGGCAACAGTAAATGAGGCACCGAGGGTGGTGTCCGGGCTTTTTATCTGAGCCTCGGCGCTCATCTGGCAAACATAGTAGGATCCCTAGACGATTGCGTCGTGGATCAAGGCGATGGCAACCGGCACTATGACGCCGAAGAACCCGATCATGAACCCGACCTTCACCCAATTGCGTTCGAGGAACGTGGAATGCTTTGGGAATTTCTTTGCGACGTCGACAAAGCTCAACCGCTCGTCGCACTGTTTCACACTGATCCCGTTGTCGTCCATGACGGAGATGCCGCTCATGAGTTGGTCGGCGGGCCAGTACAGCCCGTTCAGGCTGATCGATGACTTCGATGTCAGGCGTGCGATCGAGATTCGCGGGATCAGTCCGAAACTCACATCGTAGAAGTCCGCGAACACGATGACACCTTCGATGTCGTCGCGTCCAAGCTTGACGGTTCGGCCATACCAGCTGCGGTACTCGACACCTGACCCGGTGAACACGATCCGGCTGCTTTTTATACCGATGAAGCCGGCAGCCAAAAGCGCGGAGGCAACGACGATACATATCAGCGCTGTCCCGACGCCGAGCCAGAAGAATCCGAAGGCGATGACACCGACCAGCACGAGGAACCGCAAGATCCCGAACCGCTGTCGATACCCCGTGAGGTCTGCTGAAACGGTGAAGGGCGCCGAAGCGGCATCGGGTAGATCGGCCTTCTTCAATTTTCCCATCCCACGACGATAACAGTGACTCTTAGTCCACGGACTGTGAGTCAACGGCTGCAGGGGTTGGTTTCGACTCCGGAGTGCGGTGCAGGATGCGAATGTTTCCGTATCACACGGTGGCCAGTCGATGACGTGGGTGTTGGTGTGGGCGATGAGGACGCCCCCTCAAGCTCCGGGTTTGATGGAGGCTCTTCTAATCGGCGTTGACGTGTTCGGGCACGAGTTCGTCCCCGTGTGGGGAGTCCCTGCGGAACTTGGACCGGTAGGCATGCGGAGCCGCTCCGCCCAGTGTCCCATGGGATCGGAACGAGTTGAACCAATACACCCATTCAGCCGTCGCGATCTCGAAATCATCGATACTTCCCGAGGGGTTGGGCATGCCGTTCGCGTTAACCTATAACCTAGATAACTCAGACAGCCCAGTAGAAAACGCAATCCAGTAAGCGATGAGAAGGCCGAGGATCAGAGTGGAATCGAACAGACGCGCGATCATCAAATCAGCGGGCGTGGCCGGAACCGTCGCGGTCATCGGTTCGTCGGTGGCGCTCACCTCGGCGTGCGAACCGGAGGAGTCGAGGGAACCGGCAGAGCCAGCCGCAGACGCGAGCGTTCCCACCGGGGACGTTCCCGTCGGGTCGGGAACCGTCGTCGAGGAAACCTATGTCGTCACACAGCCGAAGGAGGGGGAATTCTACGCCTTCTCGTCGGTGTGCACGCATCAGGGCTGCCAGGTCCGCACCATCACCAGGGACAAGGTCACCTGTCCCTGTCACTCTTCACAGTTCTCGACCACCACCGGCGAGGTGCTCGGCGGGCCGGCCACGGCACCCCTACCCGCATACAAGGTCACCGAATCCGGCGGGACGTTGACGATCTCCGAGACGTGATCACCGCCGTCGGGCAGATCCCCACCCGAATACGAGCTTCGACCGAACATGAGCCCCGGGACCTCCGTTGAACTCGCTCTCATCATCGCCAGAACCCTGGAGCGCATGTGCCAGGACCTGCACACATGCCCACGACTAGAGCCGCCTAGGAGAACGTAAGACGAAAAAAGAGGTGCTTCGGCGTCTCAAGCGGGCCACCGTGCGTGAAGTCTACAAAGTGTTTACAAGACCTCAAGTCCAAGATACGTCTGCGGCCGAAGGCCAGCGGCCCGCAGACGAACGCATGCGTAGTCATTTCCTTGTCCCGGGTTTCCCGGGCGTTGAATACCTATTCTGCTAGGATCTCTGACACCGAGAAGCACCGACGCCCACTTCCTGCCCTCACTGACGAATACACTAAATGGCTCGAAAACGCATGCCACATAATGGGCGCATCATAAGCAAATACCCCCTTTCAACATCCCGGAAAAGGCTATTCCGCGTGTGGATTGCTGTCTGATCCCCAAGTGTGTTTTCAAAGGTTCCGCCTCGACCCTGAAGCTTTTAGTGTCGAGCGTGTCAGGGTCGAGGCGGCTGTTGAGACCGTTCCGCCGAGTCAGGTAGCGCTACCGTGGCCGTTGGTGTCGTGGCGCGTTGTCGGGGCGGGGAGCCTCAAGAATCCACAGTATCGATTTACGACTGTCTTTGTAGCACCGCCGGCGCTGCGCTCAATGCCGGCCGATACTGTGGAACTCGGTTCACCGTACATTGCCAGCCGATCCACTTCGCAGTGGTTCATGACATCACGGATGTAAGGGTCCGATAGTTGCCAGTGAAGCTCCACTGCCGCGGAGTCGGGGTAAAGCTGGAAACTGTGCGCAATGAGCGCAGATTCGTCGATGAAGACCTGGACCATCAGCTGTGGCCCGTGCTGCTCAACTAACTCCACGGAACGATCGATCGCCTGTTTGAACTCTTTGAGGTGCCCTGCGTAGATGCGCATGGTGTTGTGCATGAGCACTGGTTCTTGATCCACAGTTGACATGTTCAGGCAGCCTCGTCAGTGAGTTCGGCAACCTGAGCGCTGACATCGGACTCGTGGTTTGCGGAGAGTCTTGTGATGATTGAACGCAACTGACCCACTGCACTATCTTCGAGGAACCCTGTGTCTTTGTTTTCCCTCCTGTGGGCGTGCGGCAGACCCCGTCCGGTCGATACTACAGCTGCGCCCTTCCGTTCGAGAGCAAACTCAGTTGACTGTCGAGCTCGTGCGCCTCCGTGCTCGCTCGGACTTGCACTGATCACGGCGACGGGGAGACTGATAAACATGCTCTCTCCGACTGGTCGGGCCGCCCAATCCAACAGGTTCTTCAACACCCCTGGCATGCTACCCCTGTACTCCGGTGTAGCGATCAACACTGCGTCGGAATGTTTGACGCGAGTTCGCAGGCTCGTGACTGCACTGCTAGGTGTCAGCTCACGGTCTTCATTGAAAAGGGGGACTTGATCGACTTTGTCGAAACGATGAGTCCGCTGGCGCAATTTGCGGGCGAGTTCCTCGACAATAGTCAGCACGCGAGAGTTGAATGAGCCATCGCGAAGACAGATGGTCAGCAATTCCATGTTGATTCCTTTCGGGTTTTTGATTGTTATGTCGATAGAGTTCACTGATCAGTGAACTTGGAGTCGCTTACCTCGACGAACGGGTCCACGGTGGTCGTCGGCGAGTTCAGCCATTCTGAGCAGGGACTCGGCAGTCTCGCTGATCAGTTCTCTAGCGGCGATCATCGTCGTGATTACCTTCGCCCCGGTGCCTGCGAGCTCGAGAACCATGAGCCGCACGGCCGGGCTGGGGTGCCTGTCTGGAACATGGGCATTCCGTTCCTCATCGGTCTGTGGTTTCCAAGCGGGGTCGTCGACGTGGTGGTCAGGCCCGCGCTCGTATCATTTCGCCTCACCTCGGTCGAGGAACTCGTGGATGAGCTCGATGACACGGCTGGGGTCGGCGAGCCAGTCCATATGCCCCTGGCCCTCGATTTCGACCAGGCGACTGTCCCGCACTGCGGTGTGCAATTGGCGAGAGCCCTCGATCGGCGTCATGATGTCGTTAGTGAAGCCGATGATCAGCGTGGACGCCGTGATCTTCGGAAGGAGTGGGCGGATATCGAAGTCCTGCAGCAGTTCGATCTGGCGGGCGATATCACTGGGAGGCCATTCATTAGCCAGCGACCGCGCCAGCCCGTCATGGCCCAACCTGTCCACGGCTGCAGGGCTGTACCCGGTGAGTGTGGTGAAGCGCTTGAACAGCTGTGTATCAATTGCCAGCAGTTGACGCCATGTATCGAAATACAATCGCTCGCGGGGACTGGTGGAATGCGTGAGTCCCGCGACCAATATCAGTCTACGAACCAGTTCCGGCTTTTCGGCAGCGACGGTGGCCGCCGCCATGGCACCGGCCGAAAAGCCTAGCAGGTCCACTGGTCCCTGCACCTCAGCTCTGGTGGCCGCAGCGACCTGATCCGCTACATCGCCAATTGTGAGGACCTGGCCCGAGTCGTGCGTCCGACCACTTCCGCTGAAATTCGGCCGAACTACGGTGTGGCTATCTGTGAAATGGCCGACGACGTTGCCGAACACCATCTCAGAATCGCCTCCGGTTCCATGAACCAGAACCAGCCCGTCGCCGTGGCCGTCGACGTCGTAGTGCACTTCTGCAAGGTGCGTGGACACAAATGGCATGGTTAACTCCTTACCTGAGTACTCAATAGTTGAGGACTAAGATATATAGCGATGTGATTGAATGTCAAGTAATTGAGCGCTCATAGAAGTGGAGGAAAGCTGTGGCCGATGCAGTGGAATCAGTACTCGAGCAATGGCGGGAGGCGCGTCCCGACCTAGACCCGTCGCCGATTGGGGTCGTCGGCCGCGTGTTGCGGCTGGCTCGAATGTGGGACCGGGAGATTAGGGAGTTCCTGGCGCAGTTCGGGCTGGAGCCCGGAGAATTCGACATCCTCTCGACGCTGCGACGTTCCGGTGAGCCCGATGGACTGACTGCCAGTTCATTCCTCAGGGCCTCACTGGTGACGTCGGGCGCAATCACCTTGCGTATCGACCGGATGCAGGCAAAAGGGCTGGTAATTCGTGTCCGCGATCCGCTCGACAGGCGCTCGATCCGGATCAGCCTGTCATCGCAGGGCCTTGAGCTCGTCGATCGAGTTTTGCCACTTCATTTCGCCAACCACATGAGGCTGATCCAGGAGTTGAACGGCGATGAGCGCGACAGTCTTGAAGGGATCTTGTCCAATCTGCTCGAGACTCGCGGCGATCTCTATGGGTCGAAGTCCGTCGAGGCTTAGATGTACTTCCCTAAGAGGTCGTGAACACGGGCTGATGGCGTGGGTCTACCGAAACCGGTATGGGGTCGATGGGTCATATAGTCATGCACCCACGCCTCGTGGACTTCTGCACGCTCGGCCTCGCTGGCATACACACTCGCATAGGCCCACTCGGCATCGAGAGCCCGGTTGAGTCGCTCGCGTTTCCCATTCGTCTGCGGTAGGCAGGGTTTATCTTGGGGTGTTTGACGCTCTCGCCGAGAGCCTCCGCAAAGGCCCGTGACCGGTGACAGGCTCCGTTATCGGGCACCTCTGTCGTGACCTCGACACGGATGCCCGTGAGGAACTCGTCTGCGCGCCGCCGGAGCACGGCAGCAGTGTCCTTACGCTCATCATCAAGGGTCGGATTGGGCGACTCTCGAGTAGTCATCGATAGCGTGGTGGAGGAACCGATACCCGCGCTACCCTTCGGCCCTGGCTCGGGCGGGACGGTCTCGACGGGAGCTGACTTTCCTGTCCTGCTTCTTGATACTGACATGGACTAGGCGTCCGGGAGCCTCGACCTCGTAACGGGCTGGGGCCGGATTACGAGCCGGCAGGCACGTCATCTGATCGATGTGAGCCAACAGCGGCACCTGGTGCCGGTGGAGGGTTCGGCCGGTAGTAGAGCGTGGAATGTGAAAGTGGTAGCTGATCCGGTGCGGGCCTGACCGCTGGTTGATCCGCAGCGAGTGGATGCGTCTTTCCACTTTGGCAGGCAGTCGTGTAGGGCTGTGGTGGGGCTGGCTGGAGAGGTCGGCGAGGCCGCGGTCAGTACAGTGTCTACGCACCCATCTGGACACGGTGGCTGGTGAGACTTGGAATCGTTGGGCAGCTCGACGCTAGGGCCATCCGTCGTCGATGATGTGAGCGATAAGGCGGCGTCTACCCTCACTGGTCCGTGGTGCATTACGGTGTGTCATGAAGACCGCCGGGGCTCGACTATGAGTGTGTTTACCCATATCGATGTCGGAGGTCTTCGTCGTGTTTCGACTACTGTTCAAAACGTGTCGGGGAAGTACACTTGGAGGCCTACTCATCGGTGGTGTTGAAGCGGAGTGCCATCGCGGCTGATTTTGTTTCGGCAAGCGATGTTGCTTGCCGCCGGAAATCGGAGTAGAAGATCCCCCAGATCTTGAGGTTACCGACGGCTATTCGCAACATAACGCAGCGTGTTCACGCTCGCAGTGGATGCCGCCTCTCCATCGGTCAGCACTTAGGCGGCTGATATGCGGATCGAAGTGATCATGCCCAGCCTATTGTAACCACTATTGCCCATCCACTTGCCGACATCGACGGTGTCAAGAGGACAATGTAAACGTCGTGCCAGTTGACTGTTGTAGGGGGCCGAGATCCATTCGAAGCGCCCGGCCGCGTCGGCAACCTGGGTGCTATATATCCGTGGTTGGGAGCCCCGAGTTCTTTGTCCGTTCCGACGGTGACCGTGCTAAGAGCACTGATATCAAGCGTTTACGCTCTGTGTGCCACGACGTTTCCTTGACGCCACAGTACGCAGCCTGACTTCTGGGCTTTCGTATTAGAGGCTCATCGTAATCGAGAGTGTAGAACCGGTCTGAAACCACCGGATTCAAGTAAGCACCTCGCGATGTAATGAGTCAGGTTGCGAAACCCGAGTGCCGATCCTCGAAGGTGCTCGAGCCGACCATTG
>NZ_FXZH01000025.1 GCF_900169365.1 Brevibacterium sp. 239c
GCTGGGTCAGGTGACGCCGGTGGAGTTCGAGGAAGCACGTTCACTGACCGACCTGGTCAGTGAAGAGGAAGTGTCTGCGCAAGCCGCGTGAGACAGATCAAGTGTCCACAACTTGCGGGGAACCTCACACTCGGGGCCAATGTATGTAATTGGTTAGTAAACGACCCAGGAAGGCTTGTAGGCGCGCGGAGAGGGAGACTAGGCAGTCTCGCGCCACGACCGTCGATTACATGGCAGGCAGCTGGGGACCACGTTCTCTAGTGAGTGCTCACCACCACGAACAATCGGCACTGGGTAATGGTCAGTCTCAGACCACACACCACCACAGTGAAAGCACGCGTCGCCATGTCGCGCAACGAGTTCTTCACGAGTAAATGACACCACCACAGGATCGAACCCGCACTGCTTCGCACGCTCCCTGAACCTCGACTCCCACTTCATATGAGGATTAGCGGCTGCATACTCAGCCACCCTCGCATTAATGCTTTCACGCTTATCCCGATACCGCCCGGCATGGTACTCCCGTAAACGCTCCTTGTTGGCCCGGTAATACTTCGCGCAAGCCTCCAAGTTAGCTTCCCGATACTTCAAGTCATCACCACGGGCGCAAACACGACACCGAGGGTTATAGCCATCCTTGCCCTGCTTCTTCTTCCAAAACTCATTCAGCGGCTTCTCAACACCGCACTTCCTGCAGACTTTCATCTCGTTCTCCTATGCTTCATACCCACAAGCCGCCCTGTGGTTGTAACTGGTATATTGCCGTGTGTGATTGTCTCTATGCCCGGGGTGAGCGCGCAGACCTTTCGACCGGGTAGTGCCAGCGTCTGCCGGGGATTGTTGTTCGCGTGCGGTGTGTTGTTCGTCGCGGTTGCGTGTTTGGTTGTGTTTCAGTTCGTTGGTTCGCTTAGCTAATGTTCTAGTGCGTGTGTGTCATGTTTGATGGCGGTTCTTGGCTTTAGTGTTTCTTCTGTTGGCTTTTATGTTGGTTCTGCTTGTCTTCGCGTGTTGTGTTTATGCGTTGTGTTCGATGGTTAAGTATTCGTTGTTCGCTTCGTTATTCATTTCTTTGCTTGTTTCATTGCTTGAATGTTTCATTGTTTGAATAATGAAGATGAACGTTGAAGTAGATCAGTTTGCAAATCAGAATGAGATTGCGATTGAGTTGACCAATCATCTGAGTTAGCTACTCAACTACTCACACTGTTGCGCTCTCGACTGTTGAGTTGTTGTGTTGCTGCTCATCGTGTTGTGTTGTGCTTACTGCCGTTCAGTGCGTGTAGCTCTTGCAGACTGTGTGGCCTGTGCTCGCCCCGCTGTGTGGGCACTGCTGGTGCGCGGGTGGGGTATGGGCTGGATAGGCCCGTGGTGGCCCGGGTGCAGTGCTACCTACACCCGGGCCGTGGAGGGTGGGCCTATGCCTCTGGTGCCCCCGGTATCTCGTGCCACCCGGTCCACTTGCGGAAGGTCCCTATGGTCGTGGACCCCCGGCGTACGACTAATCGGGTGGACTCAATGCTGACACCCTCGGGTGATGCGTCGAGGTCCACCGGGCCTGTCTCTGTAGCGATACGTATCATCCGAGCCTCATTTCACGGTGGGCCTGGGTGCGTTCCCGGGCCTTCTCGTCCTCAAGCCCCTGGGCGCGGCGCTTCACCTCAGTGGGGTCGAGTGTGAGGCTGACAGTCAATCCCATGTTGAGGGCATCCCACACGCTCAGGTCGCCTCCGTCGTGAGTCTTTCCACGGTGCAGTACATGCTGCCGCTGCTCAGCCAGGGACACATCCACGAACTTCAAATGTGGCTGAATAGTGCTACCTGATTTGCCGGTGAAGAACGGGACGAGGGCGTTCCATGCGTCGAGTACAGCTTTCGTTTTCTCAAGCGCAATGGTCGCTTCAGCACGGGCGACGTGATGCTTATCTACCCCCTTGCTGTCGAGATCGCCGCCACCGATCTGTGTGTGCTTGGCGCGGAGGACTTCCACCGCTTCGTCAAACCGGGTTTGCATCTCGTTGAGAACCTTGCCGCCGTGGGACCGGTAGTGTTCCAGGACGGCTTTGGAGTCTGCAATGTCCATGCTGATGTGTGAGTTCACGGACTGGTCGAGAAGTCGGCGCAGCAGTTCCGTCTTAATGGCCTCATTTTTGAGGGGGTCACGGTTGGCGCGGATTTCCTTAACGGTGAGTTCGTTAAGGTCTGGCCGGTCCTTTGCAACGAACTTCTTAGTTGGCTTCATTTCCGGGATGGTGATTTCGAGCCGTTTAAGTGCACGCTTAATGTTGGAGGCGGTGGACTTGTTCTCGGCTGCATTGTTGGTGATTTGCATTATGTGTTTCTCCTTAGTTGATGTTGCGATTATTGGTATTGCGGTTATCGTGTTGCACGGGTAATGCCGTTATGGTCGCCGCCGTGAGTGGCCGCCATATTCTGCAAGCGTTCCCATTCGGCGTGTGACATGCCTGTCGGGTTGTTGGCTTGCATGTCAATGACGGGGGCGTCTGGTTTCCATACGTGAGGGGCCGGTGCAGGTTTAGGTGTTTCACCTCGCATGGCTGCCAGAAACGCCCGTTCCTCAGCTTCACTAAGCCTCATGATCAACCTTTCTTGATTGCGTGTTGCAGGACGCTGCGGAGCGCTCTCATTTGGATTTGAAGTGATGAAGCGTAATTGCCGAGTTCATATAGTTCATCAATGACAGCGCTTTTGCTGAGCGTGTCGGGGTCTGCTGAGATGCGTACCCCACGGGCAATTTCGAATTCACGTTCTGGTCGGTCATTCATGCTTGTGCTCCTTGTGTTCGTCAAGTGCGTTTACAATTCCGGTCGCTAGGGTTATTGCCCCTGCCGTGGATAGGTAGATTCGGTAGGTGCCGAACATGAGGGACACGCCTTCACGACCGTCTGCGAGGATCGCGGGGAAAAATTTCATGTGTGCCTCGGCGTTCGCGTTGGACTTGCGGTGGCAGTCGTATTCTTGGACTGGTCTCAAAGTGTTCTGCTTTCCAGGTCTGTGCGAATGCGTTCTAGGATGGAAGACATGTAGTCGAGTTTGTTCTCAATCCTTGTGGCGCGGTCTGCGATGGCGGCGAGTGTTTTCTGCTGCTGTTTCAACTGCTCAGTGAGGTCTTTCATGGATTCCTCCGGGTCTGTGTCGGATGGTTGTGGTTTTGTCTTCTTCGACGCAATCGACTAATGCGTTAGCGAGTGCGACGGCGAAGCCTTTGTGGATGAATAGTTCTATTTCGTTTCCTAGTCGGACTGCGACGAGTGGTGTTTTCCCGTTAGCTGCTACGGCGGGTTGTACTTCCCAGTTGTTTTTTTTTTTGTTGTCGCGTTGTTTTCTGTGCTGTGGTTGCTGTTTCACCGGCTGACACCGCCCCGCCATGATTTCTGGTTGCAAGGCATGCACGACGGGACGCAGTTATCCAGGCTGTGCTCCCCGCCGTGAACCACAGGGACTGGGTAATGGTCAACGCCTGACCATTCGCCGCCGCAGTGATGGCAGGAGTCTCCCCATTTCGCTATCAGGTGCTCACGGGTGAACGGAAAAATTACTGCTTCGATGCCGTATTTATTGGCTCGTTCGCGATATTTTGACTGCCACTTGACCTGCGGGTTTAAGCGATAGTATTCGCGCTTCTCAGCCGCTATCTTGTCCCTGTTCGCGGCCCGGATACGGCGACTGTCCTCGCGGATACGTTCACGGTTAGCTTCGTAGTACTGGCGATGCCGACCTAAGGTCTTTCCTCTGTTCGCCTCGCGGTACCGCTTATCAACGGCAGATTTGCACGATTTGCAATATGAAAGCCTTCCACCTTTACTCGGCTTGTTTTTCGGGTATTCGTCTAGCGGTTTCTCAATCTTGCATTTGCTGCATGTCTTCACTTTTTGTCCCTGTCGATGCCTGCCCAGATTCCGGTGGTTTCTCCGATGGATTCAGCAAACTCATTGCAAGCGGCCTTTGCTGGGCAGTCGCCGCATAGTCGGATTGCTAACTCCTTGTCGGCTTTGCGGTTACTCGTCCACTCGGGTCGCGAATGGCAGGGCGTGACCTCACCCCGTGCGAAGAAGCTCTGGAGGTGCATCCAAGCGTCGAGTGATTCCTTTGGCACACCGAAACCTGCTAAGGATATTCCCTCGTCTTCTGCAGCCTTGTGGGGCCGTGTGGAGCCGCGAATATAGTCAGACATTGAACCACCGGTCCTTGAGTGTGTAGAGCCACGAGAAATTGGATATAAACGCTGCGAGAATCATCGCGGCATCGGTCGGTGTCATTTGGTTTCCTGTTCTGAGATTGAAATTGCGTTTTCGAGTCGGCGGATGAGGTGTTTCACTTCGCTGTTCGTGAGGAACATGAAGACTGAGCCGAGCTTGATGTTTACGGCAGGGCCACCAGATGCGGATACTGCTGGGCTTACGCGGGACTGTTTTGCGTGTCGCCGGTTTCTGTCGTAGTGGAATTCGCTTTCTTGGAACACCTTTGCTGTCATGCTGTCATTTCCTGTCATTTTCGCCGAGGACGAGTGTTTGCGCTGGTCAGGTGTCGTATTCATGCCGCCTGTCCTTCTGTCATCGCTTCCGAGAGTCCCCAGATCACCGTCTTACGCTCAGAGGGCACCTCAACGACGATCCCGGCATCCGTAAGTGACTTGAACCAGTCGTATGCCTCGGGAACGCTCGACTTGCCACCGAAGCCGATACGTCGAACTTCACGCTCGGTCATCGGGCCTTCGCTGCTGAGCCGTTCAACTAGCTTCTTGTTTCGTCGAGCCTCAACATCCCCGAACAACTCATGGACCGAGGACATGGAATAGCTAACGACGGCGGCTGCTGCGTTGATGTGCCGAACGTCGATCACATGGGATTCGTCAATGATTGCGTAGATCAATGCAAGGCGAAGTATCTGGGGGCGAGTCCTTCCCAGTGCTTCTGATGCTTTGCTATCACCTGATACTCGGAACCTTGGCCCTTACTGAACCCATGCTTCCTGCGCTCTTTCAGTAAGCCGGTACTCGCCCTTGTGGACGGTTCGGAAGATGCTTTGCAGGATGCCAGTAACCTGGTTGAGTTCGTCCTCGGTCATTCCTTTTGGAATGGCTACGGCTGGTTGCACGTTCACGCGAATGAAGGTGAGCCGGTTGACGAACCCGTTGTGAAAGTCTGCCGATGAGAGTTCAGATTCCAGACCACGTGGGGTGACGTGACCCACGACAGTCACATGATGTTCATGGGCGGAATAGCTGTTGGACTTCCTGTTGAGGCTTCCCAGTGGTTTGCCGTCCCATGCTGATTGGAGAATCTGCGAAAGGATGGAGCTGTCGCGCTTCGACTTCCTCAGCACCGACGTGAATTCTTCTTCGATGACGATGAGGCGGGGGTCTGGGTAAACCTCATTGCCCGTCTCGATATCCTTCTCTGGTGAGAGGTGGTCAATGATGCCTTCGCCCGAGCTGAGACCGGCGACGAGGTTGGACTTCATGTAGATCGGATCAAAGGCTTTAAAGGCTCGTCTGATTGCCCCGGATGACGTGCCCTTGCCCGCTGCTGTCTCTCCGACAACGATGGGCCAAATGACCGGCTGGTGTTTATCGTCGCCGATCATGACGTAGGAGTCTTTGCCGACGTAGTTGCCGATGAATGCAAGCGTGTGGGCTAGTACGCCTTCCCTGCTTGCTTCTGTGTGCCCCTGCTTGTGCAGGAGGTTGACCAGGATTTCGGTGTTGCCTTGAAAGGCTTTGTTGCTCAACTGCATAGTGTCTCCAATGAGATGTGATGACAGATGGACAGATGCCCCATTTAGGGGGTCTGACCAGGGAATATGACTGTCCTGCCGCTAAATGTCAGGAAATGACAGATGGACAGGTGCTACTTGATGCCGTGTTTCTTGCGTGCTTCGGCAGTGTTGACCATGCCGATGGTCCGCTTCGATATGGCTTGGTTTTTCGCCCGTAACCATTCGCGTTCCGCTGTCTGTGCGGCGGTGACGCGGGGATAACCTTCGGGCCACCAAGCGGGGTCATAGACAGTCACGCGCACCACCTGCACTCAGTCGATAGGCAGTCCACACCGTGTACTGCGCGTACTCCGGTCGGGTCTTTGACGATGGTGTCGGCGTTTGGTTTCGCGCCACCTTTACCGGCTGGGTGTGCTGCCATGCACCGATCACGTTCGAGTCGTGCGGCGTACTGTGCGGCCTGTTCCCGGCACCGCTGTAGCTTTGCTTGCCTCTCAGTCATGGTCATCCCCCATAGGCCGGGATGGGCGTATACAGGGCCAGGAGGTCACTGTCCGCGATCCTGACGCGACGGCCAATCTTGTAGGCGGGAAGGTCACCGTTTGCGATGTGGCGACGGATCGTGATTTCTGAGAGTCCCGTTGTCTTCGCTGCTGTGGCGATGGTTTGCGTTGGGAACTCGGTGAGCGTAGAGTTCTTTGTGTTCGGCAAGGTGTTACCCCTTTGCTGTTTTGCTTGGAAACTTGAATAAGTTAAGCCCCGCTTCTGTGACCAGACAGTCAGCGGGGCTACAAGCGCGTTTTAGGCGCGTGGGAGTAGTTTACACCATTAGTCAAATCCTCTCTTTAGGGTTCAGGCGTAGTAGTGCCTTGGGCAAGAATGTGTGGGAGTAAGCGTGAGTGTTCTTTCGCTTAGGGTCAATTCTCCCATGAGTTCCAGTGTCGAAACGTATTTGCTTCGACCGTCCACAGGCTGCACAACGGGGACTCCCCCGACATTGCTGGCCGGTTAGCTGGTGTTTTCGCATAAGAATTTCCTTTCTCCACAGCGTTGTCGGCGTGTCGGTGGTGGAACCGTATCAGGACCGCTCATTGCATTTCGGGCACGAAAAAGGCCCCCAGCGTGATGCTGAGAGCCTTGCTTTTGGGTACTACAAATATTACTGTATCTGCGTCGGCGGCGAACCACTGAACGGAACACCGTCGCTCGACGGATTTGGTGTATCTGTGGCTACGATTCCAGGGCATGACAAATAAGCCTAGGTTTCGTAGCCGAGTTCACAACAGCTACCCGCACTCCGACGCTAAGCCAGATTCTGCGGTGAACGTCCAGACGTGCTTCCTGGGCCGCTCAGTGGACCTAGTGCCGAAGCTCTAGTGCCCATCCCGTGCAGTGAGTGTTCCCTGCATAGGAGCTGGGACCGCCAGTACTAGCGCGAATCCCTGCGCCGGGGGCGAACCCCGCGTGCGCTGACATCATTGTCAATATGTCAGAGACTACATGAGAGTAACGTCAAAGTCAATTCATGACTATTCATGTCAGTTGTTGTCTATGGATTTAGACAGACTGCCAGCCAGCATTGCGAGCCGGTCTCTCGTGGCGTGCTGGTACTTTGCTACGACTTCTGCCGACGAGTGCCCCGCATATCGTTTCAGTTCTTCGAGAGTTGCACCGGCTTGTCCAATGCGGGTTAGTGCCGTGTGCCTGAGTCCGTGGAAAGTGAAATTCTCTAACTGGTCATTCTCATGCTCCGCGTTCCAAGCTTCACGCGCATCATTAAAACGGTTGCGCAGATAGTTCGGGTGCGTCCACTTCTCCCCCACTCTCGGGAACAGCAGAGCCGTCTTAGCCTTCCCCACATGATTCTCTAAATGGTCACTCACTGCGTCATTGAGGGCACCAGGAATGGGCACAGAGCGGACACCAGCCTCAGACTTAGGTTCGGTCTCATACAGTCCTTTACCGCGTGCCTGGACCTGCCTAGAGATGTTCAACCATAGTTGCCCGTTCACGTCTGTGAGGTCGGAGCGTTTCAGGGCGAGGACTTCACCCAGGCGAACAGCACACCACCCCGAAAACAGAATGGCGAGACGGTACTGGGGTGGCACGTGGTCGGCAATGAACGTCAACTGCTCCACCGTGGCTACAGGCTCACTATCCCTATGTGCGGGACGGTGTTTAGCGGCCCCGGATACCTTGCAGGGTGAGGTTTCTATGTACGGCTCAAATGCCGATGATTGGCCCCGTGCATCGCCTGCTGCGTAATTGAAGAACGCCGATGCTGTCAGGTAGACGGAACGGGCAACACCGCGCCCTTTAGTCTCAGTGAGCTTCGTGAACCAGTCCTCAATGTCTTTGACGGTGATTTCAGCTATGGGACGGTGGCCGAATGTGGGTGCGACGTGTGACCTGAACCGAGATTCATACGTGTAGATGGTGCCCCGTGCCTTGCCAGACGTTTCGAGGAATGCAAAGTACTTCTCAGCCACATGGTCAACTGTGACCGTGGACCGCTCTTGCTCCTGTACCTGCTCGCGCTCTTGAGCCTTACGGGTGGACATGGGCACGAACACACCCCGCGCTATGTCTGACTTCGCGTTGACCAGTCCCGCCTTCGCGTCTGTGAGGGTGTCGAACTGTCCTATGGACTGTTGCTTGCCTTGGTAGTAGACACGGGCGCGGTAGCGGCCTTTGGGGGTTTTGTTGATGCCCTGGGGTAGTTTCTCGGTCTTCGCCATGGGCTAAGTATAGGACTACTCTGGGACTAGTCTCACGCTGTATGACGGTGGTTCACGATTACTCAAGATCACTGGGACTAGTTGCTACATCCCCGAATTCTAGGGGAAAACCCCGGATTCATGCGGATTGTGCTATCCTGAAGTGGAGCTTAGGGGAATCGAACCCCTGACCTTTTCATTGCGAACGAAACGCTCTACCAACTGAGCTAAAGCCCCTTCGTTCTTCACTTTACGCCGAAGGTCCCGCCCTGCACAAAACGGCATCGCACCGGCAACGGTCCAGGTTCGGTTGACTCACTGCGACTGGCGGTACAGGGTGGAAGAAATCCCCCTCGTGGAAGGACGAACAATGGCTCAGGAATTCGGAACTGTCATCATCGGCGCCGGAATCGGCGGCGGAACCGCGGTCGAGGCTCTGCGCGAGCGCGGCTACTCAGGGTCCATCGCTCTCATCGGTGCAGATCCGGCCGCACCCTATTACCGCCCGGACCTGTCCAAGAAGGTCATGCTCGAAGGGTCTGACCCGGCAGAGTCGGCACTGCGCGGAGCAGACTGGTATCCCGCCCACGATGTGACGACGTTCTTCGGCACCGCTGTCACGGAACTGGATGCGAAGAATCAGACCCTCACCCTCGACAGCGGCGAAAGTCTCACCTACGGGCAGGTCATCCTGGCCAACGGATCCACCCCGCGAACCCTGGAGGTGCCGGGCGCAGAACTGGCCAACATCCACACTCTTCGCGATGCGGGTGATGCTGTGGCCATCCGCTCGCAATTCAGCCAGGGCAATAAGGTCGTCATCATCGGCGGTGGCTGGGTCGGACTCGAAGTCGCGGCAGCAGCACAGAACGCCGGCTGTGAGATCACGGTCGTCCTGCGGTCGACTCCCCCACTGAAGTCGGCCCTCGGCGCGGAGATCGGTCAGTACTTCGAAGAGCTGCACCGGTCCAACGGCATCGAGTTCGTCACCGAGGCCGAGACCACCGGCTTCTCAGGATCGAAGGCCGTCGAATCCGTCCAGACCAGTGCCGGTGTCCTGCCTGCCGACCTGGTCGTCGTGGGGATCGGCGCCGACCCCACTATCGAACTGGCCACGTCAGCAGGCTTAGACATCGATAACGGCGTCCTCGTCGATGAGCACATGCGCTCCAGCGATCCCAACATCTTCGCCATCGGCGATATCGCTGCAGCTCAGAACACACTGCTGAAGCAGCGTCTGCGCGTCGAACACTGGGACAACGCTGTTCGCCAGGCCGAGGTCGCAGCATCGACAATCACCGGCGGGGACAAGGAATACGACTGGCAGCCGTACTTCTACACCGACCAGTTCGACCTCGGCATGGAATACGTCGGCCATGGCACCAGTGACGACGACGTCGTCATCCGCGGCGACAAGTCCAGCGGTGAGTTCATTGTCTTCTGGACTCGCGGCGGCGCCGTCACAGCGGCTATGAACGTCAACATCTGGGATGTAGGCGACGAGCTTCGCGCACTCATCGGCAAGAGCGTATCCGCTGCACGCCTGCAGGACGAGTCGATCGAGCTCACAGAACTCTGAGTTCGAGTCCACCCTGTCATGGAGTCACTGTTCGCCGACGAGGCCTTCGACCGCCGCCCCCGCGTCATCGCACCGGGGGCGGTCTGGTTGCCTGGTTTCCTCGACGACGCGGCACAAGCCTGGATCATCAGGCAGTACACGATATGGCAGTCCGGACCTGTGCCTGCACATGCGACATCGATCGCCGGGCACCCGATGAGTGTGAAGACAATCGGACTCGGCTGGCATTGGCAGCCGGGCCGCTATGATCGCCACGCCCGCGATGTCAATGGGGAGCGGGTGCTGTCATTCCCTGACTGGATGA
The DNA here is from genome assembly GCF_900169365.1 of Brevibacterium sp. 239c. GTDB lineage: Bacteria > Actinomycetota > Actinomycetes > Actinomycetales > Brevibacteriaceae > Brevibacterium. Next base: position 10,337 of record NZ_FXZH01000025.1, read on the forward strand.
CTCGCCTGGGCAGCCAGGTCATCTCCCAGGCCGCCGAGGTGGTGGCTGAGGACGTTGGCTCCCCGAGTCAGGCTCCCGAGCTGTGGGGTCTGGTCCCCGAGGACTACCGCCCGGATGTCGCGCTCGTGAACTACTACGATGCGCAGGCGAAGATGGGCATGCACCAAGACAAGGACGAATTCGATCCTGCTCCGGTCGTGTCCTTGTCACTTGGTGACACGTGCATCTTCCGGTTCGGCAACACGCGCAACCGGAACAAACCCTTTGAGGACATTCGGCTGGCCTCCGGCGACGCCTTCGTCTTCGGCGGACCTGCCCGCTTCGCCTATCACGGGGTGACATCGATCCGGGTGGCCACCGCACCCGAGTGCGGTCGTCTGGATCACCTCGGCGGGGGCAGGATCAACATCACGATGCGCACCACAGGCAAGGACTAAGCGGACGACTCCAGCGAGTCCGGGTCCTCATCGACGACTCCCTCAGGTGGGCGGGCTAAACGATTCGGCGCGGTCTTGCGAAAGACAGGCTGCCCTGAGAGAACACTGGCACGCGACAGAGTGTTACTGGCCACCGACGACACGATGATCAGACACAGCACAGCAACAGCGGCCATGAGCAGGGAACTCCAGCTGAAGCCCTCAGTGTGGATGTCGTAGACGTAGACCGCTGCCACGATCAGAGGCATGCCCAACCCTGTGGCCGGTGAGAACACGTTGATTCGGGACAGTGCGTCGCGGACTCGGAACATCGCAAGCGCGGAGAACAGCATGAGGAGGGATCCGGTGATCCCGAAGACACCGACAAGGGTGGTCGCTACAGCATCGCTCATCAACGCAGCCCCCTTGTCAGGATTCGTGACAGGGCGACGGTGGCCAGAATGCCGACCATCGATGAGAGGAAGATTGCGTCGAGGACGATCGACGAGGATACGAGGATGCCGAACATCGTGAGCATACCGATGGCGGAGAAGTACATGAGGTCGCTGACGATTGCTCGCGACCCCAGGTCCTTGGCGGTGAGAACCCTGACGAGACCGAGGATGACGGCCGCGGCGAGGATGACGATGCAGATGCTGACGACAAGGGTCATGGGCGTTCTTCCTCCTGTTCGACTTCGGCGAGGGGGGCCGCCGGTGACGATGGCGCCCGCCCCCTGGTCATAGCAAGCAGTCGTGACTCCATGTCGTAGAGGCCCTCCAAAGCGGCCTCTTCCGAATCCTCGAAGAGAGCATGGACGAAGAAGACCGGCGGCTGTGTGGAGGTGCCGGCGGCGATGGCGGCAACCAGGGTTCCGGGGGTGATGGTGATCGATGAGGCGAATAGGGTCACCTCGAGGTCGGTCACGCACCGCAGCGGTACCTCGACGATCATCGGATGCGCGTATTGGCCGGGACGGAAGAGTCGGGTGACGATCGTCAGCGACCCGGTCACGATTGCCCAGCCGATATAGGCCAGATAGGTGATGCCGTGGATAACGCGCATCATGGCGTCGTCACCGCCTCGATGTAGGCGCTGTGGTCAAGAAGTCCGGCCGCGGCCCGGGTCGTGACCTCGAGCAGCGGCTCGGGGTAGGCGAAGATGGCCACAGACATTGCGATCATGATCGTTCCCGGCACCAGCAGTCGAGCGGGAATCCGAACGCTCCTCATGATGGGTTCGGCCGGGGCCCGGCCGGTATCGGCGGAATCGGGGCGGTAGGTCTGCATCGGTGGTCCCCAGAAGGTGTTGCGCCACAGCCGCTGGAGCGCCAGCAGACTGATGAGAGCGCCGACGACGATCGCGCCGACCAGCCACCACCCCAGGCTGTCCCCGCTGCCGATTGCTGCGGTGATCAGTCCGACCTTGCCCCACAGCCCCGAGGTCGGCGGGAGACCGATGAGTGAGAAGAGACCCAGGATCATCAGGATCGTGGCCCATCGTTCCCGGCTGGCCATTCCGGTCAGCTTTCGGAATGAGCCGCTGCCATAGGTCTGCTCGACTGCTCCCATGATGAGGAGGAGACCTGACATCGTGATCATGTGGTGGACCATGTAGAAGGCGCCGGCGCCCAGCGCCGTCGAGGTCAGAAGGACCACACCGAGGAGGATGTGCCCCACCCCGCTCGTCATCTGGAAGGCAAGGACGTTGCGGACCCTGTTCTGCCCGAATCCGGACAATGAGCCGATGAGGATGCTGGCTATTGCGATGACGCTGATGACGTTGACCCAAGCGGCCGGTTCACCATAGACGGTGGTGTAGACGCGGTAGATCGCGTAGAGAGCGACCTTCGAGTGCAGTCCCGAGAACAGGGACATCATTCCCGCCGAGGTGTTCGGGTAGCTGCGCACGAGCCAGCCGTGGAATGGTGCCCCACCGGCCTTGATGATCAGGGCGAAGAGCACAACGCCGATGGCCAATGCTCCCTGCCCGGTCGGAGCCCCCATCTGGGCGAGGATCGCAATATTGACGGTGCCGTTGGCGCCGTAGACGAAACCGACTCCGATGAGCAGGATCGTCGAGGTGAGCAGGTTGACCATCACGTACATGCGACCCACGCCGAGGCGGCGCCAGGTTCCGGTCACCGCGATGAGTGCGTAGGCCGGCAGCACCATGACTTCGATGAAGACGAAGAAGTTGAACAGGTCCCCGGTCAGCAGCGCACCGTAGACACCGGTGAGCATCATCAGGATCAGGGCGGGAACGAAACGGTACTGGTCCTCACCGGTGGCGATGAGGAAGATGCAGCTGGCGATGGCGACAACGGAGGTCAGGACCAGCATCAGCGCGGTGAAGGTGTCGGAGACGAAGGGGATCGCCAGGCCAGGAACGTAGCCGCCGACAGAATGGGCCAGCACCGGTTGGCGTTGGTGGACGAAGAGCAGAACGATGCCGGAGATACCGACGAAGCTCGGGGCAGCCAACAGCACGACGCGGTCGAATGTGCGCGAAGTGATGAGTACGCTCAGCGCCGAGAACAGGAGCGGGATGCCGATGAGCAGGAGCAGGAAGGCTGAGTTCATGATTCTCGACCCTCCCCTGTCTCCGGGGCCCGTTTCTGATCGTCGTCATGGCCGAGCACAGCCAGAGCAAGCATGAAGATCGTCACCGCCAAGGTGATGACGATGGCGGTGAGGACGAAGGCCTGCGGCAGCGGGTCAGCGGCCAGGCTCTGATCACCCCGATCGCTGAGAGGTTCGACGCGCCAGGCCCCGACTCCTGCGGAGAGCAGGATGAAGTTCGCGGCGTGGGAGACGAGCGTGAGCCCGAAGACTCCTCTGACCATCGACCGCTGCATCATCAGATACACGCCGCCTGCGGTGAGTACACCGATGGTGATGGCTAGGACCATTTCGCAGCCTCCTGCTCATCTGTCGGCGACTGCTCCGCTGTTTCGCCGCTTGACCTCTCGACGGGAGCATCGCCGTGGAGGATATGAGTCGATGATGCTCTTACCTTGGCATCCGGGTCGGCGTCCTTCGACCGTCGGTCCCGGGAAGGTCGCTCCCCTCTGATCGAGTCCAACGGTCCGCTGAGCTCACCGTAGAGCAGCTCATCGGCACGTTCGCGAGTGCGTTCGACATCGCGGCGGATGATGCCATTGGTCAGCACGTCGTCACCGGCTGGCGTGGCCGCAGAGTCGGAGACTCCGAGGAGGTTGAACGAGGCCAGGATGAGGCCGAGGACCGCGAGGTAGACACCGAGGTCGAAGAGCATCGAGGTGGTGAAGTGTTGGCCCAGGAACTCCGCGTGCAGGGGTTCGAGGAACGAACCGACAGCGATGAGGCCGATGAGTCCGGTCACGACTGCGGTGGCCACGCCGGAGCCGATGAGGTAGAGCGGGGCACGTGGCGGGCCGATGGCTCTGTCCTTGGCCGTGGACATGTAGAGCAGGCCGATGACCGCGGATCCGATGAGTGCGGCTATGAAGCCGCCACCGGGTTCGTTGTGACCGCGCCAGAAGACGACCAGAGAGGTGATCGCCAGCAGGGGGCCGAGCACTCTGATCGTCAGCTGCTGGGGAATCACATTCGGCCAGGCCTCGTGGACCGCGCGATAGGCCGTCGTGCCGCGGGGGCGGATCGAGATCCACGCCTGCCGAGGTGGTTCGGGGATGTTCTCGGCCGGAGGGTCGATGAACTTGTCCTTGACCGTCGACATCACCGCGACGATCGCGATGCCGGCCATGCCGAGGACCGTGAGCTCCCCCAGCGTGTCCAGAGCACGGAATTCCACGAGGATCGTGTTGACGATATTGTGCCCGCCGCTGATGTCCGGGGCGTTGTCGATGTAGTAGAGACCGAGGTCGGACCGTTCTCGACGCCCGTTGAGAGCCAGCGTCAGCACGGTCGCGGCCAGACCGACGACGAGGGCGAAGATCACGCGGATGGCCTGCAGACGCTTCGGGTATCGCCAGAAGGAACGTGGAAGCTTCTGCAGCACCAGCATGATGACGATGATCGTCATCGCCTCAACGAGCAGCTGGGTGAGGGTGACGTCCGGGGCACCAAGAGCCAAGATCTGAACCGTGGCGAGGATGCCGACTCCCGACAGCGCGACAACTGTGGTCAGACGCGAGTGGGAGGTGCAGACGACGAGCACGGCGATGGTGATGAGGACGAGGAGGACAATGTCGATGGGTCGCCACAGACCATCCTGCAGCGGTGGCAGATCCGGGTAGATGATCGGCACAGCAGAGAATGCGAGCACAGCGAGACCGCCCAGCGACATTGCCAGGTAGGGACCGGAATTCATCGGCTTGGCGAAGATGCTCAGTCCACGACCCGCTCGGCGCAGGACCCAGGTGAGGCCGCTCATGACATCGGCGCCATCGAATCCGAGGGCGGCTCGGTGGAAGAAGACGAAGACGCGGGAGCGGTTGAAGATGATGATCACGCCGACCGCGATGATCAGCGCAGAGGCGATGAGTTCTGCGTTGACCCCATGCCACAGTGCCAAGTCTGTAGGCCCCGTTGACTCGAACAGGGAAGCACGAACAGCCTGGCTGATGGGGTTGTCGAAGACGAACAGGGCGAAGCTCAGCGGAATAGACGCGAAAATCGGCACAGCAGCGGAAACGAGCATGACGGGCGAGCCGTGTCCCAGGCGGGCCCGGTCCACGCGCTTTCCATCGATGAAGGCACCCCACACGGTCTTCGCACAGTAGGCGAAGGTCAGCACCGAAGCACCCACGGCCACCAGCAGTGCTGCCCAGGCGGTCCAGGCCGAACCCGGAGTATCGCCGAATGCGGTGAAGAGCGCCTCCTTCGACACGAAGCCGAGCAGCGGAGGTATTCCCGCCATCGAGGCGCAGCCGACGATCATGACGGCGAAGGAGACCGGTGCCGCGCGCATCAGTCGTGGGATTCTGGTCAATTCGCGGGTTCCTGTGAGGTGGTCGATGACGCCGACCATCATGAACAGACCGGATTTGAACAGGGCGTGAGCGATGACGTGCAGGATCGCCGCGGCGATCGCTGCCTCGGAGCCGATGCCGATCACCGCGGTGATCAGCCCCAGCTGCGACACCGTGGAATAGGCCATCAGCTTCTTGACGTCGTACTGGTGGAGGGCGAACCAGCCGCCGATGCAGGCGGTGATGAGGCCGGCGACGATGAGCAGAGTGTTCCAAGCAGGAGTGGCGTGGAAGGCCGGCGTGAACCGCAGCAGCAAGAAGATGCCGGCCTTGACCACGGCGGCAGCATGCAGATAGGCAGAGACCGGGGTGGCCGCGGCCATCGCGTCGGGCAGCCAGGAGTGGAAGGGGAACTGCGCCGATTTGGTCATCGCCGCGACCGCGATGAGGATGGCCACCAGCGTCGTCACCGGTGCCTGTCCCGACCAGACCGGTGAACTCAGCGCCTCGTTGATGTTCGTGGTCCCGGTGACCGCGATGATGGTTCCGGTGGCTATAAGCAGAGAGAGTCCGCCGATGAAGGTGATGAACATGGTCCGCAGCGACGGACCCTGACCGGGCGAACCTGACCGGGCGATGAGGAAGAAAGATGCCAGGGATGTCAGCTCCCAGCAGACGAACAGCACCAGAAGGTCGTTGCTGAGGACGAGCATCACCATGGAGAAGGTGAAGATCACCATCAGCCAGTAGAAACTCGTGTTTCGCCCCGGGGACAGGTAGGCGGTCGAATAGACGAAGACGATCGCGCCGATGATCAGGGCTATAAAGGTGAAGATGACCCCGATGCCATCGGCACGAAGCGCCAGATCGACCCCGAACGCAGGGATCCACTGGAAGGACACTTCCGGGGTGGACCCGGACATCACCTCGGCGGCGGTGGGGGTGAAAAGGGCGGCGATTGCGAGGTAGGCGACCGCCAGGAGCCATCCGCTGGTTCGGCGGAGCCAGCGAGTGATGATGGGCGTGACGATGATGAGCGCTGCGAGTGCGACAACGGTTAGGATCATGACCGAGGCCTCAGGGCCCCGAACGCGGGTGATGCTTCCTTCACTCACTGACCCTTCGTCACGATGAACGCAATCTCGGATGAACGCAGACTTACAAATGATCAGACTATCTACTCGGAGTTCCATGAGCAAAAGCACAAGCAAACCTCTGACGACCGAAACGATCCGCGTATTCTTCGATGCCCGCTTCACCCGAACGACCCACCACGACGGCATCTCCCGCTACGGATCGCGCCTGTTGGCTGCACTCCTCGCCGCCGTGCGGGGAACCGGTATCGAGGTCACTGCGATCATCAACGACGAAGCTCAGCTTGATCTGCTTCCCGATTGTGCGTGGGTCAAGCTCAACTCCCCCACCTCACCTGCAGAACTCTTCATTGCGCGCAAGCTCAATCGACTCGGTGCCGATGTGGTCTTCTCGACGATGCAGGTCATGGGGTCGACAGGACGCAGATACGGTCTCATTCTGACCGTCCACGATCTCATCTACTATTCTCATCCGCTGCCCCCTGCCGACCTGCCCTCAGCCATCCGGCTGCTGTGGCGGGCCTACCATCTCAGCTACGCACCACAGCGTCTCCTGCTGGGCCGTGCCGATGCGATTGCAGCGGTGAGCCGGACTACGAAGGGTCTCATCGCCGAGCACAAGCTGTCATCGAAGCCGGTCACTGTCGTGTCCAATGCAGCCGAGCTATCCGTCAGCGGTGTGCGAACCGTGAGCCGCCATGATGAGAAGTCCCTGGTCTACATGGGCGCGTTTCTGCCGTACAAGAACGTCGAGACTCTCATTCGCTCACTGGCACATCTGCCCGGTTGGACACTGCACATTGCGAGCCGGATCGAGGGCAGACGTGAAGCCGCGCTGCGCGCGCTCATCCCTGACCACGCGAAGGTGGTCTTCCACCGAGGGGTCAGCGATGAGGAGTATGCCCAGCTGCTCGAGGGAGCGACCGCTCTGGTCACGGCCTCTCAGGAAGAGGGATTCGGGCTTCCCGTCATCGAGGCGATGGCGCAGGGAGTGCCCGTCGCGATCTCGGACATTCCGATCTTCCATGAGATCGCTGGAGACGCTGCCGTCTACTTCGACTGCACCGATGCCAAGGACGTGGCTTCCGCGATCAGTCGTCTCACCGATCCCGAGCTGTGGTCAGAGCTCTCTGCGGCGGGGCAGCACCAGGCGCAGTCCTTCGATTGGGATTCGTCTGCACGGACGCTGGTGGACATGATCCGCACGGTTCACGCATCACGACAGTGATTGCGAGCCGGCGGCGCGCGAACCGAGGGCGCGTGAGCTCCGAGCAGGGCATACCACGGTTAGGAGGGGACGGTGCCCCAGCTGCGCAGGATCCAGTTGGTTCCGGTGAAGCCGAATTCGCCGTGTCCGCAGTTGCCCAGGACAGCCAAACGACCCGAACCGTCCATGCCGAGCAGCAGTTCTGCAGCGGCGCGCAGAACCGCTCCATGCGCCACGATGGCGATGGTCTGGGCTTCTGTGCCATCGATGATGTCCGTGATCGCCGAGGCGACGCGCCGACCCGATTCGGAGCGGGATTCGCCACCTGGCGGGTTCATATCAGCTCCGCTGAGCCATTGTTCAAGTTCCTCGGGCCAGGATTCGCTGAGCTCCGCGCGGGTATGACCTTCCCATTGGCCGAAGGCGGTCTCACGAAGACGCTCGTCACGTGTGACGTCTACGTTCAGAAGTGACGCGAGCTCATCGGCGGTAGCAGCGGCTCTCGATAAGTCGGAGGAGACGATGAGGTCAGGCTGCAGTTTGCTGAGGTAGCTCGCTGCTTGCGCAGCCTGGTTCCGCCCCAGTTCGTTGAGCGGGATGTCGGTCTGACCTTGGAACCGGCGTTCGAGGTTGTAGTCAGTCTGGCCATGCCGCCAGAAGATGACCGTTCTGGTCATTGAGTGTCGCCGGCGCCTGCGGGCGCAGGCAGCTGCAGATCGATGACAGGGCAGTCATTCCACAGGCGTTCGAGCGCGTAGTATTCGCGCTGTTCCTGCGAGAAGACGTGGACGACGATGTCACCGAAGTCCAGGAGAACCCAGTCGCCGCTCCCCCTGCCTTCTCGGCGCAACGGTGTATGACCATAGGTCGTCTGCAGAGCTTCTTCGACAGCGTCGACGATCGACGCAATCTGCCGATCGTTCTCTGCCGAGATGATGAGGAAGGCATCGGTGATGTACAGAGTGGCACTCACGTCGAGGGCCACTTGATCGGTGCCGAACTTCTCGTCCGCCGCGCGGGCGGCAGTCCTCAGCATTTGGGTTGTTTCAACGATCTCGCTCACAAGAGCCTTTCAGATGATTACAGCAACATGACCAGTGCAATGACGATGAGTGCGACTGCGAAGAGCGCAGCGACACCCAGCACTACAAAGGGTACTTTGGATGGTTCTTCACCAACAAGGATCCGGCCATCGTGACCGGTGACCTCGCTGGCGCGAATGCGAGTGCCTGGAGGATTTTCGGTCTCTTCATCCTCATAGTCAGGGTTGGGAAGCGCCCATGCCTCGGGCACTGTCTCCATCGGACGCGTCTCCGGGTTGGCTGCAAGAGCACGAGCAGCATCGTCGGATGCGGTCCCAGCCTCATAGCCGGAGTCCGGGTTCTGTCGCGGGTCGAGATCGGCTGCAGACGGGTCAGGAGTCGGTGCCGCAGCTGCGTTCGTGTCTCCGCCGGGCTCGTTCCGGTCCGCCGAATGCTGGTTGCTCCGAACATCAGTGCTCGTCTCAGGGCTGTCGGCCTCAGGGATCTGGGCTGAGGCCGCGGTGACGACCCGCACCCCCGAGGTGCTCGGAGGCTGAACGATCGGCATGCGCCGCGAGCGGCTCAGCGAGTCATCTTCGTCTGTCGCATCATTGCCCAGCGTCTCATCGCTCGGAACGTCTTCGGCAGCACCCGAGGGAGCCGGTGCTGCTGACTCGGCAGCGTGTGGCTCGGAAGAAGACCGCGCGGCACCGGGCAACTCCGGAGCAGGCGCCAGTGCATCGTCGTCCGCGGGAGTCTCCGCGGATTCGGGGGTGGGGCCTGCCGGAGCGGCTTTGGGGTCCAGTTCCTCGATCGGCTGGGACAGCGCATCGTGGGGAGCATCGTCGAGGGCAGTCGGGCGAGGAGCTGAATCGGCGGTGACGGGCGATTCGAAATCACGGGCGGCGACTTCGTCGGCGGATCCGCCGAATCCTGCGGTATCGAAGGATTCGTTCTCGCCGGAGTTGTCTTCGTCCGATCCCTCCGGTGAGTTCTCCTCGAGACCCGCGATGACTGGGATCGCGCCCGTGGAGACGTCGCCTTCCAGAGACAGTCCGTGTTCGCGCAGATAATTCTTGCGTGCCGTGCGCGAATCAAAATGCGGCAATGGGGCGCGCTGCGGGTCGAGACGGTCTTCGGCGTTGACTGGTGGCCGGGATTCCTGCGGGTAGTCAGTAGCCAAAGCACCGCGCTCATGACTGATGCGGGGTGTTGGTTCCGCGTCGACGCGCGAGCTGGTGTCAGCCGCTTCGGACTCGTCACTGTTCACTCGGGGTACGGGCACACCGGTGGGCGAATCGGACGTTTGAGCAGGAGCTTCCGGTGCATCGGCGAGCGTCTCAGGTGCCCGGGCAGGCGCTTCGGTTGGTTTAGCAGACGATGCCGGTGTCTGAGTGGACGACGGCTGCGGGTTCAGCAGTTCGGCTCGATCGGTCGCCGACGGCTCGCTTGGCTGCTCAGGCGTCTCTCGTGCTTCGAACGCCTGCTCTGCAGCAATTCGCTCGGCTTCGCGCCGGGCACGACGTGATGTGAACTGCTCCTCAGCCATTTTCACTCCTGTACAACTCGTATTTCGCGATGTACTGAACGACCCCGTCCGGTACGAGGTACCAGACGGGCGCCCCATCCATCACCCGTAGTCTGCAATCCGTGGACGAGATCGACAGGGCAGGAATCTGCACCAAGCTCAATCGGTCCACCGGAAGACCTTCACTGCGAAGTTCGTGTCCCGGGCGGCTCACTCCGACGAAGTGCGCCAAGGAAAACAGCTCATCTACATTCTTCCACGTCAGAATCTGAGCCAAAGCGTCCGCGCCGGTGATGAAGAACATCTCTGTGTCTGACCCGTAGCTCTTGGCTAGATCCCGAAGCGTGTCGATGGTGTAGGTGGGACCTGGACGATCGACGTCGGTTCGAGAGACGGTGAAACGCGGGTTCGACGCTGTTGCGACGACGGTCATCAGATACCGATGTTCGGCGCTGGTGACCTCTCCGGCGTCCTTCTGATAGGGACGGCCAGTGGGCACGAAGACGACTTCGTCGAGATCGAAGGTCGACTGTACCTCACTGGCTGCTACCAGGTGACCGTGGTGAATGGGGTCGAAGGTGCCACCCATGACACCGACCCTGCGTGGTTGTTTTGCCATATCAGTGGCGGTTGGAGATGCCCTTCCACGACCGGCTCACTGCTGCCATCGAGAGGAAGATCGCGAGGGTGATGAGTCCGAAGAAGATCGGGTCCATCGGCAATTCGGTGTGGTGGGCTGCCTTCTCCGCGCCTTCGGCAACGGTGGTCAACAGGGCTGCATTCACGTGCTCTCTCCTAATCAGTGATGATGACGCGGTGTATCTGCGTCGCAGTGCTTATGTCTTCAGTTTCTCATGGACTATGAGACAAGTGGGCATCGACATGGGTATGAGTGGCGTCCAAGTTCACCGTTGGTGCCCTGCGACCAGGGCCGGGTCAGTCCCGGATCTGACCATTGCCCATCATGACCCACTTCGTCGTCGTCAGCTGCTCGACTCCCATAGGCCCGCGGGCGTGGAGCTTCTGGGTCGAGATTCCCACCTCTGCGCCGAAGCCGAGCTCTCCCCCGTCGGTGAACCGTGTAGACACGTTGACTCCCACCGCAGCAGCGTCGATGGCTGTGACGAATGTCTCTGCATTGTCGATGTCCTTGGTCACGATCACTTCTGTGTGTCCCGAGGAATAGGCACGAATATGCTCGATGGCTTCGTCGATTCCCGACACGACCTTCACCGCGAGTTCAAGGTCAAGATATTCTTTCGCCCAGTCACGTCGAGAGACACGCTTGACCTTCATCGATTCAGGCGCCAGTGCCGCAACCGTGGAATCGGCGTGCAGCACGACCCCTGCCTGGTCGAGGCGCTCGAGGATCTTGGGAAGGACGCGCTTGGCAGCCTTCTCATGAACGAGCAGTGTTTCGAGTGAGTTGCAGACACTGGGCCGGTGAGTCTTGGAGTTGACCACCAGGTCGACCGAATTCTTCACGGTGGCCGAAGAGTCGATGAACATGTGGACGTTCCCGATCCCGGTTTCGATGACTGGAACGAGAGATTCCTGCACCACCGTGTTGATGAGTTCTGCACCACCGCGCGGAATGAGGAGATCAACGTAGTCACGTGCGTTCATGAGCACTGTGGCGCCATCGCGTCCGTATTGGTCTATTCCATTGATCGAATCTGCTGGCAATCCGGCTGTTTCCACGGCTTTGCGCAACACGGAAACGATTTCAGTGTTGGTGTTCTGGGCGGCTGAGCCGCCACGCAGGACGGTGGCATTGCCGGCCTTGAGCGCGAGGATCGCGATGTCGACGGTGACGTTGGGGCGAGCTTCGTAGATCGCACCGATCACTCCCATCGGCACGCGGTTCTGGGTCAGACGGATGCCGTTGGGCAGAACACGGCCCACGACGACGTTACCCACGGGATCGTCGAGGTCGATGATCGTGCCCACGGAAGCGGCGATTGCTTCGATGCGATCGTGGTCGAGGCGCAGGCGGTCAAGGAGACCCGTGTTCATCCCGTTGTCGACGCCGGTTGCGATGTCGAGCTCATTGGCTTTGACGATTCGTTCGGAATTTGCGCGCAGGGCTTCGGCGATCGCGCGCAGCCCTGCGTCTTTCTCTGCAGTCGATGAGGTCGCCAGGTGCGCGGAGGCGCTCTTGGCGTTCCTGACGACTCTGGTGACTCCCCGAACGGTCTTCGGATGTATCTCGGATACAGCGGTCATGGACTATCTCCCCCCGCTCACGTGAGTGAGTACGAGATCATTGCGATGGATGACCTCTTTACGGTAATCATTTCCTAGTCGGGTGCCAAGTTCATCCGTGGACAGCCCGAACATCCCGGGTAGTTCGTGCGATGAGAAGTTCGTCATGCCCCGAGCGATGACTTCACCACCGAGGTTCCTGATTTCGATGGGGTCTCCAGCTTCGAAGTCCCCGGTCACGTCGGTCACGCCGGCAGCCAGGAGAGAGGTTCCTCGGGAGAGCACAGCTGATTCTGCACCGTTGTCGATGGTCACCGAGCCGAAGGTGCGAGCCAGATGGCGCAGCCAGAGCAGTCGGGTCCCTCGACGTTTGTGTGTCACTGAGAACCATGTGCCCACAGGTTCGCCGCTCAAGACTGCTGAGATCTTCTCCGCCGAGGTCAGCACTGCGGGAATTCCCGAGTCCGCGACCATGAGAGCGGCTTCGACCTTCGTCGCCATGCCACCTGTCCCGGTACCAGCGTCCCCGGTGCCGCCGATGGCGATGTCACCGAGATCGGCGATGGAAGACACCTGCGAAATATGCACGGAGCCCGGAACGTTGGGCGGCCCCGAATACAGGGCGTCGACATCGGAGAGCAGCACGAGGGCGTCTGCGTGCGAAAGGTGTGCCACAAGAGCGGCCAAACGGTCATTGTCACCGAAGCGAATCTCTTCGGTCGCCACAGCATCGTTCTCATTCACGATCGGCAATGTGCCGAGGGCGAGGAGTTTGTCGATGGCACGTTGGGCGTTCTTGTACCGAGTGCGTCGGATCAGGTCGTCGGCCGAGAGCAGCACCTGACCGGGCACCAAGTCGTATCGACCGAGTGCTCGGGTGTAGGCGGCCATGAGCAGACCCTGACCCACCCCGGCAGCGGCCTGCTGTGTGGCAAGGTCACGGGGTCGTTTGCTCAGGCCCATAGGTTCGAGCCCTGCCGCGATCGCGCCGGAAGACACGAGGATGACCTCATGCCCAGCGGCGCGATGAGCTCCGACCACATCGGTGAGAGCGATCAGCTTCGCTTCGTCCAACCCCCCATCGAGGGTGGTCAGCGACGAGGAGCCGACCTTGATCACGATGCGGCGGGCGGTTGCGACATCGGCTCGCGCCGAAAGACTGCCAGAATCCGTGGACTGGCTCCCGCTCATTCCTGACCGGATTCTGGATCGGAGGCGGCACGAACGGATCCTTCGCGCCTGCGCTCGGTATTCTCAGCCAGGCGCTCCTCTTCAAACTCGGCACGAACTGCGGCCTTCGCATCCATTCGGTCATGGAATGCGGCCTTACGTTCCTTGCGAGTGGACCGCGAATCATCGTCCAGACGCAGGTCGGTTCCGCGGCTGCCCAGCAGCTCGGCACCGCCGACACTTGTCGGATCCCAGTCGAAGACAACGCCGTCGTCTCCCCCGATCACAATTGTGTCACCAGGTTTGGCTCCAGCCTTGAACAGAGACTCTTCGACACCGAGACGATCGAGACGATCTGCGAGATAGCCGACAGCTTCATCGTTGGCGAAGTCCGTCTGCCGAACCCAACGCTCCGGTTTCACGCCGCGGATGCGGAAGACTGGACCGTCCTCGTCGCTTTCGGCCTGAACCTGGAAGCCACGGTCATCAACGGCTCTCGGCCGGAGGACGACACGTTGCGGAGTTGCTTCGAACTCTGCCCTGCGCTCACGTTCGGCCGACACCAGCTCAGCCATCGCGAATGACAGTTCCCGTAGACCTGCATGGCTAACTGCGGAGATCTCGAATACACGGTAACCGGCGGCCTCCAGATCGGGGCGAACAATATCTGCCAGGTCACTGCCGTCGGGGATATCGATCTTGTTCAGGGCCACGAGCTTCGGACGTTCAGACAAAGGTAGCAGTCCGCTGCCGTCGTGGATGTCGACCGCATATGCGGCGAGCTCCGATTCGATGATGGTCAGATCGGACACGGGATCACGGCCCGGCTCCCATGTGGCCATGTCTACGACATGGACGAGGGCGGCACAGCGTTCGACATGCCTGAGGAACTCAAGCCCGAGCCCTTTGCCTTCCGATGCTCCAGGGATGAGGCCTGGCACATCGGCGATGGTGTATCGGACATCGCCGGCCTGGACCACGCCGAGGTTGGGAACGAGGGTGGTGAACGGATAGTCCGCAATCTTCGGCTTGGCTTCTGACATCGCGGCGATGACACTGGACTTGCCAGCCGAAGGGTAGCCGACGAGCGCAATGTCCGCGATCGTCTTCAGTTCCAGTACCAAGCTCAGCGATTCGCCCGGCTCGCCTAGCAGCGCGAAGCCCGGGGCCTTGCGCTTGGACGAGGCCAAGGCTGCGTTGCCGAGACCGCCACGGCCACCGGCTGCAGCGACGAATTCGGTGCCGGAGTCGACGAGGTCGGCGACGATCTCGCCGTCCCGGTTCTTCACAACCGTGCCTTCGGGGACGGCGATGACGAGGTCTCCCCCGTCTGCACCGTGGCGCAGGTCGCCCTTGCCGATGCCGCCGTCGTTCGCAGTCAGGTGCGGACGGTGGTGGAGCGGCAGCAGCGTAGTGGTCTGAGAGTCGACGACGAACTTCACGTCACCGCCCTGACCTCCATTGGCGCCATCAGGGCCGCCAAGAGGTTTGAACTTCTCGCGCCTGATCGAAGCGCAGCCGTTGCCGCCGCTTCCGGCGGAAAGATGGACTGTGACACGGTCTATGAACTCGGTGGCCATAATGTCCTTATATCAGATGAAGGGTGAGTCTCGAGACTCACCCTTCATGGACCCCTATGCAGGGGAAAAACAGAACTAGTCGATCAAGCGCCGACGATGTTGACGATCTTGCGACCGTTGCGTTTGCCGAATTCCACGGCTCCTGCAGACAGTGCGAAGAGCGTGTCGTCTCCGCCGCGTCCGACGTTCGCGCCTGGGTGGAACTTGGTTCCACGCTGACGAACGATGATCTCTCCGGCTTTCACAACCTGTCCACCGAAGCGCTTCACACCGAGGTACTGCGGGTTCGAGTCGCGGCCGTTACGGGACGAGCTGACTCCCTTTTTGCTTGACATGTGAAGTCTCCTCTTACTTGATGTTCGTGATCTTCAGACGGGTGAGGTCCTGGCGGTGGCCCTGACGCTTCTTGTAACCGGTCTTGTTCTTGTACTTCTGAATGATGATCTTGGGACCGCGAAGCTCGTTGACGACCTCAGCGCTGACGGCAACCTTCGACAGGGCATCTGCGTCGGTCGTGACAGTCTCGCCGTCGACGAGGAGGACTGCATCGAGTTCGACGCCTTCACCGGCCTTCGCCTTCATTCGGTTGACTGTGATGATGTCGCCGACGCTGACCTTTTCCTGATGGCCACCGGCACGGACAATGGCATAGACCATGGTCGAACCCTTTCTGTTCATACACAAACGAACGGCGGTGTATCCCTTGGCTCCCGAGGAAGGATTTCCCCAGGTGTCCCATTGAGAGGAATCACCAGCCGTGGTGCGCAGCACGCACCGACGATCAAGTCTAATGGATTCGACCGCCGTTGGGCAAACCGTTGGACCTCAAGAACTCAGGCCTCTCGGGTCTCAGCGATCCGCTCATGATGACGGATCACCTCGGCGACAATGAAGGTCAGGAACTTCTCTGCGAACTCCGGGTCCAGGTGGGCATCTTCGGCCAGCTGGCGAAGGTGAGCGACCTGTCGGCCTTCCCGCGCGGGATCCGCGGGAGGCAGCCCGTGATCGGCCTTCAGCTCACCGACCGTCTCCGTGAGCTTGAACCTCTCGGCGAGCAGATGGATGAGCGCTGCGTCGATGTTGTCTATGCTCCCGCGCAGTTCCAACAGTCGCTCTTGGGCACGTGTTTTGTCATTGATCTGATCCACATCCACCAGTCTAACGAGGCTGGAGTGGAACTGGGACCGCCACGCGAAAACCGCCCCTGCACCGAAGTGCAGAGACGGTTCAACCGCGATCAGGTTCAGACCGTCTCCTCCACTGGAACAGCGTCCTTCGTGTCGAGGTCCATCAGAGTGCCAGCCTTCCGATCGGCCAGGTACTTCTTCATCTCCTTCTTGACCACAGGCATCAGCATGTACAGGCCCAGGATGTTGATGAACGCACAGAGGAACAGTGCGGCATCGGCGAATTCGACGATCTTGCTGAAGCTGGCGATGCAGCCGATGACCACGAACACGCAGACGAGGAGACGGAAGACCGTGACCGCGCCCTTCGACTTGCCGAACAGATAGGCCCAGGCTCGTTCCCCATAGTAGGCCCACGTGATAAGTGTTGAGAAGGCGAAGAGAGCCACCGCGATCGCCAGCAGCACCGGATACCAGCTGGCAACCGTTGAGAAGGCATCCGACGCCAGCGCCACGCCGCCGATCTCCCCCTGACCGAGGTCGTTGGTGTACGAAGGCTGGTTGGCAACGATGATCGTCAGTGCGGTCATGGTGCAGACGATCACGGTGTCCACGAAGGGCTCGAGAAGTGCAACGAAGCCTTCCGAGATGGGCCGACGAGTCTTGACCGCCGAGTGTGCGATCGCGGCCGAACCGATGCCGGCTTCATTGGAGAAGGCCGAACGCTGGAACCCGATGATCATGACACCGACGATGCCGCCTGCAATTCCTTGCGGCGCGAACGCTCCCTCGAAGATCTGTCCGATGGCAGTCGGAATCTGGCCGAAGTTGATGACCAGAACCAGCAGGCAGGAAAGAACGTAAAAGATGCCCATTGCGGGAACTAGCTTGTCGGTCACGTGTGCAATCGACCGGATTCCACCGAGAATCACGAGACCGACAAGGCCAGCGAAGATGATTCCGAAGATCAATGACGCCAAAGAACCGGCGAGGAAACCGTCTGCGCCGCCCGTGGCGGTGCGAACCTGAACAAACGTCTGGTTGGCTTGGAACATCCCGCCGCCCACGACACCGAAGATGAGGATGGACACTGCGAAGATTCCGGTCAGCAGACCAGCTATGGGCTTGGAGAACTTGCGAAATGCGATAGGCAGGTACTTGAAAGGCCCGCCATAGACGACGCCATTCTCGTCGATTTCTCGGTATTTGACTCCGAGTGTGCACTCGACGAATTTCGTGCACATGCCGAGAAGACCGGCCACGATCATCCAGAAGGTAGCACCGGGACCACCGAGGGCAATAGCCACACCGACACCCGCGATATTGCCGAGGCCGACAGTGCCGGACAGCGCCGAGGCCAGTGCCTGGAAGTGGGTGATCTCACCCGGATCATCCTTGGACGAATATTTTCCACGGATGACTTCGAGAGAGACTTTGAATCCTCGCGCTTGGATGAAGCCGAAATAGATGGTGAAGATCAAGGCGGCGCCGATGAGCCAGAGCACCACAAAGGGGAAGGACAAAGGGCCAAGCGTAATAGGAAAGAAGATGATCCCACCGAAGAAGGTGGCGATCGGATCAAACCACGAGTTGATTGCATCATCCACTGGGGACTTGGGGGCGTCAGCTGCCCATAACAAAGGGTTCATGGTGCAATAACCTGCCGTACCCCTCGGGAGGTATCAAGCACTATCGCGCCGGTCGGGTATACAGTTACCCAACTGTTACCTACGTCACACAAAAAGGCAGTTGTGAGATGTATGTCTCACATTGTGTCCTAGACTGAAATCATGACTCAGAACCCTAAACAGCATACGCCTCCCCCGAACCAGCCGCCCGGATCACAGCCCATGCCTCCGCGCCAACCAGGCCCCGGACGTCGACAGCATCCCCCTCAGTCCGGACCTCAGGGACCCCCTGGAGTTCCACCCGACCAGCGGCGACGCGGACCTGCCCGAATAGCCTCCGCCGAGGGCGAACGAGTCAGGGAGAGCTCAGCAGGTGGTGTATCCGGCTACTTCGCCATCGTCGGCGGCGTCGTCCTGTTGATTCTGGCACTTCTGCTGGCACTGTTCGGACTGATCATGACCGTGGCACAGACCATGGTTGGGATCATCCTCATCGTGCTCGGCGTCGTCGTGTTCATAGCAGCGTTGTTCCTGTTCAAGGGCTGCACATCCGTGGCTCCCGGCAACGCTGTCGTCCTCCAGCTGTACGGGAAATACGTCGGCACGGTGCGACTGTCCGGTCTGCGCTTCGTCAATCCCTTCTTTTCGAAGATTCAGGTCTCGACGCGCATCCGCAACCATGAGACGTCCACGCTAAAGGTCAACGATCTCGACGGCAATCCCATCGAAATCGGTGCCGTCGTCGTATGGCAGGTCCAGGACACCGCTCAGGCACTCTTCGAGGTCGATGACTTCGAAGAGTTCGTGGCCATCCAGGCGGAGACTGCTGTGCGCCATATCGCGAATTCCTATGCCTATGATTCCTCCAATCCGAACCGAATGTCTCTACGGGACAACGCGGAGGAGATCACGTCGAAACTCTCCAACGAGGTCGCAGCTCGAGTTGCCGCCGCTGGCGTGACCGTCATCGAATCTCGCATCACGCAGCTGGCATATGCAGCAGAGATCGCGCGTGCAATGCTCCAGCGTCAGCAGGCCACAGCGGTCGTTGCCGCACGTCAGCTCATCGTCGAAGGTGCCGTCGGCATGGTCGAGACCGCCATCGAACAGATCGAGGGCCGTGGGATCGTCAAGCTCGGTCATCTCGAGCGCAGCGATCTCGTGTCGAACCTGATGATCGTTCTCTGCGGCGATCAGGCCGCCCAGCCGACCATCAGCACCACGCGGAATCAAGAGGCCAAGAACTGAAACGTCCCGCCACTGATCATGGTGATCAGTGGCGGGACGCCTCGTGGTCGCGGGCTCAAATCAGTCACACGAGCGCGGACACGGTGCTCAGTCTTCGCCGATGATGACGAACGAGGCTGGCAAGGACTGCTGAGCTTTCTCGTCTGTCGGCTGAGTCTTGGCCTTCGGCTTCTGACGGGGAGCTGCCTTGACCGGTTCGGCCTTAGCCACCTTGGTAGCGGTATCGGCTCCGATCATCAGCGGAAGCTCTGCAGCAGGCACATCAGGCTTCTGCGTCTTGACAGGCTTCGTCCGAGCAGGCTTCTCCTGGGCGGGTTCGCCCTGATCGCCCGTGTCCTGTGAGAACTTGTTCAGTGACGGCTCTGATGATCCCTCTGACTTCGCATTCGAGCGTTTACGGTTATTGCGTGTCCGGGATCGACCCGATTTGCCACCGCCGTTTGCATCGGCGGAATCATTGTCCTGCGAACCCTTGGACGACTCAGAGTTCGTGGACGACTGGGAGCCTTTCGACGCCGAGATGTCCTGTGAGTTCTCGTTGTCCTTTGACTCCGACTCATCCTTCTTCAGGGTGGCCTTTGCGATGGCGGCAACGGCCGAACGCGAGGCGTCGTTGGTCGCGGTATCGGTCTGGATATCGGAGTCGCTGGACTTCGCCGCCGGCTTGTTGTCACCGCGGCGCTTGCGATCACGTTTGCTGTTCGAGTTGTCGTTGGATACGGACCGATTGCCGTGGTGGGCCTTCGAACCGTCCTCTTCTGAACCCGGCAGCAACAGCCCCCGACCAGAAAGGTCGGCCCCGGCGCTGACCAGGGACTCTGCGAGTCCAGTGCCGATGCGCTTACGCGTCATCTGCACGAGACCCAGAGACGTCACCTCGGCGACCTGATGCTTGGTCCGGTCCCGGCCCAGGCACTCAACGAGTCGACGCACGACGAGGTCCCGGTTCGATTCGAGGACCATGTCGATGAAGTCGACGACGATGATGCCCCCGATGTCACGCAGACGCACCTGACGGATGACTTCTTCAGCCGCCTCCAGGTTGTTGCGGGTCACGGTCTCTTCCAGGTTTCCACCTGAACCGGTGAACTTACCGGTGTTGACGTCGACGACCGTCATGGCCTCGGTCCGGTCGATGACCAGCGAACCACCGGAAGGAAGGTTGACAGTACGCTGCAGCGCCTTCTGCACCTGCTCCTCGACCCGGTAGTGGTCGAAGATGTCTTCGTCCTCGCTGTAGCGGTGAACGCGATCGAGCAGATCCGGTGCCACCGCCTCGACATATTCGTGGATGGTGTTCCAAGCGCTGTCGCCGTCGATGACCAGAGACGAGAAGTCCTCGTTGAAGACATCGCGGATGATCCGCACGATCATATCCGGCTCGCTGTAGAGGAGCTGAGGGGCCAGTACCTTCGTCGACTTCGACTTCTTCTCGATTGTTTCCCACCGATTCGCCAGTCGTTCGACGTCCCTGCTGAGCTCCTTGTCCGTGGCACCTTCGGCCGCGGTGCGCACGATGACTCCGTTCGAGTCACCGACGAGTTCCTTGAGGAGCTTCTTCAGTCGGTTGCGCTCAACGTCGGGCAGCTTCCGTGAGATGCCCGTCATGGAGTTGCCGGGCACGTAGACGAGGAAGCGTCCCGGCAAGGAGATCTGGCTGGTCAGTCGGGCACCCTTGTGGCCAACCGGGTCCTTGGTGACCTGGACGAGGACCGGGTCGCCGGGGCTGAGAGCAACCTCGATGCGACGAGCCTTGCCGTCCATGCCGAGAGCGTCCCAATTGACCTCACCGGCGTAGAGCACAGCATTGCGGCCCTTGCCGATGTCGATGAATGCGGCTTCCATGCTGGGAAGCACGTTCTGGACCTTGCCCAGGTAGACATTGCCGATGAGAGAGGACTGCTGGCGGTTCTCTTTGAGGTAGTGCTCGACGGTGATTCCGTCTTCGACCACGACCAGCTGGGTCTGCTCTCCGCTTTCCCGCACGAGCATGGTCCGGTCGACGGACTCACGACGAGCCAGAAATTCAGCCTCGGTGATGACGGGGCGGCGACGACCTGCCTCGCGGCCTTCCTTACGACGCTGGCGCTTGGCCTCGAGGCGAGTCGAGCCCTTCAACGAGGTCACTTCGTCATTGTCGGTGCTGCGTGAGCGTGAACGGCGGCGACGACGGCGACGTGAACCATTGTCATCATCATCGTCGTTATCGTCATCATCGGAGTCGTTGGTCTTATCCGGCTGGTGGCCGGAGTTCTTGTCGTCAGAGGCTTTGTTATCTGTGGACTTGTTCGAGTCCGACTTGTTCGAGTCCGACTGCTGACTCTTCTTGTCCGAACGGTTGCCGGAGCGAGAATCACGACTGTTCGAGTGAGAGTCGGAATCATCGTCGCCGGAATCGTGTGCGGACTGCCCCGAGTCGTCGTTGTCGGAATCGTTGCCGTTGTCATCGCGTCCACGGGAGCGTCGTCCCCGGCCGCCGCGGCGGCGACGACGGCCACCGGAATCGTTCGAGTCGTTGTCCTCGGAGTCGTCACTCTGGCCGCGGTTGCTCTCGCTGCCAGATGATTCGGATTCGGTGTAGCCCGAATCGTTGTAGTCCTCGTCGCTGTCATCAGAATCGTAGTTATCGTCCTCGACCTGAACAGGCTGGGCCAGTTCGGCCTTGGGCACCTGGAAGATCAGTCCGCCGTCGTGGGGCACGGCGGGTGCGCTGCGCGGGGTGCGGGCTGGTGCGGGCTCCGCCGATGGTGCGGCGAATGGGTTGCGGGGATCGAATGCAGGAGCTGGGGCCGGCGCTGGAGAAGCGTCAGTCGCGGCGTCTGCGGAATCGTCGTCAGCGTCAGCGTCAGAGGAATCGTACGCTTCGCTCCCCCGGTCATTGTTCGTCGCATTCTGCGTTTCCCCGCCCGGTTCACGGACGAACTGTTCGAATACGAGTCCTCGGTTGGCTACGGCGTCGCGTGCCTTCTTCGGTGCAGCGGACTTCTGTGCGGGAACGTCATCGACGTCCTCGTCCGAGTCATCAGCATTCGATTCAGGAATACGCAGAGATTCAGCAGCCTCGGCGATGGTATCGAGCTTTTCCCTGATGCTTTCGTCGACATCCCCATGAGAGGAGTCTGCGGTGTTCGCAGACTGCTGCAGATTAGCGAGATCAGCGAGGATGCCCTCTGTTCCTTCGTTGCCGTCGTTCGACGCGTCATTCATTATTTCTCCCAGACCGAAGACTCCGTCCACACCTCACGGATCTTCGGATCCTTGCATGGCCCAAGTCGGGCCGAAACTTGTGGATGGCACTTCCAGCTCGCGCTCAGCGCGTAGGCCTTCCGTGCTGCCTCTTCTTGGTGTCGACCTGCGAGGTCATACCCTCGACTCGGTGGAGGCACTTCTCCTACTCGGTGTGAGAGCAGGTATCCGTCCGATCATTATGTCACAGATCGGCCCGGGTGCCTCCGCCGATGTCGACCGCAAATGGTCTCCGTCACACTGAGATTGCGACTTTTCACAGCAGCCACCGTTTGCCGAGCGGTGCCTGGGGAGGCATTCTTAGAGTGTGAATACCGCAGACACTCTTCCTGACGACGACATCGACGTGGTACCGCAGACCCGATCTTGGGTGCTGCGACCGACGAGTCTCGGCATCTTCCTCATTGTGGCCTCCGTCGTCGGCTTCTTGGCGTCCTTCGCTTTGGCCGTCGAGAAGTACGAGAAGTTGGAAGATCCCAACGCGGTGCTCTCCTGTGACCTCAACCCGTTCTTCTCCTGCGGATCGGTGATGGAGGCTCCTGAGAGTCAGCTCTTCGGCTTTCCCAACCAGCTTCTGGGAATCGGAGCCTTCATATTCCCTCTGCTCCTCGGCGTGTTGCTTTTGGCCGGAGCGAAGATCCCGCGGTGGGTGATGGTCGGGCTCAACATCGGCCTCGCTCTCGGCACCGCGCTCGTCATGTTCTTGTTCTATATCTCGATCTTCAAGATCGGCGTCGGCTGCCCCTGGTGCATGGTGGTGTGGACGATGACGATCCCGATGTTCGTCGCAGTCACGTCCCACAATGTTCTGGCCGGCAATTTCGGTGCTCGGCTCGCCCAGAATCCGACCGCCAGGGTCTTGGCCAAGGAGAACGTGGCGATCTTCGTTCTGTGGATGCTCGTCATCGCGGCCAGCATCGTCGTCCAGTTCTGGAACTTCTTCTCGACTCTGATCTGAACCGAAGTCCTGAACTGAAAAGACGCGGGTGTCCTGCCGCAGATTCTTCCGAGAAAGCTCTGCCGCAGGGCACCCGCGTCTGTGCGCAGAGGGATCAGGCGGAGTACCAGATTCCGATCTCGCGTTCGGCAGATTCAACGGAATCGGATCCGTGCACGAGGTTCTTCTGAACCTTCTCGCCCCAGTCGCGGCCCAGGTCGCCGCGGATCGTGCCGGGCGCTGCTGCCGTGGGGTCGGTTGCACCTGCCAGTGAGCGGAACCCGGGGATCACGCCCTGGCCGGAGGCGATGATCGAAACGATCGGTCCTTCGGACATGAAGTCGACGAGGGGCTGGTAGAAGGGTTTGCCCTCATGCTCCGCGTAGTGAGCGGAGAGTTCCTCCGCGGTCGCGGTCCGCAGCGACAGCGCGTCGATGGCGTACCCCTTGGCTTCGATCCGAGCGAGGATCTGTCCCACGAGTCCACGCGCGACACCATCGGGCTTGATGAGGATGAGAGTGCGTTCCATTCCGGTCCTTTTCGTTTATGCGATGATCGGCGGTCATAGTTTAACCGCCGTTGAGGTCATTGATGTCAACCGCCCAGGCGGTTCAGGCCCGTTCGGCCACTTCTCTGTCGATCCGTGCCGACCAGTACACCGACACCGCCCACATGGCGATGAAGATCGCTGCGACGAAGAACATCGAGGTGACGAGGAATCCCGAGGCCAGCAGAAGGATCTGCACGACCCAGCCCAGCGCCACGCCAGGCCGTTTCTGGCCGATCCGACGTGGCAGCAGCACCACCGCCACGATCGCCAGAACCGCGATCACGGAGGCACCGAGGAGGAGCTGGCCCAGGCTCAGAGACCCTGCGGCCTTCACTTCCAACCCATAGGCGGTGAGCACTGCGAAGTAGACGATGAAGAGCTCACAGATCAGGATTGACCCGCAGAGGACGGGAAACTTCGACTTCATCAGCTCATTCCTCCTTGCCCAGCAGCAGACGTGCCTCGGCCACTGTATGCAGTGACCCTGTGACCACGATTCCTGGACTCGTCGCCCCTGAATTGTTCGCCAGGTCGATGGCCTTCATCAGCGCCGCATTGAGATCCGGTGTCTCGATCACCGAGTCCTCATCCACCCACTCGCGGACGGACTCGGCCAAATCATGGGCATCCATAGACCGGGAATTCAACGCTTGGCTGACGACGAACACATCGGCACTGCGGTGGAGCTCCTCAAGTACGCCGAGGATGTCCTTGTCGGCGAACATGGCCAGGACCATCACGGTGTAGTCGAAGTCGAACGCCTCGGTGATGGTTTCGGCCAGCACGTGGGCGGCGTCGGGGTTGTGCGCCCCGTCGACGACCACGGCCGGGCCCGTGCGAACAAGCTCGGCACGTCCAGGAGACGTCACATGAGACAGACCTTCGGCCACTGTGTCAAGGACCAGCGGCTTGTCCTCATCGCTGAGGAACGCCTCGGCCGCGACCACGGCCACAGCGGCGTTGTGTGCCTGATGGATGCCGTGCAGCGGCACGAAGATGTCGGTGTAGACATCACGAATTCCCTGCACTGTGATGAGCTGTCCGTCGACGGCGCGGGTGCGGTCGAGCAGACGGAAATTACGTTCCTCAGTCAGCGCGAGAATACCTCGGCGCTCCACCTCGGCGTCCAAGGCAGTCTGTGCCTCTTCGGCCTGTGCACCGATGACAGCGACCGGATTCGGTGCTGGTGAGGGGTCGAGACTGCGGTTGAGGATTCCGGCCTTGGTGGTGGCGATCTCGGTGAGCGTGTCGCCGAGGAACTCCTGATGATCAAGACCGACCTTTGTGAAGACGCAGACCTGAGCATCGGCGACGTTCGTCGAATCCCATTCGCCGCCCATGCCCACTTCGGTCACCACAACGTCGACGGGGGCATCGGCGAACACGGACAAAGCCAGGATCGTCAGCGCCTCGAAGAACGTCAGCTTTCCGCGCTCTTCGGCAACGAGTTCCGCATCGACGAGGTCGAGCACCGGTGAGATCTCGTCATAGATGCGGACGAAGGTCTCGTCCGGGACAGGACCGCCGTCAACGGAGATCCGCTCGGTCACAGAATGCAGGTGCGGGCTGGTGAACCGGCCCACTCGCAGATCGTGAGCGGACACGATCGAATCGATCATCCGAACGGTCGAGGTTTTGCCGTTCGTGCCGGTGACGGTGATGACCGGTGCCGCCTGGTGTATGTCACCGAGGAGCTCACAGGCACGTCGGGTCGCATCGAGTCGGACTTCGATCTGAGTCTCCCCAGCCCGCGCCAGCAGTGCTGCATAGACGCGGACGATCTGGGAATCTGGAGTCTCGACGCGCTCGTCCGGGCTCATGCTCGGCTCACAGCGAGACGTGTACCGGCGGGCAGTTCCTCAGGGGTGAAGACCTGCCCCGCACCGTCGACGTCAGCGAAGTCGAGTGAGGCGGCCAGTGTCTCACCGGCGATGAGTGCCTGGTGGGCTCTCAGCGCGGCTGCCAGGTCCGTCTCCGCCTCGATGACGACTGTGATCCGATCGGAGATGTGCAGGTCCAGCTGCTTGCGGATTCCCTGGATGGCACGAACCGTGTCACGAGCGACGCCTTCGGCCTCGAGCTCGGGGGTGACTCGTGTGTCGAGTGCCAGGAAGCCGGTGTCGAGCGCGGCGAGTTCCATCCCTTCCGTGCCGGATTCTGCCACGGATTCCAGAGAGTATTCGCCCTCGACCAGATCGATGCCGCCGCTGGTGACCGTGCCGTCGTCGGCGACCGACCAATCGCCGGTCTTCGAGGCTTTGATCACCTGCTGCACTTGCTTGCCCAACCTGGGGCCGGCGGCGCGGGCATTGACCACAAGATTCTGTGACAGGGAGAACCCGGCAGCTTCCGCCTCGGCGACATCGAGGACTTCGACCTCACGGACGTTGAGCTCATCGGAGATGATGTCGGTGAACTCGCTGCCCAGGTCGGTGTCATCGGCAACGGTGAGCTTGGCCAGCGGCAGGCGCACCCGCAACTGGTTGGCTTTGCGCACCGATGAGGCAGTTGAGCAGATGTCACGCGTCAGGTCCATTGCGGACACGAGATCGGCATCAGCGGGGAACAGGCTCGCATCCGGATAATCAGCCAGGTGGACCGACCTCTCACCGGTCAGTCCGCGATAGATCTCTTCGACAGTGAACGGCAGCAGCGGGGCCGCCACGCGGCAGAAGGCTTCGAGGCAGGTGGAAAAGACGTCGAAGGACTCATGTGTCTCCTCGGTGCCGTCCCAGAAACGACGGCGGGAGCGGCGCACGTACCAGTTGGTGAGCATATCGAGGTAGCTGCGAACCAGCTCGCAGGCCGCCCAGATGTCGAGGCCCTCCATTGCGTCTGCGAAGTCTGCGATCAGGTCGTGGGTCTTCGCCAGCAGGTACCGGTCGAGCACCTGGCTCGAATAGTAGCGGGCTTCGGCCTGGTACCCGGCCTTCTCGCCATCGGCTCCGTCTGCGGTGTTGGAATAGGTGGCGAAGAACTGCCAGGTGTTCCACAGCGGGAGAACGACCTGTCGCACTCCGTCACGGATACCCTGCTCTGTCACGACGAGGTTGCCGCCGCGCAGGATGGATGAAGCCATGAGGAACCAACGCATCGCATCGGAGCCGTCACGGTCGAAGACCTCGTTGACGTCAGGGTAGTTGCGCAGCGACTTCGACATCTTCTGTCCATCGGAGCCCAAGACGATGCCGTGGGAAATGCAGTTGGTGAATGCAGGACGATCGAAGATCGCTGTCGAAAGCACGTGCAGTAGATAGAACCAGCCACGCGTCTGTCCGACGTACTCCACGATGAAGTCGGCCGGGAAATGGTTGTCGAACCATTCCGAGTTCTCAAACGGGTAGTGGACCTGGGCGTAGCTCATGGATCCTGAATCGAACCAGACGTCGAAGATCTCAGGGATACGGCGCATCATCGACTGACCGGTCGGATCGTCAGGGTTGGGTCGGACCAAGTCGTCGACCCAGGGCCGGTGCAGGTCGACTTCGCCCTGGTCATTGAGCGGCAGGCGCCCGAAGTCGGCTTCGATGTCGGCCAGTGATCCGTACACATCGGTGCGGGGATACGAAGGGTCGTCGGAGGTCCAGACCGGGATCGGTGAACCCCAGAAGCGGTTGCGCGAGATCGACCAGTCTCGTGCGTTCTCCAGCCATTTCCCGAACTGTCCGTGCTTGACGTTGTCGGGCACCCAGTTGATCTGTTCGTTGAGTTCGACCATGCGGTCCTTGAACTCGGTCACCCGGACGAACCAGGAGGACACGGCGCGGTAGATCAGCGGATTGCGGCAGCGCCAGCAGTGCGGGTAGGAGTGTTCGTAGGATTCGTGACGGACGAGCAGCGCCGAGCGACCCTCCAGCGGACCAGTGGAATTGCGCAGGTCCTTGATGATGGCTTTGTTGGCGTCGAAGACCTGCTGGCCTGCGTAGTCGGCCACCGTGGAGTCGAAGCGGCCAGCGTCATCGACAGGACGGGCCGCAGTGATGCCGTATGAGTCGGTGAGGTCCTTGTCCTCTTCGCCGAAGGCTGGAGACTGGTGGACGATTCCGGTGCCTTCGTCGGTCGTGACGAAGTCGGCTTCGAGGATGGTGTGCATCCGTTCGCCGAATTCTTCCTGTCGGCCTTCGAAGTACGGGAAGGCCGGCTCGTATTCGCGTCCGAGGAGTTCACTGCCGGAGAATGTGCGCAGCACCTCGGGGTTCTCCCCCAGCTCACGCTGGTAGGTGCCGAGGCGGGCCTCGGCAAGAATCAGGGTCTTACCCTGCAGTTCCGCAGCGCCGTCCTCACCAGCGACGACGGCGACCAGTGGGATCTCAGGATTGATCGCGACAGCCTGGTTGGACGGAACAGTCCATGGCGTCGTGGTCCAGATGAGGACCCATTCGTCGGACTCTTTGAGCTTGTAGCCGATGGTTACGGCAGGGTCTTGGCGCGACTTGTAGACATCGTCGTCCATCCGCAGCTCGTGGTTCGACAGCGGAGTCTGGTCTTTCCAGCAGTAGGGCAGGACGCGGTAGCCCTCGTAGACGAGACCCTTGTCCCAGAGCTGCTTGAACGCCCAGATCACGCTTTCCATGTATTCGACGTTCAGCGTCTTATAGTCGTTCTCAAAATCGACCCACCGGCCCTGGCGGGTGACGTACTCTTCCCATTCCTTCGTGTATTTCAGCACAGAGGAACGGCAGGTGTCATTGAATGCGGCCAGGCCCATTCCGCTGATCTCAGACTTATCGGTGATGCCCAACTGACGCTCGGCCTCAAGCTCTGCGGGGAGGCCATGGGTGTCCCAACCGAAACGGCGATCGACCTTCTTACCGCGCATGGTCTGGAAGCGCGGGACAACGTCCTTGACGTATCCGGTCAGCAGGTGACCGTAGTGGGGCAGTCCGTTGGCGAAGGGAGGGCCATCATAGAAGACGAACTCGTTCTCACCATTCTGCCCGGCATCACGCTGGTCGATGGAGGCTTGGAATGTGTCGTCCTGCTGCCAGTAGGCGAGCACTGCCTCTTCGATGGCGGGGAAATCCGGCGAGGCACTGAGGCCGAAGGCCGAGGTCGATACCTTGGGATACAACGGTTGCGTCATGAGCGTCCTTTTGAGTCACTGCGGTCACTGTCACGAGGACGACATGTCTGCCGCGGTACCACCTCGCTTATCCGCTTTCAACGACTGTCGGGTGAGACAGACGATCAGCAGATCGCTCATAGCCGGAGTGATGACGGGTCCAACCGCCCGGTTCTACTGGGTGCGCACTGACCTGCCGAAGTCTTCGGCGAGGGTCGAACGTACTGTTCTTCCGGATGCTCCCCGGTGATGGCCGGATCGATGCACCCTCAATCGTATACCTTGGCCCGGGGTGTCGACCATTCGCCGTATCCGGGTAGTCCGTGATCGAGTCTGTGTAGGTCTCTGACCCCTCGTGTTCAATGACCCTGATTATCCGTGTTCAGAGACCCGGGTTGTCCGTGTTCAGAGGCCCTGATTGCGTGCGACTTTGTGTTGTGCGGCCTGCGCGATCGGTCTGATCACCATCAGATCGACGTTGAAGTGGTGTGGTCGGGTCAGGGAATAGACCACGGCATCGGCGACGTCTTCTGCGGTGAGTGGATTTTCCACCCCTGCGTAGACTTTGTCGGCTTTGTCCTGGCTTCCACCGACTCGTTTCAGAGTGAACTCTTCGGTGGCGACCATGCCGGGGGCGATTTCGATGACGCGCACTGGTTCACCGGCAAGCTCGAGTCGCAGCGTCGCTGCGATCGAGTGTGTGCCGTGCTTGGCGGCAACGTACCCTCCCCCGCCTTCGTATGCCTGGTGTCCGGCAGTCGAGGACATGACGACGATGTCTCCGCGCCCGGATTCGATCAATGCGGGAAGGAATGCCTTGACGACTCGCAGCACTCCGAGGACGTTGACGTCGAACATGTCACGCCAACCCTCGACTGAGGATTCAGCGACGGTGTCGGTGCCGTAGGCAGCTCCCGCGTTGGCGACCAGAGAGTGCACCGGTCCCCCAGCCAGCACCTCGGCGGTAAGAGCTGCCACTGCGGCATCGTCGGTCAGGTCGGCCACGACATAGCTGGCACCGGTCTCTTCGCACAGTGCCTGCAGCTTCTCTTCTCTCCGGGCTACGGCGACGACGTCCCAGCCCTGCTCTCGCAGCTGGCGAACCGTCGCCGCACCGATTCCCGAACTCGCGCCTGTCACAACTGCTCTGAGTGTTTCCATCGCTGTGCTTCTCCATGCTTCTTCGTCGTTGTTCGTGGTTCCAGGTGTGCAACTTCCCGCGGGCTTCCACCATCTGCTTGAGACCCTGCACGTTGGGGCCATTGTTCAGTCTACGGAGTGCCATCCGAGTCTGCCGGACGGATCGACAAACACAGCGCTGGAGGTCACACGCTGAGAGCCGAACGTCACGGGCTAAGCGCTGGTGGCGTCCGGATCACTCACCTGATCCGATTTCCGTATCTCTTCCGGTTCTTGCCTGGGACTGATCTTGCTTGTTCCAGCAGGGCGTGGAGTCGGCTTCGAATGTGGATTGCGAGGACCGCCTTCGCCGAATACGGCGCGCACGCCGGGAATCTTGACCGCCAGCCACGTCACGGCAGCACAGATGACCGTGTAGACGAGCGGCATCGCGATCGCGTGGATAAGAACACCAGACACGGTCGTCGGCAGACCCATCTCGTTGCGCACCGGGTAGAGCACCAGCGGGTGGAGCAGGAACACACCGAAGGAGTACGGGTAGAACCAGTGCAGAAGGCGGAATCCGTGATTCATGTGATGGTGGAGCAGGAGGTAGGCGGACAAAGAGGCGATGACGACTCCCGGTGAGAGGTACTCGTAGGGGAATACCCACGGTTTTTCGCCCGGGCCGAGTCCGGCCCAGACGATGGTCATCGCGATCGAACCGGCAAGCGCCAGCCAAGACAGCACGACGCCGCGGAAGGGGAGCACCACGTCCCGGAGCACCCAGCCGAGGATGTAGAAACCGGCCATCGGCAGGAACCGGGTGGCGATATTGGCCTCACCCACATCGAAGATGATGCTCGCCCACTGGTCGAGCATCCCGATCCCGAGGAAGATGAGTCCCGTCCCCCACTGCAGTCGCCGCGAACCGTGGACACTGAGCAGCCGGAAGAACGGTGTCAGCAGAGTCAGCCCGGCGAGTACGTAGAGGAAGTAGAGCTGTACGAACGGCGAACCGGTGAGGATGGCAATTCCCGGGTTCCAACCGTCATCGGTCGGGAGCAGATAGAAGCGCCTGAAGAGGACGTAGACGGCAGTCCAGAACACGAGGGGGATCCCGATTCTCCAGACGCGTTTGCTGAGGAATCGGCGCGGTTTATTGCCCCGCGCCGGGTCCAAAGCCAGTGCGCCGGAGATCATGATGAACACGGGAACTGACCATCTGGCGGCGGAGTCGAAACCGTTGGCGACCCACCAGTCGGGTCCCATTCCTGCGTAGTTCTCTTCAACGACGGTTCCCAGCGAATGGATGGCGACGACTGCCACGATCGCGATCGCGCGAGCGGGGTTCATCCACGCGGTCGAGGTAGGGGGCAGGTTCTCTGATCCGATTCTGTCCAAGGGCGCCATGGTCCAATAATCTCATTTTCGGCCGCCGAAGCATCTCACGCTCCGTTCAGTGTGTGTCACGGTCCCAAACGAACTAGGTCGCTGCATCGGATGGCTGAAGTTCACTCACGCCGGTTGACCGGTTTGGCCCCAGGCCTCCCGGGTGAGAAAATCAAGAATTATGAACACACCTGCCTTTTCGGACTCGACGCACGAGTCAGTGAACCTGCCGGATAAGCCGGCTCTTGAGGGACTTCGGGACAAATGGGACGCCGCGTGGAGCGACAGCGGAGTCTATGCCTTCGACGTCGATACGGATCGCGAGCAGGTCTATTCGATCGACACTCCCCCACCCACCGCCTCCGGGTCTCTGCACGTCGGCCACGTCTTCTCCTACACTCAGACCGACATCATCGCTCGGTATCAGCGTATGCAGGGCAAGAACGTGTTCTACCCCTTGGGCTGGGATGACAACGGTCTGCCGACGGAACGGCGCGTCCAGAACTACTACGGCGTGACCTGCGATCCTACCCAAAGCTACGACCCGAGCTTCGAGCCACCTGCGAAGCCGGCGAAGAACTCTCGTGACTTCGTCAAGATCTCCCGTCAGAACTTCATCGAACTCTGCGAGACTCTGTCGGCCGAGGACGAGCAGATCTTCGAACACCTCTTCCGTTCCACCGGCTTGTCCGTGGACTGGAACTACACCTACCGCACCATCGATGACACCTCGCGTTCGGTCAGCCAGAAGGCTTTCCTCGCCGATCTCGCGAACGGCCATGCCTACTCTCAGGACGCCCCCACCATGTGGGACGTCACCTTCGGCACCGCCGTTGCACAGGCAGAGCTCGAAGACCGGGAGAAGGACGGCGCCTACCACAAAGTCAACTTCTACCCTGAGGGCAGCGACGGC
Organism: Brevibacterium sp. 239c; assembly: GCF_900169365.1. Classification (GTDB taxonomy): domain Bacteria; phylum Actinomycetota; class Actinomycetes; order Actinomycetales; family Brevibacteriaceae; genus Brevibacterium. Next base: position 42,696 of record NZ_FXZH01000025.1, read on the forward strand.
CTTGCCGACACCTCGGCGGAAGCGATCGTCATCCTCACTTCCCGTCCGGAGCTCATTCCTGCCGTTGTCGCGCTCGTGGCCCACCCCGAGGACGAACGTTACGCCTCGTCCTTCGGCACCCGGGTCGTCTCACCGCTCTTCGGAGTCAGCGTCGAAGTCCGCGCCCATGAACTTGCCAAGTCGGACAAGGGCACCGGCATCGCCATGGTGTGTACCTTCGGTGACCTCACCGACGTCACCTGGTGGCGTGAACTCGACCTGCCCACACGTGCGGTCATCAACCGTGGCGGTCGACTCAGCCTCGAGGTCCCCGAATGGATCGCAGCATCACCGAAGTCAGATGCTGTCGCCAACTACGAGAAGCTGGCGGGTAAGACCACCTTCACCGCCCGCAAGGACATCGCCGGGATGCTCGCCGAATCCGGTGACCTCATCGGTGAGATCGAAGCGATCACCCATCCTGTGCCGTTCTACGAGAAGGGCGACAAACCCCTCGAGGTCGTCACCTCTCGCCAGTGGTACATCCGCAACGGCGGACGTTCGGCTGAACTTCGCGATGCGCTCATTGCCCGTGGTCGCGAGATCGAGTGGCATCCCGCGTTCATGCGCTCGCGCTACGAGAACTGGGTGGAAAATCTCAACGGTGACTGGCTGGTCTCTCGCCAACGCTACTTCGGCGTTCCGATTCCGCTGTGGTACCGCTTGGATTCGGCCGGGGAACCCGATTACTCGGATCCGATCATTCCCGAATCTCTGCCCACCGACCCCATCGCCGAGGTGCCGGCCGGCTTCACGGCCGACCAGCGTGACGTGCCCGGCGGCTTCACCGCCGACCCGGATGTCCTCGACACCTGGGCGACGTCGTCGCTGACCCCGCAGCTGCTGGGCGGTTGGAGCCGCGACGAGGACTTCTTCTCCAAGGTATTCCCCTTCGACCTGCGGCCCCAGGGTCACGACATCATCCGCACCTGGCTGTTCTCGACTGTCGTCCGGGCGAACTCGCTCAATGATGCCGCTCCGTGGAAGCATGCCGGTCTGTCCGGATGGATTCTCGATCCGGACCGCAAGAAGATGTCGAAGTCGAAGGGCAACGTCGTTGTCCCCTCAGACATACTCGGCGAGTCGAAGCCGGGATTCGGTCCCGACGCGGTGCGCTACTGGGCCGCCAGCGCCAAGTTGGGTTCTGACACCGCCTATGACGTGACGCAGATGCAGATCGGGCGCCGACTGGCGATGAAGCTGCTCAACGCGTCGAAGTTCGCTTTGGCCCAGGGCGTGCACTCCGGGCTGGTCGGCCAGCTCGGATGTGTGACGCACGATCTCGATCGTGCGCTGCTCAAGAAGCTCGCCGATGTGGTCGAAACCGCTTCGGCTCATATGGCGGCCTACGACTACGCGCACGCTCTGCGTGCCGCGGAGAGCTTCTTCTGGGAGTTCACCGATGACTACGTCGAGCTCGTCAAGGACCGGTCCTACGGTGCCGCGGGCGAGGACGACCAGCTCTCCGCTCACGTCACGCTCGCCACCGCTCTCGACGTGCTTCTGCGTCTGTTCGCCCCGATCATGCCCTTCGTGACCGAAGAGGTCTGGTCATGGTGGCGGACGGGATCTGTGCACCGGTCACCGTGGCCCGGAGACGAACAGCTGGCCCATCCGGAATCGTCTGTGGATCCGGACCTGCTGGTCTCTGTCGCCTCCGTGCTCACAGAGATCCGGCGGACGAAGACCGAGGCGAAGGTGTCTCAGAAGACTCAGGTGGCCAGCCTGACCATCCATGCGCCTGCACCTGTGGTCTCCGCAATCGGCAGCGCACAGAACGATCTGATGGCCGCTGGACGCATCCAGAATCTCGTCACTGAGGAAGAGGGTGAGGAGATCACGGTTGCCGCGATCGACTTCGTCGATCAGGACTGAGTGTTCCGGACCTTCCCGCGACCAGCGTTTGTTCCAAGATCAACACAGAGTTCTCCGGTCTCTATGGGGTCCGGACACATACGATGGATTCGATAGTTGAAGGAGTGCATGGCTTCTTCATGGACGAAAGGCCCTTGAACTATGAGAAGTGAACTCTTTTCCAAGCGAAATGCAGAGATCCAGAACCAGGAACGCTGGACTCTGCAGTCGAACAAGATGCTGCGCACAGTCATCACGCCCAATACACCCATGATCGCCACGAAAGGCGCAATGGTTGCGTATCAGGGCGATGTCCATTTCGCTCACCAGGGTTCGAAGTCGGTGGGACAGTTCATGAAGAAGGCCGCCACAGGTGAGGGCGGCAATGTGATGAAGGTCGAGGGCCACGGCGAAGTATTCTTCGCGCGTGAGGCCTCGAACATCTTCATGATGGCGTTGGAAGGCCAGCAGGATGCACTGACGGTCAATACCGCGAACCTGCTGGCCTTCGATGATGTCCTCAATTGGGAGATCAAACGTATCAAGGGCGGAATAGGAGCCATGGCCAGCGGCTCAGGCCTGTTCAACCTCGAACTCAGCGGCGCAGGCACCGCCGCCATCTGCTGCAAAGGCGAACCGATGGTCCTCGACTGTTCCCAGCAGCCAACGTTCGTCGACCCGCAGGCCGCGGTGTGCTGGTCCTCGTCTTTGGCACCGCAGATCAAGACGGATGTCAGCGTGGGGACCTTCTTCGGTCGTGGCTCGGGCGAATCGATCCAGCTTGCCTTCCACGGCCCGGGATTCGTCGTCGTCCAGCCCGCTGAGAACGCTGTGTACACTCCTCAAGCCTGATCAGGCTCATACGAGACCGAGGTGGCCCGGATCAACTTCCGGGCCACCTCGGGTTCGCTGTCTCGACTAAACGTCTTCTCGACTAGACCCCTCAGGTCACCGACGTGCGCGACTGCTGCTCTCCCCCACGTTCCACCCGGTAACGGCGGAACGTCGGGAAGAAGAGCGCACAGGCGAGGACCAGCACGATGACCATGAGGCCTCCTCCGGCGGAGGCAACCGTCGTGTTCGTGAACTCAGCGACCGTCCCATGCAGCACATCAGCAATGCGGGGCCCGCCTGCGACCACGACGATGAAGACACCTTGCATGCGTCCACGCATATCATCACTGGCAGCCTCCTGCAGCATCGTGGAGCGGAAGGCAGAGGAGATGATGTCGGCGCCGCCGCCGACGGCCAGACCGAGAAGTGCCACGATCAGGGCTGCCGTCCAATACTCGGAGGCGAACTCCAAGGACAGGCCGAACAGCGACATCGCGACACCCCAAACGATGATCGAAGTGATCACCGCCAGGCCCTGCCGTTCGATGCGGGAGACCCAACCGGAGAAGATTCCTGCCAGTGCGCTGCCTGCCGCCAAGGATGCGAACAGCAGCGAAAACACAATGCCTCCGGCGGGCGGACCATTGAAGGTCTCGGTTGCGATCTGTGGGAACAGTGCCCTGGGCATACCGAACACCATGGCGATGACGTCGACCAGCAGAGAGACCATGACCACGGAGTTCGTTCCCAAGTAGCGGAAGCCGTCGATGACTCCCTTGAAACCGGAGCGGGTGTCGGGCTGTTTCAAAGGCACCAATGCAGGCAGACGCATCACCGCGTAGAGAGTCGTCGCCAGGAACAGTGCGTCGACGACATAGAGCATCTGGTAGCCGACGACCGGAATCAGTGCCCCACCGATGATCGGTCCGGCCACGGCGCCCAGCGTCATAACAGTCATATTGAGCGAGTTGCCAGAAGGAAGAAGCTCAAGCGGAATGATCGTCGGAAGGAGAGCACCCTTAGCCGGCTGGTTGAGGCCGAAGAAGGCCTGTTGCAAGGAGAACACGCACAGCAGCAGCCACACGTTGTCCAGCTGCGTCACGGCGATGAGAGCCAACAATGAGCTGGCGATGATCAGCCCGACAGTGGAGATGATGAGCAGTTTGCGACGGTCGATGACGTCGGCCAGTGAACCACCCCAGAGCCCGAAGACGACGAGGGGAATCAGACCGAAGACGCCGCTGAGACCCACGTAGGCGGAGGATCCGGTGATGTGATAGATCTGCGCGGGAATGGCAACCACCGTCATCTGAGCACCGATGACGGTGACTATATTGGCCAACCACAGCCGACGGAAGTTGACGTATTTCAGAGGCCGGGTGTCAGCGAACAGCCTCATCTAATGAGACGGGTCAGGCTGATTTTTTGGATGTTCGAGGCTGCTCGCGAGGCACCAGCGTCGGGGCGGCATTCTTTTCCACGACGTCTCTGGTCACGACCACCTCGGCGATGTCCTCCCGGGAGGGCACATCGAACATGACCGACTGCAGAACCTCTTCCAAGATAGACCGCAGACCACGTGCCCCAGTGCCGCGCAGGAGCGCGAGGTCGGAGATGGCTTCCAATGCGTCGGTCTCGAAGCGGAGTTCGACATTGTCGAACTCGAACATGCGCTGGTACTGCTTGATCAGAGCATTCTTCGGTTCTGTGAGGATAGATATCAGTGCGGCACGATCAAGTGTGGAGACGGTGGCCAGCACTGGCAGGCGCCCGATGAATTCGGGGATGAGCCCGAATTTCAGCAGATCCTCGGGCAGAATATCGGCGTAGAGGTCTTCTTCGTCGTTCTTCGACTGCAGGAGTGCGCCGAATCCGATGCCGTGTTTGCCCTTTCGGCCGGCAACGATCTCCTCCATGCCTGCGAATGCGCCGGCAACGATGAAGAGCACGTTCGTGGTGTCGATCTGGAGGAAGTCCTGGTGCGGATGCTTGCGTCCGCCCTGTGGCGGCACGGAGGCCTGTGTACCCTCGAGAATCTTCAGCAGCGCCTGCTGGACGCCTTCGCCGGAGACATCGCGGGTAATCGAGGGGTTTTCCGATTTGCGAGCGATCTTGTCGATCTCATCAATGTAGATGATGCCGTGTTCGGCCTTCTGAATGTCGAAGTCCGCGGCCTGGATGAGCTTGAGCAGAATGTTTTCGACATCTTCGCCGACGTATCCTGCTTCGGTCAGTGCTGTCGCGTCTGCCACTGCAAAGGGCACATCGAGTCTCTTCGCCAGTGACTGTGCGAGATAGGTTTTGCCGGATCCGGTGGGGCCTACGAGGAGGATGTTGGACTTCGCGATCTCGACTTCGGTGTCGTCTGAGCCCAGAGTCTTCGTGTCTTCGTCACTCTGCAGGGAGCGGATCCGCTTGTAATGGTTGTAGACGGCAACGGACAGGGCCTTCTTCGCAGGTTCCTGACCGACGACGTATTCCTGGAGGAAGTCGAAGATCTCGCGCGGTTTGGGCAACTCGATCTCGGTATGTTCGGCGGTGCCTTCGCTGAGTTCCTCTTCGATGATCTCGTTGCACAGCCCGATGCATTCATCGCAGATGTAGACTCCAGGTCCGGCGATGAGTTTCCGAACCTGCTTCTGGGATTTCCCACAGAAGTTACATTTGAGCAGGTCTGCTCCGTCCGCACTGCGAGCCACTGTCACAACCTTCCGCCGGGGCACCTGGCCCCAACTCTACCGCTCGTGTTTCCTGTACCTCAATAGCTTCCCATACGGGACTGACATGAGCCGTCAGCACCGCCATTCGGTGTGTCGGAGAAGTTGAACGCACCCACGCTGTCGAGAAGGCCCAAACTACTCGCCGCTTCACCCTGTGGCAACTTCACAGCACCGACAACATCGGGCCCGGACAGTCGACGACTGTCCGGGCCCGATGTTGTCGGTGTACCTCAGACCGCCTTGCGGGAGGTAAGCACCTGATCGACGAGTCCATAGTCCTTCGCCTGTTCGGCGGTGAGGAAGAGGTCACGCTCGATGTCGTTGGAGACCTGCTCCGGTGACTTGTTGGAGTGACTCGACAGGGTCGTCTCCAGCCACTGCCGCATCCGGAAGACCTCTGCGGCCTGGATCTCGATATCAGAGGCCTGGCCCTGGCCCGAACCCTCCATCGCCGGCTGGTGGATGAGGACTCGAGCGTTGGGCAGAGCCAAACGCTTGCCCGGAGTACCAGCTGCGAGCAGAACGGCAGCCGCCGAGGCGGCCTGACCGAGGCAGACCGTCTGGATCTCCGGCTTGATGTACTGCATCGTGTCGTAGATCGCGGTCATCGCAGTGAACGAACCGCCCGGTGAGTTGATGTACAGCGTGATGTCACGGTCAGGGTCCTGTGATTCGAGGACCAGGAGCTGGGCCATCACGTCGTCGGCGCTCGTGTCGTCGACCTGGACTCCCAGGAAGATCACGCGATCGTCGAAGAGCTTCGTGTAGGGGTCCTGGCGTTTGAAACCGTAGGGAGTCCGCTCTTCGAACTGGGGCATGACATAGCGGGACTGCGGCATGTTGCCGGCGGTGGACCCTGGCATAAAGTTCATTGAATTCATTCTTCCTTGGCTCCCACTCAGTTGTCGGTGACGTCGGACGAACGGGCCACCATCTTGTCGATGAAGCCATATTCCAGGGCTTCTTCGGCGGTGAACCAGTGGTCGCGGTCGTTGTCCTTGAGGATCTGCTCGAGCGACTTGCCGGTCTGCTCGGCGGTCAGCTCGGCCATCTGCTTCTTCATGTGCAGAATCAGTTCAGCCTGGATCTTGATGTCCGTGGCTGTACCACCGATGCCACCCAGAGGCTGGTGCATGAGAATACGAGCATGAGGTGTGGCGTAGCGCTTGCCCGGAGCACCAGAGGACAGCAGGAACTGTCCCATAGAAGCTGCCATGCCCATCGCCACTGTCGACACGTCCGGTTTGATGTACTGCATCGTGTCGTAGATCGCCATTCCCGCGGTGACCGAGCCACCCGGGGAGTTGATGTACAGCGAGATGTCCGCGTCGGGATCCTCTGCAGCCAGCAGCATCATCTGTGCACAGATCGCGTTGGCGTTGGAGTCACGCACTTCCGAACCGAGCCAGATAATGCGCTCTTTGAGCAGGCGGTTGAAAATATGGTCATCGAGACCCATTGCCCCACCGGCGTCGAGGCCGACGGGCGCTGTCATTTCATGTGCGCTCACGTTTCACTCCTGTTGGTCTTTGGTTGGCTTGATATGGACTCTAACTGCTCACCGGTCGGATTTAGTCCGTCGGAGCGCCTGTGTTCGCCATCAGCGTGATCGGGCACAGAATTCGCCCAAGTCTGAGCTCGCGCCTGCCGCCCGAAATGTGGCCAGCCGAATCGGGACAGGCCGGAGTGCAGCCGACTGGGGCCGACCGGTCCACATTTGCGAAAGGGTGGTCACAGAATAGCGAAACGGTGGGCACGGAATATCTCCCGTGCCCACCGTTGTCGGCCCTGTCACCGCCGAGGCGGTGCGAAATCAGTTCTCGTCGTCGCCTTCAGCAACGACAGTCGCGTCTGATTCCTCGGCACCTTCAGGTGCCTCTTCCTCAGCAGGAGAGGTGAACTCCTCCATGTCGATGACGTTGCCTGCAGTGTCCTTGACGACAGCACCGGCCAGTGCAGCGGCCAGGGCCTTGCGGCGCGAGACCTCTCCGACCAAGGCGTTGACCTGTCCCGAGCTGTCGAGCATCTGCGCGAATTCGTTCGGGTTCATGCCGTACTGCTGTGAAGCAGAGATCAGGTACTCGATGAGCTCAGGCTGAGTCACCTCGACCTCTTCGGCTTCGGCGATCGAGTCGAGGATGAACTGAGTGCGGAGGTTGCGCTCGGTCTCCTCGGTGACCTCCTTGCGGTGCTCATCGTCGTCCACGCGGCTCTCGGACTCGAGATGACGCTCAACCTCGTCGGTGACGACCTTCTCAGGAACCGGCACGTTGAGGGTTTCGATCAGAGATTCGAGGACCTTGTCGCGTGCCTGCGCACCCTGGTCGGTCTCCTTCTGCTTAGCGGCCTGCTCACGCAGGTCTGTGCGCAGCTCATCGATCGTGTCGAATTCGCTGGCCAGCTGCGCGAAGTCATCGTCAGCCTCTGGCAGTTCGCGAACCTTGACGGCGCTGAGCGTGATGGAGACGGTACCGGTTTCGCCAGCGTGCTCTCCGCCTGCGAAGGTGGTTTCGAAGGTCGTGGTCTCGCCTGCCGACAGGCCGTCGAGAGCTTCGTCCATGCCGTCGAGCATGGTTCCGGCACCAACTTGGTAGGAGATGTCGGAAGCGGTGTCGATCTCTTCACCGTCGATGGTGGCAACGAGATCGAGGGTCACGAAATCGTCCTTGGCTGCAGGACGGTCAACGGAGCTCAGGGTTCCGAAGCGGGTGCGCAGCTGCTCGAGTTCGGCATCGACGTCTTCATCGGTGACCTCGATCGGGTCGACCTCAACACTGATGGTGTCATAGGCAGGCAGTTCGATGCTCGGACGCACGTCTACCTCAACCGTGAAGGTCAGGTCGCCGTCTTCGGTGCCGTCGAGGCCGGGGACCTCAGAGATCTCAACCTCTGGCTGACCCAGTGGCTTGAGATCGTTTTCTTCGACAGCCTCGCGGTAGAAGCCGTCAAGACCGTTGTTCACGGCCTCCTGGATCACTGCGGGTCGGCCGACGCGCTGATCGATGATGCGCGCGGGGACCTTGCCCTGGCGGAAGCCCGGGATAGTCACCTGGCCACCGATGGTCTTGTATGCCTCGTCGATGCTCGGCTTGAGTTCGGCGTATGGGACATCCACGCTGATCTTGACCCGCGTGGGGTCGAGTTGCTCGACGGAGCTCTTCACAGTGCGACCTTTCAATTTCGACAGTCATGCTAATTCGGTCATCTGGTGACCTGGAGGGAGCGAAAGTCCACGATGAGATCGCGCACGTCCGCAAGACGCAGTCACCCATATTACGCGAAACACGGGACAAAACACGAAACAGGCAGGACACTGCAGGGCACGAGTTCGCGAGGAGCGCAATCAGGGGCAGTGAAGCTCGTCGAGTGTGATGATCACATTGGATGCCGTCCATGACAGAGGAGCCACGGACAGTGCAGCACCTTCTGCGCTGACCTTCTCGGGAAAGGAGCCGGCCTGCGTCCGATGGCGTCCCAACCAGTTGAGGACTTCATCAGCCTGCTTCCTGGCCCCGATTCTGGCGAACCCGAGTCCCATCAGAGACGTAGACGGCGTCCAGCTCGTCTGATCGAAGATCCAACCGTGGCCGGGTTTGATCCCGCCTGCGGGCTGGCTCAGCCTGTCCCAGACATGATCGAGCGTCGATTCGTCCAGGCCCAGGCCCGCCCCAGCTGCGGGCAGATAAGCGACCGCCGAATCGAGGCCTCCCGAGGTCGGGTAGCGCTGCAGTCCATTGGCAATGAATGTTCGAGAGAATGTGGCTTCGTACGCCGCGCAGCTCTCTCCGAGGGCGTCAACTCCCCCATCGATGTGTCCCCACATACCGCTGCTGTGCCCGGCCAGCCTGACGAGTGCCTGCAGACCCAGCAGAGTGGGCCCCGCAGTACCAAGAGTGACTTGGGATTCGCTGACTTCCCAGTAGTCGGAGGACACCGGTGGCAGAGCGCTGCCCTGCTTCGTGAGGCGGAGGAGGCGCCGCGATGATCGTCGCAGCATCGGAGTCATGGCCTCAAGCGCCACGATCTCAACGTGCTCTCCCTCTGTGCTGACCGCCGAAGCGTGGACCTCGCTGACGGCCCAGAGCAGGAGTCCGATCGCATCGAACTGCGACGGGCGCTCGTCTGGGGCCTTCCCGGTACCCGGGATGTATCGTGCCGCAAACGATCCGTCTTCAAACTGCAGCGACTGCAGATGAAGAAGATGTTTCCACGCCAGGTCGATCGAACCGATCCGGGCCAAGGCAACCGCAGCGAATGCCGCATCGCGCGGCCAGATGTATCGCCACGGCCGATCCCAGCTGGCCACCGTCGCCGGCAGCGAGTCGGTGAGAACCCACAGATCGAGCAGCGCCGAGGTGGCAAGATCGCGTCGATGCTCTGGCAGGTGAGTGATCCACGGGGCACACCGGTCGAGGAATTCCCGCTGTCGGGATGCCGGGCCGGCATCGTCGACGTCGGGCAGGACACGTGAGTGGGGCTCCAACCGCTTCGCCATGTCGATGTCTAGACCTTCGCGAGAGGCCCCCGAGGTGAAGACGACGGTGACGGAGCGCAGAGGATCACTTCGGCCCACCTCGGCGAGGATGTCGGTGCCAGACGATGTCGCGAACCCTGCCCCGAGCAGACCGGCACCGGTCAATGCACCGGTCAGAACCTGACGACGGTTCGGCCGTGGCAGGTGCAGTCGGGGCTGCGAAGGTTCGGAGGTCATATCTGGGGGCTGGCTTTCTGCCGTGGGTCACCTTCAGCAGCGAAGGGTGCCACCTCGGTCGCACAGGGTTGGTGAGAAATGCCGAGCACAAGATGCTGGGCGGTACTGAATTCTATCCGAGCCCGCGATGGAGTGGAGCAAATCGGTTCGAGAATCAAAACAACCGGCCGGACCATCAGGTCCGACCGGTAAATGGAGGGGATGACGAGAATCGAACTCGCACCATCAGTTTGGAAGACTGAGGCTCTACCATTGAGCTACATCCCCGTGTTGCGTTAACGACTATAGTCGACATTCGCGCCTGCCGCCAAATCGTTCGAAGATGAGCTGAGTCACACTGCTCGCAACGACCGAACCCTTCGCATGTGACCTGCATCCCATTCGCACCAAACGGCCGAATCGATGTGCATCTGGCCCCCTGCCTGTGGTTAGATTGTCTACGTCGCGGGATGTGGCGCAGCTTGGTAGCGCATCTGTTTTGGGAACAGAGGGTCGCAGGTTCAAATCCTGTCATCCCGACGATAGCGAAGCCGTTCGGACTCAATGTCCGGGCGGCTCTCTTCGTATTCACAGCTCGCCCGCACCCCCTTATCTGGGGTATAGGCCAAAATGTGGGGTATAGGCCAAAATGTGTGTATGGGTAGGGCGTGTTCGGCAGGCTAATCCTGATGGTTTCACCGTGATCGTCCACCCCAACCTTTCTGGATACCGTTACCGTCTTCGACGCTGAACGAGGTCCCGTACAAAGACGTTGTCTCCGGGCGGCCGGCATCTGGTCTCGTGACTTTTCGAGTAGGTTTCCTGGTCCACGCAGCCG
>NZ_FXZH01000060.1 GCF_900169365.1 Brevibacterium sp. 239c
CTGGTGGTCGCGGCCGGACACAAATAAGTGGATGGGCAGAAAACGTGGCCGCCCGTGGGCAGTTCTGGTGGCCATCAGCGGGCACTTTTCGTGTCCGCCCGTGGGCAATTCCTAATGGCCGTTGACAATTGTATGACAATCCCTGTGCTGCTCACGCTACGCACTCGACCCGATCGCGTCAATGCTCTTTCGCTTTGAGTTTCAGGAGACCCCCGATACGGACCGATCGGCTGCTGCACAGACGGGACAGTCGGTCAGTCAGCCAGTCGGTCAGTCGGTCAGTCGGTCAGCCTGTCGGCCTAGGCACCGGTCAGCTGGTGGGCCTGTCGGCCTAGAGACCGGTCACTCGGTAGGCCTAGGGGTCAGCAACGCGAGTTCTTGGGCACTGTCCATGGTGTGAACGTCCAGAGCCGTCCGGATCTGTGCCGAATCACCTGTGCGGATCGCACGCATCAGTGCAGCATGAATGGCATGAGCCCGTGCGGGATTCGTCCGTGTGAACTGGTCGTAGGCCAACACGATCGTCATCTGTGCTTCCATCACCGGCCAGATGCGCATGAGGAGGTAGTTGTCCGCGGCTTCCCAGATTCCACGGTGGAATCGCACGTGCGCCTCGTGGAGGGCCAGCGGGTCCGATTCTGCCGTGGCCGTCTCAAACGTTCGCCACGACTCCTCCAGCATGCCCATCCGCTGCCCCGTCGTGTCAGCGAGGATCTCACTGATCGCCTCGGTGTCGAGAGCGACCCTGACACGGGCGATCTCCAACAGCGAATCAGACTCGATATCGGCCACCCGAAGTCCTCGGTAGGCTTCCTGAATCAAAAAGCCGTCCCTCGCCATCTGGTTGAGCGCTTCTCTCGCAGTCGGGCGACTGACGTCGAGAGAGGACGTGAGCTCTGCCTCGATGATGCGCTGGCCCGGCCGGATCTCTCCGAGCACGATCCGCCGTTTGATCTCATCAACCACGCGCTGCCGTCGCTCAGTGTTGGACACGGGAGCCTGCGCCGCACGAGCAGAAGAGATCTGTGAGGTGTTCGACATGAGTGCACCTTCTGATGCTTGGCTGACATTGCCTTCCGCTGGTCCCGCCGAGTCCACTGCTGCACCTCCCAATCGATACCGCCTGCAAAGTTCCGTCAGATTGCCGGGCCGGGTCAGACGGCGAGGACCCTGCCTGTGACGTTGCCTTCGACGGAGCGCACGAAGGCTGCGGCAACCTGTTCATCGGCCACCGGAACCATCCCCGCGAATGCGTCGTGGAAGTGGGGGGGGTGCCCCTATGGTTTTCGTCAAGGGTTGACCGGGACTTCTTCGAATAGTCTTGCTGGCTGATGCTGGGCAGGACTGATTGGTCCGGGACCGGAGTCTCGGACTGGACGTGGGCGCTTGTG
>NZ_FXZH01000029.1 GCF_900169365.1 Brevibacterium sp. 239c
ATCACCGTGTGGAGTCGGCGGAGAAGGCTCTGGGTGAGGCTGAGGGGCGTGAGCGGGTGAAGATCGCGACGCGTGAGGGCATGTTGGCTGAGGCGCGCAGTCATCTGCAGGCCGAAGCCGCCAGCCAGCCCGCCTCCGGGCACTGAGTTTAAGTAACTCGATCCAGAAATCTGCGAGCGCGTCACCGTATCGGTGGCGCGCTCGTGGTTTGATGGAAGCAGTGATGAGCCCTGTGACAGAGGAGGTACGTTGAGCGCGGATTCGGCAATGAGGGAAGTAATCTCGCAGGCGTATGCGCAGCGACGCGATGCCTGGGAGTCTGCCGCCGTGCGGATCAAGCGCTGGCTCAAACAGCAGCAGAGGGGTCTGCTGAAGGACAAGGATATCTCCCGCCTGGATGTCGACGGCCATCGAATCAAAGATCCGGCTCGCACCCTGGCCAAGCTCGGCGAAAAGATCGCCGACGACCCGTCGCTGCAGATATCCTCCCCACGCGATGTGGAGAATCACATCCGCGACATCGTCGGGGTGAAGGTGCTGTGCAAATCGCCGCGTGATCAGAAGATGATGTTCGACTCCCTCACGGACCCGCAGCAGCTTGGACCCTTCGTCCTCATCGAGCAGAAGAACTACGTCGACCCGCCCAAACCCAGCGGCTATCGGGCCTGTCACGTGACCTTGCAGATTCCCTCTGATCAGGGGGAGCCGGTCTTTGCGGAGATCCAAGTCAAGACCAGGCTCCAAGACGCCTGGGGCGAGTTGACCCACGAGGACATGTACAAACCCGGCGCGGCGATGAAGCCCAGTGAGCTGCACGGTGAGTTCGCCCGTGCGATGGCGAACATGCTGGCAACCGTTGATGACATGGCCGATACTCTTGCGGTCGAGCTCTCTGCATTGACGAACCCCGATCTCGAAACGTCGGTGCCCTCTGCCGCAGACGACACCATCGAGGTCAAGGTCAGGGCCACCGGTCCGAAATACGCTTTGGCTGTCGACACCGACGGCCGACAGGGACTCATCCCTGCCTTCGCAGTCCGCAAGCTCAGCGACTCCAAGGGCACCATCAAAGTCAACGACTTCATCAGTGTCGATGACCGCCTGCGTGTCACCGTCGAAGAGGACTCGAAGGGTCTGTACTACATCCCGATGGCACTGGCCGACGACTGAGCTCAGGCCCAAGAGCTCTTGTGGAGCATCTGCTCCAGAGTTACTTGTGGAGCAGACGCTCTATAATGAAGAGGTGGAAGCGAACAACCGCGGTCGACCTCCCGAATTCGACCGGGCCCAGGCCGTGCTCGAGGCCGCACGACTGTTCTGGCGTCGTGGCTACAGCGGTACCTCGACACGGGATCTGACCTCGACGATCGGCATCTCGACCTCGAGCCTGTACTCGGCATTCGACAGCAAGGCGGGTCTGTTCGACGAGACCGTTGGGGTCTACGCGCAGCGGTATACGGCCATCTACGAAAAGGCAATGGCGGCGCAGTCCATCAGCGTGGCCGTCGATGGGCTGTTGAGGTCCTCGGTCCTCGAATTCACTCAGCCAGCCGATTCTCATCCCGGCTGCCTCATCACCAGCGCAGTCATGTCCGATGTCCCCGCAACGCAGAATGCGCGCGGGGACATCTCGACCATGCTGAAGAAGAACGAAGGCCTCCTCCGTGCTCGCATCGGCACGGCGATCGACGAGGGCGAGATCTTGGGCGGAACCGACGCAGATGTCGTCACCGGCTTCGTGCAGGCGAACTGGCATGGGCTGGCTGCCCAATCGCACCACGGTGTCGAACGCAACGAGCTGCTGCGAATCGCTGACTTTTCACAGCGGGCCATGTGGTCGACCTATTCTCGGTGACCCGGTGCTGTGCTGCCCATCCAACAGGTCGTCTCAGGCCCGCACGCTGACTCAGACCAACACGTGGTCTGCGCGGTCACCGGCCAGCACCGCGTCTCGGGCGGCCACCAGATTGGTCAGTGCCTGTCTCACCTCGGGATAGCCGCGAGTCTTCAATCCACAGTCAGGATTGATCCACAGGCGTTCGGCGGCCACGTTGGCCAAAGCTGCCTCGATGAGTTCAGTGAGCTCCGCGACCGAGGGCACACGTGGTGAGTGGATATCGTAGATTCCCGGCCCGATGCCGCGGACGAAGTTGAAATCAGCGATGTCGTTGAGCACCTCCATGCGTGACCGTGCCGCCTCGATGCTCGTGACATCGGCATCGAGCGCATTGATCGCCTCGATGATCTCACCGAATTCCGAATAGCACAGATGTGTATGGACCTGCGTGCCCGCATCGACCTGCGCATTCACCAGGCGGAACGACCTCACCGACCAGTCGAGGTAAGTGGCACGGCTGTCCTCGCGGAGGGGGAGGAGTTCTCGCAGCGCAGGTTCATCGACCTGAATGATCCTGATGCCGGCAGCCTCGAGATCGGCGACCTCATCGGCAAGCGCCAAGGCGATCTGGTCGGCCGACTGTGCCAAGGCCACATCATCGCGGACGAAGGACCAGGCGAGGATCGTCACCGGGCCGGTGAGCATCCCCTTCACCGGGCGGCTGGTTCTCGTGCCGGCATAGGTCGACCATTCGACGGTGATCGCCTCTGGCCGCGAGACATCACCGAAGAGGATCGGCGGTCGGGTGCACCGTGAACCATAGGACTGGACCCATCCGTTGTCCGTGGTCGCGAAGCCGTCGAGATTCTCTGCGAAATACTGGACCATGTCATTGCGTTCGGGTTCGCCGTGGACGATGACATCCAGGCCCAGCTCCTCCTGTAGCCCGACCACACTGTCGATCTCGGCTCTCATCGCGGCAGTGTATTCCTCGGAATCGATGCGCCCAGCACGGTGATCCGCGCGGGCGAGACGAACCTCAGCAGTCTGCGGGAACGAGCCGATCGTCGTTGTCGGCAGTCGGGGCACATCGAGGGAGGACTGCGCCGCAGCGCGGGTCTCGAAATCCGTGCGGTAGCCAGCGTCCCCGGCGACACCTGCAGTTCTCGCCGCCACCTCGGCGTTGTGGACCCGGGATGATTCCGTGCGAGTCCGCTGCACGCGATCGGCTCTGGCGAACGCCTCCGGGCGTGCATCGGGTCCGTTGGCCAGCGCGGTGGCCAACGCGTCGACCTCGGTGACCTTCTCCTCGGCGAAGGAGAGCCAGGAGGCGACATCGACCGGCAGGTTCTTCTCATCGTTCACGGTGTGGGGGACGTGGAGCAGCGTGGTCGAGGTGGAAACGCTGAGCGACTCACGACCCAGATCGTCCAATACTTTCAGACTCGTGCGCAGATCATCGGCCCAGACGTTGCGTCCGTCGATGACACCGGCGACGAGGTCGACCGAAGCTGGAACCGTGGAGGCGATGCGGCGCACATAATCCGGATCGATTGCGCGAGTGGCTGCTGAGACATCCACGCCGAGCGCGTCGATGCCCGAATTCGCCAGCGCGGGCAGCCCGGCTCGCAGGCTTCCGTACGGGGCGGTGACGAAGATCTGCGGGTGGGTGCTCGACCCGGTCAGGGCAGCATAGGTGCGCGAGACCGCCTCGGCGAGCTCCTCATCTGTGTGCTCGGTGAAGTCGGTGACGAGAGCCGGTTCGTCCAGCTGGACCCAGTCGACCCCGGCCGCGGCGAGGATGCTGATGACGTCACGGTAGACGGCCGTGAGTTCGTCGAGGCGCTCGAAGGCCGAGGTGGTGCTGCCGGGTGCGCTCTTGGCCAGTGCCAGCAGGGTCACGGGCCCGACGAGGACGGGCCGGACGGTGTGACCGGCGGCTCGGGCTTCCGAGACGAGGGAGAGCAGGTGCTGAGGGTGAGCCTTGAAGCTCGTGGAATCCTCGAGCTCGGGCACCAGATAGTGGTAGTTGGTGTCGAACCATTTGGTCATCTCCAGTGGTGAGCGTTGCGCCGTGCCACGTGCCAGGGCGAAGTATTCATCGAGGTCGAAGTCGGTGCCGTTCGTCTCCGAAGCGATGAGTCCGACGCTCAGCGCGGTGTCGAGAACATGGTCGTAATGGCTGTATGAGGCGGGGATCGAATAGTCCTCATCCAGGCCCAGATCCCGCAGTCGGTGGTAGGTGCTCAGCCGCAGTGTGTGCACCGACTGGGCGAATACTTCGGCGTCGATGCGTCCCGCCCAGAAGCTTTCGAGGGCCTTCTTCTGCTCGCGTTTCGGGCCGATGCGCGGATAGCCGGTGATGGTGGCCGTGGGAAATGCGGTGGTCATATCTGTGTGTCCTTCTCTTTCGTGGGTGTGTGGTTCGGTGAGGGCGGCCACCGCCGAGGTGGTGGTGACGGTTGGAACGACGTGAGACTGACTCCCGCACGCTGGAGTGCGGAGAGAAGGTCCTCGGTCGTGTGCAGGTCGTTGAATGTGTAGAAGTGCAGCCCGTGAGCGCCCTGTTCGAGCAGTGCGGAGGTGTGCTCGGCCGTGATTTCAAGGCCGATCCGGCGTGCGGTCGCCTCGTCGTGGGCGCGATCGAAGCGGGCCAGGAGCGATTCGGGGACCGGGAGGCCGGCGAGTCGGCCCATCGTGTGCAGGCGTTTGGCATCGGTGATGGGCAGGATGCCGGGAATGATCGGGATCGTGATGCCGGCGTGGTCGGCCCGCCTGCACAGGTCTGCATAGGCGTAGGGGTCGAAGAAGAGCTGGGTGATCGCGAAGTCAGCACCGTTGCGCTGCTTGGCCGCGAGGACGTTGAGGTCTTCGTCCGGGCCTGATGACTCGCAATGCCCCGAAGGGTAGGCCGCGACTCCGATACCCAAGCGGCCTGCGGCCAGGCACGCCACATTGTCCCCTTCGATTTGCCGCAGCAGTTGCACGAGAGCATCGGCATGAGGCAGATGATCGGTGGGCACTGCGCTGACTCCGTCGGGGAAGTCTCCGCGGATGGCGAGGAAGCCGCGCACGCCGACTCCCAGGAGGTGATCGATCCAGCCCAGCAGTTCGGTCTGTGTGCCGGCGGTGCAGGCCAAGTGTGCGAGGGGTCGCAAGGAGGTGTGGGCGCGGATGTGCTCGATGAAGTCTGCGGTGCCCTGCAGCCAGTTGCTCCTCGCCGAGGAGGTCACCGCCAGATAGTCGGGGTTCAGCGAGTCCAGGAAACGCAGGAGCTCGGGCATTCTCGCCGCCTGCGTCGCCGAGCGCGGTGGGATGACCTCGAAGGACAGAGCGCGGCGCAGGCGGTGAGACGGCGCGGGCGCCGGTTCGGCAAGGGTCAGCGGGGCCGAAGCCGAGACCCTTGGTGTGGATGTCGCCGGGGAATAGGTGATGGACATGCCGCCATCCTGCCGCCGAGCTCAGAGCAGTGCGCGAGGGAGGCGCGATCGGCGTCGCAGTCCGTCATGAACGCGTCAGAGAACGACCGAGTCGGTCAAAAGGGGACTTGTTGCGTCATGAAGACTGGGGAGAAGCTGGCTTGGGGTATGGAGATGGGGTCGCGGAGGAGAGGAGCGCTGCCCTGGCTGAGTGCTGAGCCAGGGTTGGCTCAGCGGTAATTGACGAACTGCAGGTCGAGATCGAGGTCCTTGCCCTTGAGCAGGGAGATGACTTCCTGCAGGTCGTCGCGCTTCTTCGAGCTCACGCGCAGCTCCTCACCCTGGATCTGGGCCTTGACGCCTTTGGGACCCTCGTCCCGGATGTACTTCGAAATCTTCTTCGCGTTGTCCTTGTCGATGCCCTCCTTGAGACTGGCATCGATGCGGTATTCCTTGCCCGAGGGGTAGGGCTCGCCGTCGTCAAGGGATTTCAGGGAGATGCCGCGCTTGACCAGTTTGGACTGGAAGACGTCGAGGATCGCCTTGACCCGGTCTTCGCTGACGGCCCTCATTTGGATGGCTTCTCCGGTCCAGGCGATCGAGGCGTCGGTACCGCGGAAGTCGTAGCGTGAGTTGATCTCTTTGGCCGCCTGGTTCAGGGCGTTGTCGGCTTCCTGCCGATCGACCTTGCTGACGACGTCGAATGAGGATTCGCTGGCCATGAATGCTCCTTGTGTGGTGAGTGGATGGACGAGTATCTGGTCACCGAGTGTAGTCGAGACGCATAATTGTGATCTGCGTCTATTGAGTTGGTGATTCCGGGTGCGGGCTTGTAGTATTTTCAAGTGCTCATCGAGCGCACACTGCGGCAGATTGCCCGAGCGGCCAAAGGGAGCTGACTGTAAATCAGCCGGCATTGCCTTCGAAGGTTCGAATCCTTCATCTGCCACGCAGACAGGGGAAGCCCTGTGATCATCACCTGATCACAGGGCTTCTTCGCATTCATCCCCATTGCGCGGACCGAGATACCTGCCTACTGTGGAGGAAAAGCCGAATGGATTTCTCGCCATGACCGAAGAACAGCCTCCCCGCCGCATAGGTTCGATTCAGGATCGCAACGCGATCGTCGAGTCCGCGCTGGACAAAGCGATCAGGCGCGGCGACTTCGAAAACCTCCCCGGCCTTGGCAAACCCCTGACAGGTCTCCACAACTCCGAGGATCCCGATTGGTGGATCAAGCAGAAGATGGAGCGGGAAGAGCTCAGCGGTGTCGCCCCCGCCGCCTTCCAGCTGCGCAAAGAAAACGCAGTCCTCGAAGACACCCTCGATGCGTTCTCGAAAGAGGCCGACGTCCGCGACTATCTCGCCGGCTTCAATGCACGGGTGCGGGAGGCCGTCATGGACCTGCGTGAGGGGCCGCCCGTGTTCACTCCACCACGGAAGGTCGACGAGGAAATCATCGCCTGGCGTCAGCGCCGGGAAGCTCGCCACGAAACGCAGAACCCGCACCGGGCCCCGACAGCCGAACAACCGCCTCGGCGATGGTGGCGCAGAAGGCGCAGTTAGAGTTCCTTGCGCAGTCGTTCCAGGGCCAGGTGGGCCAGCAGTGCTGCCTGATCACCGAGGACGCTGTCGTCGAAGACGACGAAGGGGGAGTGGTTGTCGCCTTGGAGTTCCTCGGGCACGTCGGTGCGTTTGGCACCGAGCATCATGTAGGTGCCCGGAACCTCCTGCAAAACGAACGAGAAGTCCTCACTGGGCATGATCGGATGCGGTGAAACCTCCAAGCGGTCCTCGCCCAACAGGCTGCGGACCTGGTCAACGGTCCATTCTGTCTCTGCCGCGTCGTTGACGGTCACGGGATACTGCACCTGGAAATCCACCTCGGCGGTGCATCCGTGAGCCTCCGCGATACCCCGAGCAAGCTGTTTCGACTGGACCCGCACAATGTCCAATGTTTCCTGGGACAGGGTGCGGACGGTGGCACCCAGGCTCGCCGAGGCGGGGATGACGTTGACCGCTTCACCTGCCTTCAGCTGGGTCACGGACAAGGCGATCGGGTCGAAGGTGCTGATCCGCCGGCTGACCATGTTCTGGAGTGCGGTGACGAGTTCGGCCAGGGCCGGGACCGGGTCCACGGCCGACTGCGGTTGGGAGCCGTGGCCCCCGCGTCCGTGGAGGGTGATGTGAAGGACGTTGGAACCGGCCTGCAGCGTTCCGGGCTTCGTCGACACGAGACCCTTGGGGCCCATGTGAACATGTGCCCCGAAGGCGGCGATCGCCCGGGGCCCCGCAACCTCGAGAACGCCCTCGTTGATCATCACGGAGGCGCCGTTGTGGCCCTCTTCGCCAGGCTGGAACATGAAGACGACATCGCCAGCAAGATCCTCGCGGTGGGCATGCAGCAGCAGTGCGGCACCGACGAGTCCCGCGGTGTGCAGGTCATGGCCACAGGCGTGCATGTTCCCATTCGTCGACTTGAACGGCTCCTCGGTCATCTCCTCGACGGGCAGTGCGTCCATGTCCCCGCGCAGCAGGACGGCGGGAGCATACGCGGGCCTATCCGGGTGGGTTCCGCGCAGAACCGCCACCACCGAGGTGGTCCCAACACCCGTGCTCACCTCCAGATCGAGGCCCTCCAAGGCAGCGAGCACCGTGGCCTGCGTCTGCGGCAGGTTGAGCCCGACCTCGGGGTGGGCGTGCAGGTTGCGTCGGAGTTCCTGCAGCCGAGGCAGGAGGGTGTTCGCCTCGGCCAGTAGGCTGGTCACAGCATTCCGACGAGGACGCTGGCGATGACGACAGAGCCGGCACTGACCGAGGTGAAGCCGCCGACGAGCATCGGCGGCAACATGACGTTGAGGAGTGCTTCCTTCTCATCGTCGTCACGGGCGATCGAGCGTGCGACCTCGTTGGTGAGCAGGTAGTCGGCCGGGAAGCCGTACATGGCGGTCAGGGCCACCGACATTCCCAGCGAAGACTTCCACCTCAGCAGCTTCGTAGCGATGAAGCCACCGACGAGAATGCCGATGCCGCCGATGACGAGGATCGAAATGGTGGGCACGAACGCGTTGATGACGTCTTGCACTGAGGCTGAGACCAGTGGGGCCATGACGATTGCGATCACGCCGGACATGGCCACGCCGAAGGAGTTCGACCGTTCCATCGCCTTGTCCGGGGACAGGCCCGCTGCAGTGGCGGCGATGCCGAGGATGAGCGCGATGATCGATGACGGGATGTGTGTGGGAGCCTCCAGGAGGGTCGCGATCGAACCGCCGACGAGGATGAGGAAGAGCATGAACAGCTGGTTGTCGACGAGAAATGCCGGCAGGGTCACGAGTTTCTTCTTCGTGGCGGCGTCCGCCTCGTCCTCGTGGTGAGCCGCGGCGAGTTCGTGGAGTTCGCCGCTGTCGCGCAGGTTCTTGGCGTAGCGACGAAGCAGGAAGTTCGTCAGCGGCATCGACGGCAAAGACTGCAGCATGAGGACGAGAGCCGGAAGGACGATGATCGCCGAGGCGGCCCCGTGAGCTGTCAGGCCCTCCGTCGTGAGGCTGGTGGCGACGATGCCGCCGGCCAGCGGGCCTGAACCGGCGACGAAGGTCTCGAACCCGAAGATGGGCGCGATGATGAAGAAGATGAGCAGTACGGCCACGAGCATGCCGGAGACGGCGATGATGACCGAACGCCACTGTTTGAGCATCACACGCAGGGGAATGAGCGTACCCATGTGGAAGAGCAGTGGTGCCACGAGAATGGAGTAGACCTGGACGAGCATCGAATCGTCGACGACGGTGTCGGGGACGATGCCGATCTTGGCGAAGATGAAGATGCCCAACATCGCCACGAGGAGACTGGGGACGCGGGCCTTGGACCAGATCGAGACCAATTCGCCGATGGCGATGAAGCCGAGCACGATCGCGGCAGCGTAGATGCCTTCCATTGCGATCCTTTCAAAGGTGGTGGGTGGTGTGTGGGGTGCTTCTCATATCTACGACAGTGAAGATATGAAGTAACTCACAGTGAGTACGTTATTGCCTGTTCCGACTTTGCGCCCAGGCCCTTCTCAGCATTCAAGATATTGAAGACACTTCAGGGCCGCGTCACCGTGTCTCTGGTGCGGAACTGGAATGCATTCGGATTGAGACGAGGGCCAGGGCAGGGCATAGTCTGGGCGTATGAGTTTTCTGCAGTTCCTGCACGAACGTGGGATCACCGAACGCCCCGGTTCCTCGAAGCGGCCCTTGGTGATCGCACACCGTGGATATTCCGGGGTGGCCCCGGAGAACAGCCTCGCCGCTGTGGATGCGGCACGAGCCCTCGACGTGGACTTCATCGAAGTCGACACCTCGACGAGCGCCGATGGAGTCCCAGTCATCCTCCATGACCCGGACCTTGACCGGACCACTAACAGGAAAGGTCCGGTCGCGAATCTGACGGCGGAGGAACTCTCCTTCGTCGACGCAGGCTCCTGGATGGGTCCCGGATTCACCGGCGTCCGGATTCCGACGCTGGCGGCCGTGATGCGAGATATTCAGCACCGAGGCGGCGAACTCCTGCTTGAGCTCAAGGGGGAGTGGTCCTCCGGTGCGGTCGCGCAGATCTCCGAGCTCGTCGTCGAGACCGGCACCGCCGATCGGATGGTCGTGCAGTCGTTCAACACTGAGACCCTCGCAGCCTGCCGAGACATGCTGCCGATGGTCTCGCGGTTCTTACTGCGCATGGTCCCGCGGCCCGAGGACATCGAGATCGCACGGGCGCTGGGGGCTGTTGCAATCAACCCCTCGTACAAGGGATTCTCGATGCGCAGGTCCGTCGTCACCGAGATTCGCGACAATGACCTGGGCGTATTCGTCTGGACGGCAGATTCCATGAACGAATGGCGCGAGCTCCTCGATGCCGAGGTCGATGGCATCATCACAAATCAACCCGGCCGTCTGCAGGGGTTCCTGGCGGGCAGATTCGACCCGGTGAAGTGAGGTTCTGCGATCTGTGAGTGACGTCACTGATCGCCGATTTGCCCTCGTTGCGCGAAGCCGTGTAAATTCTTACCTGTTGCCCCGATAGCTCAGTCGGTAGAGCATCTCCATGGTAAGGAGAAGGTCAAGGGTTCGAATCCCTTTCGGGGCTCTCGTGCCGCTTAAATGCGGTGCTGGGGCGGGGTAGCTCAGCTGGTTAGAGCGCACGACTCATAATCGTGAGGTCGGGAGATCGAGCCTCCCTCCCGCTACCGTCGAAGAACCTCCATCCATTGGGTGGGGGTTCTTTTCATTCACGATCTCTTCTCCCAGCAATTGCCCAAGCGTGATGTCCATGTAGCTGGCGATTGTCATGAGTTCATCGATTCGGAATGGCATTTGGCCTCGAAGTCGGTTGGAAACGTTCTTCTGCGCAAAACCAAGAATCTGTGCAAGATCTGCCTGCTTTAGCTGCTTCCTCACCATCCAAGCTCGAACCTCCAGCCCTACGCGCTGGTTCTCAGTGATGGTTTCCTCCATGTTCGCTGTCATAGTCCTATCGTATCCGCGCCGAGGGCATTGGTAAACCGCTGAGCGTATAAAAAATAACGAAATCGAGTGTCGGGTGCTTGCCACCGTATACGTTCAACGTATACGGTGGGTGCATGAGGTATTCGAAGCAGGTGAGAGCCAACGTTATGGCGGAGATGGGGCGCAGAGAACTGCGCCAGATGGATGTAGCCGAGATCTTGAAGATTTCGCAGAACAACGTGTCGCGGAGACTTCACGGAGCAGTGGATTGGAAGCTCGGAGAATTGCTCAGACTTGCTCAAGTCTGGGAGATCCCCCTTGCAACGCTGCTCAACGGCACCGAGGACGACCCGTTTGCTCCTAACGGAGAAGCGAAAGCGGTGGAGGCGTGATGAGTACCGAACTTGTTAGCACATTTACTGCGGCCGAGGCGCGCGAGTTCACTGAGGAGCTCAAGGCTGACTATGGATCGTTGCAGACGAAGATCTCCGCGGCGTGGAAGGGCAGGATTTGGCTTGCCTTTGGATACGCATCCTGGCAGGAGTACCTAGACACCGAGTTTCACGACATTTCGTTGCGTCCTCCCAAAGAGCTAGAAGATCAGGTCCTCGGCGAACTCAGAGCAGCAGGAATGAGCACACGCGGGATCGCGGCTGCGACTGACATGTCGAAAGACACCGTGGCCCGTCGGCTGATTTCTGCAACTGTCGCAAATGAGACAGTTGACGACGGTAGTCGGGTTATTGGTCTCGATGGGAAGTCCCGTCCTGCTTCGATGCCGAAATCAGCACCAGCGGCTCCCGAGCCTGAAAGCATCGTTGATGCTGAGGTCATCGAGGAAGATGAGTCCGACGATTACGACCTCGTTTTCGGATCCGGCCTGGAGCCAGCTTCCGTGGATCTCAACGAGTCGAGTAATACTCCGGGACGTGAGCACGTGGTCCGTGCGATCCGTGAACTCCACTATGGTGCGTCGGCACCGCTACCGATGGTGAAGAAGCAGTCGAAACTGCTTGAGGTCGCGTTCAGCGGCGGAGTCTCCGACCTCGCGACGCTCGAGGGCGACAAAGTCGAAGATCTCGGTCGCGACGTTGCCGATGCCCTGGGCGTTCTCTCCGATCTACTTTCGGCAATGGCGACACAACCAGCACCCACGTTCCAGGCCGCACTGACGCACTCGGACACCGTCGGATCGATCAAGAAGACCATGACGAACCTCCAAGTCATCACCCGGAGCCGGTCATGATGTTCTTCGCCGCCGTCGAGGATCCGATCTCTATCGAAACGTGGATCCACGAGCAGGTCCAGTCATTCCTGATGATCGGCGTTCCAGCGATCATCGTCCTCAGTGTGGCCGCAGGAATGATCTTCGTAATGGCGAAGATGGTGCTGGGAGATCCCGTCACCAGAGTGCATGCGCGAAGCCAGACCAACGACGACATCACGGCGAGCAATGTATGGGATGAGGCTGCGGTCGCAGTGACTCGGCATGACGCAGCGCAAACACGGTGGGATCAGTGGCATACGGACCTCGACCTACTTATCGAGTACCCCGCAATCCACGACGTTGCTCACGAGAAATTCGCTATGCGGATCCTCGATACCGCCGAAGCCGCGAATTGCGCACGCGACGCATGGGAGGGCCAGCCTCACAGCATGAGTCGCCTCCAAAGCTACCGCGCAGCTGTAGACGCGTTCGACAAGGCTCTGCGTGATGGCGAGCACCAAGCCACGATTCTCGGCCGCGGACCGTCCCTGGACCCAGTGCTGAAACGAGTGATGGACGATGCCGCGCACCTCGTCGAAATCCTGCGCCGTCCCGACACCACAGACGATGACCGGGACCGGACGATGCGCGCACTGTTCAAAGCACTCAAACCCGTCGTCGGTGACCAAGTCGTGAAGATCCCCGAAATCGAACCGTTTGTGATGAAACAGATCACAACCACGAAGACCAAGTGATTGGAAGTCCCATGAAGACCACATCCGTGAAGAAGCCGGTAGTCCTCCTGGCAACAGTGATCCTTACCGCCACATTGGCTGGGTGCCAGCCAACGAAGGTCGAGGAAGCTCCAGACGAAGGATCGAACGAAACGAATGACCCCTCCGTCGTTGATGAACGCGGCGACGGGCAAGGACTGCACGAAGAACCCATTGTCCTCGAGGACGGACGCACCATCACGTGCGTCGTCTACGACGGCGACAACGGGCAAGGCGGAGTTTCATGTGACTGGATCGGCCCGGTCGACCAGTGAGAGAGGCAACCATGACTACAGACAACACAGCACTGGCACACACCAACTCCAACGAAGAAAGAGCGACCTCACCCGTGAAGGATGAGGCCGCCCAGCCAGAGAACCATGCAAGAGCATTTAGCAGAATTCTTAGGCACGACCAGGGTACACCGAGCGAGTCGACTACTGCTGTCAATACTGGACCGAAGTCTCGGATCAACCCGGATGACCACCGGTTCGTTCGCCTCATCACGGTTGGTGTCGCCTTCGCCGGTCTCGTGGCCTTCGCAATCAGCTTCGTCGCGCTCATGGAAGTCGCGTCCTGGCTGGGCCTGCCCGAATGGATGCACTGGGCCGTTCCAGCCTTCATCGACACCGCGATCCTCGTCTACGCCGGATCCATCCTCATCCACAAAACACGCGGGGAGAAGACCTGGCAGTCCTGGGTGTTGCTGGCTGCGTTCACCGGCCTGTCCGTGATCGCCAATGTCGCGCATGCCCTGACCTACGGGGATGCGACGGAAGGCTCGTGGCAGGGACTCATCGGAGCTGTGATCGCCGGAATGGTGCCATTCGCAGTATTTGCCGCCACCGAGCAACTGTCTCGAGTCGCCGTCGAGGATCCGATCTCGCGCCGTCGTGAAAAGCAGGCCGAGGCGGAATGGTTGGCCGAGCAGGCCGAGCGTGAACGCAAGCAGCTCGAGGTCGAAGCCGAACGTGAGGCTGCCAGGCAGGAGGCCGAGCTGGCACGCGAGCAGCACGCTACCAATCTCGAGGTCGTTCGGGCGCAAAGAGACGCACTGGCCACAAAGGCAGCGCAAGCGGCCGAAGACGGAGAACAGTTCGCACTCCCTCGCACACCGTGGTTGGCGAGCGTTCCGGACCCGGAAACATCGGAGAAGACACCACCGGCACCAGGCGGCGGGAAGCCAAAGACCGCGCCCGCGGACATGGACGCCCTCGTCGACTTCATCTCGGGTCGCACAGCACAGGGTGAGGACACGTCGGGTGCGGATCTTGCAGCCCAGTTCGGATTTAGCGACAAGACCGGACGCCGCCGTCTAGCCGCTCTCAGGGACTCACACCCACAGATCTTCACAGGAGGGCAGTAATGCTGACGATGATCGAGTTTCCGGTGGAACGGTGGTTCGACTCCGACTGGCCGACCACGACTCAAACGATTGAGAATGCCCACACCATGGCTCCGGCATGCTTGGTTGGATTGACCGGAGTGGCCTTCATCATCTGGGGGGTCCAAACCATGAGCGCACGATCCGGCGCAGGCAAAGTTTCCACGAAACGGCTTCTGACTCTTATCGGCATCCTCGTCTCATTCTGCACGCTCTGGGTGCTGTCAGACGTGGACGGTATCGGCCCTGTGGTCGATTCGTTGGTCATCTTGCTCGCCGGCTTGGCATTTCTGCTGTTGGTATTAGTCGGGATAGTCGGTCTGCCGTTTGCCGTAGCGGTTGTGTTCGGCACTCTGCTGTTTCGCCTCATGAGCACTGGTCTGAGGGCCAAAAGCGAGGATGAAACTGCCCAGGTTGAGAAGGAGGGGAACAGTCATGACTGATCACTCCACGAACCCGGTGTCATCGACCGGTCATGAGTGGCCGTGCATTGGCTTCTATCTGCTCTCGACCCCGAGGGACCGTGCCTTGAGGTGCACCTGCGGAGCGAACACTGGCATGACGACTGGCGGTGGAGAGGCTCTGCGTGATCCCGAACCACTCGTGTTTCGCCAACCCATCAAGAAGCAGTTCTCTCCTACTGACATCGGTAAGTGGTGATCGATCATGAAAATCGGTGGATTCATTCTCGTCGCTGGGCTGGCGGTCCTGATGACGCTGGGAACGCTCGGTGAGCTGTCCTATTCGGGGCCGTGGTACTTGCACTGGTTGGACGTGCGGTGGTGGTGGCACTGGGTCGCCGTCGTGTACTCGTGGGGCTCCTCGATCGTTGACATCGACGTCGATTTCCACGGTCCCGAAGGACGGATCAGGGAGTGATGACCATGCCGTTGATGAGGAACGAGGAATCGGTCGAAGTGCCGGGTCAGCTGGATCTTCTCGACCAGATACCTGGCGAGACCAGAGGGGCAAAGAGTCACGACCGTGATGACGAATCTGATGATAACCAAAGGCAAAGGGGGTGAACCATGGCGAATGAAATGATCACGTGGGCCAGGCGGCAAGTGTTCGACCAGTTCGAACTCTCTGGTCCAGAACGGCTCATTCTGATGCTGTTGGCTGACAACGCTTCATTTGATGAAGAGACAGGACTTTGGTCGTCATGGCCATTCCAGAAGACCCTGGCCCACGACTCAGGATATAGCGAACGCGCTGTTCTCCGTGCTGTGAAACGGTTCCGTGATCTCGGGTTGATCAGCGTTGAAGCTCGCTACAAGAAGAGCGGGGCGAAGACTGGAAACACGTACAGATTCCACCCGGACGCGGTTAATAAACCAATTGTGCGCACTGAGGCACTCCCCGAATATTCAAGAGGTGACACAGAGTCAGGGCTTGAATATTCAAGAGGTGACACACAGTCGGGTCTTGAAAACTCAAGACACGACACACAGTCAGGTACCCCCTCTCAAGCCCGAGAAATCAAGACACGACACACAGTCGGGTACCCCAAGATAGGTGACCCTAACCGACACACAGTCAGGTACCACCCGACACAGAGTCAGGTCCCGCGCGCGGAGACTAACGCGGGTGCGTCTCTAACCATCATTGAACCGTCATCGTCGTCTATGAGTTCCAGCGCAACTACAGACGACAGCGTGCCATCGGCAGGAGCCGAGGCAGACGAGACGACGACGATCGAATTCGGAGATCAGGATTCGGGGCCGCAGCAACCTCGGTTCGGGACACACGATGTGCCAAATGCTCGGGGCCCGGTCGATCTGGACAAGCTGGTCGCGGTCGTGTCCGGTCAGTGGTCGGTCAGCCTTGACCGTGACCGGGCTGTGTGGCTGGCCGAGCAGATCACGGGTCGGTCAGCCCGGACGGTCGGGTCCCCGGATGCGTTTGTCCGCAGGAGCCTGGCCAACGACGGTCACGAGTGGGAGGCCGCGGTCATTGACCATTTCGGTGACCGGGCCATCCGTGGCCGGTCAACCGGTCACAACGTGACCAGTGACCGCAAGTGCCCAATCAAGCACCACGCGGACTCTGGGTGGAATGCCCGGACATGCCCTGGTTGCCGTAAGCAGCTCGACTTCCCCAAGCAGCTTGATCGGGCAACGTACGAGGCTTTGGACGCCGATGTCCGGTCACTGATTGACCGGGATCAGACGGTCACAGTCGTGGACATGACCGGCCCGAGTGTCCGATCACGTGACCGGACTGGCCGGTCAGTCGACCGGAACGTCGGTTGATGGGGAAGGAAGGACGGTGAACCATGCAAGAGCACGAAGAACCATTCTCAGAACGACAGCTATTGACCGCAGTCGAGACTGTAGCCAGGCGCACCATCCGGCCAAGGATGTCTGCGATCGGGTTGTCCCGGTGGGCGGAGGACGTGGCTGGTGAGGTCATCGTCTCAGCGTGGAAAGCCCGGGCCGGGTTCAATCCCGAGCTGGGGCAATTGGAAGCATGGATTACGGGCATTGCCCGTAACCGTATGGCCGACCTCATCGATGCTGAGACCCGACGGAATCCCGGCGAGCTTGTCTCAGGTGGCAAGGACGCTCCAGTCGCCGTTGAAGAGGTCCTTGACCGGATCGCCGCTTCGGATCCGCGGTCTTGGGGCACGGACA
Organism: Brevibacterium sp. 239c; assembly: GCF_900169365.1. GTDB lineage: Bacteria > Actinomycetota > Actinomycetes > Actinomycetales > Brevibacteriaceae > Brevibacterium. Next base: position 16,737 of record NZ_FXZH01000029.1, read on the forward strand.
TTGCCGTCATTGTTGCGGAGCATTTGGCGACGATGACGTGGCTTCGTCCCGTGATCGCTGCAGCAGCTTCAGTGATGGAGACACAGGCATTCATGGTCGGGTTCCTCACCCATCTGAAGTTCGAATCCGACGTGAAGACAGCCTCGGCAGCGTTCGGACTCAGTGAGCAGCGCGTCCGGGACTGCAAACGGTTGTTCGAGCTTCACTGCCAAGTGATCAGATCCGCGATCGCGCACAAACAGAGTGTCGCTGGCCGGGGAATAAGGATCACTGACCTCATCGAGTGCCTGCCCGGTGCTGACGAGTCGGGGTCGTGGACGAGAGAGACCGCACAGGCGATGAGTTCGTGGAAGGGGCCGATTGGTCAGGTGCCGGTTGAGCATGTGGTGAAAGTGACGGGGTGGGAGAGGAACACGGTGCGCCAGTACGTAGCGACGACGAAGACCCTCCTGCAGGTGGCGTTGGGTGTTCTTAGCGCCAAGGATTCGAAAGGGCGAGGACGATGAGTGGCAAGAACGATAAGAAGCAGGCTGGAAGCCTCAACATGGATCTCGACGAGGCGGCTGAGACCACCAGGACAGGACAGAAACCGTCGACCGACGCAGACAGGTATAAGGGTCTGTTTGGTCGGTGGCGGTTGATACGCGACCGAAACCGGGCACGGGTGAGGAAGTGGTGGAGCTACTACTTGGAGAACGTGGTCCCGAGCGAAGATGATGATGCACCCGAGCATCTGCCGCGGATCTTCCACGGACCCGTCGGTCGGCTGTTGCTGGCAGGGTGTGCGGTCGTCGCGATGGGCGTGTGGGTGTTCTTGCTGTGGTTGTTGTGGACGCTGTGATGAGCACGATGCAAGCACGCAGACGGGTACTGAAATATGCGTCCCACGTCATCAGGGAAGTCACCTACTACACGCCAGATCGAAGACGAGTCACCGCCCTGGCGCCGGTGTATGAAACCAACCTTGAGGCACTCGGTCAACGCCCGCCAAAGAATGTATTGTCAACGGCGCGGGAACTGACGTGGACTCCGTACGTTCTCTCGACTAATCTGCACATCCCACTGTTCTGGCTGATCCCAGGGATGGTGTTCACCGGTCTGACGTTGTTCGGCCCGTTCTCGATTTTGGCGGGTGAGGGAGTCTGGGACGGCATTTGGGCCGGAATGGCCAACACGGGGATCAGCGTCGCGGTCGGTGCTGGCTTGTACCTGCTCGAGTCGTGGTTAGCCAGGAGAGAAGCCGCCGGTTGGGCGAAGTACGACACCCTGATTGCCGAAGGGTGCACGGCATCGTTGATTTCTGATGATGACGTGGGAACTGTGGCGGACCTCATCGCCGAGGTCGAATCCGGAATGGACCGTCTCTCGCGTTGCGGATTGTCCACTGACCAGGAACAGGCTGATTTGGTTCCGCTGGTTGAGGAAGCGATGTTGTATGCCTCGGAGTGCCATCGGTTGTATCGAGAACTGGTGAACGTCAGGCAGCTGTTGGCTGGAATCTCGAACGATGACGTTGCCAAGGATGACGAGCTGCGGCGATTGCAGGACGAGCGGAAAGCGATCGAGGCGGAAACGAGCACGGCATTCGCTCGGTGGATGAGTACCCGGTGGAAACTGGATCACCTCGGTGGTGAGACCCACCATGAAGCTGATCTGGTCGAGGCAAAACTCGCGGCAGCGAGATGGAACGCCGAACACCGCAACGGGAGGAAGTGAACCATGACACTGGTCCAGGAATACGTGATCGGTGGAAAGATCTCTATTCAGCTGCGAGAAACTCTTATCAACAGTCGGGTAATTGAGTCGGTGACAACGTTGATGGATGACCGGTTTCACCTGTTGATTAAGACGGTTGGAGATCCCGAGGCGCGCGTGTATGCGGCGTTTGATACGGCGGGACACAATTCCGTCCACGAAGCCTATTCAGAAGAGGTGCTGGCGGACTTCCTTTCGTTCGCCCGTTCGGCAGAGGAGCGTCAGTGATGTGGAAAGTGCGGAAACACTGGACCCGACGGACTGTCAGTGGTGGTTGGGGTGAGGAACGTTTGGAATCTGTCGACGTCGTCCAATACTGCCGCTACCCGTCGAGGACGATGATTGTGAGACTGGTGATCGCAGTTGTCGGAGTCACCTGTCTCGCCGTGTGGCCAGGCTGGAGTTCCGACCTGCCGTGGGTTGCCAAGTTGGTGGTTGCTATCGCGTTCGCTGGTTGGGTTTTGATGATCTATCGCAGCATTCGAGGTTTGAGGAGGCTCGTGAAAAGGCGGTGGGTGGTTCCACAGGAGTGGCAGGATCTGCCTGTCTCGGTGCTCGTCCAGGCGGCGGATGCAGGTGCTCGGGTGCAGTGGCTGGAGCGGAGCATCACCAGCCTGAGAAATGGTGGGCCGGTCCTCAACAGCGCCGCACTGTCCATGCCAAGAGGCGAGGGACGGACCGCACTGTGTCGCAGTCATGAGGACCAGCTCGAGCGCGCTCGGGAAGACCTGATCGTCGCGATCGAGACCGCACGACTCGATCTGGAATTGGAGGAAGACCATGCGAAATAGCGAACACATCACAACGAATGTGACTGGTGAGGACCTGACGAGTGTGGTTCAACGGCTCCGAGGGACAGTCATCGACCTGCATCCAACAGGCGGGAAGCGGTTGGATCCGCTGAATGGGTTGAGTGTGGCCGGTGGCTGCAGCGAGGCCGGACAACGTACCGACCGGAGCAGGTCATGAGCGGTAAAGAGCAACGCAATCGGGATGAACAGACAACCGCGGGTGTGCCGTGGACGCGGACATTGGCTCAACTCGCCGCCACCGGGGGAGTCGTACTTGGCGGTGTCGCGATAGCCGGTCTGATCATTGTGTTCCTCCTTCTTTTACCGGGAGCACTGGCCTGGCTGACTGGGTAGTTCACATCTGATCATCTGCCATAAGGGTGGGTGCTCTCCTTCGGGAGGGCGCCCACCCTTTTTCGTGCCCTGACAGACATGTGTGAGCCGAAGAGAGAAACGACTACGACAGTACAAATTCTCTCTGGAGGCTCGGATGCTCAAAGACATCGCGGCACCGTTGACGCAGCTGAACACGATCGCGGCGTGGTTCCTAGGGTCGGCACTGGCACTGGCCGTCGTGGGTGGCGTGTGCCTGCTGCTGACGTGGTTGGCCGGGAAGACCTTTTCCATGCAGGAGTGGGTGAAGAAGGGCCAAATCGGAGTAGTGATGTTCTTCCTCGGTGCTCTCCTGCTGGGCTCTATTGGTGGCGGCATCCAATGGTCGTCAACAGACTCAAAGACTGAGGGCCTGCTGCCCGAGGCTGCGAAGCAGAAAACGATCCGTGTCGATCGCAAGGCACCGCATTCAAAGTGCACGTCGACAGTGTCGATCTCGTCAGAGAAGCACCTGGGCGGAAAGAAGGACAAAGCCAAGGACGAAGACGGGTTGAAGTACAAGCCCTCCGAGGCTGAGGCCGGGAAGATGGGCCGCGCTATTCGCGAGATCGGGGCCGACAAATGGGACGCCGACTCGGTGAAGACGAAAGACATCAAATGGTCGAAACTCGGCCGCGCCGGTGACATGCCCAACGAGGAGGACTGGAAGAAGAACCGGTCCGACTATGAAGCCAAACACTCCCCAATGTACTCACGCATCCAGTGGCAGCCCGACGGAAAGAAGGGCAACTGCGATAACACGAACTTCCACGCCGCGAAGGGTGCCCCCGTCGAAGTCATCTTCTGGGAAGTCCACAGAAAGGGCAAAGACCCCGACGACTGGGGATGGAACGTCGCCCAGCAGTACGGATACCGCATGTTCACGATCCCCGTGAAATAACACCCCCTCTTTCCCGACACGAGGTCGGGGAAATCCTGAAAGGAACCAAGAGAAATGAACGTTGTACACGCTGAAATCATCAACACGAGTCTCGACGTGCTCGCCAAGGGCTACGACCCTGGAATCAAACCTCGATTCGATGCTCCCTGGATGGGATTCTTCCGCACTCTCGGTGGACAGATCATCGGTACCGTCATCGCTTGCCTCGTGATCTTCATGGTCATCGCTGCTGTCGTGTGGGTGGCTTCGAAGATCTTCGGTGCCGGTGCCGGACAGACCATGGGCCTGCAGGGTCTGCTCATCGGAGCCGTCGCTGCAGCAATCATCGGCTCAATCGGTGGCGCGGTCATGTACTTCTCCGGAATCCCCCTGTTCTGACCGGCCAGCAGTACCGATGAGAGGCGACGATGTATCTAGCTAAGGACAAGGACTGGGGAGGAATCCTCGATGGTCCGTGGAAGGACTGGGGCGAGTCCATCCAGGCCTTGATCCAGCAATCCATTGACGGATTCGCGATCGCATCCTGGGAATTCCTCAAGGGCGCGTTCGGAGTCGGTTCGTTCACCGCCGATGGAGGTGGATCGAACTGGTGGTTGGCTGTCATTGGCGGCAAAATCGAGGTCTACCAGGGTGGCGTGTACCAGCACACCGTGGAATATCCCGGAATGCTCAACGTCATGGTCATCGCGATGGTGCCGTTGCTCATCATCTTCCTCTCAATCCAGATCTTCATGTCGATCTACCGCGCATCGACAGCAGGCATGATCCGCGCATTCGCCTCAGCAGTACTCGCGGTGCCCGCAACCTATATCTGTGCCGGTCTCGTCTACTTGGGACTGATCGGCACAGACCAGCTCACCAAATGGATCCTCGAAGTCGGGGTAGGTGACACAAGCGGAGACGATGTCGGAGTTGGTGGCATCCTGCGTCTGTTCGGCCTGTGGTGGGACCCCTCGGCGAACAACAATGCCGGGGGAGTCCAAGTCGATGCAGGCTTCGAAATCTGGGCCATGGCCAACGGGACCGACCAAGTGGGGCAATCAATCCTGCCGTGGCTGGTCGCAGGCGTCATCCTCATCTCGTGTTTGATCCTCATGATCATGATGCTGTTTCGCACCGTGATCGTTCTCGTGCTCGCAATGTTCACCCCAGTGGGAGTGTTCTCAATGTCATGGGACGCGGCGAAGGGAATCGCGTCGAAGTGGGCCAGCTTGGTTGTCGCGTTGCTCATGGCTAAACCCATTGCGGCGGCAGTCACGAAATTCGGGATCACCATGGCCTCGATCGGCTCCGATTGGGTGCAAATGGCTGCTGGTGTGGTGCTGGTGCTCATTTCAGCGGCGATGCCCATCGTGATGATCAGCATCATTTCGTTCATGACACCCGACTCCGCACGGATGCTCGAGCAGACAGCCGGCGGGTTCGCCATGGCGGGACAACGCCGTGTCTATGGCGGCATCGGCCGGGGCGGTCAGCGGGCGGTGCGCAGCAGCGCGAGCACCGTGAGGAAAGCAGTTGGCGGAACGGCCAGGGCTGGTCGACGACTCTTTACAGGTAGAAGGTGAAAACGATGAGTGCACAAACTCTGAGCAGTGAAGAAAGCGAATGGGATGGTGCTCGGTTCGGGCGTGAGGAATCTACCGGAGTCGTCTTTGGGCTCGATTTCCTCCAAGTTCTGTTCCTCGGCATCGGTATGGTCATTGCAGTGGTCTTCGTCATCGCTGGAGGATTCCCTGGTGGAACTCTGGCGGCTGCGGGAACGGTTGCCGTGTTCGGTGGCCTGGGCATTCCCCGAGTCTTCGGTAAATCGTTCCTCAAATGGGTGCAGGTTTTCGTGGTCTCTTTGTCCCGGCGGCGCACCGGCCAGAACGAGTACATGCCCGAAGAAGAGGGCATCGACGTCGCTATCGGTGACGACGGTGTTCAGTTGCTTCCGGAACTTGACGTCATTGATCCTCCGCGACGCAGTGAGGACACTCCTCGGGATAAGAAGGGCCGCATTGCCCCGCTGAAACCGGCTCGGCTCATGTTGCCGGGGGAGTTCGGGGAACTGCTGGTGTATCAGATGCCCGGTGGGTCGGCATTCGCTTATGACCCGACAGCGAAAGAGGGCGTTGTCGTCGCCCAGATCTCGACGCACAAAGCCTTTGGTCTCGAATCGTTCGATAACCAAGAGGCACGATTGCGCGCATGGGCAGAAGCCGAAGCAACGATCGCCGGTATCGACGGGGTACTGCGAGTACAGATGTCGGACCAGACCACGATTGTCTCCGGCGCTGCAGTCCTTGACCACTACGACCAAGAAGTCAACAACGCGCAGGTCGCTGAAGACCCCGACACAGGAGAGAAGGTCCACCAAGCGGGAGAAGCGATCGATCCGTTCCTGCATCAGTCACTGGTGGACATGCTCTCCGCAGCTGAGGGGCAACCTGTCCACGGAATGTGGATGTCCATCGTGTTGAGCCAGACGAAACTGGCGAAGCGCATCCATTCCTCGGGGCGTGGAATTCGTGGGTTCATGGAAACCGCGTTGGTGGCGATGGGAGCCATTGAGTCGGCCCTGCCTGAGTCAGGAACTGAAGTTGTTCGGTGGCACTCTCCCCGGTCGTTGGCGGCTCTGGTGCGATCTGCCTTCGACCCGGCATCGTCAGTGGAGATCTCCGAGCGCGGCGATGACGGTGTCGACGTGTCAGCGGCTGGCCCGATGTGGGCTAAGGATTCGCTGGCGACGTTCTCGTCTGAGGGTGCCTTGCATCGAACGTTCAAGATCTCGGAGTTTCCACGTTCTCAGGCACAGTTGGGGTTCCTCTCCGGGTTCATCTTCTCCGGCGACTTCCGGCACACAGTCAGCGTGTACATGAAGCCTCGCGATATTGGTAAGGCGTTGAAAACGAACGAACGGTCCAGGGCGACCTGGGGCACAAACGAAACGATCCGACAGAAGTTGGGCAAGCAGAAGACCCGTCGCAACGACCGCCAGATCGAGGACCTGGACCAAGAGGAAGAGGAACTCGTGCGGGGCCACGCAGCGTTGAAGATGACGATTCTCATCACAGTCTCCGCGTTCTCGGAAGAAGAGATGGATGCCAACATTTCCCAATTGAAGACCTCGGCTGCTCGCGCGAATTGTGAACTCCGCGTGATGTACGGGCAGCAGGACAGCGCGTTCATGGCATCGGCAACTCCTTTGGGCAGGTTGAGTGTGTAATGGCTAAACAACAGAATGTATTCGCCTTCATCGACGGTGATAAGAAGACCCGCAAGGAACAGGCGAGGGCTGTGCGTGCACTGGGTCTCGAGGCACAACGTCAGTTGGACGAGTCACAGCCGAAGAAAGATTTCAACGCAGGATTCCCGAAACGACGCTGGTCATCAGGCGGACAACCTCGTCGTCACTCGGGACGCGGGGCGTCTATCCTGCACGACGGGGGAGTGAAAGTGGCCGGGCATACGGCTGCGACGGCGTACCCGTTTTGTGCAGGACCCAATCTGGGAGCGTCTGGCCCACCGATTGGTGAAGATCTCTACGGTGGTGGTCTCTTCTGCGCGGACCCTTGGGATCTGTACCGGCGTGGAATCATCTCCGGGATGGCGATGCTGCTCTTTGGCACCGTTGGTACGGGCAAGTCGTCGTTGTCGAAGTCGTGGACGACACGGTTGGTGCAGTTCGGGAAGAAGCTCGCTGTCGCCAGTGATCTCAAGGGCGAATGGACTGAGGTGATTCACCGGCTTAAGGGCAAAGTCATCCAGATCGGTCCGGGTCTTCCTACCCGTCTTAACCCGCTCGAGGAGGGTGTGCGCCCGTCTATTGACCGTATGGGTAATCCTCTTTCGGACGAGGGGTGGGCGATGATGGTGCGTACCCGTCGGCTATCGATTCTGACGACGATCGTGAAGATCCTCACCGGACAAGACGACCTCACTCCGGCCGAGAACAATGCCTTGCAAGAAGGTGTCGAGGGCGCTATCGCAATCGCGGAACGTGCGGGGCGAATGATGATCATTCCCGACGTGATCGAGGCGTTGAAAGTGGCTGAGAAGGAGTCACCGAGGAAGATCTCTGACGCCTGCGAGGACCTCGTCATGTCGTTGGAGAGGCTGCACACTGGCGACGTCGGCGGCATGTTCGATGGACTGTCCACGGTGACGTTCGAATCCGACGTTCCCGCCGTGTCGATCGACACGGCCGCACTGCGAGGAGCCACCCAGACCGGTCGACGTGTGGCGTCGGCGTGCTGCGGTACGTGGATTGAAGCGATGGTCACAAACCCGGATGGCGGTCAACGCCTCGTTGTCTACGAGGAGGGCTGGGACGCTGTGACCTCGCGGGCCGACCTCGAGCGGATGGTCGAGAACTGGAAGCTCGCCCGCGATTACGGCATCTTCAACATCCTCATCCTCCACAAGGTCTCGGACTTGAACATGGCCGGTGACCAAGGATCCCAGATGGCAGCAATGGCAAAGTCACTTCTTGCCGATGCGGACATCAAGGTCATCTACCGTCAGGACGCGGCAGCTCTTCGAGCAACCACAGAAGAACTCGAGCTCAACGACAAGGAACGGCAGATGTTGAAGACTCTGCCCAAAGGCACCGGGTTGTGGAGGCTGGGACAGAAAACGTTCCACGTCAGCAATGACCTCACCGATGAAGAAGAACCACTCTTCGACACCGATCAGCGGTTGCGAGCCTCCGGCGACACCGGTGACGATGATGCGTTCGTGACAGTCGGAGATCACAGATTCACCGACTGGGCGGCACCTGGCGCGGGGAAGGACGTGGCGTGATGGGACTGTTCCAAGAACGGGATAACCAGATGATGGTGTCGTCGAAAGGCGACATTATTCTCTACATCGTCGCCGCCTGCGTTGGGATCCTCGCGCTGCTGACCGGATTGGCCATGATGGTCAACCGCCTCGCCTGCGGGGCGTGGGCGAGACCGTCAGGGATCTTCGACGTATTCTCCTTCTTCGGCACCGGAGACGCCGCCGCCTTCGGCACAACCGAGTCGGGATGCACCGCACCTGGCGCGGCGATCGGCACTGTATGGGTTGTCGCCTTACTCATCGTCAGCGCGGGTGTGCTGTTCGGGATCGTGAAATACCGGGACTACCTCGAATCCGATGAGTACTTCATCAAGAGGCTGCGCGAACGCCGGGGTGTGGCCAAACGCCGTGAAGTGAACAAAGCGATCGGGCCTCGTGCGGCGAGAAAGGCGGTTGAGAACGTCAGACCGACGATGGTCGACAAGTCGCTCCAGGCGAAGACACTGCGGGCAGTGGGCCTGGCCAAAATTGCTCCCGAGCTGGGCAACATCGAGTTCGGGCGGTCTGAAGGCGTACAGTCCTGGATCGCGTTGGAAGAATCGATCTGCTTCATCGGTCCCCCTCGGTCGGGTAAAGGCGTGAACGTCCTCGTGAAGGCCATCATCGATGCACCCGGCCCGGTGATCACCACGTCTTCTCGTGCGGACAACTATTCAATGACGGCGAGCATTCGTGCGCGCAAAGGCCCAGTGACACTGTTCGACCCCCAAGGGTTGACCGGAAAGCCGACGAGCTTGAAATGGTCCCCGATCACTGGGTGCACAAGAGGAATCGTCGCAAGCCAGCGAGCAACGTCATTGATCTCGGCCACCGGGTTGAATGACGATTCGTCGAACTCAGAGTGGAAACCCGCTGCAGTCACGATCATGCAGTCCCTGCTCCACGCCTGTGCCCTGGACAGTGCCAGCGTCGACACACTGATGCGGTGGGGCACGTCACCAGCGGGTGCGAAGGACGCAGTGAAGATCTTGCGCGACTACGAAGCAGTTGGCATGTCCGAACTCGGATGGGCTGCAAGCCTCGAATCCGAAATCGAGTCGGACCCGAAGATGCGGACGAACAAGTGGTTCGGCGTCGCCAACGCAGTCAGCGGCCTCAGCGTCGGTGCCGTTCGCGAAGTCATGACCCCGAAGGGGACCGACGAAGAATTCAACATCGACGAGTACATCGAGAACTCCGGCACCCTCTACATCATGGGCACCAAAACCGGTGGCTCGTCCGCCGGCGCCTTCCTGGTGGCGATGATGGACGCCATCACCGAGCGCGGGCGCGAGATCGCGGCCAAACGCGAAGGCAACCGACTCGACCCGCCAATGGCACTCGTCCTCGACGAGATCGCGAACATCACGAAGGCCTGGGACGGGCTTGTCCCTCTCATGGCTGACGGTGGTGGTGTTGGAATCTGTGTCATGGCCGTCTTCCAATCCATGGCACAGGTGCGCAACTCCTGGGGTGAACAAGCTGCGTCAGCATTGTTCGACGCTGCGACAGTGAAGATCCAACTGGGTGGTGCCTCGAACACTCAGGACTTGGAGGTGCTGTCTACTCTGGCGGGAAATCGTGAGGTGCTCCGGGCATCTCGGACCCGGCAGAACGACGGGACGACGGTCTCGGAACAATTGCATGAGAAGAAGGTCTTCGAAGTCTCGGAATTGCACCGTCTGCCGTTCGGCTGGTCGGTCGTCTTCTGGCGCAATAAGCGCCCCATGCTCATGCATCTGACTCCGTATTGGAAGTCGAAGTACGCAGCCGAGATCAACATGACGAAGAAGCTCTACGCTCAGTCACTACTCGAAGACAACGAAGACGATCGGTGGCAACACCACCTGTCCACAGCTGGGACGGCAGAAACTGTCGTGGGTGAAGTCGTCGAGACCGACACGAAAGCCTCCGAGCCGCAACAAAAGACGCCGCCGATAACGGACGACGATAGCGACGGTGGGACGGAGCACAAGCCTGAACCTCCGTCGGTGACGATGTTCTGATGGTGGTGATTGGTGATGAGCAGGCTCAGCCTCACCCGCACCGGGTCGAGTGCCTACCAGAGCGGGTATCTGCGGTCTCAGCAATGGCATTGGCGGCGACGTCGCTGGTTCCGTGACCGTCGTGCTGCTGGTTTCGAACCAGCCTGCCAAGTGTGCGGAGTCTCGCTGGAGGATGCAGGCACACTCGATCTGCATCATGTGTCGTATGACGGTGTGGTCGAGAACCCTGACGGCTCCTGGACGGCCAGAGAGGCTGATGAGGATCTGATGCCCTTGTGTCGGGACCACCACCAAGCGGTGCATCGGATCATGGACCGCAAACGTGACTTCCACGGGTGGGACCGCCGCCGGGCAACACTCGTGATCGTGGCGTTCCTCAGAGCGAAGTGGGAGAAGAAATGAAATCGGATGCAACAAGTGGAGGACCCACGATGAGCGCGAACAGTGATGCGAAACCGATGCTGTGTGAGGTGTGTGGCCGGTTCGCTGAACTCGAGTGGCACTCCATCAGCACCGACTACGAAACGGTCGAGCAATGCTCGGCATCAGTCGTCTCTGGTGGGACGGGGTATTGGCTGTGTTCGGACCTGTGCCACACCACAGCACATGAGCTGATGAAGGACGAGACCGGGGAGGGCCGGTCAGCGAAGGTGATCGGGGCAATGGTGCGCCGTCTCGCCGGAGCCGTGTCGGCGAAAGCACGGAAGTATCACAAGAAGGGACGGACCAATGGTCGATGAATCCGAACCCACACCGGAATCCGACGACGATGTTGACCCCAGTGACCTTGATGCGTTGCTGGCGAAGATCACGGACCCGGACCAGGTGTATGAGAACACGTCGTCCTCTCCGTATGTTGATCCCGGTCTGATGGGGTTGATGGAACAGACAACGTATCCGGAATGGTTGGGAATGCTGTGGCGGGAGATCCCCGTCGAGCTCCAGCAAGAAGCCTGGGTAGGTCTGCGTCGGTGGGTGGACTGGTTGATCGCCGAATTCAAGATCAACAAGTCCGTGATCCCTCCGTGCTGGTTCCGGCACACCGAAATCGTTGCTGAACTCCACGCAGCCATGAACCTCGAATGGAAAGCATGGGAAGAGGGGACCCCGACGGTGAATCCGATGTGGATGTGGTTGCCGCAACTGCAGGCCATGATCATGCGTCTGCGAGGGTTCGTCTCGGAACTCGGCGGTTGCGGGGAAGGCTCTCATCAAGAACCGGACGTCGTGAAGCGCGACTACGACGAAGAGCTGTGGGAACAGACCGTGTTCACGCGGACCGAGACGAAGACACTGGACCGGCCCACGCGGACCGGAGAAGCGACGTTCGTGCGGGTGCGTGTCGTGGATGACAACGGTGAACTGGTGGGGGAATCGAACCTCGGCGGTGCCGGAGCGAGACGAAAGGCTCGAGGCGAGTCAACAGCTGTGCTCACTGGTGATGGTGTGCCTGGTGGGTCTGATGCCGTGTTGACGACGACAGTGGCGCAGGTGCCCGAGGCGATGGAACTGGTGTGGGAGAAGGCCGAGGACCGTGACGGTCCGTGGACAGGATTCGACGACGAGGACGCTGAGAGTCAAGATCAGCCTCCTGCGGATCTGTGAGCGGGCAGAGTTAGAGGGAAGAAGTCATGGTGACAGAGAGCGAATTCGAAAAGGCAACGGTGGAGTTCCACCTGGCGGTCAACGCCGCTCGACAGGCCCGAGCCGAAGTCGACGATGCCCGACAAGCGTTGGAGAAAATGCAGTGTCAGGAGATGTTCCAGTGCGTGTTGCCTGATGCTGAGGGTGTCGACTTCGCGTTCGTGCAGGCCCTGTGCGGACTTCGAAAGGGTCATGAGGGTCCACACGATGAAGGGCCCATGACGCCCGAATACGAGTCGGCAATCGTCCCCGGCGAGAGCCACACAATCCGAAAGGACTCAGGCTGGGTCCGCGAAATGGACCGACAATCGCGTGAGATCCGGGCTCGTGGAGGCAGACCGTGGATGTGGTCTCGATAGTCCAGCCTGATTGAGCGAGTGAAACCGGTGATGGTGAGAAAGGTGAAGATGATGGTGACAGTGACAGAGAGTGAGTTCGATAAGGCATCGGCGGCCGCTCACGAGGCGTTGGAGGCGTTTCGTGCTGCGAACAGTCGAAGGGACAAAGCGACAGAAGACCTGCACCGGTTGCAGTGCTTGGCAGTGTTCAAGTATTTGACGCCGGGGCCCGACGGCGAAGAGTGGGAAATCGAGACCGAGTGCGGGCGACGGGCCGGTCACGAGGGAGACCATGACGAGCGCGCGACAGTGGAGACCGTTCACGACGCCACTTTCGAATCACTGGTGAACGATCGGGGTCGGTTCGGCATGGAAGCTGCTCGAGCTGGGAGCGAGTTCGACGAAGCGCAAGAAGCACTGGCGGCACTCGAATGCGGAGACACAACGTCAAGCGCGTTGGGGTGCTGCCTGAGGCTGGGGCACGACGGTGACCACGTGTGCCCGACCCATATTGAAATCGTCGCCTGAACATCAGCGGGGCAAAACAGAGGAAAGCGGTGGCCTGATCACACAGGTCGCCGCTTTCACTGTGTTTACGGTGTTTCGGGTGCAAATGTTTGTCACTCGAAGGCACGGAACGGCTGGTGGGTACTCCTGGTGAGTCGCAATGAATGCGGACTCACGATTGAGGAGAGTGAGCACGATGGCCGAGAAGAGAACCGTCAAAGCATATGTCGCCGATGACCCCAAACTGATCAACAGTCCGGAGGGGAAGTCGTTCGTGGCGTTCCCCGTGGTGGACAACAAACGGTATAAGGATCCGGACACTCAGGAGTGGAAGGACGCGAAGGCCACTCGGTACGAAGTCACGGTCGACCAGCCGAAGCTGCGTGACAACGTTCTCGCCTCGCTCGAGAAGGGCCAACGTGTCAGTGTCGAGGGCAACTACGTGCCGAAACCCTACATTGATGGGCAGGGCAACCAGCGGGTCGGACACAAAATCTACGCCCACGACGTGTCGGCCAGCTACATGCACGAATCACAAGGACGCGGTGGCGTCGCCGTCGGCCGCGACATTCAGCAGGACGTGACCCAGAGTGTGAGCGGTCCCGAAGCGGAGAGCTCGCTTGCCTGGGGTCAGAACCCGGACCCGTATCCGGAGCATTCTCAGCAGTTCGCTGATCGTGGCCAGGCAGTCCATCAGCAGTACTCACCACCCCCGCCACCGGATCACGCACCGGATGCCGGTCTGGGACGGTGAACGGACATGGTTGATGCCTTCGAGCCGGGTTCCATGCCGTGGGGCGATCTGCATAAAGAACGGCTCGCTGCAGCCGACGCGGTCGTCAGTCGGATGCGAAGGGAAGTGGTTATCAGCCTCGCGAATGCGCACGAAGATCTGATGAACCGTCCCGCACGAGACCGATTCCTCATTGACGACGAACTGCGGTACCGGCTGACTGAAGCCGTGTCAGAAGCGGGAGTGTCCCGTGCGATTCGTATCTATGAAGAATCCAGCACCGTGCTGCAGGTCGCTGGAGACACGGATGGGCATCGGGAAACAGCAGCTCGTGCTGCACACTTGAAGGCATTTCAGACTGCAATCACGACGGCTGAGGGCGACTTGCGGCCGTGGTTGGCCGGAATGTCAGTGACAACGGCAGAGGTCGTGAGCCCTGAGCGTATGCCGTATCTGCGGCAAACCCGCGAGTGGGGCGCGATGCAGCAAGCCAGCCTGGAGGCGACGGTCTCGTGCATGCCACCCAATCCAGAGAGCTGGACGGCCGCTGATGGGCGGGGTCTTCAACGTTTGGAGGCCCAGAACGCTGATGTTGCGGCGTGGTCGGCTCTTGATCGGCCACCGTCGGAAAATCTGACTCTCGATGAACCGGTGGCGGCTGGTCACCTCTTGCGTGAGCAGATTGCGCAACGCCTCAAGCCCAGCTGTCGTCGAACTGATCTCAATGAGGAGACCAAGTACGAGGTGTATTCCAGTCACGAGTACTGGAGGGATACTCAAACTCGCTTGGTATCGGTGGGAGTGCCTGAGGGTGCGGACCTCGAGCAAGAAGAATTCGTCGAGGTACCCAATGAGGATGGTCCTGCGCCGACGAGTGATTGGTGGGCGTTGCGCAATGGTGTCCCGGTCGAGATTGATTCGTTCCCAGCGCCGAACGAGTCTGTTCAACAGCATGCCGACGTGAGATTCAAGCTGCCCCGTCCGGTGTGGGAGGCGAGCCGGGAGTCTATGGGGCCGGCGTTCGACCACGTCGTGATCGAGGGCGAGAGAGACGTCGACGTGACTGTCAGCGCACAGCAGCGTCTCGAGCTGCGGGAGCGAGCCGAGGACGTGCAGTTCAGGACGGTCTATAACGCTCAGGAACGCATCGAGTCCATCCAGAGCAGCGACGATTTCAGCCTCGACGGTGGCGAGACTGCGCAGGAGGTGGCGGTGCTGCGCGACGATTCGGAGCGAGTCGCATATCAGTGCAGCGTCGTCGTCGGTGCACTGAACTCAGCCAAGCCAGTGACGATGCACAACAGCGCCCCGGCACCGTCGGTGGCAACGTACTTGAGTCATCCTCCGACACCGGCGCCCGCCGTTGCCGGTACGGACTTGGACCGGTGATCAAGGTGGATGCCTACTACGAAGATGACGATGTGGTGATCTACCACGGTGATTGCGCCGACCTCCTGCCGGAGTTCTCGCGTGTGGACCATGTGATCACTGACCCGCCCTATGGCGAGCACATTCACTCGAACGCACGGTCGGGGCGGATGAGAGCAGCCAATGACCGTGGGGGCCGTTACGGGGCCGACGTGCGCCGTACCGTCGATCTGGGATTCGACCACCTGGATGCGGACTTGCGAAGACTGTGCGCGGCAGAGTTCGCACGGATCGCGGCACGATGGGTGCTCGTGTTCTCCGACGTCGAGTCCGACCACCTGTGGCGAGAGGACCTCACGAGTGCGGGTCTGGACTATGTGCGCACCGAGGCGTGGGTGAAACTCGGCGCGACTCCACAGTTCTCCGGAGACCGTCCCGCAACCGGATTCGAGGCGATCACTATCGCCCATCCGAAGGGTCGGAAGAGGTGGAACGGCGGCGGGAAGCATGCCGTGTGGTCGTTCCCGATCGTTCTCGATCGGGGCCGGACCGGGTCACGGTTGCACACGACGCAGAAACCCCAAGAACTCATGCACACACTCCTGACTCAGTTCACTGACCCAGGAGAGACGATCCGTGACCCTTTCGCAGGGTCTGGGACGACATTGGCGGCGGCACGGATGCTGGGGCGCAAAGCGATCGGCATCGAGAAGAACGAACAGTACTGCGAGGTCATGGCCCGCCGGTTCGATCAAGGAGTGCTCCCCGTCGGAGAACCTACCAGCGACACGAGTATGGGCGACTTGGCGCGGTTGAGCGCCTGAGACAGCACGAGAAAGAGAACGATCATGAACACAACTGAGCTAGAACACTTGCACGCCGAACTCGCAGCCGCCCCTCCCGGGCCTGCGATGCGCTTAGGTGTCGACGGGAACACCCCAGACGATGTTGCGCTGCGGTGGGAGCGCTGGAGCGAACTCGCTGATCACGAACAGTGGTTGCGCCGCCAAGCCCGGGAAGCTGGTGAACCCGCAGATCCTGGAATCTTCGGTCTCGATGCCGTTGGTTACGCCTATGGGGACCTCGACCGTATCGAAAACGGTGGGGTCTTGATCTACCAGATGGAAGATCATCTGAGCACCGGCCACGGGGAGATGTCACCAGAGATCCTTGAAAGGGTCGTCGGCGATGCGATCGCCGACGCACGCAATCCGGGCAGGACAGTGCGGGTTCCGGGCCGGGAAGAGGCCGCACAGTGGTGGAGCGAGGGGCGAGACGACTATCAGACCCGTCGAGAGTCCGGGAATGGCCCTCTGGAACTGGTGGAAGCCGATGAAGCCGTGGTGCTGTTGCGCAAACGTATCGTCGACGCACTCGTCCATGGGCAAACTATGGCGGAGGAACCGACGCGGCGTGCCGAGGCCGAACGCTACATCAAACGCGAGATCGCAATGGCTGGCGAACACGTGGAGCTTGCGACCCGGAAGTACCGGGCTGCAGCCAAGGACTTCCGGGAAACGAGAGAACGTGAAACCACGCCTGAGTCGCTTCGTGAGTTGTTCGAGGCCAATGAGCGGGTCGCGTCGAGCAGAGCGGCCGCGCTGACTGCGTACTCGGTAGCACTGCAGCAGGCGGCGCAGCGGACGACACCGTTCATGGCGTGTCTGCGCCGGAGTCTGGGCGAGAGGTTCCCCCACGAGTATCGGGAGGTTCTTGCAACGAAGGCAGGGAAGCTCACCGAGCAATCCAGTGTTGAGGCGGCATTGCGTCTGACTCCGAGGGATCCAATGCACTGGTACCCGGAGAGGGACGGAATGATCAAACAGATTCACCGCTACCTTGATGCCGCCCAGGAACGGGACCGTCTCGACTGGGACGAGATGGTCGACCGGCGTCACCTGCCACGCACCCCCACTCTGAGAGGGCAGGCGTTGGCGATGGCCTGCTATGACGTCATCAGCCGTGAGCAGAAGGAACTCAGCGACCGGTGGAGGAAACTCTCATCGGTCGAGCGGTCCATCGTCGATGACCGTGGAGTCAACAGTGCCCGGGCGCATGACTATGCTGCCGGGATCGGGATTCCCGCGATGCCAGCCCTCACGCTGGCAGACCAGGCGAGAGAGCCCAGTGAGGGACTGAGCCTGCAGAGGTGGATGATCGAGAAGTCCGCAGACCCGCAGAGCATGTACGGGGTGGAACCGCCCACCGTCGAGTTCGAGCAGACGTCGACGTTCGAGATGTGGAAGTGACCGGTCATGGGCGATACCGATATTGCTGAGGTCCGTGACAGGATGGGCCTGCGAGTCCGTCTCGTCAGACAGCTGGGTCAACGGATCACTGAGGCACCAGAGTCTCAGCTGGAGTACATGGAAGACGTGCAGAAGCTGCTGACAGGGCAGGCGAGAGACGCAGAACGCGCGGCAAACGACTTGGCAGAGCAGGCACCGGGCGAGGCCGCGGTGATGGAACGCTACGCCGATGCTCTCGTCGCGGCGAAGGATCTCGTCACGGGTGGTCAGGACTGGGCAATCGTGAAGCGGGCAATTCAAACCGAACTGCCCGAGGCTGCGGCCAGGCAGCTCGAGGACAGTCAGAGCATGTACGTGACGAAAGCTGCGAGTAGGGAAGCGGCATTGATGTCATGGACACCGACGGCAGAACCGGCCCAGGTCGAAACCGCACTCAACCGGTACTGGGACGCCCACGCAAAGCAGGACGCGGCGTGCACGATCGACCTGGGCGAGTCCGGTCAAAAATATGACCGGTCACGCTTGGTCACTGAATCCTGGAGAGCCGTGTCCGGAGACCCAGATTTAGACGCACGCGCCCGGACACGGTTCGAACAATCGAGTGCGCTGATGGAGGAACCGGAGTCTGTGACCGGTCAGCTTGCGGCCCGGAAGATGACCGTTGACCGGGCGACCGGGGTCACTCAGACACGTGCCTGGGATGAACATATGGGCCGTGACCGGTCGGCGGCGGTCTCCGTGACCGGGCCGAGCCTGGACATGATGGCCGGCCCTGGTGTGACCGGTCACGAGGCGGACACTAGCCCTCACTGGTGACCGAACTGCACCATTATTCACAGCCGTCTCGATGAGTCGATGGCCCACAACACAGCTGTGGGCGTCCGCTTTGCGAGGGCGACCGGGAGGACGTTCGGACGACGATAATTAATGCCATCACACGTCACATGGCAAGTCGCCTGCGCGATGTGACTGAAGCCACACGTCACGATGCCCAGAGGTTGCTGAAAGTGAATGAAGTATCCGTGCGGATCTCCAACTAATAGCTGATTAACGCCTGCCTTTTCTACACCGCCAATGCGGTACCGCTTCGTCTCTGAATGCGTAGACGACGGGTAGGCAGCGTACGTGTAACATCTAACCGGACACGAGGGCCGAAACGGAGATTGGAGAAGTGCTCATCCGCACGTACTAGCGGTATGTAGTACCGAAAACTCCATCGCGCCAACTGCCGAGTTGCTTGAAATCGATGTGGGATGGTCCGAGCCCTAAGCAGGCAAATCCTCTAACTGGTAAGTGGTTCAAGAACTCGATTTCGCAGGGTCCGCAACTGAAATCAAAGCTCTACACGATGTGGGTGACCGATCGGTCCGGAACGAAACTGGGTTCGAATTCAATCCAGTTTTCGGCCACTACTCGCCGCCGGTTGTTAACTCGCCACTACGAACCGGGGCCGAGGCGAAAAGCGTCCGAGTAGTCGGGATCGACGATAGCGGGTCGGCTGAGACTGAAGGCGGCGATATCGTGCTCGGTTTCTCCCACGGTGGTGAGTTCGGCGAGGATATGACCCATCAGGCTAGCGAACTTGCCCGCGTGCCCGGCACCATTGAAGACAGCGACATGAGGATGCCCGGGGAGTGTGTCGAGAACGAAGTCACGATCGGCAGGCATGTCATAGACGCAGGTCCTGTTGTGCAGCGGGCTCCATTTCGACGTCGTGAGATGCTCAGAGAGAAATGTCTGCAGGATGCGTGTTTCTTCTTCTGTGCCTTCGAACACCCGTTCCTCGCTGGCGATGAACCGTCCGCGCATGTCCCGAGCGAGCTTGATGGCCGCTTCCCCGTAGACCGGGAAACCATAGAAGACTTCGTCCCCGTGGTAGATCCATATGGGAAACCTCTCCGGTGTGTAGTCAGCGAGATTCAGGCCGGTGAAGTAGCCGACCTCCTCCTGAGAGAGGGAGAGGCGGAAGGTAAGTCCGAGATCTGGCATGAGTTCTCCCAGCCACGATGCCGCAGCGACGACGAGGTGGTCGGCGTTGAATGTGCCCGCGCTCGTCGCAACCGTGACGTCGCGGCCTCTGACATTCACTTCGGTGACCTTCGTTCGCGGGAGAAAGTCGACTCCAGCAGCCATCGCCAGCGAGATGTGTGCGGAGACCGATCTGCGAATGTCGAGGATCCCTCCGGCGGCCTGATACAGCCCGACAGTGTCATCGGTTGTCCGCCATTGGGGGTACCTGTGTCTAATCGCATCCGCCTCAAGAGTCTCGTACGCGATACCCGCGGCATCCATTGCACGCCGGTAGCCTTCGAGATCAGCCATGCCCGTACCCTCTTGAGTTGCGAGATCCAGACCACCGGTTCGGGTGTAGAGCTTCAGCCCGGACTCGCGCTCGACCTGACCCCAGGCATCGAACATCGCAGGCGTCAGCTTGGTGTACTTCTTGTCATGGTAAGCATGGCGAATGATCCGTGAGTGGTCGCCAGACGAGCCGAAGGAGTTGATGAGATCGAACTGCTCGACGACCAGGACGCGTTCGGCCCCTTGCTCGGAGAGCCAGTATGCGGCTGCGGCACCGATGGCACCGGCACCGATAACGATGTGCGAATAGGGTTTGGGCACGGTCAGCCTCTTTCTGTAAGTGTCGTTCCTGTTATGCTCCCAAATAGTCGGTGAGGTGCCGAGAGTAAGGTGTCTGAACTCCGCGGACTTCTTTCTACAGATGTCGCAATTGTGATGGGGTGAGTACAGTGCCGCCAGGCGAGCCGATTCAGGAACTCATCGAGCAGATCGCGCAAACGCTTCAGAGATCAGTGGCCGTAGACGACCCAGACCTGGTTCTGATCGGTTCGAGCACGCATTTCGAAGACGTCGATGAGGCCCGGTTATCGTCACTGGTCGGACGAAAAATCACGGGCCGGATTCGCGACCATGTGCTCGGTCGAGGAGCCAAGAGCTGGAAAGAGCTCACCGTGGTCCCTGCCTACCCAGAGATCGGGATGACTCAGGATCGGCTCTGCTTTCCCCTCCGGTCGCGGTATGAGCTTCTTGGGTTCATGTGGGTACTCGGCCAGAGCATCACCGACGACGAACGGAGAATCGCTCTCGACGGAGCTGAACACATTCGGCAAGCGCTGGCCAGGCAAACTCAGTCAATGACGGAGTCGCGGGCAGAGTCGGAAGCTCTGCTTTCGGATGTCCTGTCACCGCGTATGGACACCCGGTCCCGGGCCGCGCAGAGCATGCGCGAACGGGGGATGTTCGCCGAGGCAAAGAGCTTCGTCGTTCTCTCGGTCATAATTGGCGAAAAGTCTCGTTCGGAGTTCGGCGAACCCCCTGTCGACATCGTCCGTGAGGCGTTTCTCAAGGCATCGCAGGGACGGTGGCGGAGTTCTTGCGCCTCTGCCGATTTGGATTCGGAGTTCACTGTACTGCTGGGCTCACGAACATCGATTCCGCCCGCGGATTCCCACAGTCTCGCCGAATCGATTCACCGCGAGATTGAGCGGCTGGATCGCAGGATCGCGGACGCAATGGTCATCGGGATCGGCGCGAATCAGCCGAATCTGGAAACGGCGAGAGAATCCCACGCGCAGGCATCCATCGCCGTGAAGGTCGGACGTGCACGTGCGCTGTCAGTCGTCGCGTGGGCAGACCACCCTGCAGATGCACTAATCGCTGCCCTGCTCAAAGACGAGCCCGAGAGTTCGCTTATTCCACCGGCACTCCGCGAGCTCAACGAAACGCAGCGGGAGTCGACCCTGCTCTTGGTCGAAGCATTCCTCAACCATGCCGGTAATGCAGTGCGGACTGCGGAAGACATGGGTATCCACCGCACCACCGTTTACTACCGTATCGACAGGTTCGAGGCGACAACGGGCTTGGACCTTAACGACGGTTCGACACGATTTCTTCTGCAATTCTGGCTCGGCAGCCGCCATTTCCGACACGACTCACCTCCCAAATAGGAAATGCGTCGAGGATGCAGGGAACGTTTGCCCTGACCCTGGGAGGTCTCTTGCCGGCACGTGCCCGACTGTACCTACAGGAGGACAGGCGAGCTCAGTCAGAGACGTCGGGGCCAGGCATCGACTCTTCTGTAGTGTCGGGATCTCTGTACCAGAAGACCACTACAGCAAGCGCGATTACGGCCACCATCGCGACGAAGACCGGAAATGCGAGGAGTGAACCTGTGGTCTGAGTCAGCCAGGTCGCAAGGTAGGGAGTGAAGCCGCCGACGATGACGGTGAGGTTGTAGGCGGCGGCGCCCGCTGTCACGCGCACCTTCGTGGGAAAGAGCTCCGCAACGTTGATGATGGCCGGGGTGATGAAGACCGATAGTGGAATGACGAATATCAGCGCACCGAGCAAGCCCTGCCCGAATGATCCGGCAGCACCCAAGAGGAAAGCGGGGATGACAACGGCGGCGAGCACGACGGTGCAGATGATGAGGATCGGTCTGCGCCCATATCGATCGGCCAGACCGCCAGAGACAGTTATTCCGACGATGATGACAAGACCGGCGATCGTATTGATAGCCAGGGCGGACCCAGTAGACATCCCGTTGGCCAGCAGATACGCGAAGTAGGACGAGAAGCTGACATACACGGCGATGGAATAGAAGCCTCCGAAGCCGAGATAAATCAGGATCGACCGGAGATTCTCGCGAATGACTTGCCAGAGGCTCTCCTTCTGTGGCGCGGGTTCCCTAGTGGTTGGCTTGTCGAGCATCTTCTGGAACTCGGGAGTCTCCATCAGGTGTCGACGAATGTAGATCCCGATGAAACCAAGAGGAAGAGCCGTGGCGAACACCAGACGCCACCCCCACGACTGCATGTCGTCCTCGGCGAGAACAAAGGTCAGCAAGGTTGCGATTGCGGACCCCGACACCGTTGCGCAGAAGGAACTCACACCGAGCCAGCTAATTGTCCGGGCACGCCGACCGGCCGGGGCATGTTCGTAGAGGTATGCGGCAGCGCCGGAGAACTCGCCGCCGGCGGCGATTCCCTGTGCGATCCGCACACAGATCAGCAGCACCGGGGCTGCGATTCCGATCACCGAGTATGACGGGATCAATGACATTGCGAAGGTCGCGATCGACATCATTGAGATCGTCACGAACAAGATCTGGCGACGTCCCACGCGGTCGCCCAGCCGCGCCAGAATCACTCCGCCGATGGGACGGACGAGAAACGCTATGCCGAAGGCGGCCCACGTATTGAGCATCGCAGTCGCGGGATCGTCGGTAGGGAACATCGCCAGCGAGATGTAAGCGGCTAGCACTCCGTAGACGGCAAATTCGTACCATTCCACGAAGTTGCCCACTGACGCACCGAGAATGGTGCGCCGCAGACTAGGGTGAGAGTTATGGACTCCCGTGGCTTTGTTGGACATCGTCATTATTCGTCTCCTTCGACAGATCGACTACTCCCATATTTCCCGCCAGCGGGATGAGGACCTACAGCGTCTAGTCGAAGAACACTGGGATACCTTCAACAGGTGTAGCAAAAGGGGTCTGAGCCTGTTCCCTGAACCCTTGGTCTCCGCGTTGTCTCAGCCGATGACTTTCCCCGGGTTAAACAGCCCCAGTGGGTCGAGGGTGCCTTTGATCGCCTTCTGCGTCTCGAGCACCTCGGGCCCGAGTTCTTTACACATTCCGGTGCGTTTGAGCAGGCCGACTCCGTGTTCGCCAGTGACGGTGCCACCGAGATCAAGAGCGGCATCGATCAGTTCTTCGAATGCAGTCTGGGCAGCGACTCGGGCCACTTCATCCCCAGGTGGGGTGAGGAACAGCGGATGAAGATTACCGTCCCCGGCGTGGGCAATCGTCGCGATCCTCACCTCGTTGCGACGAGCGATGTCCTCGACACGTGTAAGCATCTCCGCCATCGCCGACCCCCTGCGTGTCAGGGTGAGTTGAGTCCACCGGTTCATAGCAAGTCCGCCTTCGCAGGGCGAGTTCAGGAACAACCACCATGAGTATCTCGACTCTGTCCACACCGTCAGCACCGATCGGGAATGAT
>NZ_FXZH01000057.1 GCF_900169365.1 Brevibacterium sp. 239c
CCTGTTGCCTCATTGCAATACCTCCGGGAACGAAACATCGTTGCCTCAAATGAAAACCTCCGGGAACATGGTGTCGTTGCCTCAAATAGGAACCTCCGGATAGCTCACCCGTTGTTCCAGGCTCGATTGATCGCGGGTTTGACCAGGCCGGGCATCTTCGCCACCGAAAGAGTCTCGAGCCTGCCGGTAAGGTCGAGAATCTGCCTCGACAGGGCGCCGGGCTTGATGCGTTTGAACACGGCATTCATGCTGATGATCGGACGTTTACGCATCTTTTCATGCCGGATCGCGCGTTGATGCGGGGTCGCTGGCCCATCGTGTTTCTTGCTCACTTTCGCTCCTCGCCGGGTCTTGGAGATCAGTTTCTGCTGTGGCAGGAGGTAGTTAGTGAAGATCCGGTCGAGTTCCCAGATCTCGTTGAGCAACTCGAGCTCGGCTGGAGTGTCATAGCGCAGGTAGCCGACGAGTTCACGGACTCTGGCCCAGTTCTTCTGTTCGACATGGGCCCCGTCGTTCTTGTTGCCCGACCGCGACCGGGTGAACGTGATCTCGTGGGTGATGCAGTAGGCCAGGAGGTGTTCGTTGATGAACTCCGACCCGTTGTCGGAATCGATGCCGATAATCGGGAACGGGAAGACGCTCATCACGTACTCGAGGGCTTCGAAGACCCATTTCGCGGCCTTGTTCTTCACCGACCGGTTCACGGTCCAGCCGGTGCTGATATCGGTCACGGTCAGGGTGAAGCAGAACTCGCCGGAGGAGTTGCCACCTTCATGTCCGACGAGATCGATTTCGACGAATCCGGGCACGGCGTCGTCCCATTCGGCCCAGGTCCGGATCGGGATCTGAGACTTCAGTAGCGACCCGGGTTTCGTGTGGGACCGGCCGCGGGGAAGCATCTTCTTACGTTCATCGGCGAGTTTCCGGTCGATTGTGGCAGCGCTCATCGACGTGAGGAGGTCGGCTTGGGCATCGGTGATGGTCAGTTCCTTGTCGCGGCGGAGCATCGGGACCAGGGTCGGCAACATCGCGGCCATGAGCTTGCCAGCTGGTGCCCTAAGGATCGCCCAGCAGGTGATCAAGGCCGGCAACAGGTCGGGAGTGTAGATCGGGGCCCGTCCTGGTCGGGTTTTGACGACCCTGGGTTTTAGGGCTTGTCGTAGCGCGGTGCGGGCGTAGTCGCGGTGGAAACCGGTGAGATCGACGAGTTCGTCGAGAATCCGGGATTTGCCGGCCCGGTTGGCGTTCTTGTAGGCGATTGCTTTCTTCTTTGTTACGGCTTGTCGTTGCTTCATCGTCAACTCCATGAAAATCAGGCGTACCCGTCATTGCTGCCTGTGGGTTGGAGCCACTCCGGTGGCGGAGGTTTTCTATTGAGTCAACGACTCGTTGTTCCCGGAGGTTTTCATCTGAGGCAACGATGTGGTGTAAGCGGAGGTTTTCTATGAGTCAACGCG
>NZ_FXZH01000038.1 GCF_900169365.1 Brevibacterium sp. 239c
CGAGCATTTCAGCGTCGGTCAGGTAAAGGTTTCACGTATCGAACGCGCTGAAGCTCGTGATGACGAGTTCGCAGCGCAGTACCGGGACTTCCTTCTTCAAGCCGCTTGACATCTATAGGAGCATCACAGGGACAGGATCAGGCGATATTTATGTGGACAAGGCCCTTGAACGTGGCTCCTGCGGCCTCATGAGCCGTCGGGCAACGACTTGTATGACCGCCCTGAGACTACTCTGACAGCAAAGTCAACTGGTACACGAAATCGACCACTGACCGGTTTGCGAGATGTTGGAACGACGAAGCAGTATGTCGATCTTTTGCAACCAATTTGGAGGTAGTTCAGCCATGCGCAACCTTGGCTGAGCGACCACTGTTTTCCTTCTGCCAAACCATTGAACTGGGGTCGTCAGCGGCTGCCGATTCACCTTCAAAACAGTCGTGTTTTGGGTCAGATTCTCTATTCGGCCGGATCTTGGCAAAAGTGGCCGAATTGGCCCGATCTCCAGAACACGAAAACCCCGACCCCTCGATGACGCGGGTGCTCTCACCAGGCATTACAGGCAAAATCCCACCATACGAACACACAGCAGGTCCGAAAACCACCTCTCCAGACCCCACTGAAGCAGCGACCGACGATCCGAGCGAAAAACAGCACTTTCGAGCCAAAAACGACTCGCACCAACCACAAACACCCCCGGGGGGTATACCTCTCAGAAACTACCGCAACAAGCACTCACACACAGCTCAGGCACAGCCGACACACAGAAACACGAGAACCCGACCCCTCGATGACGCGGGTGCTCCCACCAGGTGTTACAGGCAAAAACCCATCATGAGAACACCGTTCAAGCCCGAAGGGCACCATCAACGCACGTCCAACCATGCCGTTTGATGCAGTTGGATTGCGTTTGCAAACGCGAATCAACTAAGCAAACACACGAAAACAATGACAAAGGTATGCCAGTGGCGGTCAAAGGTTCACAGACGCAGTCTAGATGCCCGCTGTAACGCTGTAACGACCAAAGGGCAGTGAATGTCAGTTAACGATCACGCACGTCCCTGTACTGGATCAAACATAGGCAAACTATCTCATAACTGATCATCACTGGTCATATTGGGCTGAACAGCAACAAACGTTATCAAACGATACGATGTGATGCAGGCCACTTGGTAGTAAAAACCGGCTCATATGACCCCGATTTGGCCAAACACTACAGGCGATCACCACAACCGTAGGAAACTTTTAATCAGACAAGCGTTCGATTGTCGAGACAAAATCCCAGGTGAGACAGAGTGCTTATATCTATATCTTTTCCTAAAGAAGAAGAATTACTACATTACTACAGCCCCCTAGTTCACGCATGTATGCCTTTTTATTTTCACCAGGGTGTCTCTCTTTTTCTCTATAGGGGGGTGCATGGGTTCGTGAGGAACGTAGTAATAACAGAATCAGACCAAAAACAGGCCGTCTGACCTGGACAAACGAGGAAAAAACGCTGCTACAACGCCGGTGGCACCCTGATGAAACAGTAGCTAGCCACCGTTGCACCCGACCCCGGCAAGCTCGGCCGCGACCACCAAAAGCAGCCACCACACAAACGACGACAGGCCCACGATCCTCACCTCCCGGCAATAGTTGCTCCAGGAGCTCGAGCTTGTGTTTGGGGCGACCCGATTGGGCGGCGGCATTCGGGGTACAAACAGGGCCCGTTCGCACGCGTTGAGAACCTCAGTAACGCTTTCCCGCGTTGATCGAAGTCTCCTCGCGTCGCCGGAGCCTCCACAGGGGCGCACGGTGGCACGCGAGATCACGAATGTGTATTTGCACGAAGATGGGCATCTGGAGCCTCCTGGGCGTGCCTGAGTGCGGCACAGCGGCATTGTGGGCAATGAGGACGCCTGGCATCTGCGAGCGGACCTCCCGGACGTATTACAGCTCGACATCGATCGAGGCCTTGGCGCGAACCCTTCCGTGGGCGGCCGCCAATTCAGGAGGGTTGGTTGTTTTTCGTGGTCGTCGTCAATGCGCGCGTTGTGGCCAATAAGCATTCTCGAATACGAGAATCGCGTTTGCTCGTGAAGCCGGTGCATTTGGCCCGGAGCTCGGGGCGTTATCGAGCCATGAGTTTTACCCACCTCTGCCCTGAGTATGAACACAACACGATGCCCCAGCCGCACTCGCGCTCTGACATATTTGTCGAGTTTCGGCGGCCAGTCGACAATCCGAGTACTCCACCCTGCTCGCGTCAGCTTCGCCCAAGGACTCGCCGGGCTCACAGCAGCACATGCGGCGGGAGTCCAGTTTGTTCCGCGGACGTTCGTCGACGCAGACGGCTTTCCGCTGGGTCTATGGATTCACGTCCTCCAGACCCGCCACGCCAAAGGAACGCTCAGCCGCTCGGAGCGAGAGGCATATCTATGTGCATCCGGGATCCTTGACGTTCGCGAACAGCAGTTCATCGATGGCGTGGCCCACATTCAAGCCCATGCCGGAACGAGGGCACCTATCGGAGCCAACCACGTCTGCGACGACGGGTTCCCACTGTCAGGGTCCATTACTGAGTTTCCTGATTCGGTGAGCATCGACCCAGATCGTCGCAAGACGATCGTCAAAGACACTCAACGAGAACACTGCCTGTCAGCAATCAGGCGCCGACCATTGACGCTCCGGTCACCCCAACATCGAAAGTCACCAACAACGTGACGTTCGTTGCAGGCGGCATTGCAGGGGATGAGACCAATAATGATGAAGAAGGGCGAGCATGAGTCGGAAGGTTCAACAGCGAAAGGGTGATGATTCTCCGCTGATCTTGGCCGGTGCCGTCATCCTCGCGCTGGTCGCCACCTGCTTCGGCTACCCAGGCTTCGTGCTTGTACCGATTGGTGTCACGATTGCTGCCTACATTGCCTCGCCACCTGAGCTCACCGACAAGAAGAACGGCAGGCCAGTTCCAGCCAATGACAGCGAGAGTGCCAAGTTGCGCAAGTACCACGCACGGCAGTCCTTGAAGTCAACGTTTTTCAATCCACAAGCCTGGTGGCCAGGCACCGAAGTGCGACTGTCCTGGTTCGTCTTCCTCTCGTTGTCGATCATCGTGGGAATGATCCCGGCTCACTTCGATCACTTCGGGCTCCTAAGTGACTACGACGTGGCCGACCACATATTCGGGCTCATCAATGCGATCGCCATCTTCATCACCATCACCGCCTACGATGATGCCTCTCGGCGGTTTGCCTCCGAGGACGAACCTCGACCAGCTGTGGGCTGGAAGGATCTCAAGTCGGCACTGCCGAAGACACTGAAGGTCACCGCTGAGGTCCCCAACTTCATCAAACTCATTGCCGCTCACGGTCTCCAAATCATCGTCCTGGCCATCTATGTCGTCGTCGGAGTTGTTGCCACTATTGCAGCAGGTTTCGGTCTGCGCATTCTCGCAGCCCTCTGGGAATCGTTCATTGGACATTCGCTGACCACCTACGGCCTGCCAACATTGGCATTCGCTGCTTGTGGCGGTATCGGACTGACTCTTATGCTTATCGCCGCAGTTGTGCGCCCGAAAGTCATCAGCAGTTGGCGCCTGCGTGAAGCTGCTCGGGCCGAATGGAAGCCACGGTGGGCGGACCTGAAGTTTGACCCGGCACCGGGGCTGACGGATCGCCGCCAACTCAGCGCCGGACTAGTCGACACGTTTCGGGCACCGGCAGGCAAAGGTGCGATGACGTTCATCGACAAAGAGTCTGACATCATCCCAGCATTGGGAGCCGGACAGTCAGCGGCAGTCATCGAGTCTCCTCACGTGAACGCGCTCGGTCAAGAAGTCGAAGGATCGATCCACCCGAATGAGTTCCGTGTTGTCCAGATCCCGTCCGATTCTGTACCTGATGCCTTCGACACCGAGGCTGATCCTGAGGTTGCCCGCCTGGCCGCGATCTTGTCATG
Source organism: Brevibacterium sp. 239c (assembly GCF_900169365.1). GTDB lineage: Bacteria > Actinomycetota > Actinomycetes > Actinomycetales > Brevibacteriaceae > Brevibacterium. The sequence continues at coordinate 3,940 of NZ_FXZH01000038.1, forward strand.
GAAACCAAGGTGGGCGTCGCTGAAGTTCAAACCCGCACCACGTCTGATCTCGCGTGAGATCGTCGGCTCCTTCGCAGTCGACACCTTTGATGCCCCGCAAGGACGCTCTGCCACTGAGTTCATGACCACCCATGCAGCTAAGGTCACCCCCACGCTGGGCGCTGGCGTCTCTGGTGCGATCCTGTCGATCGCCGACCAGAACGGGGTTCACCCGACCCAGTTCCGTGTCGTGGCCTCAAAGACCGATCAGGCCTCGGCGATTACCGACCCAACAATTGGAGACGAGGAGCTCTCAATCGCGTTGGAGTCCGTCATCGCCACCGTCTGCAACGACGCCCAGTACGCCCGCCCCGACATCGCCTCCATCGTCCCTCTCCATGACGAGTCCTCACCTGTTGCTGCGTGGTACGTCGGCCTGTCGATTGACCCTGGCATTGTCCGCCACATGCGACTCAAAGGTGGTCTGCAATCGCAGTTCGCGGCAAAGCTCGGCTGCGTCGCGGCACTCAACGACAACCCAGAGCGCAAGGGTGGCCTGGCTCTCTACGTCGGAGCCTTCGACAGTGACGAGCTCTCACCTAATGACTCCGGTCGCCAGATGCTGCCTGAGGTCGCCGGTGTCCGCGAAGAAGACTGGTGGAACGGCAAATGGATGACAGCGCTGGACTCAAAGATCAACGCACCGTTTCCGATTCCTGACACCCCTCAGCAGGATGCGACTCTCGTCGATGGTGCCACCTTGCACCGTCGCTTCTTCTCGATCCTCAACAATGAGCGTGTCTCCGACTACTTGAGCCCGAAGATTGAGGAACCGCTGTCGGTGGCTCTGTCGTCTGCATTGGCCGGCGTCACCGGATACATGGAACGTTCGGGCAATGACTTCAACCAGCACAACCAGGTCATCGTCGTTCAGTGGGCCGATCGTAACAAGCCCGTACCGAAGTCCCCGGCCTATCTGAGACCCCCGGACCGGAGCTCAAAAGTCTCCGCCGAGGATTGGCTGCTCAAGCTGATGATCAATCAGGCATTCGACGCCGCGAAACTGACTCGACCGGGCGTGACGTCGACGGCCCCGTTGTCGTCGCCGAATGCCGATGACGGATCTCACCTGTGGCGAGTGAACATGACTCTGCTCGGGGGAGTGACGACCGATGTCATCCGCAAGCACCTGCCGCGCATGAAGGAACGCCTCTCGATCCCGTGGGCGACAGTGTTCAAAGACACCTCCGGGGCCAACACCACGGGAGTCAGTATTGTCATGGGCGCCCACCCGGAACACGTGAGCCTGGGCAATGAGAAACGCGACCGGCCGCTCTTAGTCGACCTCGAATGGCAGAAGGCCTTCGCTGAAGCCAATGTCGCCTCCGCCTCTACCGGGGAAGTCCCGGCCCTGGTGAGCACTCACACGTTGGAGTACAACGACAAGGTCCGATCGACGACGTTCACGTTGCCCGGTATGGATCTGGCCAAGCCTCGTGGCGCGATAGGCAAGCTCACCTCGGCCACCGGCAACGCCTTCCTCCAGGTCAATGCTGACCCGAATTCTCCACGACAGTTCATTCTCCTGTCGTCGAGGACTGATCCGATGCCCGAAAATGTCGCCTTTCCAATCCAGGCGCCCGTCGTCGGTAAGGAGCAGGTTTTTGGTGTCGGTATTGACGGTCGACCGAACGGTGTCGATTGGTCGAGCACGCCTCATTTGCTCATTGTCGGAGGCTCGGGAAGCGGCAAGCGGCTTAGCCTGTCCACCAACATTCCAACCCCTACCGGTTCAACATTGCTGGCAGATATCCGAGTTGGTGATCAGGTGCTTGGGCGAGATGGACGACCGTGCAATGTCACCGCCCTATCAGAAATCGAGAACAGCCCTGCTCTGTTCGATGTAACATTTTCCGACGGCACCGTCATCAAAGCTGACGCTGAACACCAGTGGTTGGTGGCCCAAGAGAGCGGTAAGAAGGCCGTCGGCCAGGCGAACCGAAAATTAGCAATCCAATCCTGGGAAAGTGCGCAGCGGGATATTGGAACTTTGACGGTCGCGGCACAGCAATCTACCAAAGACTGGATAGACAGCAAAAACCTGTTGGCAGTTGTCGGAAATTTGAACCTCGAGGCGAACCCTTGGCAGACACAAGCAGGTGTGTTGGCCGCCCTGCACTTTACCGACACTCCCTTCCGGAAGGTCAATCGACAAGTCACACGAACTCGCACGAATACTAGCTACGTAGCCCGTCGCCCATTCCGCTTCTATCCGTTGATAGATGTGATAACGGTTTGCGAGGACGCATGGGCCGCAAATCCTGCACGTCATCAGGCAAAGTTGGACGCCATTACCAAGATCAAGCAGGCCTCCGAGTTCAACCCACATCAGCCGGCTCGAGCAGTCGATTTCAAATACATGCTTGACTCCGAACTCGGCGATCATGCCTTGTCGCGACATGCAGTGTCCGACCCAATTCGACGAGCGGGCCTCCAAGGCGAGACTCACTTCATTGAGCAACACGGCACCCTACCCTCCAAAGAGACTATGACCAGCAAGGTGATCGAATTTCAGATAACCACAGCTTTTCTCCATTTGGCCGAGCGCCTTCACCAGCAGCACCTAGTTCGACCCTCTGACGAAGTCGCGGAGGTGCGAATGACAACCCAGGAAATGATCGCGACGGGAGTGAAGACCCGCCGTGGGTCTTCGCGATTCAGCATCCGGACCACGAAGCCCCTTGACCTGCCTTCCGCCGAGCTTCCAATTGGGCCATACTCGTTCGGAGCCTGGCTCGGCGATGGAACTTCACGTACGGGCGCCATCACCTCGATGGATGACGAAATCATCGAATCTGTTAAAGCCGATGGCTATTCAGTCAATCGAATCGAACAGTCTCCAGGGCGGGCCGCAGCCTACTTCTTCCCAAAACTCGGTGCGGCCCTTCGAACCCTTGGTTTCGCCACGCAGAACGATGCCGTCAGACGTGAGAAAGAGATTCCGATTCAGTATCTCCGTGCATCATTCAACCAGCGTCTCACCCTGCTCCAAGGGCTCATGGACACGGATGGTCACATCAACTCATCTGGAAACTGTGTATTGGCGCTCTCTTCCGAACATCTCTCAGCCGGTGTCGCCCAATTGGTCCGTTCTCTCGGGATCAAGGCGAGCACACATATCCGGGAATCGTCATACATCGACGAATATGGAAAAAGGGTCATCTGCAAAGACAGCCATTCTGTACGATTTACCACCGATTTGCCCGTATTCAGATTGTCTCGGAAGGTAGCTCGACTCCCCAGTACAGTGCGGGTAACCCACGATTGGATCTACATCACAGACATCACGCCGTGTAGTTCTGAGCCAGCTCGATGCATTTCAGTTGACAGTCCCGATCACGTTTACCTTGCTGGCGAAGGCATGACTCCGACATCGAATTCAGTCCTGGCTCAGTCGGTGATGTACGGGGCCTTAGCTGCCGGCCACAGTGTTGTCCTCATCGATGCACAGAAGTACGGTGCTGACTTCCACTTTGCGCGCCGATACTCGTCGGCCTTCTGCACGACAGTCGATGAAGCCAGAGCCGTCATGGAGTCCATCTACGCCGAAGTCCAGCGCCGGGCGGCACTCAACGGCCAATATGGTGTCAGCTCATTCGACGAGCTGCCTGAGAGCGTGCGTCCGAAGCGAATGATCGTCTTCATCGACGAGTTCTTGGGCCTCGTCTCAACCGGTTCCAGGCCACCGTCGAAACCGGAATCCGATCCGAAAGCTGAAGAGGCCCGCCTCGCCGCAGAGCGGTCGTATATGAGCAAACGTCGTCTGGCGTTCCTGGTCGGTCGTGTGGCTGCTGAGGCTCGTTCAGCTGGGATCAATCTGTCGTTGATGACGCAGAAGATGACAGCGAACTCCCTTCCCGATGACCTCTCAGACCTCAAAACAAACCTGGGTCGGGTGGCGCTGGGCAAGATGTCTTACGGCGACAAGATGTCGGCGCTGCGAGATCCTGACGCATCGCCGAACCTTGGCGAGATCGTGCCCAAGGGCCGCCTCATCTGGGAGTCAGTGACGGCACCGGCAGTCGCCTTGCAGGGATACTTTTCTCCGGTCGATGAGTTTGAAGCGAGCCTGGCCTCGTTCATGGGCGATCCCGCAGACATCGAGCACATCGACTTCAGCGAACACCTGCCCGATGACTCCTCAGACGTCATCGAAGGACGGGTATTGGTTGCCGATGAGGCCGAGCCGACCGAAGTGGCCGACGATCTTCTTCTCGACCTCGAGCTTGCCGACGTCGACGATGCCGGTGACAGTGAGATACCGGATTGGGCCAAGGACTTCGCTACCGGCTCTGTCGCATCTGCCGAGCCCGCGGTGGACGTTGGTGACGACGATGAGACCCCTACCTTGGACCTCGATGAACTCGACGATATTGATCTGTCTGACTCCAAGGCTACTTCGACCAGCCAGGCACAGGAGCCGGTGACTACTGAAGCCTCTGAGGCTGACATCGACTGGGATGCCTTCTTTGCTGAGGCCGATACTGGAGATACTGGTAGCGCAGACGAGCCCGATGTTGTTGAGACATCGTCTAACGAAGTGGTGATCGAGCAGCCGGTAAGCAACCGCAATCCGATCTCGGTCGAAGACGTAGAGGCTCTCGTGTTCATGGACATCGACGGATGTCTGGCGCCATTCGGAGGCCCGGCCCGCCGTGGTCAGATGATGATCGAACCCGCCGAGGGCACCTACGGAGACTCGATGGCGGTGGATCCGCGCATCATGAAGGCTGTCACCACCATCGATGCACCGATCGTCTGGTCGAGTGCACGTGAAGTCGAAGATGCCGACGTGCTGGCAACCCACATCGGGTGGCTGGTGCTTCCTGCGATTGATACGGCTGCCAACGGTCCAGGTCCTCACGAATGGTTTAAGACCAATGCCATTGTGGCCTTCCTCGACGAGGTCCCATTCGTCGCCCGCATCGTCGTCATTGACGATGACGACGCAGTTGCCGGACTCGGCACAGTGCTGACAGAGGCAGGCTATGACCACCTCATCGTCCAACCGGACTCGGCGAAGGGCCTGACCCGAGACCACATTGCCGAGATCAACTCATTCTTGGCCGGAGGGGGTGACGACGCTGTCGAGGCAGAATCAGAGGCTTCCGTCCCAGCACCAGCCAAGACACGGCGTTCTACTCGCCCTGCCAAACGACCGCGTCGCGCAGCTGCGACATCCCGGCTGCCCAGCGACGACGAATTCTGACCCGAAAGGAAAGGTGATCGCCCGTGATGGGAGGACACCATGCGATCTCTGGCACAGCTGGAGCTCTGGCCTTGGCTGGAACCACCGGAGTGAGCCTCGGAGTCATCGATGCCGGAAGCGGCATGTCGTTGGCGTCCTTCGCCGCTATGGTCACTGGAGCCGCACTGTTGCCGGACGCAGACCATCACAATGCGACGATCGCTCACTCCCTGCCGAAGCTTGGGCCTCTGCCATCACCATCGGAGATCATCTGCCGAATGATCGGGAAGATCTCTGGTGGGCACCGGCATGGGACCCACAGCATTATCGGGATCGCGGCCTTCGTTGCACTGGCGATGTTGCTGGGACAGCTGCGCTACGGCGGACTGGCCATTGGCGCCGCGATCATGGGATTCGTCCTCACCTCTTTTGCCTTGAAAGCCTTGAAGCTCAGCGAGCCGTTCTCCGTCCTGCCCTGGGGACTGTCGCTGGCTGTTGCTGGGTTCGTCATGAATGAATTCGACACCGATCCATTCATGCTTCCACTGGCGGTGGGTTTGGGTTGTGCGATCCATATCATCGGCGACATGGCCACGACTGACATGTGCCCGATCCTCTACCCCTTGAACCCGAAAGCCCCGAAAGGATTCGAGCACATTCCGGTTCTCGGCTCGTGCTGGAACGACAAGGGCAGCTTCGGATTTCCAATCCTCGGCAATGCGGGATCGATTCGGGAGTGGATACTCTGCCTCGTTCTCACTGGCTATGTCGTCCTCGCTGCAACGACGGAGGCGGGCTTATTCGATCCTGGTGCGTGGGCAACGCTGCCGCACTTCGACGAGATCAAGACCGGTCTGACTGATCCGCTGGGATGAACAATCTAGCGATTCAGATGAGGGCGTCATCAGTCTCGGTCGCTGAGCAGACCGGCCAATACCAGAACGGCTCATAGCAGGCCTTCTGCGGCGTGCCTGATCCGCTGTTGACACACCTTCTCCCATGCTTCGTCACGGGTCCAGGGACACTCCTATGCTGGCCGACTGGGACGCGACAATTCTTGAGCTGCGCGCGATTTGGGCGGCCAGGTGTGGAAGGCAACGCGAGACCAGCCACAGGTTCAGCGGCGATATGGGGCTCATCGTAATCGAGAGTGTAAAACCGGTCTGAAACCACCGGACTCAAGTAGGCACCTCGCGATGTAATGAGTCAGGTTGCGAAACCCGAGTGCCGATCCTCGAAGGTGCTCGAGCCGACCATTGATCGATTCGGTGGGCCCATTCGACGTTCCTGGCCTCGTGAAGAACGCCAACACA
>NZ_FXZH01000032.1 GCF_900169365.1 Brevibacterium sp. 239c
CCGAGCATTTCAGCGTCGGTCAGGTAAAGGTTTCACGTATCGAACGCGCTGAAGCTCGTGATGACGAGTTCGCAGCGCAGTACCGGGACTTCCTTCTTCAAGCCGCTTGACATCTATAGGAGCATCATGGATAGGTGCGTTCATCGATGGCGATTTGGTCGGGTTCGTCCACGCATGCTGGGACGGAGGCGCACACGCCTTCATCTCGAATGGGGCGTGTGAAAGGCAGTCCACATCCCACAATTCCGCGCCCTTCTTACGATGTCGAGCTCCACCCCCTCGATCGCGAACCGGATCGTGGCTATTATGAGGTAATCATGAAGCCTGACAATGACGCAGGGAACGACAACGCCAACGGCCTCCCGACAAACCTGGCCGCCCAAGGGCCCAGAACCCGCGGTGCGATCGCGCTGGTTGGCGGGAGTGTGATCGATGCGACCGGAGCCCGATCGGACATGACAATTTTGATTCGCCACGGCCGGATCGCTGCGCTCGGACCATCTAACAAGCTGGAGCCTCCACCTGACGCGCGGATTGTGGATCTTACCGGAAAGTACGTGTTGCCCGGGCTCTGGGACATGCACGTGCATGTGTTCCAGGACGAGTCTCTTCCTCTATTCCTGGCCAACGGAGTAACCGGTATCCGGCACATGGGCGCCGCGCCGATACATCACCACTGGCGCGACCGGCTCGTCGCCGGGGATCTGCTCGGGCCGCGGATGGTGCTCGCCAGCCGTATAATCGATGGCCCCTGCCCACTGCGTCCGAACTCCATCGCTGTCACCACCGAGGACGACGCCCGCGAGGCGGTACGCCAGAGCAAGACTGACTGTGCGGACTTCCTGAAGGTCTACAGCCTGATCCCGCGAGCGGCGTACTTCGCTCTCGCCGAGGAGGCCCACCGGCTGGGGTTACCGTTCGGCGGTCACGTCCCGCTCGGAGTCACCGTCACCGAGGCTTCTGCTGCCGGACAGCGCAGCGTCGAACACCTCGAAGGAGTCCTACCCGCAACCTCAACCCGGGTGGACGAGATCCACCGCGATCTCGCTGCCCTTGAGGTGCGGAATTTCGCGGACATGGGCAACCAACAAATGCTCGCCCAACGGGCCGCTGAGACCCACGACCCCGCGCTGGCCGAGGGCGTGTACGCGGGGTTTGTTGAACGCGGCACCTGGCACGTGCCGACCCTTGCGGTGCTCCAAGCCGCCGCCTACGTCGGCACCGCCGAGTTCCCGCTGACCGACTACCTGCCCGTGATCGAACCCGATCTGCGTGAGCCGTGGGAGATGGCCGGACATGCCCGGCCCACGGCCGAGGAACGGGCCGCCGCCAAGCGACTCTTCGAACTCCAGCTGCAAGTCGTTGGAGACATGCACCGCGCCGGGGTTGAGCTCATGGCCGGGACCGACACGTTCGTCGCCGGGGGCAGTCTGCACGACGAATTGGAGCTGCTGGTACGCGCCGGATTGACCGAGATGCAGGCACTGCGGACCGCGACCAGCCAGCCTGCACGTTATCTCGGTCTCGACGACGATTTCGGGGCCATCGCCGAGAACAAGATCGCTGACTTTCTGGTGTTGAACGCGGACCCGCTCGAAAACATCAAGAACACTCGCGATATCCACGCTGTCCTGCTCAGCGGCGGCCTCCTAACAGCCGAGGACATCCGCGAGATGCGCGTTACCGCCGAAGACCACTTTAAACAAGTGGGTCAACCAAACTAACGGCCGTCATAACAGACGCGATAGGCGGGCCCGTCGCAGTCCCGCACAGCGGATACCCAACTGAAGCATCCTAAAACATTCGGTTTATGTAGACGACACGGAACAAATGAATCACTGCGCAAGCGGATTCTGACAACGTGGAGAGTTGTGAATGGGATTCAGACAGCTAAATTTCAAAAGCCGGCTGTACAAGGCAAGAGGAGCCGTAGGCCTGATCAGCTGGTATCTCTTCTACGACTCCCCGCACCTCATGTAGGGCTTGGAAGTATTACTGGGTCTCAGAACTGCCTGATTTTGCATCCTGAGCTTCCACAAATTTGTGGTTCGTACGTGGCCGATTCGAGTCAATTATTCGTTCGCTTCCTCAGCTGGTGGCAGTTCGCTCCAGGCTCGAGTTGAGTCAATGAGGCGACGAACAGTCTCTGCTGCCTGTGCCAGCTCGTCACTTTTCACGTGTGCGTTAGTGAGGACGACGGCAAGCCGAGTCTCCGAGGCAGAGAACAGCTCTTCCCTGACCTGACGGCCCCTGTCCGTGCACGACAAAGAGCCGGAGTCGCTGCGGGCGAGCAACCCAGTAGCGAGCATGTCCCGACTGACCCGGTGCACGGCCTGGCGTGGTAAGCCGAGCCGATCCGCCACTTCTGAGACGGTCCCATCGAGATCGGTGAGCGCACTCAGGATGTTCCATTGGGCAGCCGTAGCGCCCATCTTGCTTGCCTCACGATCACTGATTGTGCGACTAAGACCCGCCAGCTCGTAGATTTCGGCAATCAGCAGTCGATATTGATCAATTGTCTTGCGCTTCATGTCACTATGATGACACAGTGGTCATCATGATGACATATAATGAAAATGAGGAGAATGCGCTTGTGCGCCATCTGTGTTCTGCCGAACCAGCTCCTGGCTTGCGCGATGAACTGGCACTGTTCGGCCAGTTCGTTGGCTCTTGGGAGCTTGACTGGCAGGGATGGGATTCAGATGGCCTGCAACAGCGAGCACGTGGTGAGCTGCACTTTGGTTGGGTCCTTGACGGGAGCGCAGTCCAAGACACCTGGATTGTCCCCAAGCGAGGTGAACCAGGACACGGTGAAGTACCTTTCGGATTCCACGGGACAACAGTTCGCTTTTACGACCCCCAGATCGGAGCATGGCGGTCGACGTGGATCAACCCCATGGGTGGTTCGGTGCGATGTTTCATCGGCAGGCCAGTGAATAGCGGAATAGAGTTACTCAGCACGGACATGGAACCGCACCTACATTGGTCCTTCTCGGAAATTACGCATACTAGCTTTGTGTGGCTGGCACGAATCTCCCATGACGGCGGTCAAAACTGGCACCACCATGAACGGATGGACGCCACCCGCCTCTGACTCGGCCGCATTCTCGACGGCACCGAAATGAAGGAACCGAGGTCCCGACCGAGCGAGGGTGGGCTTGAGCCGATCTTCTGATTCATCGAATCAGGGCTGACTCCAGCCCAAGGGGCAAACCGACCCGGCGTTTCGCATAAGGGCCGAGTTCATCGGACCGCCCGGTGAGCGCTCAGAATTCATAACCTGCTGGCGGCACCAACATGACTGGTCAAGACTTTCAGACGAGTTCGGACATCTTGAGACGAATGGTTCTCTTGGCCAGTCAGACTGTGTCTCGTTCGTCAGCGAAGAGCGCGTTGCGTCGTGACCACGCCGGCAACGAGGCCACGTCGGGTGCAGATGTCGATAGCGTGATGAAGGTCGATTCCAGGATCTCCTCCAAACGCTGAAGCTCTCAAGGAATTCCTTCATACCAAACATGCATGCCTGGGACAGGTCAAACAACTCATGATCAAATCGCTCGACGGCGAGAAGCGATCAGACCCCACACCAGGGCTGCACCCCACACAAAGAATAGCGGATCCCATAGATAGGCATGACCGACCATGCCAGCGCCATCGAAATCTGCGTCTGGTTGTATCACTCCAGCGAGGACAGAGTTGGCCACCAGGGTATTCAGCCCGCCCCAAGTCAATAGGGCTGCAGCGCCCAGCCAGCAAACCACTCGTGTAACGTGCCAATAGGGCCAGCCATACCACGCCAGAATTATCGGTGCCACAGCCGCGACCAACTTCACGGCGCCCGTCAGAACGAGCAGCCACTCTCTTCCCGGGAAATTCTGCACGAGATCATCACCCAACGACCAGACGAGCAACGTTCCCCCCAACCCCCAGTAAATGCTGAACATGGCGTGGATGAGACCCGGCACGCTGGCAACGACAAAAGCAACAGGCACGGTTCTACCAGCCGAACCCACATCTGCTTCAATCATGAATCTGTCCTCTCCTCAAAGTACGCCAAGAAACATCACATGCCGATATGAACACCAACCAACGGTCCGTGGCTGCGGAGCTCAGATAGCTTTGCGCTGTTCTACGCCGACCCGCCCCGTCGACAGAGGCCCATAGGCCTCGAACAAAGGAAGGATGCGTTCGAGCAGATCATCGATGGCGGTGCCCTCCTTGTCCCTGCCATTCGGGTCAGGGACCTTAATGACGAAGTTGCGAACGGTAACCCCTCGATCACCGACCGCACCAAAAGGCGAGTGAATCGTCCAAGCCTTGCAACGAACCCTGCCCGACCCACGCTACGTATCCGTCCGGCCGAATCAATACGACTGTGGGCGCTGGCACCTCACCAACTACCGGCAGTTCCCACACTCCTTCGAAGCGAGCATCCACATGCTTCACTCGGCCCGCCCATAGTGTGCAGTCGAGACTGTGTGCTGCGCCAAGGTTGAGCAGAATTGGCCTAGCCTCATGGAGGAAGGTGAAAACTCGAGCGGGACCGTTTGCGGTTTCGAGATCGAGGTCGGGTATGCGGCGACCCAACAGCGGATGACCCTGCCCGATGTCATAGTGGATGTCGAGACCTGATAACATGCCCGCCAGCGACTTTCGTGGTTCATCCATGCTCAGAAAATCGGAGATCGTCTCATTCAGAGCTTGGACTCGGTCGTCGACTCGCATCAGCGCCGTTTGAGCCAGATTCTGCTGCACAACCTTTGCTCCGACAGGGTGTCGTTCCTGGTGATAGGTGTCAAGGAGGTTGTCGGGCGAGACCCCATGGATCACTTGTGCGAGCTTCCATCCCAGATTCGCAGCATCCTGAACCCCTGTGTTCAGCCCCTGCCCACCAACCGGGGAGTGCACATGTGCCGAGTCTCCTGCCAAAAAGACCCGACCGGACCGATAAGAGGCAGCCTGACGAGCCATATCGGTGAAGCGTGAGAGCGACGACGGGTTGTGAGCACCATAATCGGTTCCCCAGACGTCAACGAGCGCTGCGCGAAGCTCGTCGAGACTCGGCGCCGCACCCTGTTGAGCCAGCCGCTCGGCAACGACGAGTCCCGCCCGTCCAGACTCAAGTTTGTTGAACGCCTGCGTTCCGAATCGATGGCGATGGACACCCCACTGCGGTTCCTCAGTCAGCTCAACCTCCGCGATGAGGTTGCTCATGGTCGGGTCCCAACCCGGGAAATCGATTCCGGCGGTCTTTCGAATCAGACTGCGTCCGCCGTCGCAACCGACGATGTACTGAGCGCGGAGCGATTTGCCGTTTGCCAGTCTGGCATTCACGCCGTTCTCATCCTGATCGAATTCAGTCACTTCCTGCCCATATTCGACCCGCACTCCGAGTTCCTCGAGCCACTCGGCCAAGATACGTTCGGTGTGCTCCTGTCGAAGGCCCAGCCCGTAAGGATGTCGGGACGGGAAGTCGCTGATATCGAGGCGCGTCGATCCGAATCCCACGACCTGCGCGACCTCGCCCTCAGCCAAAAAGCGATCGACGATGCCCCGCTGATCGAACATCTCAATGGTCCGGGCATGCAGCCCAAGTCCCCGGGAGCCGAGCACCTCCTGGTTCGTGCGCCTCTCAAGTACGGCGCAATCTACTCCGGCCAGGGACAGCTCGCCGGCCAGCATCAAACCGGTCGGCCCGGCACCTACAACAATCACTTCAGCCATCAGGACTCCATTCTTTTAGCGTGAAATACAAGTGTGAGCCACGACAGGGGTCTTGCGGCAAGGCCCTATCTGCGCTATAAAGTAAAGAGAGGCAAGGAACTAGGTTCTTTGACTCTGATGACCGATCTCACTCATCCGTAGGGAAAGACACGGAAACCAATGCTCACAACCTGAAGGTTCTCAGCAGGTTGTCGAGAGCTGATCGTCGAGCGACCAACGACCGCGCAAACGATGATGTCCCGCCTGTGAGATTCATCTGTAAATGGCGGTATCCTAACAACGGCCGTGTACTCATCGTCCGCTTGGCTCAATCCAGGCCCTTTCAGAGTCTCATCGATCCCGCACACCAGCTCACCCGCGCTGAGCCGATCTCCGCGAGTTCCCTGTCATCTTCAGTAGGCGACTGCACATGAATTCGATCTTTGCGCACTCGACTCCTGACATTCGAATGTGAGAAGGCCCTGCACAAACCTGCACTTTGAACAGAAACCCTAGGCACAAAATGAGAGCCGGACGTAACCCGACCCTCGTGTCGGATCGTCTTGTGGCAATCAGGCAAATGCACAAACGTGCTTATACGACACCATCATTCCGTGCGAAATGAAGGGACCTCTCTGTCAGAGGTGACGGTTATGCTCATGTCATGGATCTAAATTTGGAGGGGAAACGCGCCCTAATTACTGGCAGCAGTTCGGGCGTTGGCCGCGCCATCGCGGCTCGGCTGGCGATAGCGGGGTGCATGGTGTTGGTTCACGGGCGTCATGAGCAATCGTGCGAAGAAGTAGCCGCGGATATCCGTGCGCAAGGTGGTACGTCGGCGATCGTAGTCGGAGACTTCTGATCCGGCCGCAATAGCCGATGCTAATGAACGGGCGTTGGAGCATGGCGTTGACATTCTGGTCAACAATGCAGGTCCGTTCAGCGAGCACTCCTGGGACCGTGTCAGTCCAAGCGATTGGGTTCAGTCGTATCAAGGCAATGTCAACGGCGCGTTCTTATGGCTTGGCGTAGCACGTGTGCTAGCTCGGGGGCTTCGCGGGTGTTCACTGAGCGTCATAACCCGCGACTTGCTCACCGTGCACTTGGGTTCCCAATGTCCGCCACCATCACGGTGGCGAGGCGCTTTGTGGCGCGGGTCTGCGCGACGTAGCAGTCTTGGAGGCCCGCTTCGCTCCTGCTTTGGATGCCGTCGGGGTCGACGATGATAACGGTGTCGAATTCTAACCCGCGCGCATCTGGCGCCGCGACGATGGCGGCCCCAGTGCCGTCGAGTTCAGCCTCCAGCATGGCCGCCCGTGACACAGTGGCGATGACTCCGATGAGTTCTTCGGGGTGCTCGCTGCGGGCGGACGCGATCAGCTCGACGAGGGCAGACGGGATGTCGTCTTCGGGAGCCGTGACGACGATCGGCTGCTGGCCGTGCCGGATCGAGCGGGAGAGCTGTTGCCCGGGAGCGATGCGGGCAAGGAGCGGCCTGGTTTCCTCGAGGATCTCCGCGGTGGTGCGGTAGTTGACCGTCAGTGTGTGGCGGGCGATGCCGTCGCTGGCGAAGGGGTCGAGGGCCTCACGCCAGCTGCGGATGGTTGTGGTCGGGCCGGCCTGCGCGAGGTCTCCCACGACGGTCATGGAGTGTTGAGGGCAACGGCGCATCAGCAGCCGCCACTGCATCTCGGAGAGCTGCTGGGCCTCGTCGACGACAATGTGTCCGTAGATGGCCTCGGGAGTGCCGTCGATCAGCGCCCGCGCCTCGTCCAGCAGGGCAAGGTCGACCGAGCTCCAGCCCGCGCGGGCGAAATGGGCGATCTCTACCAGCTGCTGCTCGGGCAGGTCGGGGAGCGCGTCGGCAAGGGCGGCGCGGTCCGAGAGAAGCCCCCGGACGGCGTCCTCGGCGCGGAGCCTGGGCCACACTCCTGCGATGCTCCGGTCGATGCCGGGATCGTCGAGGAGTTCCTCACGGATCCGGTCCCAGTCGATCTCCAGCCCATCCATCGCCTCGGCGCCTTCCTCCGAGTCGACTCGGCCGGAGCCGCCGCCGAACATGCGATCGAGGTCTACGCCGTGGAACTCCTTGAGCTCGACTTCGAAGTCCGCGAGTTCGCTCGCGGATTGCTGTTCCAGCTCGTTCACAAGCTCCTCTACGACCCGCTCGGTGAACAGCTCCCGGGCTTGGTTGTGTCCGATACCGCCCTGCAGGGCCCCTCGCCGGGCGGCGTCCACGAGCTCAGGGTCGAGGGTGACGGTTCCGTGTGCGGTCTGCAGTTCGAGAGGCACGTGTTGGGGCTGCCGGGCCTGCACCCAGCGGGCGAGCCCCTGGGCGAGGCCCGCGCGTCCCTTGATGCGCGCGAGGTCGTCGGGCTCGTGCTGTGTCACCTCCGCGCCGACTAGGTCGGGGAGTGTCGCCAGCCGTACGTCGTTCTCGCCGAGCGAGGGCAGCACGTCGGCGATGTAGTCGATGAACCGCTTGTTCGGCCCGAACACGAGCACGCCCCGCTTGGCGACCACAGGGAACGCGTAGAGCACGTACGCCGCACGGTGGAGCGCGACGATCGTCTTGCCCGTTCCCGGGCCGCCGTCGACGACCATGATCCCGCGATGCGGCGAACGGACGATCTCATCCTGCTCTGCCTGCAGTGTTGCGGCGGCCTGCCGCATCCGCCCGGTACGCGCACTGCTCAGCGCAGCCACGAGCGGCCCATCACCGACCACGTCCTCCTCGCCGGGTTCGCTCCCGTCGAGAATCTCATCGTTGACATCCACGACCGTGCGCGCACTCACCCGCACATGCCGGCGCCGACGCACCCCCAGCGGCGATGCCATCGTCGCGGCGTAGAACGGCCGTGCGGCCTCCGCTCGCCAATCCACCAGCAGCGGTTCACCTGCTTCCGTGCGCAGCCCGATCCGCCCGATATGCAACGACGAGCCATCCATTCCGGAGTCGATGCGCCCGAAACACAGCGAATGCTCCGAGGATCGCAGTTGGCCGATCCGCTCCGTCAGACGCGAGACCTCGAGATCTCTGGCCGAAAGACTCTCCAGCTCATGGACATCCGCGGCCATCGCTCGCTTGCGCGCGGAGAGACTGCCGGCCAGCTCCGCGTCTAGCCGCGAATACATCGCGCCCAGCAGCCTCTGCTCCTCATGGAACTGTCGTTCTTTGCCCGTACCCACACTCGTCTCCATCCGCGCCGCTCACTTCGTCGAGCGTCAACTATGCGGCCTGGGCCCGGCAAAGACAACTTTGATTTTCCTGCAGAAATTTGGCCTCTCACCGGCTCGGGAGGGTCGAAAGACGGTCGCCTGAATGGGTACAAAACGCCGCTATCTACAACCCCGCACCCCCGGGAAGTTAAAGGGCGCGCTCATCAGGTATCCGCGTAGTCGATGTCTACGACGAGGCGCGTGCCACGTCAGCTGAAGTCGCCGGAAAACACCCGCTTCTGTCAACAACCTCCTGGCCAGCAACAGCTAGTTCCCACAGGCGCAGTGTGGCCGGGCGCAGGTCGAGGCAGTGGGCTGGGGCGCGGTGGTGCAGGGGCGGTGGACCGGCGGTTCGTCGAGGGTCAGCTCCGTGAGAACTTGCTCGATCGTATCCAGTGCCTGCCGGTCGGTGAGCGGTCCTGTATGGCTGCGGTCAATGACGGAGAGCGCTTCCTCGAGCCTCAAGCCCGTATTAATTGGCCCCGTGGTTCGTTGGCATATGATGTCTAGAGTTCGCCGCGTCGCGAGACCCGGTTGCGTGCGACCGAGATTGAACCAATTGACCACGTTTCTAGAACGGAATTCTTTGCGCAAGCTTGTCTACTACGTTGCCACCACGCTCGACGGTTTCATCGCCGGACCTGACGGCGGTGATCCCAGTGCCCAGAGCTTCTTCCCGGTCACTTCCGACCTCATCAAGTTCATCACCACGGAGTTCCCGGAGACACTTCCGGCGCCAGCACGTGAAGCCATGGGCATTGACGGGCCGGGGGATGTCTTCGACACCGTGCTCGAGGGCCGGGTCTCCTACGAGATCGGATTAGCGGCTGGACTCGACGATGCCTATCCGCATCTGCGTCACCTGGTGTTCTCTACAACGTTGTCGACCGTGACTGGTTCCAACATCGAGATCGTCACGGGAGATGTGCTGGATCGGGTGCGGAACCTGAAGGCAGAGGAAGGCAACGACATCTGGCTGGTCGGTGGCGGCAAGTTGGCGCACAGTCTCCTCCCCGAGATCGACCGGCTTGTCATCAAACAGAATCCGGCGGTTATTGGTTCCGGGATCCCAATGTTCGATGGTCCGTTCGAGCCGACAGTGTTCACCGCGGTCCACGCGCGGCTCCTCGAATCCGGAGTGCGCGTGGTGACACTCGACCGCGCCTGAGCCTAAGGTCTTATATCCATTACTCGGGTGCCTGATGCTCCCAGGCGTTTGGCATCATCCCGTATGACCATCCCCAACTGACACCGGTCCTATATATCGGGCATGGTGACGTTTCGCGCAGGCGACTTCTGACATTTCACAGCATTGTGCACACGAGTCTTGAACGATCAGCGTTCACTAGCCGACTGCACAACGCCAAGAATACGGGGCTGGACGTGCAGTCGGCTTCTGAAAGTGACATAGAACTCGATTGTCAAAGGGGTATACCCGGTAGACAGAGTGAAACAGCTCCCCATGCTGGCAACACGTACTGCCCGCTCTTAATAACCAACCGAAGTACACCACGCTAGCGAATTGGCTTCATCGGCTCATCGTATTCCGGGGTGTAGCTAGGGCCCGAATCCTCCGCCTTCAAGAAGTGACCTCGCGACGTAGTTCGTCAGGTTTCGGAATCCGTGATCGACGCGATCGGGGCTGGCATTCGCGCCGCTCTCGTCGAGATCCGCAAGCTCGGCCACATCCTCGCGTTCTTCGACTACCCCGACACCTCGAATGGGCCCACCGCGGCCATCAGTGGTCGCTTCGAACGGTTGCGAGGATCGGCATTGGGGTTCCGCGGCCTGACGAACTGCATCGCAAGGGGTTTGCTCGAATCGGGCGGCTTCAGGCCAGCACTACACACCCCATTCGTGAAGAGCCCAAAGGTGCCTTGACGCCTGCGCAACCCCTCCAGACTGTAAAACCTGTCGACTACTTGACAAGTTATTTTCATTGTTTAGGATGAAAATTCACAGCCAGGGCACAGTCAAGTGGCCTGGCGAAACAGTCGGGAAGTCAAATGAAGTCCATCCCCTTTATCAAACCCGCAGCAGCTTTGGCTGCATTCCTCTTCGCAGTAGCGGCAATGACGCTGACCGCCGCGACGCCCTCACATGCGGCGCTTGGCAGCTGCTCCAGTGGGACTGCTTGCGTGTGGAACAACAACACATACGGTGGCCTTACATGAAAGCATCAGCTACTGTCAAGAACTACAAGACGATCAGCTGGAACAATGCGAGTGGGAACCCCAACGACAAGGCCAATTCAGTCGCCAACCGTGGCAGTCGGTGTGCTGTAGTCTTTTACCAGAACACCAGCCACAAGGGTGCCGGCATTCGGTTCAATCGGCCAGCGAGTGGCGGAATCACGTCGGACCCCTACTTGAAAAACGGAGGCGGCTACAGCGAGACATCAGGCGCTAGCTCGAAAAACTTCCAGGATAAAATCAGTAGTCACAAATGGGTAAGGTGCTCGTGAAGACACTTAGTTCAAACCGCAACCGCTCGGCTGTGCGCCGGGCGGTTGCCCTTTTGGCCGTCGCGTTTCTGACAGCGGGTGTTGCTGGTTGCGATAACGCAGACGACGAACAGACCGACAGCTTGGAGGGTATGACCTCGACTATCGACTACGAAGACGGATCGATAGAAACTCCGGGCCGACAACTGACACTCACATGGGACGAAGAGACGACAATCGGGTACGCCAACAGCATTGCGTCTTCAAAGTGCGCGGATAAACAAGGGATCGAGTACTCTCCCTACGATCGTCGCAACGAAATTTCGGAGAAAGCTTACACCGACATCGGCGTCTGGTCACCTACTCTAGCGGCGAAATATGGTTACGACTCCCTCCCCGATACAGAAGCCAAAGACAATGTCACTAGTGAGCAACTCTCCGAAGATGACATAGCTATTCTCCGGGACTGTGCGACCAGTGATCCTTCCGTGAAGCAGTTCTCCGAAGTTGAGAACGAGTTCGCTAACGAAATCCAGCCCACCTTGGTCGATAACACTGTCGTTAATGACGAGGCACGGGAAGAAATTCGGCAAACTTGGGTTGGCTGCATGGACTCTAATGGAATCAAGATAGACGGAGAAGGATTCATCCCGTCTGGGGTCTCCACGATGGATGAAGAGGAAGCGATCAAGACGGCCCTCAAAGACGTCGATTGCAAGGAGTCAACCAAATTTGTTGATGCGTGGGCTGCCAATCTCTGGGAAGAGCAAAAGCAATATGTCACGAAGCACGCTTCGGAATATCAGGAGTTCCGATCACGAGCTGTTCCAGTACTAGAGGACGCAAGGCAAGTCATCAAGAGCTATGAAGGCTAATGGCAAATCACGACCACTTGGGTGGTTGAGTACACCACTGGGATTGGCCTCCGTTGTCGGATGTGTCCTCGCTATCGTCGGCTTCATGCTCGGCTATTTTCTCCGCGCTCCGCTTGATGATTTGAAAGACACAGACGAGCAAACTGTTACAGGACTCGCCAAAGTCGAAGAAAGGGCGCTGACCAGCGACACAACAATCGGCGGCAATGTCAGGCGCGGCAAGACGAGCGACATCACACTTCAAGCTAGCGAAGGCGAGCAGGTGGTGACTCGTGTCGAGGTGTCGAAGGGCGACGTGCTCAACTCAGGCCAACTGATCGCGATCGTCTCTGGGCGCCCAATTTTTGCCGTGAGCACAGAGTTTCCACTCTATCGAAATCTCGACCTAGGAGACTCTGGCGACGATGTTCGCGAGCTGAACTCACTGCTCAGCAATCTTGGCAAGGCCTCCGCCCGGTCTGAGAACTTTACCCAGTCCACTCGCGATGGCATCGCCCAACTGTATTCCGGCTACGACCTTAAAGCTCCGTCATCCGGACAGGACGAAGTCAAGGAAGCACAGGCTGCGTACGACGAGGCGAAGTCAGATTCTGAGGTTGACGACGAAGAACGCCAAACGCTTCTTGAGCAGCTCGACTCCGCAAAAGCGAAGGCGGGAGTGCAGTTCAGACTCTCCGACTTTTATTTTCTACCATCGGGGAGCCCGAATATCGAGAAGATCGTCAAAAGAGGCTCGATCATCGATTCTGAAGAACCCGTGCTCGGGACCGTTCGCTCAGGTGAGAGCACGGTCAAAGCCCGCGTCGATCTGTCTCAAGCCGAGAAATTCGAAACAGGGACAGAAGTCACCGTGAGCACGACCGACAGCACGGTCAGCCAGGAGATATTCACAGTTAAAGAAATATCGGACTTCAAAGAGGCCAGCGGAGAAGACGACAAGATCCCTCCCGGCTACGATGTAACATTCGAATCTGAAGACGACTTCCCCGACGAACTTCAAGACGCTGCAGCCGTAAGCATCACGCTAGCGGGCGACGATAGCGATAAAAGCACCGCTATTCCACTAGTCGGGTTGCGAGAGGACCCTGAAGGAAACTACGTACTATTGCCGGGAGCCGACGAGAAGTGCCGTGTCAGCACTGGAGAAGAGGCATCTGGGTGGATAGAAGTATCCTCTGACTGCATCACCGTAGGAGACAAGATTGTCGTCGGCCCCTGATGAGTGAACCCATGGCCGTGTTCACTGACATTTCGAAGTCCTATGCCGGTCATCCACCTACTCAGGTGTTGACCGGTTTCAATCTCACCGTGTATCCAGGCGCAACTGTCTCAATTGTCGGCCCCAGCGGGTCAGGCAAGTCAACGGCTCTGAACATAATTGGCCTTCTCGACCGACCGACATCTGGTGTTGCCTCAGTGATGGGAGTGAGCACAGAAGAAGCTTCACCTCGAACAATTGACCGGCTCCGCGCTGATCACCTGGGGTTCGTTTTTCAGGACTCACACGTCCTGCCAGTACGAACATGTTCGGACAATGTTGAGCTAGCGTTGTGGGCTTCGCGAACTCCTCGGCACGATCGCCTCCAGCTTGTTGAAGATGCTATCGAGAAGGTCGGGCTTTCTCATCGCTTGCACCAACCGGCTCGAGTTCTCTCCGGTGGTGAACGTCAACGACTGGCTATTGCGAGGGCGATAGTGCGGGGCCCAGATATCATTCTGGCTGATGAACCCACTGGAAACCTTGACCCCGATAATTCGCAGCGCATCATCGACATGCTCAACGCTGAACGAGATCGTGGCGTTGCCGTCGTCATAATCACCCACGATCACCGGCTCGCAGAACAGTGCGATCGCTCGTACGAGTTAAGACACGGATCTCTCCAACAGCGGAGCACGCATGCGTGACCTGCTTCTTGATGTTGTCAGAGACGCAAACGCGAGACGCGTGAAAAGCCTCATTATCGTTGTCGTTGTCACCTTATCAATCGCCGGCCTCATTGCGTCACGAGTCGTCGCAGTCACGGCAGCAAACCAAATTGATGAGCAGCTCGCGGCTACAGCCTTAGATGAAGTTCGTGTTTACCAAGTTCACGACAGCTCCGCATCGGATGATACGGGCGCGACCGCCTCAAGTCTGGACCTACTTACCGAAGGATCCGCGGAGGCTGTGTCAACTATCTCTCATGTCAACTCCGCAACACGATACCTGCCTATCAGCCCCGGAGAACGAACGATTTCTCGTTTACCGGGCGGGCCAGAAGTTGAGGACGTGCGCGTGCTCGGTGTGGACGAAAGCTACTTCGGAGCCAATGATGTCGATCTGATTCCCGCCTCGATTGCAAAGACCTGGAGCAAGGCACCTGACGATAACATTGCACTAGTCGGTGCATCCGTCGCCAAGCAGCTCGGAATCGGCGCGCATAGCTACGATCAGACCTTCAGGTTTGGTATCCAAACGTTCACCGCAATCGGAATCGTCTCCAGCGAACGAGACCCAAAACTCGCCCAGTCGATACTTATCCCGCCACAAGTCGCTGAGGAGTTTCGGGACTACGACGATCACAGCGAACTCCTCGTGAGAACGGATTTGGGATTCTCGAGCTCGGTTGCGGCACTTGTTCCAGACCTTGCAGCTCCAGGTCAGGCATCGAAGATCGCTGCGTCCGGCGCTGAATCCCTTGGGGACCTGCGTAAGGGAGTTGCTACAGACGTCGACGGGCTTCTCATGGGCGTGGGAATCGTTCTTTGGATCCTCACTCTCTTGATCGTTGCCAACGCAACACTGTCATCAGTTATGGCCAGAACATCGGAAATCGGCCTGAGGCGCGCGATAGGCTTCTCTCGTGAACAAGTCGTGGTGAAGTTCCTTGTAGAGGGCGGGTTGCTGGGCTCGATAGGTGGCCTATGCGGCGTGGGATTCGGTGTCATCTTCGCGATCGGGATAACCGTGGCTCTTGGGTGGAATCCTCTTGTGCCGTTCTGGTTCCTCGTCGCGGGCCCTATAGCTGGCACTTTGACTGGAATCATCGCCTCAATTTACCCGTCATTGAAAACTGCAACCATTCGCCCAGCCGACGCAGTCCGCAGCGATTAAAGGGGCGATACAGTTCCCGCAGGTGGGAAACACGTACCTTCCCCCGGTGCTTGCGGTCGAGCTCCCAATTTCGCCGAAAGGTGCGGGGGAGCCTCGGGGGATCGGGACTGATGTAAGGATCGGTGACAATTCGGGTGTCACGCTGCGACTGCAGGTGACTCAATAATTGCTTCGTACTCAACAGGTGTCAAACGACCCAACCGAGCTTGCCATCGACGCCGGTGATACGTTCGCTCGACCCAGGTCACGATGGCGATTCTCAACTGGCCCCTGGAAGCCCACCGACGGCGGTCGAGAACGTTCTTCTGCAGGAGTGCAAAGAACGATTCCATGGCCGCGTTGTCGCCGGCAGCACCGACTCTGCCCATCGATCCGATTAGGCCGTGACGTTCCAAGGCTCGGGTGAATTTCTTCGACCGGAATTGACTACCACGGTCGCTGTGGACCACGCATCCGGCCACGTCACCACCCCTGCGCGCCACACCCATCTCGAGGGCATCAACTGCCAACCGAGCCTTCATCCGCGAGCTGATCGAATAGCCCACGATCCGCCCTGAGCAGGCGTCCTTGATCGCACAGAGGTACAGCTTGCCCTCATCGGTATTGTGCTCCGAAATGTCGGTCAACCATAGCTGGTTCACACCCTCAGCTTTGAACTCGTGACGGGTGCGCCCGTCGGCGTCGACGACCGCGCACAGGTCGTCGTGGACGGGTGGTCCCGGCCGTTTGCCGTTCTTCGCCTTGCCCTTGCCAAAGACCGAGAACCACGAGTTGTGCGAGCACAACCGCCACGCAGTGCGCACCGCCATCGTCTGGCCAACCGCTTCAGCTTCGTCGGCCAGGTACCGGTACCCGAACTCGGGATCATCCCGGTGGGCGTCGAACAGGGCGTTGGCCCGATACGCCTCGATGACATCGGCTTCGGGAACAGGGGCGGCCAGCCACCGGTAGTACGGCTGACGGGAGAGCTTCAAGACCCGGCACGACACCGCGACGGGGATCCCGTCGGCGGCGAGCTCTCTTACGAGCGGGTAGAGCCTTTTGACGGCAGGTTCGCTTGCGATAAATAGGCGGCGGCACGGCGCAGGACTTCGTTCTCTTGTTCCAGCAGACGAGTCCGACGTCTGAGCTCTCGCAGCTCTGCGGACTCGTCCGTGGACTTGCCCGGCTTGTTGCCGGCATCGATATCTGCTTGGCGCAACCATTTCGCGATGGTGCCTTCGTGGACGCCGAAGTCCTTGGCGATTTGGGAAATCGTGGTCTTCTCGTCGCGGTTCAATGCGACGCGGACGACGTCATCGCGGAACTCTTTCGGGTAGGGCTGTGGCATGGTGTCTATCCTTCCAAACTTGCCTGAGAACAAGCCAGATCAGATGTCACCAAACCCTGCATCAGTCCCATTGCTCGCCGGTTGCGATCGACACTTCCTCAAGCAAAGTGCTGGATGCATTGAACATGCCGTACGAGCCATCTACCAGCACGTACTGCTCGCCTTGCTTGTCAAGGAAGTACACAAACTCATCATTTTCCTCAGGTGCTTCGTTTAGGAAATCCGTTGGCTCTCCACAACCTGTGACCCATTCAACAGTGATCGTCTCGCCAGAGTTCACCGCACCTTTGAAAACTTCTTTCACGTGAGTCTTTGCCGAGCTCTCACCGGTCTCACTGAAATTCCCGACGACGACTGCGGCTGACTCATCAACTAAGGCTTCAACATCAGGATCCTGCGCATACGACGAGCACGAGACCGACCTCACCTCACTGA
This sequence comes from Brevibacterium sp. 239c, assembly GCF_900169365.1. GTDB lineage: Bacteria > Actinomycetota > Actinomycetes > Actinomycetales > Brevibacteriaceae > Brevibacterium. Next base: position 17,100 of record NZ_FXZH01000032.1, read on the forward strand.
ATTCAGAGACGCAAGCCGCGGAAACACCCACCGCCAGCGCAGTAGAAATAGCCATCGGAATCGCAGCCACGGGGTACCTCATGCGTGCCCTCCCTAAGCCCGCGAGGTCGATATCAACACGACCGTATGTCACAAAAATACACTGTAAGTTCTCACGTCGACTCGACCGAAGCCTCATGCGTTACTTGAGCCGTATGACAGTCTTGTCCCGGCGGCTGGAGAGATCGTGAGATCGGAACTTAGGATTGTGGCTATGGCCGATACATCGAAGAACTCCCCTTTAGGTACTGCACCCATCGACGTCAACGCATTCGCAAAGCAATTCCAGACGTTCCTTGAGACGATGGATCACTACGCGACAGAAGCTTCACGAGACCATATTGCTTCGGAACTTCGCTCTCATCTGGGGACAGACCCCCGCAGTATCGAACCGGTGCGCCAAGAGTATGCCCGCTGGCAGTGGGCAGAGATCGATGCCGCCCTCGATAGCCTCGCCGATGACCAAGATCTGCGCGGAGTCATACCCGCCCATGACGCCAGCGGTGTCAGCGATCTGCTGACCAACCACTACAGTGTTTACGAAATAGGAGCGATCGAGCGACGTGCCTTTCCCACTGGCCCGGAATCTGTCAGGCATGTCGCTACAAATGGCCTGCGCCTTCTGTGGATCGGCGAGAAGCCAGTCATCGTTCTTGCCCTCGAGGTCGAGGACGGACCAAGTGATACGCACAAGATTGTCGTCGAAGTCATGTGTGAAGACCACGAGCTTGCCCGCGAGACGCTAGCCGGTATCGATCAGTCCGTCCGTACGAATTCCGTTATTGACGGACAGGTCGTGAGCTTTCTACCGGGGGAGTTCGGCTCCGAGGCTTTCAGCATTGAGTTCCACCCCCGTCCACATATCGAGGCACAGGATGTGGTGTTGCCAAAAGGGAGGCTCGAGAAGATCGAAGCTACCGTTCTGGGCATCAGTGAAAAGGCCGATCGGTTGCGAGCTGCCGGGCAACATCTATCACGCGGAGTTCTACTCTACGGGCCTCCCGGTACGGGCAAGACTTTGACGATACGGTACCTGCTTTCGCAAGCTCGAGACACGACAGCAATACTTCTCCAGGGTGAAGCCCTCTCGAAGATCCGCGCGGCTGCCTCGGCTGCGCGGGCCATTGGTCGAGCGATCATCGTTCTCGAGGACGCGGACCTTGTCGCCGAGGATCGCGATTTCAATGAAGGCGAGCGTTCGGTGCTCTTCGAGATTCTCGATGTCCTCGACGGGTTGGGCGATGACGCCGATATTACGTTCGTTCTTACCACCAACCGTGTCGATGTGCTCGAAGAGGCAATCGCGATGCGTCCAGGCAGGATCGATCTTGCCGTTGAGGTCCCACTGCCTTCTACCAAGTTGCGCCGGCGACTCTTCTCCGTCTACGGCCACGACTTCGCGTTCACTGAGGAGGGAATCGCGCAGGCGGCGAAAGCAGCCGAGGGGACGTCTGGTTCTTTTGCCAAAGAGGCGGTTCGGCGGGCTGTGTTACTTGCTATTAAAGCTGAAGAAGACCCCAACGACAGCCATCTCTTAGAAGCGGTCGCGGCCTTGACCGCCGAAGCGACACAGCTGCGTGAGGCAATGACCTCAGACGAAGAGTGGGATGAGTGATCATTTGACCAGGAGGTAGTAAGTGTTGGTACGCGCACTCGACCCGGTTGATTCATTGACTAAGAATGCGTCCATCCCCGTCTGCATTGGCGATTTCTCAGGAGTGAGGCCCGCGAGCTCATCTGCTACGAAATTGATTGTGCACGCCTGCGCATAGATGTCAGACCAATCGACCGATTGACGAGAGCCGACTTCCTCTCCGCCAGAGATGACACGCCTGAATCAGGCATGCTGCTATCAAACAGTGAAGAATGAACCCATGACCCCGAAAGAGAGAGCCAAACGCAGTTCTGTCTGGGTCGGTGTTACAACAGTGACCGCCGCCATATGCCTGCTCGCAGCTGGCCTCTCGGCACCAGGTTCGGTTCAGTTCTTCGTAGCGTCTACTGCAACTGCGATCGTGTACTTCCTCGTCTTCTTCATCGTGCCAACGAAGCCACCGGTCAGCGAGTACGGCCACTACCGAGATTTGGGCATCGGCCTCTTGGCTGGGCTTGCCCTGCTTGGTGTCTTCATTGCCGGGGCACTACTCATCTACCAGCTCCCGGCCCTTACGCATCCTGTCCAAGGACTACTAGAGAACGCACGTGGTGGTGCTCTCCTGCCGTCGCTGCTGGTGACCGCGGTGAATGGTGTCGCGGAAGAGTTGCACTTCCGGCGGACGATTCCAAGCACGATCACGGGATCCCCATGGAAGAAAATCGTGATCTCGCTGGTCACCTACATGGCAGTTTCGAGCATGCTCGGTGTTCCGCTACTCGTACTCGCGGCTCTAGTCGTAGGAGCTGTCGCACACTGGCTAGTCCATCGCGGTTACGGGCTCTTAGCACCGATCGTGATGCACCTGACATGGAGTCTAGGCATGGCCTTGCTTCTACCAGTTATCCTGCAGTAGGTCGCGACATAGTCCCCTTGCACTACGAGTCCTCGCCCACGTCATTTGTCTCCGGGCAGTGGTCCCAGAGGGTCACGGTCGGACGGTGGAACGGAAGCGTCAGGGGCGGTGAGTGATCGACTGATGGCTCCCTCCACGGGCGTGACATCAAAACCGGGCCTGGAGACCAGTTCTGTCTTCCAACGCTGATCGCGGGCCACCATGTCTTCTTGCAGGCTTTCGATCAGAGACTCAGCTGTTGCCGTATCAACATCGGTAATCCGTGCAGCGATCTTGGAAACAAGTGGTTCTGGTAGGAACGGCAGATGGAGTTGGTCACGGTCGATGCCAGCAATCTCGGCGTAGAGCTCAAGCAAATCGGGGTATTTGATCTGCTGACCCCCGCCAACGTCATAATGACTGGTTCCCACGTCTGCGGTCAGGGCGCCTTCGATGGCGATGGAGATGTCTTCGACCGAGATGGGTTCCACGGCGTGGTTCATCCAGTATGGGACGACCGTGATTGGCACTCGGCGTGTGAGTTCGCCCATGAGATCGAAGCTCGTTGATCCCGAGCCGATGAGCATCGCGGCCCGTAGTGTGATGACAGTTTGGTCTGCTTCGGATAGTTTCTCTTCGACTTCTAGCCGAGAGATCAGATGCTCGGAGAGCCGGTCCCGGGCAACGTCAGGGATGATCCCGGAGAGGTAGATGACACGTTGGATATCAGTTCCAGCTAATGCTGTCACCATGTTTTTGGCGGCGGTGAGGTCGAGCGCTCGGAAGTCTTTGCCGTCCATACCATGTACGAGGTAGACGACGGTCGAGATATCGGTCGACAGTGCATTCTTGACGGAAGATTCGTCGAGCACATCGAGTCGAACGCGCTGGACATGATCCGACCAGTAGAATGTGTCGAGCTTTTCCAGGGTTCTCGCGCCGGCAACTACGTCGTGTCCTGCTTCGAGGAGGATGGGGATGAGGCGGGAGGCAACATATCCGGTTGCTCCAACGACGAGAACTCGCATGGGGGCTACTTCCTTTACCTGCCGGGGGATTCGGGTTTCGAGGGTGGTAGGAAGTGTACTCTTCCTCGATGACCGGGAGATGAACTCGTGCGTCAGCTCCGTCTGCCACACTGGCGCCTATGGTTCCTGGCACCGTGAACGAGCTCTCCGAACATGATCGGATGATCCTTGACTTGGAGAAGACCGCGCCCACTGCGGTTGCCTGTGAATCGTTGTGCCGGCGCATCGATCTCCCGGCCGAGAAGTACGCTGTTGTGCTCGAGGGGTTGGTGGATACGGATGCGGCATACAGTTACGCGCCGGACATTGTGGAGCGGGTCAGGCGGTTGCGGGCGGAACGGTTCGCGTTCGAACGACGGCAAGGACGGTGGAAGCAGCGCAGCCTTTTCAAGCTGTAACTGGACACGTCGACTGATGTTAGATCGACGCTGAGTCGTCGTAGCCGTCTTCATCGTCGATCTCCACGATGACGCCCTGTTCGACGACATCAGCGTCGTCGGCCTCGCGAATCACGCTCGAACCAGGAACCGATTCGACGACTTCATCATTGACGCCAACGGGCCCTCGCTCATCGATGAGCTGTTCGCTCCAGTCCGGTTCCGGCACTTCCACACCAGGCCGGTTCTCGTTCGTCATCATTGCGTCCTCCTCAATTCGTTCCGAAGCGAGGTGTTCTCGTCTTGGAGATCGAGAATGATTCCGATGCTAGCGAGATTCGCGCCCACGTCAACCAACTCCCGCACGCGCCGCAACCTTGCGATATCACGTCGACTGAACAGTCGGGTCCCACCCTCGCTCCGAGAAGGCGTCACCAACCCATGAGCCTCGTACTGCCGCAACGACTGCACACCAACACCAGTCAACTCCGCAACAGCCGAGATTGAGAACAAGCGCCCACCAGACGCTGAACTCGCCATCTCCCCTTCTCCCAAAATTCCTCCCGAAAGAGTGTTGACATTCGCGTTCTAATCCACTAAATAGTATGTCCATCAGATGATGTAGATCATATCATCTGCGATGAGTCCACCATTCAGCAAAGGAGGTTTCACCAATGATCATGATGCGCACTGACCCATTCCGAGAAGTCGAACGCCTGAGCAGAGAAATCTTCGGAGCCACCGGCACAACGGCCCGCCCTGTGATGATGCCCATGGACGCCTGGCGCGACGGCGATACTTTCCGCGTCGAACTCGACCTACCAGGAATCAACCCTGACAACATCGACCTCGACGTCGAGAACAACGTCGTCACCGTCAAAGCTGAACGGCCCGCCCCCGACCATGGGGAATCTTCAGTCGCGGCAGAGCGGCCCCGCGGGACCTTCAGCCGTCAGCTCGTCCTCGGCGACAACCTCGATACAAGCAGCATTACAGCGAACTATGACGCCGGAGTGCTTACTCTCAGTATTCCCGTCGCGGAGTCAGCGAAGCCCCGTAAGATCGCTATCAATTCGGGCACTACTGAACCGGCAGCCATCAGCGCCTAACGACAACTGGTGGTGTGTTGGCATGCAGACGTGTGCACCAGACGACCAGCGGGGTATCGATGCTGCATTCTGGGCAATCGTTCTCGGAGACCCCAGCCTGCGGGAGCTTGATACAAACCATCAGGCAAATGGCGAACCGAGACAAGGGCTCCGCTGCGGGTGCCGGGCCTTCAGGCACCCCGGCCCGGAACCATCACCGTGGTCGCCCGAGCCCTTCAGGTTACAAGGTATCGCCGAGCGAGTTCTTGCCCGTCAGCGCTCTCCTCCCCAGCCTGAGAGCGCTGAGAGCCCAGACGAGAGGAGGTGAGAGGTTTCCGCATCCATGTTGACCCACGGAGCCGTGCGATCGCGTCCGCCAATCTTCTTACCAGAGTGCTCGACGCATGATGCGCGGCAGTGACGCCACAATGACGGTAAAAGACTGCGGACCCGCCCACGGCTCCCCACCTGGCCCCGGGAGCACCCCGGGGCCAGGTCGTGCTCAAGTGAGAAACACGAAACCGAAACGAGGTGTCCTCGTTGATTAGCATTATGGAAAAAGTTCTCGTGCTCTGGCCCTGGCATGCCCGCGCCCTCATTGGGAAGGCACTGTCAGCACCCCATCGATCATCGACGAAACGTCACGCTGTGCGACGAGAGCCCCTCAGGCCCCTGTAAGTAGAGCGTTGACGAGTCTGCGAGCAGTCTCACTGTCCGCATTCACACCGACAGTATCGTGCAGAAACACCCGAACCCGTTCGACTGACTCGTCGCCTTGAAACTCGCCTCGTTGCCAACGCGCACCGTCGACGAAAGCTTCCCGTTTGTGCTCGCGCAGCACCGAGAGCGAGTGCGAGTGGCCGAGCACATCGAACTCCGGTTCCAGGTGGACTGCATCGACGGTCCGTTGCGCCTGCTGGTCCCAATTCAAAAGCATCTCACCTACCCCTCGATTCAGCCCGCTTCCAAGGCAGATATCGATCCTCGAACGTCTCTTTCTCGCGTAATCGTTATGAGGTTCAGCAATAAGTGGCGGTTTACTGGTATCGCTTGATGGCGGCTCGGTTCGGCATGCTCAATCTGATACCTCTGCAGCCCTCTGCTGGCTGGTGAGCTCTCAGGCATACATGGCATCGCCCGCGCCCAGTCTGAATCACTGCTCTAGCGACATCCTCGCCTTGGGTGGGCCAGGGCGCGCCGACCACAGGGGCCCGAGGCTCTTGCGCGGGCGGGCTCACTGCCAGGTTAGCGAGCACCCGGTTTTGCATTTCAGTACTTGCATATGCAACAGTACTCGCATGGAAGAAGACCCGTCGCTAGCTGCCCTTCGCCGAGGCCTGCTCGAAGTACTGGCCCTGGCCGCTGTTGAGAATTCCCCTCGGTACGCGGCAGAAATCGTTGCCGCTCTCCGGCGCACTGGCTTCCCCGCTCAGGAAGGCACCGTTTATCCGTTGCTGAACAAGCTTCGTCGTGCGGGTTATGTGTCACATGAATGGCAGGAATCGACTTCCGGACCTCCCCGCAAATACCTCCAACTCACCGACAAGGGAACGAACCGGCTCGCTGAGTTCCGAACCTACTGGAAAGAGCTGACCAAGATGATTGAACAGGTAGGACAATGAATCAGAGCAACACTGTCATGATGAGACTATCCGGGCACCAGGCCCCGTTCCCGCTGACTGAAAACACCCATGCAGAGCTGCAGTCCTATCTCGCCATTTCCAGAGACTCCCTTACTGGCGATGTCGACCGCGACGAGATCATCAGAGACATCGAAGCGTCAATCGGTGACCATCTGGCCGAAACCTACGCAGGCGTAATCAACGGTGAACAGATGACGACGATATTGAGCAGTATTGGGCCAGTTGTTTCAGGAAACCCCGGCGTACCGGCACTGACAACGCAACGCGGCCACCTCCCAGTTCGGCGACTACAGGAGGGCAAATGGTTGACAGGAGTCCTCAACGGAATTGCCGCGGCCCGCGGCCTATCCGTCTATTGGGTCCGAGGAATTTACGTCGCCATATCCTTCTTGGCCGGAAGCCTCCTCGCACCGCTGGGTGAAGGCTACCCGATGCTCATTGTCTTCGGTGTCGCGATCGTCGCCTATCTCATTGCAACACTGGTGCTGGCACCGGTCGGCACACGTGAGGAGTACATTCTCACCGAGTCGGCAACCTGAAAGCCGTCGACTTTGTCCTCTGGCGGGCGAGAGTGGAGAGGTGATCCGGTGATCATGGTGAAGTCTGGGCGCTGGTCCGCAACACTCGTACTGAGACCCTGCTCGGATCCTGCCTTAAGCCTTACTACGGGGCAAACAGGAATGACTGGCTGGGTGTGGGTGAGATGATAGCGAAATGAGCACAGGCAAGATTGAGATATTCGACCAATCCGGAACAGACCCAATCGTAATCGCCCCGTCATCACCTCGCTGGGCAGCCGATGCTCACAAGTGGATGAGGGCGGTCTCGAACGTAGTGTCCGACTCTGATCATCGAGTCGAGCACATCGGCTCCACGTCAGTCCCTGGGTTAGCAGCAAAGCCGGTCATTGACATCTTGGTGCCCGTCACCCACCTAGCACACGAGGAGTCTTACCTCCCTGGCATTGAGGGCCTGGGGCTGATACTCCGGGCTCGAGAGGCTGATAATCGGTTCTTCCGGCCCCTGCTGGCCGACCGCGAACGGTGCACGTGCATGTCTGCGAAATCGGCTCATCATGGGAGTCGGCGCATCTGCGCTTCAGGGACGCTCTCATTGCCTCCCCGGGCTTTGCTGAAGAGTATGCGCTACTGAAAGAGCGGTTAGCCAACGAGTTCACAGCTGACCGCGAGGCATACACCCGGGGAAAGAGCGACTTCATCAAGTCAGTCCTCTCATCGGCAGGCAAGTAAAAGAACTAGGAGCAGTCGACCCTTCGCGAGCCCTTCGCTCCCGCCCTGAGGAGGCTGCTGACGAGAAGCCTGGTCCCTCTCCGGCGGCGAACTCACCCCCTCAGACGATTGACAATCGATAGATATCTATCGATACTCGATGTATGAATACTTATCTGCCGCGCCCACCGTTGTCACTCATCATCGTGACACAGGCCCTATTGTTTGTTCTGTTCATCGTCGGCCTCGGCGGAATGTCCTTGCTGCCGGGATTCTCAGCAACCCTGGCCATCGCGTTTCCGGAGTACGCTGGTCTTCGTGGGTCATTGCTTGTCTTGGCGACGGCGCTCATGGTGATCGGTCTCATTGCTGTGGCCATGGTGGCGATGCTCGTGCATCGCATCTATACCGGATGCGTGCTCGAGCGCCGGTCTCTCGTCTGGGTCGACATGCTTGTGGGCGCCTTTGCATTCGCGGCCGTAGTCATCGGTGTAAGTTTCGTCGTGATCAGCATCGGTGAAGCGGGCAGCCTATTCCTCGCGATCATCCAGGCTCTGACGTGCTTGAGTTTCGTAGCGGTTGCCTGCGTCACTCTTGTACTGAGGGCGCTATTGAGCAGCGCGATCGGGATGCGTGCTGAGTTGAATGAGGTTGTGTGATGACTATCCGCATCACGATCGACCGCATGTTGGTTGAACGGGGAATGAGCGTTGGTGAGTTCGCGGACGCGATCGGTATCACCCCGGCAAACGTGGCTGTGCTGAAGAATGGGCGAGCAAAGGCGGTGCGTCTGGCGACTTTGGACGCGATCTGCCGCGTGCTTGAGTGTCAGCCTGCCGATTTGCTTCGTTACGAACACGAGTGAACCTGGTTCAAGCTTTTTACGTGTGAGCCGTTCGGGCTTATCCACCGCGGCAAATATGTGAGGCGTAGATGCTGGGTGTTTTGTGACAGACGACGCGGGATTTCGTGACTTGACCTAGTGGTCGCGCTCAGGCCCGGAACGGTCGGGCATCGCAATCTCGGGTTGATGCTGTTCCGGTTGGAGCGAGGATGACTGTGGCTGCCAGTCGTCCAATGCTTCGTAGTCCGCGTTTGCGATATGAGTGTTCCAATCAATCGGTTCGATGTCGCGATCGATGCTTGGCGGAGCGTACGAGTGGTCACTGTGATCAGAGTGGTCGTTCATGACTACTTGCATTCGATCCCAGTACGGACGGAGATAGTCTTGCTTGGGTGGTTCGGCACCCAGCGGAGTCTCGATCTCGCTCTGGTTCGAGACTCCGCGCCAGACGATGACGGCGGTGATCACGTCATCGCGGCGGGGGTGATGGGCATATTGCTCATTGAGCGTGGCGAACCAAGCCGGCGGATCCTTTGCGAGGACGGCTCGGCGAGCGGCAACTTGGTCGTCGAGATCAAACATGGCCTGGTCCCAAACACGTGACTGTTCTTCGGTGGCCACGCTCGTGGCCGCAATCATGCCACCGGTTCCAGTGGCGGGTTGCTCGGAGGGCTTCTCGCAGCGGTCAATGATCGCCTGAGCTGTTTCACCTGGAAGGACTTCACTGTGGAAGTTCTGCGCTGGGTCCACGCTGATGAGTCGTTGCCAGTTCTCGTCCGAGCGGAGCCGTTCACGGTGCTCGTCATCGGTGTTCACGTTAAGCCAGTCCTGGGTGCGAGTGACTTTCGCCGCCCAGCTGAGATAGGTCAGCTCGTGGCAGATGCGTCCGACGTCGTTGGCCCACCCAAGCTCAGTGTCGCGGACTTCGTGCGCGGACTTCTCCGCGGTGGATCGAGCGACCACCGCCTTGATGTAGTAGCTGGGATCGTCGATGACTTCGCCGTTGTCGTCGAGGGCACTAGCGGTCATGGTGGTGGACCAATCGTCTGGTGTGGGGTTCTCAGGGTCGTCGATATCGACATAGGCGTGGTTGCCGCGTTTGCCTCTCGTCATGGCGACGTAGAACAGTTCACGAGATAGTTTCGGGGTCACGACTGCGTGGCCGGTATCGACGGTCACGCCCTGGGACCGGTGTGCGGTGGTGGCGTATCCGAGTTCGACTGAGGATGCGAGGTAGTCGGCGTCGAGGATGATCGTTGGTGCTGGACCGTCCTCGTCTGATTGGACGTGAGCCTCGACGCTTCCATCGGGCTGGATCGTGGCGATGGTCATGCGGGTGCCGTTGGCGACGAAGGCACCGTTGGAGTCGCGGATGCTGCGGTCGTTGCGGCGGGCAAGAAGGGCGTCGCCGACACCGGCCTGGACCTCGGCGCGGAGGATGACTTGGTCGGTGATGTCTACGTCACCGGACTCGACGAGGTCGGTGTGAGCTCGCTGGTTGAGTTCGGCCACGGTCTCGTTGTCTGAGGCGATGAGAATCGAGGACAGGCCAGCGTCGCGATCGTTCTTCCACGCGGTGTAGGCGGTATCGGCTGCTTCTGCGTCGGGATCGCCGTGGATGCGTCCATTAGCGGCGTATTCGTCGACCACGGCCATGTCGTTGTCGATGTCGATGTCGCCGGAGCGTAGCTTGAGTGAGGCGGCTTTCTCCCATTCGTTCTTGAACCGCCAGATCGTGTTCAGTGTGGTGTGGTCGAGGTGGCGTTCGACGTGGCCAAGGAAACCGCCGGCGTCGACGGCTTCGAGCTGTGCCGGGTCGCCGACGATGAGGAGTTTCGCTCCAGCGGCCTCGGCCTGTCGGGATAGTTCGGCCATGTTGGTCGTCGAGACCATCGAGGCTTCGTCGATGATGATGAGTTGGTCGGCGTGGAACCGGTACTGAGCTTGAGTCGCGTAGTCCTGGGCGAGTTTTGCTTGGATGGCTTCACGTTGCTTGATCAGCTTGGGGCGGTTTCGTGGGGGAGTGTCCGCCAGTTTCTCGTCGATGGCTTCCAGGCGTGCTTCGTGGTTGACGACTCGCTCGGCTCTGCGGGCGGCGCCTTCGCCGACGGATTCAAACAGCCACTTGGCGACGTTATCGGTATCGACGCCGATTTCATCGCCGAGGACACCGGCGGCCACCGCCGAGGGTGCGAGGCCGATGACGGACTGGTCGCCGTGGACGGAGTGCCAGGTGTCGGTGATGGCTCCCATCGTGGTGGATTTGCCGGTTCCGGCTGGGCCGATGATGGCAGAAATTCCAGCATCGGACGACAGGACGTGTTTGGAGGCATCCATCTGGTCGGGGCTGAGAGCATGCCCGTCGTCGGTGCGCCAGTTTTCGAGGACGGTCACGTGATGCTCCTATAGATGTCAAGCGGCTTGAAGAAGGAAGTCCCGGTACTGCGCTGCGAACTCGTCATCACGAGCTTCAGCGCGTTCGATACGTGAAACCTTTACCTGACCGACGCTGAAATGCTC
>NZ_FXZH01000009.1 GCF_900169365.1 Brevibacterium sp. 239c
CACCACAGCGGGGATGATTCCTGGGATTGGACACTGAACATGCTTCCAGACCATGTTCAGCCCCGTCTTGGCCTACTGCCTACTGGGCAAAGTCCCTATGCTGTACACACAATCTGGCCTATAACCCCCTTATCTCATCCCAACAGGAGACAATGTGGGGGCAGGCTCGCGGAATTTCGAGGCCGGAAGGTGCGCCGCCAATGCTGATCCGAGGACACAACACCCACAGATCCGCCCTGACAGCAGCACGCCCTTTTCCGCAACACCTATCGCAGCCGACCACTCTTCGCGCCGCGCAGACTCTTCGTCGACGTTCCGCGGCCGTCATCATACTCGCGCTGACGCTGAGCGGCTGCAGTTCCGATGACCCGGATTCATCTTTGCCGAGCCCATCGGCTCCAGACACACAGGCCAGCAGCGGCCCCAGCAGGGAGAGCAGGACCGATGTCGATCCTGGAGTAGACGATCCGGAGGTAGTGGCACAGAACCTGCAGGCCCCATGGTCGGTTGCCTTCTACAAAGACACGGTCCTAGTCAGTGAAAGAGACTCCGGTCGCATCCTCGAACTCGACGATCAGCGACCGGCTCAGGCCAGAGAGGTCGCAACGGTTGCTGGAGTCTCCGCCTCAGGCGAAGGCGGGCTCCTGGGCCTCAGCGTGCACGGCGACAGTCTCTACGCATACTCCACCACCGAGACGGACAATCGGATCCAGAGATTTCCGCTCAAGCATGGATCCGATGGTGTGGAGCTCGGTGCGCCCGAGACGATCGTCGACGGGATCGCCAAGGCCGATTTCCACAATGGCGGTCGATTGGCCTTCTGCCCAGACGGAAAGCTCTATGCAACGGTCGGCGACGCCGGCAACCGGAGCGCTGCCCAAGACCGTGAGTCGTTCTCGGGCTCGATCCTGCGGATGAACCCGGATGGCAGCGTGCCAGATGACAACCCGTTCGACGGGTCCCTCGTCTACACCTATGGACACCGCAATCCGCAGGGCCTGGCTTGGGGCGAGGACGGCACGATGTATGCCAGCGAATTCGGTCAGGACACGTGGGATGAGCTCAACATCATCGAAGCCGGCGGTAACTATGGCTGGCCTGAGGTCGAAGGGATCTCAAAAGGTCCTGCCCCAGACGCTGATTTGATCGACCCGGTGCAGCAGTGGAGTCCCGACCAGGCCAGCCCGAGCGGAATGGCCATCAGCGAGGGCACACTCTTCATCGCCAATCTCCGGGGACAGGTGCTGCGGACAGTTGCCCTATCGGATGTCGCCGAGGCTGATGTGTCCTATGCCGGTCAGTTCGGTCGCCTGCGCGATGTGGTGAGAACACCGAGCGGCGAGGTCTGGGTTCTCACGAACAACACGGACGGGCGCGGTGATCCGGCCGCTGCCGACGACCGGATCCTGCACATTCCCGCTGACGTCGGCGCCGACTAGTGAGCTCACATCCGAGGGGTGATTTCCAGCGCCTGCGGCTGAGCTCAGCGCTGGAAGTCGATGACCTGGCGCACGACGGTTCCGTCGGCCAGCGCATCGAAGGCCGAGTTGAGGTCTTCGAGGCCGATGGTGTCCGACACCAGTTCCCCGACCGGCAGCTTTCCCTGACGCCAGAGGTCGGCGTAGACGGGAATGTCACGGCTGGGCACCGCTGAGCCCAGGTACGAACCGATGACGGTGCGTGCCTCGGCTGCGAGTGTGACTGGAGTGATGTGCGACTGCGCATCGGGTGCGGGAAGTCCCACAGTGACGGTCTTCCCACCGACCGCGGTCGCCGAGAACGCGGTTTCGAAGGCGCGTGGATGTCCGACGCATTCGATGACGATCGGAGCCCTGCGCTCCCCCAGCTGCTCGGGAGTGTAGACCTCGGCCGCGCCCAGTTCCTTTGCCCGGACCAGCTTGTCCGGATTGGCATCCACGCCGATCACGCCAGCCGTCTCGATGGACAGTGCTGTGATCAGAGCGGCCATGCCGACTCCGCCCAGGCCGACGATCATGATCTCGTCTTCGGGCCCTGGAACTCCGGCGTTGAGGACCGCTCCCCCGCCGGTGAGCACCGCACAGCCGAGCACGGCTGCGATCGAGGCAGGGACATCAGAAGCCACTGGGACGACGGAGGCGCGATTGAGCACGGCGTGGGTTGCGAAGATCGACGCACCCAGGTGGTGGAGCACCTCGGTGCCCGAATCATCGTGGAGTCGGACCTTATGCCCGTCGAATGGCAAGGTTCCCGCACCGTTGGTGGCGCTGCCCGGTGTACACGGGAGCTTGCCATCGGTGGCACAGTTCGCACATTCCCCGCAGCGCGGCAGGAAGACGGTGACGACCTGGTCGCCGATCTCCAGGTCGTCGACGCCGTCTCCGAGCTGTTCGACGATTCCTGCACCCTCATGACCGAGCAGCATCGGCAGAGGCCGCGGACGGTTGCCGTCGACGACGGACAGATCCGAATGGCAGACACCCGCAGCGCTGAGTCGGATGAGCACCTCACCGGGACCGGGCGCATCGAGTTCGAGTTCTTCGATCGACATCGGCGCCGAATCCGCGTAGGGACGCTCAGCACCCATGTCCCGAAGTACCGCTCCCCTGATCTTCACAGCGCCGACTGGCCCTCGGCCTCATAGGCGTCCATGATCCGAATCCTACGCTCGTGCCGCTCTTCACCGGAGAACGATTCCGCTAGAAAAGCATCGACGATGGCGATCGATTCAGCCTCCGTGTGCTGCCTGGCGCCGACCGAGACGATCTGGGCATTATTGTGCTCGCGCGCAAGCTTCGCGGTTTCGGTGTTCCAGGCCAGTGCGGTCCGGGCTCCCTTGACCTTGTTCGCGGCCATCTGCTCGCCGTTGCCCGAGCCTCCGATGACGATGCCGAGTGCCTCAACACCGGCAGCCTGATCATCGACGACTGCCTGAGCCGCAGCGATGCAGAATGCGGGGTAGTCATCGAGAGCGTCGTATTCGAGCGCACCGTGGTCGATGACTTCGTAGCCCGATTCGCCGAGGTGGGTCTTGAGGATCTCTTTGAATTCGAATCCTGCGTGGTCGGTGCCGAGATGAACCTTCATGTGGTGACTCCTTCGAGTTCTCCGGGCCAAGATGCCCGGGAAAGACTGTGTGTGGTGGGGCAGAGCCTCAGTCGAAGACCGGGCCCTGATTGCGTGTGCGTTTGAGTTCGAAGAAGCCTGGGGTCGAAGCCACAGCGAGAACGCCGTCGAAGAGTCGACCCGCGTCTTCGCCCTTGGGTGCCGGGGTGACGACTGGACCGAAGAAGGCGGTTCCTGCGACGCGGCAGATCGGCGTGCCCACATCGTCGCCGACGAGTGCCAGGGCTTCATCATGTGATTCCTGCAGAGCCGCGTCGTAGTCGTCGCGGTCGCCGTACTTCATCAGGTCATTCGGCAGGCCGACCTCAGCCAGCGCCTCGGCGACGGCCTTGTCGAAGTCCTGCTCCCCACCTGGGTGGATACGAGTTCCGATCGCGGTGTAGAGAGGCTCCGCGACCTCATCGCCGTGCTCGGCGATGGCGGCGGTGACGATGCGCATCGGGGCCAGAGCACGATCCATCAGCTCTCGGTAGTCGGCCGGGATGTCCTTATCGCGGTTGAGGATGTTCAGGCTCATGACATGGAACTTCACGTCGATGTCACGCACCTTGGCGACTTCGAGGCCCCAGCGCGACGTCATCCATGCCCACGGGCAGGCCGTGTCGAACCACAGGTCAAGTGTCTCTCTGCTCAATTTCACTCCTCGTTAGGGTGGGCACCGGCACGGGCGAAACGCCCGCAATGTCCGAGGCCAATTTATCAAGCCTTGGCACCGAAGAGGAATGCGTCCATGAAAGAATGGCGAAGTACACCCGGACCCGAAGCGGAGGTCACCTCAAAGTGCCCCAATATAACCTCACTCGCGAGGAAGCTCGCAGACGTTCATCCCTCGTCGACGTCTCGAGCTACGAGAACACCCTGATTCTCTCCGGAGAGGGTGAGAGCTTCCGGGTTCGCTCCCGCATCCGCTTCACCGCAACGCCGGAGTCCACCACCTTCATCGATGCCATCACCGCCAGCGTCGAACGCATCCGGCTCAACGGACTCGATCTCGAGATCGCCGAGGTCGTCTCTGCCTCCCGGATCACCTTGCCCGGCCTCGCCGCTGAGAACGAGCTCATCATCGATGCTCACTTCTACTACATGAATACCGGTGAGGGCCTGCACCGTTTCGTCGATCCCATCGACGGTGAGGTCTACCTTTATTCACAGTTCGAGGTTCCCGACGCCAGACGCGTCTTCCCTGTCTTCGAACAGCCCGATCTCAAGGCCCCGTTCTCCTTCACCGTCGTGGCCCCTGCACGCTGGGCCATGGTGTCGAACTCCCCCACTCCGGCTCCCGGTGATCCCAGCGAAGTCTTCACCGAGCTCGACGAAGCCCCGGTCGACGACACCGCGGTATGGCAGTTCGCCCCGACAACTCCGATCTCCTCCTACATAACTGCCATCGTGGCCGGACCCTACCGCAGTGTGCATTCAGAGCTGATCTCCTCCGATGGCTCCTCCGTCCCGCTGGGCCTGTACTGCCGCGAGTCGCTCTTCGAACACCTCGATGCGGAGAACCTCTTCGCCATCACACGAGCAGGGTTCGAGTTCTACGAACGCGAGTTCGGTGTGTCCTATCCGTTCGAGAAATACGATCAGCTCTTCGTTCCCGAGTTCAATGCCGGTGCGATGGAAAACGCCGGCGCCGTGACCATTCTGGAGAACTACGTCTTCAGATCACGACCCACAGAGGCCCTTGTGGAGCGACGTGCTGTGACCGTGCTCCATGAGTTGGCGCACATGTGGTTCGGAGATCTGGTCACCATGAAATGGTGGAACGACCTGTGGCTCAACGAGTCCTTCGCCGAGTTCATGTCGACGCTGGCCACAGCCGAAGCCACCGAGTACTCCGAGGCATGGACGACGTTCGCCACGATTGAGAAGTCGTGGGCCTACCGACAAGATCAGCTGCCGAGCACACACCCGATCGTCGCCAGCATCGAAGACCTGGCAGATGTCGAGGTCAACTTCGACGGCATCACCTACGCCAAGGGTGCTTCGGTGCTCAAACAGTTGGTGGCGTGGGTCGGTCGCGATGAGTTCTTCTCCGGGCTCAAACGCTATTTCGACAAACATGCGTGGTCGAACACAGAGCTGCCGGACCTCCTCGGTGAGCTCGAGGCGACCAGCGGACGAGACCTCGCCACCTGGTCGAAATTGTGGCTCGAGGAATCCGGAGTCAACCTCATCGAAGCCGAGGTCGACACCGCAACCGATGATGACACCGAGGTGGTGTCCGAGCTGCGCGTGACTCAGAAGCCCTGGATCATCGAAGGGCAGCCGGTTCCGTCGCTGCGTCCCCACCGTCTGGCCATCGGGTTCTACTCCGACAACGGACTGGGCCGACTGGTTCGGACCCACAGCTTCCCACTCGACATCGATTCGGAGTCGACCATCGTCGAGGAAGCTCGCGGTCTGCCGAAACCCGACGCCCTCATCGTCAACGACGAGGACCTGACCTATGCGAAGGTCCGTTTCGATACCGAGAGCATGGACCTCGCATCCAAGCGTCTCGGTGACTTCGATGACTCCCTGACTCAGCTGCTCATCCTCGGCACTCTCTGGGACACTGTCCGCGACGGTCAGCGCCCGGTCCAGGACTACATCACCACGGTCTTGGACAACTGTGCGTCCGTGACACATTCCTCGGGACTGCTCACCCAGATGCGTCAACTCGACGCCGCTGTCGGAACCTATCTGGTCCCCGCGGCACGAGCAGAGGCTCATGCTGCTGTCGCCGACCGGTTCACACAGCTTCTCGACGCGGTTCCTGGCGGTACTGACCAGGCGTTCCAGTTCCTCCGCGGGTTCATCAAGCATGCGTCGACTCAAGCGCAGATCTCAGTGCTGCAATCCTGGTTGGATGCGGCCGGTGACACGGTCTACGGAATCACCATCGACACCGATCTCACCTGGGAGATCATCATCGCACTCGCGGCACACGATGCGATCGACGACTCAGCAATCGAGGCCATGGCCAAAACGGACCCTTCGGCAACCGGAGCACGTCAGGCGGCGACGGCGCGCAGCGCACGCCCCACCTCGGCGGCGAAGTCGAAGGCATTCACTCGCATTCTCGACGAAGCCGACCTTCCGAACTCTGAACTCAGTGCTCTGGCTCTGGGCTTCGCCTCCGGTCTGCAGACGGACACCGGTGCGATCCTCGCCTCAGAAGCCCCCTTGCGCGACTTCTCCACCGAATACTTCCAGCGGGTCTCAGGATGGTGGGAAACCCGGACCCTGGAGATCGCACAGACCTTGACGTTGCGACTGTTCCCCCCGGTCAGCGAGCACACCGTCAAGGCCACCCAGACATGGTTGAGCGATCATCCAGCGGCCCCCAAAGGACTGGTGCGCCTGATGCGGGAGAATCTTGCCGACGCCCAGCGGGCGCTGACCGCTCAGGAAGTGTCCAGCAATTCCAAGGGCACATTGACCTTCGGCAGTTAGGCTCGTGGCATCATGACTTTCGATGCTTTGCAGAACGACCTCTTATCCGCACCCAAGATCGATTGGGACTTTCTCCTCGACGCTCCGCTGCGGATCGTCGTCATCATCATCATCGCCATCGGGCTGAACATAGTGATGCGCTTGTTCATCCGACGATTCTCCACCGCGGTGGCCAAGGGCACCGTCGGCAGCGAGAAGGCGGAAGGGCACGGCAGCGGCAAGTTCTCGAGCTCTGTCATCGAGTCGCAGCGCACCGGCATCGAACCGGTCATCATCCGTGAACGTCGTGCTCAGCGTGCGAAGACCGTGGGGCGAATGCTGTCGTCGGTGACGACGATCATCATCAGCGTCATCGCCGTGCTCATGGTCCTTGACCAATTGAACTTCAACATCGCACCTATTCTGGCCTCAGCGGGCATCGTCGGTGTGGCACTGGCCTTCGGTGCCCAGGAACTCGTCAAGGACTACCTGTCCGGGTTCTTCATGGTCATCGAGGACCAGTACGGCATCGGAGACACCGTGGACCTGGGCGAAGCCGTCGGCGAGGTCGAGGACTTCGGTCTGCGCAAGACAGCGGTACGTGACCTCACGGGAACTCTCTGGCATGTGCGCAACGGCGAGATCATGCGCGTCGGCAACCTGTCGCAGGGATGGGCGCGTGCCGTCCTCGAGATCCCGGTCAACTACTCCACCGCAATGGACACCTACCGAGAGATCACCGAATCGGTGACGAACTCCATGCTGAAGGACAAAGAACTGGCATCCGCCATTCTCGAACGTCCCGAGATCGCAGGAGTCCAGTCCCTGTCAGCCGAGTACAGGGTCATCCGAACAATGATCAAAACCAAGCCCAACCTGCAGTGGATGGTCGAACGTGCCTTCCGTGCGGAACTCACGCACGAGTTCGACACGCGCGGCATCACTATCCCGATCATTCAGGAGACCATGCTCCGGACCCTGCCGGACACCTCCGATGCTCCCGGACCCGCCACGACGGGTGCGGCCCGCGATTCCGCTCGCCCCTCGGCTGCGGACCGGAGGAACAGCGACGAGTCGCCGTCACCGTTGCCCAGCGACGATGAGATCCGGGCGACGACCGATGAAGCCGGATCCGACACCACAGACGGAGAGAATTGACCATGACGCAGACATCGAACGAGACGATCTTCGACGCCGTCGGTGGCCATCCCACCTTCACCCGGCTCATCGATGTCTTCTACGATCATGTGGATCGGGATGAAGTGCTCATTGCCATGTACCCGGAAGGGCACGACCTGACAGGAGCCAAGCACCGCCTGCAGATGTTCCTGGAACAGTACTTCGGTGGTCCCACGACCTACCAACAGGAACGGGGGCACCCCCGGCTGCGGATGCGCCACTTTCCCTTCCCCGTCGACTTCGACGCACGTGACCGGTGGCTGGCCTCGATGCGGGCAGCTCTCGATGATGTGGCGCTCCCACCGCTCTATGACGAGATCTTCTGGGACTATTTCCAGCGGGCGGCCACGGCTATGGTCAACACGAACAGCAACCCGGTCTGAGAGACCGGCACTGACCGGTCAGGTGCGGGCAGTCAGCTCTGACCGGTCAGGTGTGCTCGGTCAGCTGTGATCGGTCAGTTGTGGGCCAGCACAGCTGTGGGCTCGCACCGCTGAGGGGTTCATCGTGCCCGGGTGAGCAGATGCCCGCCCGGCGTCGAAATTCGCAGCCATCCAGAGCTTGCGAAGACATCGTATTCCTCGTTCTCCGCAGCCGAGGCAGTCTCCGCTTCAGGTACGAACCGAAGTGCACTCGCCGCGAACCCGAGCCCACCGGGCAGCTCGGTGCCCCCTG
This sequence comes from Brevibacterium sp. 239c, assembly GCF_900169365.1. Classification (GTDB taxonomy): domain Bacteria; phylum Actinomycetota; class Actinomycetes; order Actinomycetales; family Brevibacteriaceae; genus Brevibacterium. Next base: position 8,374 of record NZ_FXZH01000009.1, read on the forward strand.
TCGCGGTCATCGGCTTCGACCACACCCGCGATCGCAGTGCCTTCACCGCATGCGAGCCGGCACCCTCAGGGGCGCCGTCGCTGATCTCTGCAACCCCCGCCTCGGCGGCGGAGCGCAGGACATCACCGGCGATTCTGTCGTGGGCAGTCCATTGTCCCTTTGGGGGCGCTATCCCGGTCCAGGACACCAGCACCGAGTTCGGCGGCACCGGCAGGCGTGTGGCATTCTCTGCTCTGGCGAACCGGTCCTTGAGGTTGGCCAAGGGAACGACCTCGTCGAGTCCATCCATTTCAGGGCCGTTGAGACGCAGCATGCGCATCGCTAACACCAGTGGTGTGGAGTCACCGATCCCATGCGGATACAAGGGGGCAATGGTGACGACAAGTACGGTCGATGACACGTGCAGGCGCATGGCTCCATCGGGATCCAATTTGTGAGCCAAAGAGGTGAACGCGGCCAGGTCCTTCATCGCCAGCGGATCGGCGATCTCAAGTTCGGTCATCGGCGACGCCCCCGCATCGGTACGGCAGGCCGAATGACGTCTTCCATTGCTGCTGTCTCCTCCTGGCTCATGCGCCGTGGTCGGGAACTGGTTCGGTCTACGAAGACGATGACCGTCTCCGCCAGCGTATAGGCGACCGAGCCGTCGGGTTCGGCGATGACGTAACCGATGGTCACAGACGCCGGTTTGACCTCGCTGATGACCAAGTCGATGGCGATGGGTCCCGCGCGGTAGAGAATCGGCCGACGATATTCGATCGCATGCGAGGCCACGAGCAACTCAGTGGTCTCCGAGGCTGCGCCGAAGATCGGGGGGATCCTAATTCCCGATATGGTGTCCGTTATTCCGAACTGCCCAGGCGTTGTGGGTGCGTCCACACTGTGTGTCGGTGACCCCAGTGCTCGGACACGCGCCTCTTCGAGCAGGCGCAGCTGGGTGACATTGTTGACGTGACCGTAGGCATCCATGTCACCCCATCTCAGCTCCAGCAGTACTCGCGTGAATTCGTCCAGCAGGGGGTTTGTGGTGCCATTGTGCATATGACCCATCATGCCACTTTCACTGCGGCAGTGACGGCCACGATAGAATCATGAACACACGCACGAGATTCATTGTCGCAGGCTGGAGGCCCATATGAGCGATGTAGAACCCACGACTGCAGAGGCGAACATCGACACCTTGCGCAGAGTGCTCGAACTCGAGAGCCTGAGCTTCACCTCGGATTCCCGAGAGAGCGACTATTTCGTCGGACAGAACCAATACAAACCCGACGGACGTGTCTTCGGCGGTCAGGTGGTGGCGCAGTCCGTTGTGGCTGCAGCAGCGACCCTGCCCGATGAACGCCTCATCCATTCACTTCACGGGTACTTCCTGCGCGCCGGGGATGTCAGCGAACCGATTGAGTTCGGTGTCGAACGACTCCGTGACGGACGCTCGTTCTCTGCCCGTCGTGTCCACGCCTATCAGAAGGGTGCGCCGATCCTGTCCCTGATCGCCTCGTTCCAGGTCGAACAGGAGGGCCTTGAACACGCTGAGGCCATGCCGTCCGGCCTGCCTGGACCGCTGGAGTGCCCGGAACTGCGCGAGATCCTGGCAGGACAGGACACACCTCAGGTCACCGAATGGCTGAATAAACGCCCTTTCGAGATTCGCCCAGTGGAGGAATCCCTGTACAGCTTGACCACCGATGATCGACAGCGCGAACAGCAGCACGTATGGTTCCGTGCCAGTTCGACCTTCGGCGATGATCCTGTACTCAATGCGGCGGCTCTGGCCTATGCCAGCGATTTCAACCTGTTGGAACCGGTGCTGCGCCGTCAGGGGCTGAGCTGGACGAGCCCGGGGCTACGGGTCGCGAGCCTGGATCATGCCATGTGGTGGCATCGTCGGGTCAGAGTCGATGAGTGGATGCTCTACGTTCAGGAATCGCCTGCAGCCCAGGGCGGCCGCGGTCTCGGGTACGGGCGCATCTTCGCCCAGACCGGCGAGTTGCTGGCCACAGTGGCGCAGGAGGGCATGGTCCGAATCAAGGCAACTCAGTGAACCAAGACACCGCGATGATCGAGATCCTCGGGAAGATCATCTCTCGACTGGTCAACGTCGCTCTCTTCATCATCATCACCATCCTTGCCCTGGTCTTCATTCGTGAGGGCGCAGACATGAACCTGGCCCTGATTGCGCTGATATCGATCATGATCGGGATCGTCGGCACCATCTTGTTGAGATATCTGTTGAAGCTTGTGCTGCGCATCGGCAATCTGTTCTCACCAGATCAGCATCAGCCGCCTGAAAGCTGATGCCCCCGCCAATAGCTGATGCCCCGGTCGACGACCGGGGCATCAGCTATTGGTATTCGACTCTGTGCGCTGCGCTGACTGCACGCAGAGCACAGAACTCAATCAGTCACGGGTAAGGCGACGGTGGGTCACACGGTGAGGGCGAGCTGCGTCTTCACCGAGGCGGTCGACCTTGTTCTCCTCGTAGGACTCGAAGTTGCCTTCGAACCAATACCAGTTCGCAGGATTGTCTTCTGTGCCCTCCCACGCAAGGATGTGGGTCGCCACCCGGTCGAGGAACCAACGGTCGTGCGAGACGACCACGGCACAGCCGGGGAACTCGAGGAGGGCGTTTTCCAATGAACCCAAGGTTTCGACGTCGAGGTCGTTAGTCGGCTCATCGAGCAGCAGCAGGTTTCCGCCCTGTTTGAGTGTCAACGCCAGGTTGAGGCGGTTGCGCTCACCACCGGAGAGCACGCCGGCCTTCTTCTGCTGATCGGGACCCTTGAAACCGAAGGCGGAGACATATGCTCGTGAAGGCATCTCAACATTGCCCACCTGGATGAAGTCGAGTCCATCGGAGACGACCTCCCACAGATTCTTGTTCGAGTCGATACCGCCACGCGACTGGTCGACATATGAGGTCTTAACGCTGTCGCCGATCTTGAGATCTCCGCCGTCGAGCTCTTCCTGCCCGACGATGGTCTTGAACAGAGTCGACTTGCCGACACCGTTGGGGCCGATGACACCGACGATGCCGTTGCGCGGCAGGGAGAAGCTGAGACCGTCGATGAGGAGACGACCGTCGAAGCCCTTCTGCAGTTTGGAAGCCTCGATGACAATGTCGCCGAGGCGAGGACCGGCAGGAATCTGAATCTCTTCGAAATCCAGCTTCTTGGTCTTCTCGGCCTCTGCGGCCATCTCTTCATACCGAGCCAGACGAGCCTTCGACTTCGTCTGTTTGGCCTTCGGGTTCGACCGGACCCACTCGAGTTCGTCTTTGAGGCGCTTCGACAGCTTCGCGTCCTTCTTGCCCGCGACCTGCAGACGTTCCTGCTTCTTCTCCAGGTAGGTCGAGTAGTTGCCCTCGTAGGGGTAGAGGTGTCCGCGATCGATCTCGGCGATCCATTCGGCAACGTGGTCGAGGAAGTACCTATCGTGAGTGATCGCGATGACGGCGCCGGGGTAGGACCGCAGGTGCTGCTCCAACCACAGCACGGACTCGGCGTCCAGGTGGTTTGTGGGCTCATCGAGCAGGAGCAGATCGGGCTTTTCGAGGAGCAGCTTGCACAGCGCCACGCGGCGGCGCTCACCACCGGAGAGCACACTGACTTCGGCTTCTGGCGGTGGGCAGCGCAGAGCGTCCATCGCCTGCTCCAGCTGAGAGTCCAGATCCCAGGCATCGGCAGCATCGATGGCTTCCTGTAGCTTGCCCATCTCTTCCATCAGGGAATCGAAGTCCGCGTCAGGGTTGGCCATCTCCTCTGAGATGGCGTTGAAACGGTCAAGCTTGGCTTTGATCTCACCGACGCCCTCTTCGACGTTGCCGAGGACAGTCTTGTCCTCGTTCAGGGGCGGCTCCTGCAACAGGATGCCCACGGTGTAACCGGGGCTGAGCCGAGCCTCACCGTTGGAAGGCTGTTCGAGCCCGGCCATGATCTTAAGGATCGTCGACTTACCGGCACCGTTCGGACCGACCATGCCGATCTTCGCTCCGGGATAGAAGGACATCGACACGTCATCGAGAATGACTTTGTCGCCGTGCGCTTTACGCGCCTTGTGAAGGGTGTAAATGAATTCGGCCATAATAACCTCAGGTTATCGGTTCGGCACGCTCAAGTGCCAATTGGACCACTCCCTGTGGCGCTGCGTTCAGCCGCCGCCCAGGGACGGTGCTTCACCGGATGATGACCCCTCGGAGGAGCCGCCTCCTGACGAGGAACCTTCGGTTGAGGATCCCTCTGACGTAGAGCCATCTGATGATGTCCCCTGCGAGGAGGTGTCTTCCGATCCCCCGTCAGGCGATGGGCTTTCAGACGGACCGTCCTTGCCGTTGATGTCCTCGCCAGGCATGTGCCCGGCCCCGTTGGAGTCGCCGTCCTTCTCACGTTTGTCTCCTTCAGGTGCTTTGACACCCTTCGGACGTTCGACTTCGCCGAACAGACATGACCCCGTCGACTCGGTCGGCGGCATCAGTTCCGCGTTTGCCTTACCCTTCCGAATCTCGCCGATGACGCACCCTTTGGCGGTCTTCACACCGAACATCTTCGAGGGAACATCATTGCCCAACGGCGAGTCATCGATGGTGGCTTCGAGCTGCTTCGGCTCGTAGCCGGCATCGATCATGGTTTTGAAGAACTTCTTCGTTGAAGGAACTTTGTCCTCGTCGCCGGTCAGCGGCTTGAGAGCTGCTACGACTTTGTCGACCTCCGCGACTGGCTTGGCCGGGGTGCGATCCGGCGTTGGCTGAGCATCTTCACCGCCTATTCCCAGCAGTGAGCAGCCCGACAGAGAAATGGTCAGAACTCCGAGACTCAGGAGCGGAACGAGACGCATCAACAACCTCAGCAGGTGGGAACGATGAACAGTCTCACTTTAGCCGATCGTCGGCCCAATAGAGTTCAGATCTGACGTGTGCGAGCCCCAGTCTCAACTGTGATCTGTGCAATGACACAGCACCGGCCCAAAGACCCGGCTCAGAAAGGCGCCGCTGCGCTCACCGTGTCTCGTGCGATTGCGTCATCGAGGTTTCCGGAGTCTCCCCCACCTGGTTCGGACTCATCGGCGTCAGCGACCGCAGTGTCTGCGGTGTATTGTCCGGTGTCTTCTGCGTCGTCGTTGTTCGCAGATCCCAGACCGAATCTCGACCCGTCCGAGACATCGGACCCACCATTTTCAGGGCCCTCCGCAAACGAGCCCCATCCCGCTTCGCTGCCTGCCGACGTCTGCTGCTGACCTTCCTGTTGCTGGCCATCCTGTTGTCTGCTCACACCGCTGGCCCTCTGATAATTGGCGGTGCCATATCTCAGATCTGGGCCGATGTGCTCGGCTATGACGGTCGGAGCAATACCTTTCTTCTCCTCCGTCGACCATTCGCGAATCTTCAGGGTTCCCTGCACGACGACGGACATTCCCTGATGGATGCTCATCGACGCATTGCTGGCCAAGGGCCCATAGCAGTCGATGCTGAACCACGAAGTCGTATCGGCGGCGTATTCTCCCGTCCCCTTGTCGAGACGCCAATGATTCACGGCCAGACGGAACGAGGCACAGGCCCTGCCCGAGGGCAGCGTCCTGCTCTGCGGATCGGCGGCAACAGTACCGCTGAGGGCGATCGGAATGATGGACATCGTGTTACCTCACTTCTGCTGAGCGTTACGTGATCGGACTTGCCGGATCACCCATCGGGGACGAATCAGCCTGAAACCGTTCGATCACGTCAACCATCATTGAACACATCTGGCGCCGCCGTCTGCCAGACATGAGAAATGCCCTGTGGACGGTGATTGACCGTCCACAGGGCATTCGCACACGAGTCGCCGCTCATGTGCACAGAAGTGTCAACGCAGTGTTTCGTAGGCGCGTCGGTGTTCGTCGATCACGGCGTTGACTGGCTCAAGATAGGAACTCTGAGCCGCACTGCCCACGGCCTCGCGAAGTGTGCGATCGACGTCTCTGGCTGCCTCATCGGCTCCATTGGCGCGTGCAGATTTAGCGATCACCGAACTCACAACAGATCCGATGATGCCTACCGCCAGGAGCCCGATACTCACGATCCAGCTCCATCCCGGAAGTGTTCCCGGCATAACGATGGCAAGGATCGCGGTGGCGATGACACCCAACAGGCCCAGGATCGTGGCGATGAAGAAGATGATCTGCAGAATCTTGGCCACGGACCACCAGCCGGGAGTCTGCGGTTTGATATCCACAGCTGTGACGGCCGAGTCGAGGGCTTCGGAGAGCTCGGTGGTACTCTCCTTCTCGGCTTCCAAGACTGCACTCTGCCATGGTCGCGGCATGGACGACACGGTTTCTGCGATCAGTTCGTGAGCCATCAGACGCACCTGAGAGCTTTGAGCTTTGCTCGTCGCCGGCACAGACGCGCGAATCAGCTCGTCTCGGCCCTGGCCGTGTTTGGCGCCCAACGGGTCGGGAGCGTTCCGCTGCATCCATGCCAGCACCGGATATCCGGTCTTGCGATAGGCACGGCGAATGTAGTCATCGTGGACTGTCTGTGCGACGGCTTCTACACCTGCGGCGTCAGACATGGTCTCCACCAGCTTTGAGGCTCCCGGACGCTCATCAGGTGGAACCACGGGCTCGCCGAGTTCGTTCTGCATCCGTTTGGCCATGGCCTGCATATCGGCCAACAGCCTCTCAGAGGCTGCCTGCTTGGAGTCGACCGTGTCGGCCAAGATCGACCTGACCTGGGGAATCCCTTCACGGGTGAGGGCGGAGGTCATGTGCACCTTCGTGTCGGTGAGCCCGTCCTCAACGAGAAGCTGCTGCAGGTGGTCGGCGGCAGCTTTCTGCTCTTCGTCACTGAGTTTGTCGACCTGGTTGAGAACGACGACCATGTTCGAGCTGTTCTCTGCCAGTTTCGCCAGGTATTCGGAGTGAAGTGAAAAGTCAGCGTACTTCTGTGGATCAACGACCCAGAACACAACGTCGACGAGCCCCACCAGTCGATCGGATTCGACACGGTGCTTGACTGCGGTCGAATCGTGGTCAGGCAGATCGAGCAGGATCAGCCCATGGAGCTTACGCTGATCGTCACCGTCGAGCGCCGATTCGCGCCAGGTCCGGCTGCGTTCGGGCACATGCAGCCAGTTGAGGATGTCGTTGCCGCCTTCGCCCCAGACGCATGCGGTGGGGCGCGACGTAGTCGGGCGACGAACGCCGACCCGAGCGATGTCCAGTCCGGCGACGGCGTTGAACAATGAAGACTTTCCAGACCCCGTGGAACCAGCAAAGGCCACGACGGTGAACTCCTCCCCCAAGCCGAGGCGATCCTCGGCGCGGTTGAGCAGGTTCTGTGCATCAGCGCGAACTTCGGAACTCAGTTTCTCGGGTCCCAGAGACAGGGTCTGCCGGATGCCTTCGGCCCGACGACTGATCTCGGACTGTGCAGGATCGTTCACAATGCCACCTCAAGTCGATCACCGGAGGCGCGAAGTGCGCCCGCTTGCCGCGCCGGTACCGCGGATAGTCGTAGTACGTTGTCAAAGGGCGCACGGCAACCGCCGACGATTCCCGCCGCTGTGGTCAGGAAGCGATCCCTGATCGAGCCGATGAGATTCACGGCCTCCTGCTCACCGAAGATCGTGCCGGCGAGGCTGAGGGCGACATTCGCGTCATTGCGCGAAACGTGATTGTTCTCGGAAGAGTATTTTGGATCCCAGAATGCCGCGTATTCGACAACGGCACAGACTCCGCCGACTCCGAACGAAAGAATTCGAGCCTTGGACTTCTTGCCCTGCCCGATGTCACGCACCAGCGCATTCACTTCGCTGGACCATCCGCTGACGGCGGACTTGACCGAGTCCTCGAGGTCCTTTGCGCTCTGGCGGAGTTCAGGATGGGCATCCAGCAGCGCAGAACCGGCCGGGTCACGCAGCCACTGAGCACCGACCTCGTCAACGACGCCGATTGCCTGCTCCCGCAGTGAGATCGCGGCGCTGCGCAGGATCGCAATGTGCAGAGGCGAGGCAGCATCGTGTTTGCCGGTGACTGCGGCAGAGATTCTGTCGCGCATGCGCGCCATTGTGGGCTCCAGACCGCGGAAGAGCTGCCCCGTACCAACGAAGTCCTGCCACCTGGCATTCACCTCACCGTGCAGAACCCGGCCGTCGGAGAACACCTCGGCAAGGCCTGTGTCTGCAGCCTGGAAAGTCTGATCAAGGCTGAGCTGCAGGCGGTCAAACGTGGACTCCTGCGACTCGGCGTAATCGGCCAAAGACTTCACCTGAGCAGGTAGTGCACCGATCGAACCGGTGAGGGTCCGCTGACGAATCCGCTCCTGTGAAAGGCCCTCCGAACTCACCTGGCTGGTCCAGGACCGGATCGGATAGATCGCGGAGTGAGGAAGCAGACCCTCTTCCAGTTCGAGTTCGGCCACTGCGAAGATCGGGGAGTTCTCCAGTCCCGCTTCCGAAAGCAGGCTGGAGAGGTGGTGCCTGACCTCACGGTTGGCTTCCGGCGGTACCCGGTCGAGCACGATGGCTACCGAGGTGTTGCGCACGGCAGCATCCTTGAGCAGTACCCAGGGTGCTGCATCGGCATAGCGGTTTGCTGTGGTCACAAACATCCATAGGTCGGCACTCATCAGAATCCGACGGGCCAGATCACGGTTCGATTCGGCGATGGAGTCGATATCTGGGCAGTCGAGCACAGCAGTGCCCGGTTCGATGCCCTCATCTTGGATCAGCACAACAGAGGGAGTCGAAGTCGTGGGGTCCGTGCTGCGTGGCAGATCGGACAGAAATGACTGTGATTCGAAGAACTTGGCGTCGGCCGGGTTGTGAACCACGATCGGGTTGCCTGTCGTGGGTCGACGTATACCGGCAGGACTCACCGTTCTCCCCACCAGAGAATTCACCAAGGTGGATTTGCCTGCACCGGTTGACCCGCCGACTGCGATCATGAAGGGCGTCTGTGTCCGATTGATCCGGGGCAGCAGGTAATCCGTCAGCTCTGAGGAGAGCTGTCGGTGCAGGTTGCGACCATCAGAGCAATCATCGGTCTGCAGGGTGAAGCGGGTTTCTGAGACTCGCTTCGCGATATCGCTCAGCGCCCCTCCCACTGGTGGCGTCACGGCACTCTTACTGTCTGTCATCACGCATCCACTCTCTACGTTTTCCCAGCTGTGCACCAATTGCCACGCCGTAAGAGGAGGTAATTGCTGAGTGCAGGGAAAAACCGGAGAGTCATCGGAGCCGTCAATAGATGAGAAGTACCCCCGGCGGGGCTCGAACCCGCGACCTACCGCTTAGAAGGCGGTTGCTCTATCCAACTGAGCTACGGAGGCTCAAATATCCTAACCGATGCCCGCGGCAGAACAGAAAGTGGTCCTCGTTGTCGTCCCGGAGATCGAACCCCGGGACGACAACGAGGACCACTGTGTTCGGGCGGTCACTCTCACCTCGATTCACGAGGCGTTTGACATGTGGGTCAGTACTGACGAGCGACACGCTCCAGTGACTTCCGCACCGTCACGAACGAGACCATCACCAGCCCGATCAGGGCGAGGATGACGGCCACAGCTTCGATGGCGAAGGCGAAGTCGACGATGATCGGAAAGAACCCGGCAGCCATGAAACCAAGCAGGGCGACCATCGTCAGTGCTGTGGCTGTAGTGAAATACGTGGAACCATTCATTATTCATCTCCTTCTTCCTTACAGAAAGAGTAGACCCGAATGAGACGTACGTCACTAGGAATTTCCCGAAAGTTCCCTCTGCACCGCACTTACCCTTCGGTATCGATCAGATGTGGGACCGCAGGCTGGTCACGCGTCACCGCGTGCGTCGATGGCTTCCTCTAAGCGTTCGAGTTTGCCGTCGATCTCTCCGGTGTAGCCGGGACGAATATCGGCCTTCAGGACCAGGGCCACTCGCGACCCGAACTCGCCGACGACGTCGGTGGCCTCTTTGACCACAGCGAATACCTCATCCCACTCACCTTCGATCGTGGTGAACATCGAATCGGTGCGGTGCGGCAGGCCGGAACGCCGAACGACTTCCACGGCTGCGGCGACCGCGTCGTGGACCGACGCGTCCGCGTTGTCACCCCCGCTGGGAGCGACGGAGAATGCAACGAGCATGATGCTCTCCTCTCGGATCTATCTCGGATCAGATCTATGTCAGTTCTGTGCAGGTACGGTCACGATGAGTGAGTCACCCTGGCCGCCGCCACCGCAGAGAGCGGCGACACCGGTGCCACCACCTCGGCGCTGGAGCTCGAGTGCAAGGGTCAGCACGATACGGGCACCGGAGGCCCCGATGGGGTGGCCGAGTGCGACCGCGCCGCCATTGACGTTGACCTTGTCCGGGTCGACTCCCAGGTCCTTCGAACTTGCCAGCCCGACTGCGGCGAAGGCCTCGTTGATCTCGTAGAGGTCGAAGGAATCGGCAGCGATGCCTTCCTTCTTCGCAGCAGCCTGGATCGCCTGCGAGGGCTGATGCTGGAGCGTGGAGTCGGGACCTGCCGTCCAACCATGGGATCGGATCTCAGCGAGAATCGGGGCACCGAGCTCTTCGGCCTTCTCCCGAGACATGACGACGACTGCACACGCACCGTCTGAGATCTGGGAGGCGCTTCCTGCTGTGATCGTGCCGTCCTTGCGGAAGGCAGGGCGCAGCTTGGCCATCGACTCAGGTGTGGTTTCGGCACGCACGCCCTCATCGGTGGATACAGTCACGTCGCCCTTGCGACCGGAGATGGTGACTGCTTCAACTTCGTCGCCGAATTTGCCCGATTCCCAGGCCTGGGCCGCACGCTGATGCGAACGGGCCGCGAAGGCATCCTGCTCTTCACGGGAGAATTCGAAGTCACCCGCGTTGGCCTCTTCGGTCAGGCCGCCCATGGCCTGATCAGTGAAGGCGTCCCACAGTCCGTCGTAGTCCATATGGTCCTTGACGACGACGTCACCGTATTTGTACCCCGAACGCGACTTCTCCAGCAGGTGGGGAGCCAGACTCATCGACTCCTGTCCACCGGCGACGACGACATCATATTCGCCAGCCCGTACCAGCTGGGCCGCTTGTGTGATCGCATTGATGCCCGACAGGCACAGCTTGTTCACGGTGACACCTGGTACGTTCATGGGGATGCCGGCTTCGACTGCGGCCTGACGCGCGGGTCCCTGACCGAGCCCGGCCTGCAGGACCTGGCCCATGATGACGTACTCGACGTCCTCACCCTTGATGCCCGCACGATCCAATGCACCTGCGATGGCCTTGCCGCCCAGCTGCACAGCAGTCAACGATGACAGGCCTCCCTGCAGACGTCCGAAAGGCGTGCGGGCACCCGCGACGATCACTGCTTCAGTCATATTCTCTCCTCAGATATTTGCACCCCGCCAACGAGCAGGGAAGTCAATGGAATGCTGCCTGTTCCAAGGGTAGTCCAGCTGTCTGTGGCCTCAGTCACGGGGGCTGTGTCACATCGTGACAGGACACGTCCACACTTGGGAATTCGCACCCAACACTCATAGTGAGTCCGTTAGAGTAGGGGGTGGACGATTTGACCACATCCCTTGACACGACAGGAGTCCGCTTCAGTGACGCCCACCGAAGAATTCCGCACAGCGATGCGCGGCTACGAAAAAAGTGAAGTAGATTCTCGCCTGCAGCAGCTGCGAACCGAGGTCGAGTCCGTTCGTAAGGCCCTCTCCGATGCCCGCAGTCAGGTCATCAACGCTGATCGCGCGAAACTTCAGATCGCCGGGGAGCTCTCCGAAGCGAAGGCTCAGCTGAAGAAGGCGGCCAATGACAGCGCCGAGGCTGCCGGTCCTCCCGGAAGCCGCATCGACCATCTGCTCAAGATCGCGGAGTCGCAGGCACGCGAGACGCTGTCTCAGGCGAACTCCGATGCAGAGACCATCCGCAACAAGGCACGCGCCGAAGCTGCGTCTGCCCGTGCCCGGATGCACACAGAGAGCAACGACACGCTGTCCAATGCCCGCTCGGAAGCCGACGCGATCATCAGTTCGGCCGAGCTGCGCGCCGACGAGACGGTGAAGGCCGCCGAGAAGCGTGCTGCTGAAATCAAAGCGACCGCGGAACGTGAGTACAACCAGGCCAAGGAAGCCAATGAGGCGGCCACGAAGGAAGCCCGCGAGAGCCTCGAGCACGAGCTCGCTGAACTCAAGGCCACCTCGGAGAAGCAGGCTGCTGACCTGCGCGCCGAAGCCAAGCTTCAGGCCGATGAGTCGATCAGCACCGCGCAGGCCCAGGCCGATGAACTTCTCGCCGCAGCCAAGGCTCGTGATGAGGCATCGACGAAGGCTGCCGACGAACTCGATGTCGAGCTAGCTGGCAAACGCCAGGCCGCCGAGACCGATCGCAAGAAGCGCTACGACTCCGCCCAGATTGAGAACAAGAAGCTCATCGACGAAGCCCAGGCGCGTGCTGCCAAGGCAGATGCCGAGGCTAAGGAAGCTGCAGAGCGGGCGGAGACGACCCGCTCGGATGCGGTGAAGAAGGCCGACGACATCATTGCCGACGGCAAGACTCGTGCGCAGACTCTCATCAGCGAAGCCCGAGCAACGGCCGAGGCCACAATCGAGGAGTCCGCAGCCGAAGCCAAGCGCAACGTGGCATCGGCACAGTCTCAGGTCGATCTGCTGACCAAACAGCGCAAGACGATCACAGCCCAGCTCGATCAGCTCCGCTCGCTGTTCGCGATGCCCGGTGTCATGGGCGGCGATTCCGTCGATCCGGCCAAGGCAGAATCCGCATCCCACGCCACTGAACAGATCGCCGATGAGGAGGAGCTCGCCGACCTTCTGGCCGAGGATCCCGAGGAAGCAGACGAGGCGGATGACATCGCTGCCGACGACGCAGATGCCGGTGCACAGGGCACGGACGGTTCCACCGACGCAGCTGCCTCGGCGATTTCCACGAGCACCGAGGAAGCCCCAGGCAAGGACGCCGCAGCAGCATCTGAATCTCAGGCAGCCGAGTCTGAGACTGATGCAGCCGACGCAGCTGAAGAGGACGAGGACGCAGAGGACTCCGAGCTGCCTAACGGAGCCACCGACGCTGACACGATTGCAATCGACGCTCAGGTCTCAGGAGCGAAGAACAAGAACACCAAGGCGTCGCGGTCGAAGAACTCGCTGCGCTGAGGTCTAAGCTCTCAGAGCACCCGTTCTATTGAAAAAGGGGCCAGTTCACAATGAACTGGCCCCTTTTCAGATCCCAATTTCGGCCTTAGAAATCCCGCCCGCAGGCCTTGAGATCACTCCGCCTACAAGTGAGCCCAGTACTCCGTCATCGGAATTTCTGAAAGCATCTCGAGTGCCAGTGTCGACGCGAGTCCACGCCCACCTCGGTGCCATATCTTGCGGTCTGTCGCCAGGCGACGATATGCGGAGTCGAAGATGCCACGTCCTGTCCGCACCCAGGACAGACATAGATCTTGTCCTGCGAATTGCCGGCGACGTTCTGCACCGACCATGTGCCATCAGGCAGATCTCGGCTTGTGCGCAGCCCATTGACGGAATCGGAGAGCTCTCGTGGGGTCTGCTGCCATTTGTTTTTGCGACGCGAGGAGGTAGATCGTGGCATCTGCCCATTCTCTCACGTAGGGTAAAGCGCGTGCGTCTCGTCATTGCTAAGTGTTCCGTAGATTATGCTGGTCGTCTGACCGCCCATCTGCCCATGGCCACCCGTCTCATCATGATCAAGGCCGACGGCTCGATCCTCATCCATTCGGATGGCGGATCGTATAAGCCTCTGAATTGGATGACTCCCCCGTGCTCGATCAAAATCACTGATCCGAGCCAAGAGCAGGCAGATGCGGGTCTGGTCGAGCTATGGACAGTCTCGCAGGCTAAGACCGGTGACAAGCTCGTCATCTCCATCGCCGAGGTGATCGCCGATGACCAGCATGAGTTCGGCATTGACCCCGGACTGGTCAAAGACGGAGTCGAAGCCCATCTGCAAGAGCTGCTGGCAGAGCACATCGAGACTCTCGGGGACGGCTACAGCTTGGTCCGGCGTGAGTACATGACGGCCATCGGTCCCGTCGACATTCTGGCCCGGGATCACGGTCACAAGTCGGTGGCAGTGGAGATCAAACGCCGCGGTGACATTGACGGCGTGGAGCAGCTGACCAGGTATCTGGAGCTGATGAATCGCGACCCGCTGCTCACCCCTGTACAGGGAGTGTTCGCCGCTCAGGAGATCAAGCCCCAGGCCAGGACCTTGGCCGAGGACCGTGGCATCCGCTGTGTCGTTCTCGACTACGATGCGCTGCGCGGCATGGACGACCCAGACTCGCGACTGTTCTGAGTTCTGCTCGAAGCCGAACTCTATTCGAAGCTGAGGATGTCGGCTTTTTCGACGCGTTCGATGTTGGCGCCAAGAGTGCGCAGATTCGACACGAAGTTCTCGTAACCTCGTTCGATGTGGTCGATGCCGGAGACCTCAGTGATTCCCACGGCCCGCAGGCCCGCCATCACCAGACCGGCACCGGCGCGGATGTCTGAGGCTTCCACCTCGGCGCCGGACAGACTCTCAGCACCGGTGATCAGAGCATGGTTTCCGTCAATTCGCACCTTCGCACCCAATCGGGCAATTTCCTGGACGAACCTCCAACGAGCTTCGAACAGGTTCTCCGAGAGCAGACCGACCCCGTCGGCCACGGAGTTCAGTGCGATGACGAATGGTTGGAGATCTGTGGGGAACCCGGGGAACGGCATCGTCGCGACGCGAATCGCGTGTGGCCGTTCGGCACCGACGACGCGGAATCCTTTGCCACGGGTGCCATCTCCCAATTCGATCTCGCCGAGGTCGTCGACCGTGGCACCCGAATCGCGCAGCTTGATGGCGATGTTGGGCATCAGATCGAGTCCAACGCCTTTGACGGTCACATCTCCGCCGGACAGGGCAGCACCGAAGGCATAGGTCCCGGCGACGATCCGATCCCCCACCGTTCGGTGGTCGACTGGCCGGAGTTCGTCGACACCGGTGATGGTGATGTCGGCGGTTCCGATCCCATTGATCTGGGCGCCCATGTCTACGAGCATTGAGCAGATGTCGACGATCTCTGGCTCTTTGGCCGCGTTCGAGATCGTCGTCACGCCGTGTGCCAGCGTCGCTGCCATCACCAGGTTCTCTGTGGCCCCGACGGAGGGGAATTCGAGCACGATGTCAGTCCCACGAAGACCATTCGGGGCTTCCGCGACGAAGTAACCGTGGTCCAGGTGCACCGTTGCACCGAGGGCTTCGAGGCCGGCCTGATGCATGTCCAGACCGCGGGAACCGATCGCATCGCCACCGGGCAGCGCCACATGTGCCGAACGCATCCGTGCGGTCAGGGGTCCAAGCACGGAGATGGATGCACGCATGGCCCGTACAAGTTCGTAGTCGGCCTGGATTCCGACCTCGGCGGGAACGTCGATGCTGACGACTCCCCGATCGGCGTCGTAGTCAACGTCGCAGCCCAGCCGGATGAGCAGCTGGACCATGATGCGCACATCGAGGATCGCCGGCACATTGGTGATCGTCGTCTTGCCGACGGCAAGGAGACTGGCCGCCATCAGTTTGAGAACGCTGTTCTTAGCTCCCCTGATATCGACTTCGCCTAGCAGTCGACTCGGACCGGTCAAGCGAAAGACATCCATCAGGTGAACCTTCCCATCGTCGGGTTGAAGCCGGGGGGCGATGATTCCAGCCAGGAGGCCATCGTGGACAGCGATTCGGTGTCCATGGCCAAAGATACGGAACGGGGTCGACCGTCGGCCTTCCCATAGGAGCAGTCCACCACAACGGCATCGGGCAGCACGGAGTACTGTTCACCGGACGTGGGTTTGCGGCGGACGAGGATATCAAGATCGGCGCGCGGGAGACGGACTGCGGCACGACGAGTCAGTGCGAATACGGGGTACCAGTCCAGTGAGGCCACTGAGAACACTGCTACACCCAGACGCCAACGTGGGCGAGAAGAGGATTCCTCGCCCACGTTGATGGAACAATCAAAAGCACCGGACAGCTTCGAAATCGACCGACGTCGAATCGTCACAACAACGATCAGCGCGAGGGCGAGTCCTACTAACGAGAGCAGAACGATCAGCAGGACGGAAGGGTTCACAGTTGCCAGTTTAATTGACGGATCAGAGAAGTTCGGCCTGATCAGCGGCAATGATAACGCGATTATTCTCAACAGACAGGAAACCACCATCGGCCTTAACCCGAATGGTCTCCTCATCTGTCGTGAGAATACGCGCCTCACCATCGGCTACGACACCCAATACAGGCTCGTGGCCTGGAAGGATACCGATATCGCCGTCCGAGGTACGGGCGATGACGCGCTTGGCCTCACCAACCCATACCTCTTGGTCGGCTGCTACGACGTTCACATCGAGGACAGCCATGGCTTACTTCTGCATCTCTTCGTAGTTGCGCATGACATCGTCAAGCCCACCCACGTTGAAGAATGCCTGTTCCGGAATGTGGTCGACTTCACCGGAGCAGAGCTTCGAGAACCCTTCGATGGTGTCGGCCAGCGGAACGGTCGAACCGGGAACCTGAGTGAACTTCTCAGCGGTGTAGGTGTTCTGCGACAGGAACTGCTCGATGCGACGAGCACGGTGGACGACGAGCTTGTCCTCTTCACCGAGTTCATCAACACCGAGGATGGCGATGATGTCCTGGAGCTCCTTGTTCTTCTGCAGAATGGCCTTGACTTCGTTGGCGACACGATAGTGCTCTTCGCCGACGACCAGCGGATCGAGAATGCGCGACGTCGAGGTCAGAGGGTCAATAGCCGGGTACAGACCGCGTGAGGCGATGTCACGGCTGAGCTCGGTCGTTGCGTCCAAGTGGGCGAACGTGGTTGCCGGAGCCGGGTCCGTGTAGTCATCAGCAGGAACGTAGATCGCCTGCATCGAGGTGATCGAGTGACCACGCGTCGAGGTGATTCGTTCCTGCAGGAGGCCCATCTCGTCAGCCAGGTTGGGCTGGTAGCCCACGGCCGATGGCATGCGGCCCAGCAGGGTCGACACCTCGGAACCGGCCTGGGTGAAACGGAAGATGTTGTCGATGAACAGCAGCACGTCCTGGTTCTGCACATCGCGGAAGTATTCCGCCATGGTCAGTGCCGATAGTGCGACACGCAGACGGGTGCCTGGTGGCTCATCCATCTGGCCGAAGACTAGGGCAGTGTCCTTGAACACTCCTGCCTCGTCCATTTCCATGATGAGGTCGTTGCCCTCACGGGTGCGCTCTCCCACACCGGCGAACACGGATGTGCCGCTGTGGTTATGCGCGATGCGGTAGATCATCTCCTGAATCAGGACTGTCTTGCCCACACCTGCGCCACCGAAGAGGCCGATCTTTCCACCCTGCACGTACGGGGTGAGCAGGTCGATGCTCTTGATGCCGACTTCGAGCATCTCAGTCTTCGACTCGAGTTCGTCGAAGGCAGGTGCGGTGCGGTGGATTGGCCAGCGCTCGCTGATCTCGAGCTGCTCGCCCTCTTCGAGGTTGAGGCAGTCACCGGTGGTGTTCCACACGTGGTTCTTGGTGATGTCCCCGACTGGCACCGTGATGGGTGCACCGGAGTCGGTGACTTCCTGTCCGCGGACCAGACCGTCGGTGGGCTGCAATGACACGGCACGGACGATGCCGTTGCCCAGGTGCAGTGCGGTCTCGAAGGTCAGCTTGCGCGTGCCCTCTGAGAGTTCCACCGAGGTGGACAGGGAGTTGTAGATCGCTGGCACGGAGTCGAGCGGAAACTCGATGTCGACAACCGGGCCAATGACTCGGGAAATCCGGCCGAGGGCTGTGCCCTGCGCCGGGGAGGTATCCGTAGCTGTGGCAGTCATGGTCTCTTTCTTCTCTGCTCTCGCCGGTCAGTCGCCGGCTGATGATGCCGCAAGGGCATCGGCCCCACCGACGATCTCGGTGAGTTCCTGGGTGATTTCCGCCTGGCGAGCCGTGTTGGCCAACCGGGTGTAGGTCTTGATGAGGTCGTCCGCGTTATCGGTCGCCGTCTTCATCGCAGCCTGACGCGAGGCCTGCTCGGATGCCGATGCACTCAGCAACGCTGCCAGGACTCGAGAGTCGATGTATCGCGGCAACAGCGAGTCCAAGACGGCCTCGGCGCTGGGTTCGAACTCATAGAGTGGGAACGCAGCCGCATCGTTCGCGGGTGCGGACTCGCCGCCGGTGGCGACTTCGTCCGCGTCAACGACCTCAAGCGGAAGCAGACGCCGGTATTCCGGATCGTGCTTGACGCTCGAGACGAACTTCGTGAAGACGATGTAGATCTCATCCACACCGTTCTCAGCGGATTCGGTATTGAAGCTCTGCAACAGGGCCTCACCGATCTCCCGGGCTTTCTCAGCCGTCGGAGTCTCGGAGATTCCAGTCCAGGCCTGAACAATCGCTCGGTCGCGGAAGGTGTAGTAGTTCTCAGCCTTCCCGCCGACGGTGAAGAGCGAAACGTCTTTGCCTTCGCTGTGCAGAAGCCGAATGAGTTCCTCGGCTTCGCGCAGCAGGTTCGCGGAGTAGGCTCCTGCGAATCCGCGATCCGGGCCCACGACGAGAACAGCAGCACGGCTGACGTTCTCAGGCTCGGATGTCAACACGTGGTCGACGTTGGACTCGCTGGCCACCGCAGAGACCGCGCGGGTCAATGCATTGGCGTAGGGGCTGGCAGCCTGCGAACGGGCAATGGCCTTCTGAATCCGTGAAGCAGCGATGAGCTCCATGGCCTTGAAGATCTTCCTCAAGGACGACGTAGAGCGGATCTTCTGTTTGAAGACCCTCTGCTGGGCTCCCATCAGTTCTTCCTTTCGCTGTTACGGATCAGGTTCAACGCTTCTGCCGAACGATCTTTTCCTGCTCGACCTCGTCCGAAGACGCAGTGGCGGTTTCTTCGCTGCCGGCCTGGGATCCGCTGGAATCGGAGGTGACGAAGTTCTTGGTGAACTCGGCCAACACGTTCTCCAGCTCAGCCGAAGTGTCATCATCGAGCTTGAGCGTCTCACGAATGGTCGTGAAGATGCCGGTCTTGCGCTCGAGGTGATCGTGAAGCTCTGATTCGAACTTCAGCACATCGGAGATCGGAATCTCGTCGAGGTAGCCGTGGGTACCGGCGAAGATCGACACGGTCTGCTTCTCAAACGACATCGGCGAGAACTGAGACTGCTTGAGCAGCTCGGTCAGACGAGCACCGCGAGCCAGGTCGCGCTTGGTCGTCTCGTCGAGGTCCGAGGCGAACATCGCGAACGCTTCGAGGGAACGATACTGAGCCAAGGAGATCTTCAGAGTACCGGAGACGCTCTTGAGCGCCTTCGTCTGAGCGGCACCGCCGACGCGGGAGACGGACACACCGACGTCGACAGCTGGACGCTGACCGGCGTTGAAGAGGTCCGATTGCAAGAAGATCTGACCGTCGGTGATCGAGATCACGTTGGTCGGAATGAAGGCGCCAACGTCGTTGGCCTTGGTCTCAATGATCGGCAAGCCGGTCATTGAACCGCCGCCGAACTCATCGGAGAGCTTCGCGCAACGCTCGAGCAGACGCGAGTGCAAGTAGAAGACGTCACCTGGGAATGCCTCACGGCCCGGCGGACGACGCAGCAGCAGAGATACCGCACGGTAGGCCTCAGCCTGCTTCGACAGATCGTCGAACACGATGAGGACGTGCTTGCCCTCGTACATCCAGTGCTGGCCGATGGCCGAACCGGAGTAGGGAGCGAGGTACTTGAAACCTGCGGAGTCAGAAGCAGGCGAGGACACGATCGTGGTGTATTCCAGTGCGCCCGCTTCTTCGAGCGAACGACGGACACCGGCGATGGTGGAGCCCTTCTGGCCGATGGCAACGTAGATGCAGCGAACCTGCTTCTTCGGATCGCCGGTCTCCCAGTTGGCCTTCTGGTTGATGATCGTGTCGATGGCCAGAGCTGTCTTACCCGTCTTGCGGTCACCAATGACGAGCTGACGCTGGCCACGACCGACAGGGATCATGGCATCGATGCTCTTGTAGCCGGTCTGCAGAGGTTCGCGAACCTCCTGGCGATCCATCACACCTGCGGCCTGGAGCTCAAGCTCACGACGACCGACGGTCTCGACCTCGCCGAGTCCGTCGACCGGGTGACCCAGAGGATCGACCACGCGACCGAGGTATCCGTCACCGACTGGAATGGAGAGTACCTCACCGGTGCGGTAGACGTTCTGCTCCGCGGCGATTCCGGCGAACTCGCCGAGGATGACGACGCCGATCTCGCGCTCGTCGAGGTTCTGTGCCAAGCCCAGTGTGCCATCTTCGAACCGAAGGAGTTCGTTGGCCATTGTGCCGGGCAGGCCCGAGACGTGGGCGATTCCGTCACCTGCGGTGACAACCTTGCCGACCTCGGACTTTACCGAGCTCTCGGGGTTGTACGAGTCAACGAACTTCCCGAGAGCGTCCCGGATCTCTTCCGGGCGAATTGTCAGTTCCGCCATCTGGTTTCCCTGCTTCCTTTACTCAAAACTTGCGTCCGACGACCGATGGGCCGCCTGTGCTGCCGGACTGGCCGGCACCTCAATTTAACTTGCGAGCTTACGCTGAACTTCGGCCAGACGATCAGCCACTGTTGAGCTCATCATCTCATCGCCGACCTGAACGCGGACTCCCCCGACGACTGCGGGGTCGACCTGGACGTTGAGTACAAGGTCGCGTCCATAGCTGGCGGACAGAGCGGCCGTCAGTTTCTGGGTCTGAGCTTCGCTCAACGGTTTGGCAACGGTGACTTCGGCGACTGAGCGCTGCTGTCGTGCCGCGAGGATATCGCTGTACTGATCCAGGGCCTTCGCCACGCGGAGTCCGCGCGGGAACAGAACGGCCTGCTCGATCAGCGTGATGGTGTCGGCCTGTGCCTTACCTGCCAGCAAGTCTGCGATGAGCGCACGCTTGGTCGACGCAGAGGCATCGGATTCCAAGGCGCGCGCCAGTTCATGTTCGCTTTCGCACAGACGGGCGAAGCGGAAGACTTCCTCTTCCACCTGACCGAGTTGACCGGATACCTGAGCGGCAGCAGCGATGGCTGTCACTCCGGCAACCTCAAGGCTGGTCACCAAGTCCTGAGTCCTGGCCCAGCGCTGGCTCACTGCCAGTTCACTCAGACGCAGGACCGTCTCGGTGGTCCGAGTCGAGAACAGAGTCCGCAGCAGCTGCTGCTTCTTCTCAGCCGACTCGGACGAGTCAGCCAAGGCCTTACGCAGCGTCACATTCTCAGCGAGAACAGCAACGATGGCCAGCTCACCCGCACCGATTTCACGCGCGTCGCCGCGGGAGATCTCGGCATTGGCGGTTTCAAGTACGGCCTGCAGGGACAATCTGCTCGACTGGAGCATCACGCCCCCTTGACAGGCTGTGCTGAAGACTGCGACTCAAGATCGGAGATGAAGCGATCGACCACGTTGGCAGAACGCTGGTCATCGGTGAGTGATTCGCCGACGATGCGTGATGCCAGGTCGGTGGCGAGCGTTCCGACTTCCGAGCGCAGCTGCACCATGGCGGTCTGACGCTCGGCTTCGATCTGCGTCTGAGCCTGAGCAACGATGCGCTCGGACTCTGCATGAGCCTGGGTCTTCATATTGGCGATGATCTGGGCGCCTTCTTCCTGAGCCTCGGCGCGCAGTCGTGCAGCTTCTGCACGGCCGTCGGCGAGCTGCTTCTGATACTCGGCCAGAGCCTGATCGGCTTCGGCCTGCACCTTCTCAGCCTTTTCAATTCCACCTTGAATGCGCTCTGCGCGCTCATCGAGGGTCTTATTGAAGGCCGGGAGGACGTACTTCCAAACAACCAGGAAGACGATCAGCAGACAGATGGCACTCCAGATGATGTCATACCAGGCGGGGAGAAGCGGGTTCTTCGCCGAGGCAAGAATTAGTTCCGGAGTCATCGATTAGTCCTCTTCGTGATCAGGGCAGGAAGAACGGGGTGGCGATGCCGATCAGGGCCAGTGCCTCGATCAGCGCAATGCCGAGGAACATGTTTCCGCGCAGTGCGCCGGCCATCTCAGGCTGACGTGCGGTTCCCTCGATGGTCTTGCCGATAACAATTCCGACACCGATGCCAGGGCCGATAGCGGCGAGGCCGTATCCGATCGTCGAAACGCTACCTTCAACTGCGGCGAGCATATCCATAGGATGCTTTTCCTTTCATAATGAAGCCGGGTGGTTGGCCCGACCGTGCAACTCGTGAGTTACGGTTCTGGGTGTTAAATCAGTGGTCTTCTGAAATGGCCGCGTTGATGTAGACGCAGGACAACAGAGCGAAGATGTAGGCCTGGAGGACGACGATCAGCATCTCGAGGATGAACACGAAGAATCCGCCGGCGAAGGTGACGATCGAGAAGAACTGGAAGCCGTTCGCGGCGTCGACCAGGAAGAAGGTCGTCGCGGAGAAGCAGAGCACAAGGAGGAGGTGGCCGACCATCATATTGGCGAAGAGTCGGATCGCCAGCGTGAACGGCTGGGTGATGAACTTCGTGATGAACTCGATCGGGATGAGCAGAATGTGCATCGGCCAAGGCACACCGGGCAGGATGAGCGAATCTTTGAGGTAGCCGCCGAGTCCCTTCTCAGCGATACCGGCCCAGTGGTAGGTGACATATACCGTCAGCGTGAGGACGATCGGCAGACCGATGACGCCGGTGCCGGGCATGTTGAGGAAGGGAATGAGCTTCGTGACGTTCCAGAACAGGATGCCGAAGAAGATCGCAACGATCAGCGGCATGAACTTCTTTGCACGTTCTTTGCCGAAGGTGTCCTCGGCGATGCCGACTGTGACGAATTCCATCGCCAGCTCCATAGCTGACTGGAAACGACCGGGAACGAGCTTCATGCGCTTGGCCCACACAGCAAGCAGAACAACGACTGCCACGGTGGCGATGACGCGGATGAGCATCACGCGGTTCATCTCAAAGGGCGTGCCTTCGAAGAGGAACGCAGCGGGGAAGAACTCCGCCATTGACGGACCGTGATAACCACTTTCAGCGGCTTGGATCATTGTGTTCGCAGCGTTGAGTGTTCCCACGTTTCCTTAACTCTCCCATGGTCAAAAGCCTTGATGGCCTGGCCTTTGCCACGCACGAGTTGCGTGGCTGTAGGTTCAGGAGCGACATGGAGCAACAAATGGCTCCAGCACCGCAACAACTCTACCAATTGTAGAGAGCTGCCGACAAATTCATCACCTTTGACTGTACATCTCCTGGCAGGGGCTGGCGCAAGCGCAAAGTTCGCCTATTTCGCTTCAGGATCTACGTAGGGCACACGACCTTTGACCACCGTCAGCGCCTCCACGAGCGAGGAACCGAGCACAGCAACCACAATTGTGAAGAACGCCACAGTTCCGTCTAGCCAGGTGGCGTCTTTGAGCCTCCAGATGACGATCATGAAGATGAACGCCTTGAAGAGGAAGCCCATGCCTAAGAATCCGGCGATCGCAGTCAGTCCCATGTTTCGTCCGGCATACATGATGACCAGCGTGATGATGATGAACACCGCGGCCAGACCCCCACCGACAGCGCCGCCGTTGAGTCCCTGGGCACCCGAAACTAGGTAGCCGATACCCATTCCGAGCACGGCGACAGCCACGACGAGAATGATTCCACGGACCAGCATGGTCCTCCAGACTCTCGTCCACGCTGCCTCAACGTAGGTTTCCTGACGCGGTGACTCATCGGTCATGAGATTTCCTCTCTGGCTTTCTGGCGGACCCGCAGGGGGTAGAACGTGAAGATAAGGGTGATGGCGAACAGCCCGCCGACAATACAGACCACGTAGATCCAGGGCATCAGCAGGAGCATGACGGATCCGAATGCGATGAGTGCGGTCCATGTGTAGAGGATGAGCACGGCTCGAGCATGAGAATGGCCCAGGCTGAGCATTCTGTGATGGAGGTGCTTCGCATCCGCGGAGAAGGGTGATTGGCCCGCCATGAGACGGCGGACCACCGCCAGGCCCAGGTCGAGCAGCGGCAGGAACATCACGGCGACAGGCAGGATGATGGGCAGGAAGGTCGCGAATACGCGTTCTTCTCCGAGCAGAGCCGGGTCGACCTGACCGGTGACGCGGATGGTGGATGCTGCCAGCAGCAGACCGATGAGCATTGATCCCGAATCGCCCATGAAGATCCGTGCCGGGTTGAAGTTATGCGGCAGGAAACCGACGCAGGCACCGACGAGGATTGCGGTGATCAGCGACGCGAGGTTCGCATAGGAGTCGGGAGAGGCGTCGCGGGCCAGGCCGTAGGAGTAGATGAAGAAGGCGCTGCCGCCGATGGCAACGACCCCCGCAGCCAATCCGTCAAGTCCGTCGACGAAGTTCACAGCGTTGATCGTAACCAGCACCACCAGGATGGTGATGATGATCGACATCCGCGGAGAACCGATGATGACTCCCCCGAAGGGAATCGACAGCAGAGCCACGCCATTGATGGCCATGAAACCGGCGGCCAGTGCCTGTCCGGCAAGTTTCGTGATCCAATGGAGATCCCAGATGTCATCGATGATGCCCAGCACACACAGCACTGTGGCGGCGCCGGCGATGCCGATGATCGGGGCCATGTCGACGAAGATCCGCTGCAGGAACGGTGTCTGTGAGGCAAATACGAGGCCCACGATCACCGCGCCGAACATCGCGACTCCACCCAACCTCGGCGTCGGAACGGAATGCACATCTCGTTCACGGAGGGGCGAGAATATCTGGCCTCGTTCTGCCACCCGCTTGACCATCGGGGTCAGCAGATAGGCCACGAGGGCCGAGATGATGAGGATGAAGAGGTAGGCGCGCACTCAGCCGTCCAGGTCGATGACGTCGGGGACGATTTCGTGGAGTTCATCGATGGTCACGGGGCCCTCGCGCACAACGCGGGGCACATCGGCGGTCAGGTCGACGATGGTCGAGGAGACTCCCGATGCCCGCACTCCCCCGTCGACGTAGATGTCGACATCGTCACCGAGCATCTCCATCGCTTCGTCCGCCGAGGTGGCGGCCGGCTTCCCGGATATGTTGGCACTCGACACGGCCAGTGGCCCGGTCCGAGCCAGCAATGCGAGCGCGTATTCGTCGTCGGGCATCCGCACCGCCACGGTGCCGTGGGTGTCGCCGAGGTCCCAGTCCAGTGACGGCTGGGCGTTGGCGATGATCGTCAGCGGGCCGGGCCAGAAACGAGCGGTCAGAGACAGCATCCTCTCATCGACGCCGTCGACGAGGCCGAAGACGGTTTCCGCGCGCGGGACCAGGACCGGCGGCGGCATATCGCGTCCGCGGCCCTTTGCCGCCAGGAGTGCGGAGACCGCTGAAGCGCTGAAGGCGTCTGCGGCGATCCCATACACGGTGTCCGTGGGGATGACGAGCAGATTGCCCGTTTCGCTGACCCTGGCGCATTCGTCCAGGACAAGGTCACGGATGTCGCTTTGGGTGACGTCGAATCGTCTCGACACGAATTCTCCGTTTCGAATCGTGGTGGGCAGTGTCCCGAACTGGGAGGTCCGTGGTCATAGGTCGACCTCTGTCACACGATGAGCCACCGTGTAGCGGTCGCGTCCAGTGTAGTCCGGGTAGGTGGCGGCCTGCCTGAGACTGGCCGTCTTCATGATGAGTTCGCAGGCGTGTGGGCCTTGTTCTTCGGAGTGTTCCATGATGAAGAATCCGCCGGGACGCAGCAGCTTCTCTGCCTGTCTCATGATGAGCGCTGGGATCTCCAGACCCGTGAAACCGCCGTATAGAGCGGCAGCTGGATCGTGCTCCCGAACCTCCGGGTCGCGGGGTACAGCCTCATCGGGCACATAGGGAGGGTTGGTCACGACGACATCGGCCAGGCCCCACAGGTCAGGACGGTCATCGGCGAATGTCGTTGCGTCACCAGAGATGAGTTCAACAGTGGAATCGCCGAGGTTGACCGCCGTCAGATTCTTCAGCGACCAGTTCAGGGCCTCAGTTTCACGCTCGACGCCGACGATGGACAGCTTCGGATGTTCGGTGGCCAGGGAGAGCGTGATCGCTCCCGAGCCCGAGCACAGATCAACGACGAAGGGCTCATGGGCGTTCCGCTGCCGCTCCAACTCGTCGAGAACCTCGGTGACGAGAAGCTCTGTCTCGGGGCGGGGCACGAAGACTCCAGGACCTACCTTCAGTTCGAGGTGGCGAAATGCTGCGACACCGGTGATGTGCTGAAGGGGGACGCGCTGGCGTCGCAGGTCGAGGAGTTCCACGAATATTTCGGTGACTCCAGCAGGAACGGACTCGCCGAAGAGACGTCTGCGTGCGAGGTCCGATGCCTCGATTCCCCACGCATGGGCGAGCAAGGCTGCGGAATCTAGGTCGGGATTGGGCACGTGGGCCTCGGCCAGCAGTCGCGTCGCCCCGAGCAGCACCGTCGACACGTCCTCTTCGAGACCGGGCGGGCGCGGATTCAGGTCAGTCCCCCAGCGCGTCGAGTCGAGCTGCTTTGTCAGCCTCCCGGCAGGATCCGACCACAGGATCGAGATCACCGGCGAGAACCTGGTCAAGGTTGTAGGCCTTGTAGCCTGTCCGATGGTCGGTGATCCGGTTTTCGGGGAAGTTGTAGGTGCGGATGCGTTCCGAACGGTCAACGGTGCGAACCTGGGACCGGCGGATGTCTGCAGCTTCGGCAGCCGCTTCCTCAGCCTGCTTGGCCAGGATGCGGGCGCGGAGCATGCGCAGTGCGGCTTCTTTGTTCTGCAGCTGCGACTTCTCGTTCTGGCAGCTGGCAGTGATGCCTGTGGGCACGTGGGTGATGCGCACAGCGGAGTCTGTCGTGTTCACCGACTGGCCGCCCGGCCCCGAGGATCGGTAGACGTCGATGCGCAGATCGTTGTCGTCGAGGGCGACTTCCTCCGGCTCGTCAACTTCGGGAAATATGAGCACTCCGGCGGCCGAGGTGTGGATGCGTCCTTGGGATTCGGTCACGGGCACACGTTGGACCCGGTGGACTCCACCTTCGAACTTCACCCACCCGTAGGCGCCATCGTCCTTAGCCTTCACGGCCAAGGTCACGTCCTTGTACCCGCCCAGATCAGAATGCGTAGCATCCAAGATCTGCGAGGACCATCCGCGTGAGTCGATCCAGCGCTGATACATGCGCAGGAGGTCGCCTGCGAACAGCGCGGACTCGTCGCCACCCTCACCAGCTTTGATCTCGATGATCGCATCACGTGCATCGTCGGGATCGCTGGGAACCAAGAGGTCTCTGAGTTCGGCCTCGACGTCCGAGGCTTCTTCATGCAGGCGCTTGGCCTCGGCCGCGAATTCGGCGTCGTCGGCCGCGAGTTCTTCCGCGGCGACAGCGTCGTCTTCGAGCTGATCGAATCGACGGGCGGTCACAGCCACCTTGTCGAGTTCTGCGTAGCGCCTGGTCAGCTTCTTGGCTCGGCCAGCGTCAGCGTGCACGGCAGGATCGGAGAGTTCCGACTGCAGACGTGCATGCTCGTCGAGCAGTGCGCTGACGCTGGCTTTGAGGGTGTCATCGTCTGCCATCTCAGTGGTTGTCGGTGGCAGACTTTTGCAGTGGTGTCGTCTTCTGCACCTGCATCAGGAACTCGACGTTCGAGCCGGTTTCCTTCAGCTTCGACATAAGGAGTTCGACAGCTTGCTGCTGTTCGAGTCCGGACAGCACACGACGCAGCTGCCACATGACCTTCATCTCTTCATTGGTCATCAGCATCTCTTCGCGACGGGTGCTCGACGCGTTGACGTCGACAGCCGGGAAGATGCGCTTATCAGCCAGCTGGCGCGACAGACGCAGCTCCATGTTGCCGGTGCCCTTGAACTCTTCGAAGATGACCTCGTCCATCTTGGATCCGGTCTCGACGAGGGCGGTGGCCAGAATGGTCAGCGACCCGCCGTTTTCGATGTTGCGGGCGGCACCGAAGAAACGCTTCGGCGGGTAGAGCGCGTTCGCGTCGACACCACCGGAGAGGATACGACCCGAGGCTGGCTGCGCAATGTTGTAGGCACGGCCGAGACGTGTGATGTTGTCCAGAAGCACGACGACGTCTGAACCCATTTCGACGAGACGCTTAGCGCGCTCGATGGCGAGTTCTGCGATCGTCGTGTGGTCATCTGCGGGGCGGTCGAAGGTCGAGGCGATGACTTCGCCCTGCACCGCACGCTGCATGTCCGTGACTTCCTCGGGACGCTCGTCGACGAGGACGACCATCAGGTGAACTTCCGGATTATTCTCGGTGATGGCGTTGGCCACCTGCTGCATGATCATCGTCTTGCCCGCCTTCGGGGGCGCCACGATGAGGCCGCGCTGGCCCTTGCCGATGGGCGTCACAAGGTCGATGAGCCGTGTCGAATGCTGCTTCGAGGTGGTTTCGAGGCGCATCCGCTCCTGCGGGTAGAGCGGAGTCAGTTTTGAGAATTCGACGCGGTTGCGTGCATCTTCAACGGTCAGTCCGTTGACGGAGTCCAATCGCACCAGGGCGTCGAACTTCTCACGCTTGCTGTTGCGGTCGTTCTCACGAGGCTGCCGAATGGCACCGGCGACAGCGTCGCCCTTGCGCAGTCGGTTCTTGCGGACCATCGAGGCCGAGACGTAGACGTCGTTGGGGCCGGGCAGGTAACCGGAGGTGCGCAAGAACGCGTAATTGTCGTGGACGTCGAGGATACCGCCGACGGGGATGAGCACGTCATCATTGCGAATCTCGGGCTCGTCGTTGCCACGTCCGCCGCGACGTTTGCGGTCACGGTCACGACCGCGTCCGCGACGGTTGCCGCGATCGTCGTCATCGTTGTTGTTGCGACCCCGACGATCGTTGTTGCGATCGTTGTTACGGTCATTGCCCCGGTCGTTGTCGTCGCTCTGACGGTTGCGCCCATTGCCGCGGTCATTGTTGCGGTCGTTGCCACGGTCGTTGTTGCGGTCGTTGCCGGAGTCGTTGTCGTCGTTCTGACGATTGCGCCCGTTTCCACGATCGTTGTTGCGGTCATTGCCGGAGTCGTTGCCGCGGTCGTTGTTACGCCCGTTGCTACGATCGTTGCCACGGTCGTTGTCGTCAGTCTGACGGTTGCGGCCATTGCCACGATCATTGCGATCCGAGCGCTCGGCCGAGTCATCGGCGTTGTGTCCGTTGTCGTCGTTCTGGGCGTCGCCGCCACGAGAACGTGAACGACTACGTCGCGAACGCTGCTTGTCGGGCTCACCAGCGGAATCAGACGAATTGTCGTCTGCAGCGGATGCCTCGGCGACGATGGAGGACTCAGCAGTAGACGATGCGGCGGGCGCGCCCTGCGAAACAGCGGCGTCATCGGACGTCGCAGCTGCACTGCGACGAGCGGGACGACGCTTGGCCTCGACGGGTACATCGTCGGCACCCTGGTTGTCTTCCTTTGCTGCCTTCTCGGGAGCTGCGGAAGCGGCTGGTGCGGAAGCTGCCGGTACGGTCTTCGAGGCTGCTTGAGCCTGCCCCGAACCGCCCTGGGCGCCATTGTGGTTGTTGATGGCGTCGATCAGTTCGCCTTTGCGAAGTCGACGGTACCCTTTGATCCCGAGTCCCGCTGCCATTTCCTGGAGCTGGGGCAGACGCAAAGCGGTCAGACTGCCGGTGCGTGTGGTGGAATCTTGAGTAGTGGTTTCAGACACGAAGGTCCTTCTCCCTCTTTCGGCCGTGCGGCAAGAGCCGTTTACTCACGGCGACGGAAACACCATTGACGGTGCATTGTGAAAGATAACCTGCCTAAGAATGAGCAGGAGACGTTCCAGAATTTGTGAAAAAATCAGCGGAATCGCGATGCGTATCGCAGAATCCGATCACTGACGGAACACTCATAGTTTACGTGCTCAATGGCTTTCACGCGAATCCGGTGACTAATTTTTTTCCTTGACGCGATATCCGCCGAGGTCAATGGTGGTATGTATGAGTGTCACCGCGTCGGGGACCAGCTCGGGGGGAACTGCACTTGCGAGAACGAGGACGGTGGGTCCGGCGCCGGAGATCACTGCGGGCAGGCCCTCGGCGCGCAGCGCGTCGACGAGCGCCATCGACTCCGGGTATGCGTCACGGCGGAATTCCTGATGCAGACGATCGGCGGTGGCCTCGAGCAGCACCGAGTCATCGGTGACGAACCCATGGATGAGAAGTGCCGCAAGGGCAGAGTTCTCTGCGGCGACCTCATGTTCGACGGATACGGGGATCACGCTGCGAGCGATCTCCGTGTCCAGACGCATGTCGGGGACCATGACGGTCACCTCGGCGATGGTGTTGGCTGGAATCTGCCACGAACGCGCAGGCTCCGGCAATGCAATGGTCAGTCCCCCGTAGACAGCGGGGGCCGCATTGTCCGGGTGGCCCTCGAGTTCGGATGCGAGCTCGAGCACACGTTGTCGGCTCAGCTTCGCACCACCTGCGTAGGCGCCGACCTCACCGGCCAGAGCAATGGCACCCACGTTCGCAGCCGCGGAGGATCCGAGTCCGCGTGAGTGCGGTATCCGATTGACACATTCCAGGCTGAGCCGCTCCCCCAGATCTGCAGGGGCCTGCGGATACTCTGCAGAGAGCACATCAGAGATCACTCGCATGATGAGATGGGTGCGATCCGTCGGCAGCGTCTCTGCGCTCTCCCCTGTCACGCTCACGCAGATGCTGGGGTCCACGGGGTCGTCGTGGATGGTCAGAGTTAGAGTATCGAAGATCCCCAGAGCAAGGCCGAAGGCATCGTAACCAGGGCCCAGGTTCGCCGAGGTGGCCGGAACCTCGATCTGAATCCTCACACTCACCTGTCTTCGAGCCCGAGAGCCCGTGCCGCGCTGACCGCGTCGACGGAGACCCGTTTCGGCTCGATCTCGGAGCCGTCGGCTGTGTGCAGTGCCCAGCTGGGGTCCTTGAGTCCGTGACCGGTCACGGTTACCGCAATGCTCGCACCGGACGGGACCTTGCCCGCTTCGGACATCTTGAGCAGACCCGCCACTGAGGCCGCCGAACCGGGTTCGACGAAGATCCCCTCGTCCCGGGACAGGACTTTGTGTGCGCGCAGGATTTCATCGTCGGTGACGGAATCGATGACTCCGCCGGACGAGTCACGGGCCTCGATTGCCTGCTCCCAGCTGGCTGGATTGCCGATCCGGATGGCCGTGGCGATCGTATCGGGCTCGTCCACGGGGTGGCCGAGGACAATCGGGGCCGATCCTGCGGCTTGGAAGCCCCACATATGCGGCAGACGGGTCGAGGCTCCGATCTCCTGGTATTGGCGGTAGCCCTTCCAGTAGGCGGTGATGTTGCCGGCGTTGCCCACGGGCAGCACGTGGATGTCGGGAGCGTCGCCCAGGACGTCGACAACCTCGAAGGAAGCCGTCTTCTGTCCCTCGATACGATCCGGGTTGACGGAGTTCACGAGGTGGACAGGGTAGGACTCGGAGAGCTTGCGACAGAGCGTCAGGCAGTCGTCGAAGTTTCCGTCGACTTCGAGCAGCGTGGCCCCGTGGGCGATGGCCTGGCTCATCTTGCCCGGCGCGATCTTGCCGGTGGGCACGAGCACAGCACAGGTCAGTCCGGCCTTGGTGGCGTAGGCGGCTGCCGAGGCTGAGGTGTTGCCTGTCGAGGCACAGATGACGGCCTTAGCACCCTGAGCCACGGCCTTCGTGATGGCCATCGTCATACCCCGGTCCTTGAAGGACGCTGTCGGGTTGAGGCCTTCGTACTTCACCCACACATCGGCACCGGTGAGTTCGCTGAGCTTCTCCGCGTGGATGAGCGGCGTGCCGCCTTCGCCCAAGGTCACGGCCGGTGTAGTTTCGGAGATATCGAGGAGGGTGCGGTATTCCTCGACGACGCCCTGCCACTGTTTTTTGGGGAATTCGGTCATTCTCACTGTCCTTCTACGCGGATCACGGATTTGACGGCGCGCACCACGGGGAGGCCGCTGAGGCGGTCGACCGTTTCCCGGAGGGTTGCGTCGGTGTTCGAGTGGGTGGCGAGCACGAGCTTCGCGTGCTGAGTGCCTTCGTCGTCGACCTCTCCCACGGTCTGGCGCATGAGTTCGATCGACGCACCTTCGTCGGAGAAGACCTCGGAGACTGCGGCGAGAACACCAGGACGGTCGACCACGTCGAGCGTGATGTGGTACCGGGTGGTGATCGCCGATATCGGCAGGATCTTCGAGTCCTCGTGGAATGGGCGCTCATACTGTCCCCGACCACCGAGCACCTTGCGACGGGCCACGGAGACCACATCTCCGAGGACCGCAGATGCGGTCGGTTCGCCGCCGGCACCCTGTCCGTAGAACATGAGCGAACCGGCAGCCTCGGCCTCGATGAAGACGGCGTTGAAGGCACCGCGCACTGTCGCCAGGGGGTGGCTGCGTCCCAGCAGGGCCGGGTAGACGCGAGCGGACAGGCCCGGTCCGGCAGGTGATTCGCTGACTCGTTCGCACACGGCGAGGAGTTTGATGACGAAGCCCTGATCCCGGGCCGTGGCGACCATCTCGGGTGTGATGTCTTCGATGCCTTCGACGTGGACATCGTCGATCGAGACCGGAGCGTGGAAGGCCAACGACGAGAGAATGGCGGCCTTCGCGGCGGCATCATGGCCGCCGACATCGGCGGTGGGGTCCGCCTCGGCGAATCCCAGCTCCTGCGCGGTCTTCAGCGCCTCATCGAAGCCCCATCCCTCGGAGTCCATCTGGTCGAGGATGTAGTTGGTGGTGCCGTTGACGATGCCCATGATTCTGTCGATCCGGTCCCCTGCCAGCGAGTCGCCGACAGGACGGATGATCGGAATGGCACCGGCGACGGCTGCTTCGTGCTCGAGGCGCACACCGGCGGAGTCTGCCGCCGACATCAGCTCACCGTAGTTGGCAGCCAGCAGAGCCTTATTGGCTGTGACAACGGAGGACCCGTGGTCAAGGGCTGAGCGGATAAGCGTTTTGGCAGGCTCGATGCCGCCCATCAGCTCGATGACGATATCGGCGTCGGCAATGGCCGCCTCAGCATCTGTCGTCAGCAGGCTCGAATCGATTCCCGGGCGCTGCTTGGAGGTGTCACGGACGACGATTGCGCTCAGTTGCAGCGGCGCACCGATCCGTTCGGCCAACGCCTCGCTCCGATTCTGGATGCGGGCGGCGACCTCGGTGCCGACGACTCCACATCCGAGCATGGCAACTTTCAAAGCCTGCATTTGTTCACCTTTTCGCTGTCTTCAATGGCACTCATACGCGCTCTCCGGCGTTCATTCCCGGATCGCTGCGCAACATCTGAGAGTAGTCCTCGGGTGTCACAATCCACTCAACCTTATCCGTTGTCACGGCCAGGACCCCTGGTTTGGGCACGTGGTTGTAGTTGTTGGCCAGTGACCGGCAATAGGCACCGGTGTTCGGGACCGCGACGAGGTCACCGGCGGACACATCAGACCCCATGTATTCGTCTCGGACGATGATGTCACCGGATTCGCAGTGCTTGCCCACCACGCGCACGATGGCCGGTTCGGAATCGGAGTTCCGATTGGCCAAGGTACACGAATAGTCGGCATCGTAGAGAGCTGTCCGAATGTTGTCACTCATCCCCCCGTCGACGGCGACGTAGGTGCGTACGCCGTTGTCTGTGTCGACCTCTTTGACGGTGCCGACCTGGTAGAGGGTGAATACGGATGGGGAGATGATCGCGCGTCCGGGTTCGATTGAGATCCGCGGCACGTTCGTGCCCAGTCCACGACATTCCTTCGCGACCACCTCGGCGAGTTCCTGGGCCATCTTCGCCACCGGGATAGGTGTGTCCTGTGAGGTGTAGCGGACGCCGAAGCCGCCGCCCAGGTCGACATCGGGCAGATCAACGCCGTGTTCGGCCATGATCTCTGCGCGCAGCGCCAGGACGCGGGCGGCAGCGACTTGGAAGCCGGAGATGTCGAAGATCTGGGAGCCGATGTGCGAGTGCAGACCGTCGAAACGCAGATGTGAGGAGTTCGCCACCGCCGCGGCGGCCTTCGCAGCGGTCCCGGCGGAGACGGAGAGGCCGAACTTCTGGTCTTCATGAGCCGTGGCGATGAAATCGTGGGTGTGTGCCTCGACGCCCACCGTGACGCGCAGCATCACCGGAGCGGTGGTTCCCTTCGCTGCCGCGATCGACTCGAGCAGTGCGATCTCGTCGAGGCTGTCGACGAAGATCCGTCCCACACCGTAGTCGAGAGCATATTCGAGCTCGGCCGCAGATTTGTTGTTGCCGTGCAGGCCGACCCGCTCGCCTGGGACCCCTGCTGCATTGGCCACCATCATCTCCCCCAGGGAACAGGTGTCGAGGCCGAGGCCCGCTTCGTGGACCCACCCGGCGACAGCAGTGCACAGGAATGCTTTGCCCGCATAGAAGACGTCGACTCCGGCCAGGCCTTTGTCTGTGGAGAAGGCAGCCGAGTAGGCGCTGACGTAGTTCTCGGCGCGCGCTGTGAAGTCGGCGACGTCCATGACGAGGGTCGGGGTGCCGTAGCGTTCGGCGAGGTCGGTGACCGAGTGCCCGGCGATGGTGAGGACACCGGAGTCGGACTTCGTCACATTGTCTGACCACAGGCTGGGCAGGAGCGCATTCACGTCCTCTGGGTACGGCAGCCACACGGGTGCTGGGGTGGCGTGCATGGTGCCGGCGATATGGGCTGGCATTACATCCTCTCCGGGGCGCTGACGCCCAGTAGTCGAAGTCCTGTGGCCAGGACGATGATGGCGGCTCGGTCGAGGACCAGCCGGGAAGCGTGGAGTCGCGTGATCTTCTCGTCGATGCTCGGTGTCACAGAGCATGCCTGCGCCCAGTCTAGGAACAGCTGGGCTATGGCTTCGAGGAGGCAGGTGATGCGCTGTGGTTCGCCCCAGGAAGCAGCGTGGCGCGTCGTGGTGATGAAATCGGCCAGTGCTGCGGCCAGAGCGGTCTCTCGGGCATCGGTCAAGGTGTTCGCGTCGAAGTCGGAGGCATCGATTCCAGCCGCTGCCGCACGCCGTTCGACTCGACGGGCTGCGGAGTGCGCGAGCTGGACTGCGTACATAGGGTTGTCCGAGTGGGCTGTGCGCAGCACTTGGGTGTCGCCTGGCTGCGGCGGGGACGTGCTGCTGCGTGCGGCCAGGAAGCGAAGCGCGTCGGTTCCCACCGCGACCTGCAGTGCCTGCAGCTCGGAACTGGCCAAGATGCGCTGGCCGATGGCGGCTTCGATGCGCGCTGCTGCGTCACGATCAGGACCGAAGGGCTGATCGGAGTCGACGATGTCAGCGGCGGTCTGGGCGAGGCTGCTGGGACTGACCGTGATGTTGAGGAATCCAGGTCCGGCGACTTCGACGTCGGCTACTCGTATGTCCGCGCGCAGCTGAGACGCGATCTCTTCTGCCAGCAGTCTGGGATCCGTGTGCAGGCTCGCAGCACTGCGCAGTGCAATGGTCGAAACCCAGTCCCCGGGGCGTGAGGCCTGCGGCCGACGGCGCTTCTCCTGCACACGGCGGAGGGGCGGCTCCGGAACAGGGACGTTGTGGATTCCTCGTGCGGCGGCACTGCTCGCCAGTGCACGCGCCAAAGCGGTCTGCAGAAGTTCCGGGGTCACCCGATCAGATTACTCGTGTCCGGTTGTCGACGGCGAATCAGGTGTCATAGTCCTCAGCATCGTCTCAACCCGGGAGGTGGACGGATCAGATCGAGCCTGGGCGACAGGCGGAGAAGCTGACCGCGAATTTCACCGCGGTGGAGGCCAGGACCACCGCATAAGCTGGCCACATCGCATCAAAGGACTGAATCAAGAAGGCGAAGATCAGGGGGCCAGTTGCTGCCATCAGGTAGCCACCGCCCTGAACGAAGCCGGACAGCGCTGCCGAGGCCTCGGCGCTGCGAGAGCGCAGGGTGATCAGGGTCAGGGCCAGTGGGAACGTTGAGATCCCAATTCCCAACAGAATCGTCCACAACACTGGTGCGGCTTCGGGGACGAGCCAGAGACCGAGGTACCCGGCGGCCAGAGAGCCGCAGAAGACCGCGACGATCGGTGAGGCTGTGCGCATCTTCTGTGCCAGAAGCGGCAGAACGAACCCGAGGACGAGAGGTATCGCGGTCACCAGGGCGAGCATGGCTCCTGCAAATGCCGGGTCGAAACCGGAACGTGTGAGCAGGGTGGGCAGCCAGGTGAACAGGATGAAGTTGTTGAAAGAGGTCAACCCGGTCATCGTCATCAGGGCCCAGGCGCGCTTGGTCTTGACCAATCTGAGCAGCTCGCTGCCGCCGACGACTGTGGCTGTAACCTGCGATCGGGGCGAGGGCCGGAGAACGGCGATCAGGACCCAGACAGCAATCCCGGCTGCTGCGGATGCTGCCCACACGAGCAGAGACCCGCGCCATTCGAACTTCGATGCCAACGGCACGGCCACCAGTGGCGGGATGAATGTTCCCAACTGCAGCATGCCCACGTGCACAGTCGACATGAGTGCGACCCGATCGGGGAAGTAGGACTTCACGATCGGTGGCACGACCACGTTGCCGATGCCCATGCCCAGCAGCGCGAGAACGCTGAGTGCCAGGAAGAGTGCGGGAGAGTCGACGATCGCGCGCAGGCCAAGACCCGCCGTGATCATGATCATCACTGCCAGGGAGATCGTCAGTCCAGAGAAGCGGTTGTACAGCCGTGGGGTGATGAAGCCGCTGATTCCGTAGAGCAGCGGCGGCAGCATTCCGATGATGGCCAGAAAGGCGGAGCTGAGATGGATCTCGGATCCCATCGCATCCAGCAGCGGCGAAAGCCCCGTCACGCCTGGACGGAGATTGAATGCGGCGACAATGATTCCGATGCCGATCAGAATTGATGCCCACGCAGATTTCATGCTTGCATTTCTACCATCCGGTACCCCGCACCAGAATCGCCGGGGTCAGTTCTCCTGTTTAAGTCCTTCGACCGGTGACAGCCGTGCTGCCCGTCCGGCCGGTGCCAGCGCCGAGAGCAGACCGGCCAGAATCGCGACAAGAAGGATACCCAGAGTTGAGGGGATCGACCAGTCGACGATGAGCCGATTGGAATAGTCATGCGTGATCAGACTGGTGCCGACGATGCCCAGTCCCCCGCCGAGGAGGAGCCCGATGAGTGCCGCCACAGACGAGATGAGGGTGGCTTCCAGTGCGAGGATCGATCTCAGCTGGGAGATGCTCAGGCCCAGTGCCCGGAGCAGAGAGTTCTCTCGTCGACGTTCGATCACCGACAAACTCACCGTGTTCGAGACGCCGAGGAGGGCGATGAGGACGGCGACGAACAGCAGGGCCACCGCAACGATGAGGAGGACATCGATGAATTCGGAGTATTGGCCTCGGGCCACTGCCGAACCACCCACCTCGTCACTGGTCACGTCGAGTTCTTCGGCTACGTCCTGTTGGATTCGAAAGATGTCGGAGACTGAGGCATCCGGATCGACCTTGACCAGGACGGAGGTGGAGGTCGCGGACACACCCAGATCATTGCCGACATCCGGGGTGGTGAGGAAGACCAGACTCGAGTCACCGGCCTTCTCAACCGGAAGAGTCGCCTCGGTGAGCCCCTTGATGCGGATGCTCTCTGGCCCGTAGTCGTCGGGGACGAGCACTTTCCCCGGAACGGGTGGCTCGGCGCCCTCACTGAGCACAGTCTGGGCGGAATCGGGATCGATGACATAGAGCTCGGGGGGCATATCGCCGTGGTCACCGAGCACCTCCGCCCGATGGGCGATGACGACGGCTTCCACCCCTGCAATCTCACGCACACCATCGGCTTCGTCCCGATCGACGGTGGTTTCGAGCGGAACGGAGATGTCGACGGGATAGCGCTGGTCGAGTCCGAAGCTCAGCGTGGCCTTCGTCGACATTCCACCGACCACGATCGTCGCCACCAGGGTGACACCGATGATGAGTGCGGTTGCCGTAGCCGCGGTTCGGCTGCGATTGCGCAGAGTGTTCAACGTGGCGAGGCGGCCCGGGACGCCGAAGGGACTGAACGCCAGGTCGCCGATTGCTGCGAGGATCGGCGGAATGATCATCACGGAGCACAGGATCAGGCCGAAAACGAGCAGTGCGCCCCCGAGCGCCCCACCCAGGATCCACCCCGGTGATCTCCCGATGAGATAGACCGAAGCGACGAGGAGCACGATTCCGAGGCCGATGCTCGACCACCCGATGAGCTGACGCACCCGGCTGTGCCGCGAGGGCGACAGGGACTCGTCGAGGGGCTGCAGCGCCTCCAACGGCGTCACAGCGATGGCGCTGCGGGCCGGTCGGATGGTGGCAAGGACCGTGAGGAGCACACCGACGACAATGCCGATCAGCAGCGCCGAGAGAGGAACGCTGAGGCTGAGATAGTCGAATTCGTTGGGCCAGACCTGCTTCGCTCCCGCGGCGAGGCAGAAGCTGAGCCCCGTCCCGACCACCACTCCACAGATCGAGCCAAGCAGCCCGATAAAGGTTCCCTCGGTCACCACGGACCCGTAGAGCTGAACCCGTGATGCACCCAGGCAGCGCAGCAGTGCCAGTTCGCGCCTGCGACCGGCCACGATGACGGAGAAGGTGTTGGACACCACCAGTATCGCCACGATGACGGAGATGCCGGCGAAGGCCAGGAGCAGCCAGGTGACGACCTCATTGCTGCCGGAGAGCCGATCCGTCTTCACATCGATGGCATCGCCGACGCTCATCGCCTCCAGGCTTCCCTGCAGAGCTGAGTCGTCGATCGCGTCCTGAAGGTGTGCGCGGACCACGTTCGGATCAGCACCCTCGTCGAGAGCGATCTGTATCGCGACAACATCACCCTGCGAAGCGAAGTACTCCTGATAGCTCGCCGAGGTGGTTAGCCCGCGGTGCGATCCTGCAGTCGCCGGGCCGCTGTCCATAGAGGCCAGGCCGACGACGGTGAACGTCGTGTTGCTTTGATTCGGCCCCCGGTAGACGGGCATCGCCTCATCGTCAGGGCCGACGGAGAAGCGGATCTCGTCGCCGATGCCCACCCCCAGGTCATCCGCGGTCTTCTCGTCCAGGACGAGATCTGTGAGGGACTCGGGCCGGGTCCCATCGGTGAGCGCGAATGTGTCCAGGCCCGGGTCTGCGGGTGCAGGTGTCAAAGCGAACGTGCTCTCAGAGAATGTCTGCCCTCGACCGGTCGTCGTTGTTCGCGCGTTGACAGTTGCAGTGTCCACTCCCTCGACCTGTTCCAGCGGCTTGGTCAGCGGAGCGGCTTCCTGCCCGTTGACGAAGATGTCCTGGCCCGGGACGATGACGAGGTCGGCCTCGGAGAATGTGTGCGACACAGACTCCTTCAGGCTGGCCTGCAAAGACGAGCTGATAATCAGAGTAGAGGCGACGAAACCCGCGGCCAGCGCGATGCCGAGTCCCACTGCGAGGAATCGCGCCCAGTGGATACGAATCTCCGCCAGAGCGACTGCGATCACAGGTCGCTCAGTTCACCCAGCGCGGAGACCACGGACTCTTTGGAGGGCTGGTGCACTTCCCCTCCGGCACGACCGTCTTTGAGGAGCACGACTCGATCCGCGTGTGAGGCGGCTACGGGGTCGTGGGTAACCAAGATGATCGTCTGCCCGTAGCGGCTTGTTGCTCCATGCAGCAGCGCCAGCACTTCAGCACCGGCTTGTGAGTCGAGGTTGCCTGTGGGCTCGTCGGCGAAGATCACGTCAGGGCGAGTCAGCAGGGCACGAGCCACAGCAACACGCTGCTGCTGACCGCCGGAGAGTTCATGCGGGCGATGTTTGAGCCGATCCCCCAGCTCAAGGCGCTCAACGACTTCGGTCTTCCACTCGGGATCGATCCTTTTGCGTGCCAAGGCCACCGGCAGTTCTATGTTCTGCTCGGCACTGAGAGTGGGAACCAGATTGAATGCCTGGAAGATGAATCCGACGCGGTCGCGTCGCAGTTGCGTCAGTTCCTTGTCGTTGAGACCTGTGATCTCCTGACCGCCTAGGGTGATGGTGCCGGAATCCACTCTGTCGAGACCGGCGAGGACATGCATGAAGGTGGATTTTCCTGAACCCGAGGGGCCCATGATCGCACTGAACCTACCGGCTTCGAAGTTCACCGTGATGTCGTCGAGGGCTGTCACTGCGGTGTCGCCGCGTCCGAAGCTCTTGCGCACCGATTGTGCACTGAGCACGACATCAGAGCTCGTCACGTCCGCAGGAGTCGACATCATGACCTTCATCAGCTGGTTGAGATTCGTTATAGACCACCCTAATCGGTGATAGCAGAAACCGCCCACCTCAGGTGTTGAGGAGGGCGGCATGTGGTGCCCGCGACAGGATTCGAACCTACGACCTTCTGCTCCGGAGGCAGACGCTCTATCCACTGAGCTACGCGGGCAACGGATGCAATGCTATCACCGACATGTAGTGCTTCCCAAAACGAAACCGCGTGCAATCGAGACTCGATTGCACGCGGTTGAAAGCATCAGGCGCCCTTCATGTCCTTGCGCCCGGGAACATATTCCCAGTGCCAGAGTTCATAGGAGTTGCGCTTGGCCCAGTCCGGGTTCTCCCAGCCGTACTTCTCACCGTTGGCGATGAGCCACTCGGACTGCGGGCCGGTTCCTGTCTCGGTACCGCCGCCGAGGTCGAGCGCGATTCCCCAACCGTGGTTGGACGTACCCGGCCGGGCAGCGAATCCGGGCTTGCGCTCGGCAACGGAGATTTGGGATTCGAGCGAGCGATAAGAATCAGTGATGGCAAGTTCCTTGCCAGTGTCCTTCTTGT
The DNA here is from genome assembly GCF_900169365.1 of Brevibacterium sp. 239c. Classification (GTDB taxonomy): domain Bacteria; phylum Actinomycetota; class Actinomycetes; order Actinomycetales; family Brevibacteriaceae; genus Brevibacterium. Next base: position 49,055 of record NZ_FXZH01000009.1, read on the forward strand.
ACGCAGCGTTCATCTTTGCGAACGACACGGCGGCATCGGAACGCAGCTTGTGCTTGCCCACGCCGACCTCGCACAGCCAGTCTTCGGGCAGTTCGCCGTTCGACACATGGCCCTTGGGCGCCTCGTCCTTGCAGCCGGGCAGCACCGTCTTCGTGATGGCGCGCGAGGCGGCCTCCACCTTGGTCTGCTTTGCGCTGGGCGCTCCGATGGCCATGCTCGTCTTCTCGTCGTCGGCCTTGATGTCGGCCGAAACGGATTCGGAATTGATTGCACGAGCCTGAGTATCGGCTGCAGTCTCGTCGACCTTGACTTCCTGGTTGCCGCTCATGTTGCCGGCGACCATGACGGCAGCGATTGCGGTACCCGTCACGGAGACAGTTGCCAGTGCGGAGAAAGTTGTCATGCGACGACGACGGACCGACCGCAGAAGAGAACCGTCCGATCCGCGGCTGCCCATCCGGGCGGCGACGAATGCCGAACCACCATGATCGGGACGAGCCGACGCTTCTTTGGCCATTGCGGCCCGACGCGGTGACCCTGCAGCCGCTTTGGCTTCTGCAGCCATCGCGGCGCGTCGCGGCGAGAGTGGTGTTGAAGGAGTCGGGCCCGAGTGCTGCGGCGCCGATGGCGCATGCTGCTTGGAGAAGACAGATGTCACGGGTGAAGACGTATGCTGCTTGCGCAGATCGCGGCGGCGAACCGGTTGCGCCTCTGCGGTCGAGGACTCACTCGACATATTACTCCGTACTGTTGTCCCTATTTCGGCCGTGATGATTACCGGCAAACGAAAACCTTATGTCACAACACTATAACGACCTCGTTACAGATTGTCATTTTCCGTTCATACTTGGCGTGTGACCTCGGGTTACACATGCTTTCGCCCCCACCAGGGCGGCACAGATAACGTATTTGCGGCCGCTGGTCGGGGAGATTCGTAACATATTGTTATAAAGCATTAAGTTCGTGGATGACCCGCGTCACAGATCGATAGTGATCTGTGGGCGATGTCATGCTCAGTGCTGGTGTCGGCCCCGCTGCATGGCGTCCTGAACCTCACCGACAAGTTCTTCCAAGACGTCTTCGAGGAAGAGCAGACCCAGCACGTTGCCCTCTTCCGAGACGACCCTGGCCACGTGGATGCCGACCTTCTGCATCTGGGACAGTGCCTCTTCGACCTCATCACTGGCGGTCACAGTGAACAGAGGACGGAATCGCTTCGCCGGAACGGGCGCACCGTATTCGAGCGTGCTGTCGGCGTAGAGAACGTCCTTGATGTGGAGATAGTCCTGCGGGTAGCCGTCATCGTCGGTTACGAAGTACCTCGAGAACCCGGTTTTTCCAACCAGGGTGACGAGATCGTCGGGGGTCACACTCGAGACGATGGTGATCAGTTCGGACATGGGCACCATGATGTCGGCGGCTGTTTTGTCACTGAATTCCAGCGCACCCTTGAGCAACCCGGTGTCGTCGGTGAGCAGGCCTTCGCGCTTGGACTCAGCGACGATCGATTCAACCTGCTCGATCGTGAACGCTTCATTGACCTCGTCGCGAGCCTCGATTTTGAACAGATGCAGGATCGAGTTGGCCAGACCGTTCAGCGGTTTGATGACGAAGCCGAAGACTCGGGACAGGAAGACGAGCGGAGGTGCCAGCAGCATCACTGCCCGCGCCGAGCCCGCCAGCGCCATGTTCTTCGGCACCATCTCACCGATCACCACGTGCAGGTAGGTGACGACACCGAGAGACAGGATGAAGGAGATCGTCGAAGACAGTCCTGCCGGAATCCCCAGTCCCTCCAGCGGGCCGGACAGGAGGTGGTGAATGGCCGGCTCCGCAACATTGCCCAACAGCAGAGAGCAGACGGTGATTCCCAGCTGACAGATCGCGAGCATCACCGAAACATGCTCCATCGCGTACAGAGCGGTCTTCGCTGCCGCCGACCCCCCCTGTGCTCGGGGCTCGAGCTGCGATCGTTTGGCCGCGACCACGGCGAATTCGGCGGCCACGAAGAAGGCATTGCCCAGAAGCAGCACGAGGAGCCAGATGAGGCCCAACCAGTCGGTGCTCATCAGAACTCACCACCCTGTTCATAGCCGACCGCGTCGGTTGCACGAAGGAGTATGCGCAGCCTTTCGATGCGTCGACCGTGCATCCGTTCGACTCGGATCAGTGCGTCCTCAGTGCGGATCTGGTCGCCGGGCTCCGGGATCCGGCCCAGCTCTTTGAGGACGAATCCAGCCAGAGTCTCATAGTCGGAATCTTCAGGTATGTCGAGACCGATCGTCAATGAGACTTCGTCGGGGCGAAGCTGTCCCGGAACGATCCAGGTGCCATCACGGGCGGGCCGTGCCGCCACACGCATCCGGTCATGTTCGTCGGCGACTTCACCGACGAGTTCTTCCACGACGTCTTCGAGGGTCACGACACCGGCGGTGCCTCCGAACTCATCGACGACGACTGCCATCTGCAGGCCCTTGGCTCGAAGTTCCATAAGAAGCGGATCGAGCAGAAGGGTTTCGGGAATCTCGGTCACCTCGGTCATCAGTCCCCCAGCGTATGCATCGTCGCGGTTCGCCAGCGGAACAGCAAAGGCCTGCTTGACGTGAACGACGCCGAGGATATGGTCCTTGTCTTCTCCGGCGACCGGGAAACGGGAGAACCCTGTCTCTCGGGCCTGTTCGATGATCGCTCGCGCGGTCGTGTCCTTGACCACCGATGACATACGTGTGCGCGGAGTCATCACGTCCTCTGCGGTTCGCTCGGAGAAGCTCAGCGTCCGCTGGAGAAGGTCAGCCGTCTGCTCATCGAGCACTCCCTCTTCAGCGGAGTGACGCACCAAAGAGGTGAGCTCTTCGGGCGAGCGGCCAACAGAGCCCTCCTCCTGAGGCTCGATGCCGAAAGTCAGCAGGATCTTGTTGGCGGTGCCGTTGAGCACGCTGATCACAGGCTTGAAGACAAGGGAGAAGACATACTGCACCGGCGCGGCGATACGACCGGTGGCCAGGGGAACTGCAATCGCCAGATTCTTCGGCACCAGCTCACCGAAGATCATCGACAGGATCGTGGACAGAATGAGTGCGATCGTCAGCGCGATCGGAGCAGCGAGCCCTGGACTGGCACCCATCGCTTCGAACACCGGTGCCAAAAGCCTGCCCAAGGACGGCTCCATCAGGTAACCGGTCAGAAGAGTCGTGATTGTGATGCCCACCTGTGCCGCAGACAGCTGCGTGGACAGGTGGGTCATCGATCGGCGGAGGATCTTGGCTCCGACCACGCCGTCCTCCACCGCTTTATCTGCAGTGTGGCGGTCCAGCGTGAGAAGTGAGAACTCGGCAGCGACGAAGACGCCGGTGCCGCCGATCAGGAAGAGTGCTAACGCAAGGTACAGCCATTCCATCAGTGACGATCCCTGCCGTTCGCGGTCAGGAGATCACGTTGAGTGATGTGATCGAACCTCAGGGGGTGAGGGTCGTCGTCTGGGGCGCCGGCTTCCCGCCGGCCGGGACTGTCACTGTGCATGGTGAGAGCTTACCAACTCCGGGACAACGGTCGGCCTTCGTCATAACCGGCCGCGCTCTGCACTCCGACCGTGGCAAGATCCGCGAATTCCTCTAGACTCCGGGCTCCCGCATAGGTGAAGGAGCTGCGCACACCCGAAGTGATGCCATCGAGCAGGTCCTCGACTCCAGGAGATTCTGGGTCAATGTACATAGTCGACGACGAGATGCCCTCTTCGAACAGTCCTTTGCGTGCACGCAAGAATGCGGATTCAGTCCGAGTCCTGTTCGCCACGGCCCGTGCAGATGCCATGCCGAAGCTCTCCTTGTATTTGCGGCCCTCACCGTCGATCAGAAGGTCACCCGGGGATTCATGGGTGCCGGCGAACCAGGACCCAACCATGACCTGCGATGCACCAGCAGCGAGAGCCAGCGCCACATCGCGGGGATAACGCACTCCCCCGTCCGCCCATACGTGAGCACCCAGTTCCCTGGCAGCCTCGGCGCATTCGCGAACAGCCGAGAACTGCGGACGGCCGACTGCCGTCATCATGCGCGTGGTGCACATGGCACCGGGTCCGACACCGACCTTGATGATCTGGGCACCGGCCGACACGAGATCGCGAACACCGTCAGCGGTGACGACATTGCCGGCGACGATGGGCACTCCGAGATCCGCGGCCGCGATCGAGGCCAGGGTATCGAGCATCTTCACCTGATGGCCGTGTGCTGTGTCGACGACCAGCACGTCGGCTCCGGCTGCGACCAGAGCGGAGGCCCGCTCGACGGCGTTGCCGTTGACTCCGACAGCCACCGCGATCTTCAGCGAGTCCTGACTATCGAGGTTAGGGGCGTAGATCGACGAGCGCAGCAAAGACTTGGGTGTCAGGGATCCCAGCACCCTGTCGCTGTCATCGACGACAGCGGCGAATGGGGTGCGGGCCTCGTTCATGGACTCGAACAAGGACTCCAGCTGCGCGCCGTCCGACCAGTCGACATCCGAGGCTCTAATGATGTGCGGAGAGGGTTCCAACAGTGCAGACACCGCGGTGAACCGGTCGACGTCCTTGAGGCTCGACGAGTCGATCACTCCTTCGAGCTTCCCGTCATCGTCGACGACCACTCCGAAGCCGTGGGCACGTTTGGCCAATACGTGCAGTGCATTGAGCACCGTGTCCTCCGGAGAGAACCGCAGTGCAGAGTCGAAGACACGGTCGCGACTCTTCACCCACGCGATCGTGTCCTGGGCCGCGGACAGGGGGATGTCCTGCGGCAGAACCGCGAGACCACCTCGGCGTGCCATGGTCTCAGCCATTCGGCGGCCGGATACGGCAGTCATATTCGCGGCCACGATCGGGGTCGTGGAGCCCGTGGGATCGGTCGTCGACAGGTCGACATCGAACCGAGAAGTCAACGAGGACGAATTGGGAACCAGGAAGACATCTGAGTAGGTCAGATCATTATTCGGGTCATTTGAGATGAAACGCATAACACTATTGTCCCCTATGCGGACATACGCGGGTACATCGCGTTAGGCTGGTCATGTCGTTAAGCAGCAATTCTTGAATCAGGAAGTAGGCGATCAACGCCGTGTCCGTCAATACTCCGAACCGCACCGTCGACGACTTCGGGTCGAATGAGTGGTTGGTCGAGGAATTGTATGAACAGTACAAGTCCGATAAGAACTCGGTCGACCAGTCATGGTGGCCGTTCTTCGACAAGTACGAAAAGAACGGGAATGGGGTAGCAGCGAAAACTGCAGACGCCAAACCCACCGCGCAGACCGGCACCAAGCCGGCCGCGAAGTCCAATGCGAAACCAGCAGCCAAAGCGCCGACTAAGTCCGCCGACAAGTCCGCCAAGGATGCCTCGAGTGCAGACTCTGTCGCGGATGACAGTCCCCGCGGAATCTCCCCATCGTCGGCTCAGTCCGAGACGCTGAAGGCCGAGACCAAGTCTGTGCCCACAGTCGCCGTAAAGGACACCGAGCCGAAACCGGCTCCCGAGGAGACCGTGACTCCATTGCGCGGTCCCGCGAAGCTGATCGCCAAGAACATGGATGATTCGATCGAGGTTCCCACGGCCACGTCCGTCCGGGCGCTGCCTGCCAAGGCCCTCATCGACAATCGCATCGTCATCAACTCCCACCTCAAGCGGACCCGCGGTGGCAAGGTCTCCTTCACCCACCTCATCGGCTTCGCTGTCATCCGGGCTCTGCAGAACTTCCCCTCGCAGAACGTTTCCTATGATGTCCGCGACGGCAAGCCGGTCATGGTCTCCCCCGCTCACATCAACTTCGGTCTCGCAATCGATGTGCCGAAGAAGGACGGTTCGCGCACGCTTCTGGTGCCGAACGTGAAGAAGGCTGAGACCCTGACCTTCCGCCAATTCGTCGATGCCTACGACGGTCTCGTCGACAAGGCTCGGCAGGGAAAGCTCACGGCCGATGATTTCGCGGGCACATCGGTCTCGCTGACTAACCCCGGCGGAATCGGAACCGTGCACTCAGTGCCGCGTCTGACCAAGGGCCAGGGCTGCATCATCGGTGTCGGTGCTCTCGACTACCCGGCAGAGTTCCAGGGCGCCAGCCAGCACACGATCAACAAGCTGGCCGTGTCCAAAGTCCTGACGCTGACCTCCACCTACGATCACCGCGTGATCCAGGGTGCCGGATCGGGCGAGTTCCTCAAGCTCGTCCACAGCTACCTCCTCGGCGAGGACGGCTTCTACGACGACGTCTTCGAGTCACTGCGTCTGCCCTACGAGCCTGTGCGCTGGGTGCCTGATGTCTCTGCTGAAGACCAGGACGATGTCAACAAGACCGCTCGCGTCATCGAGCTCATCGACGCCTACCGCACCCGCGGGCACCTCATGGCGAACATCGATCCGCTCGTCTACCGTCAGCGTTCCCACCCGGACCTCGACATCAACCAGCACGGCCTAACCTTGTGGGATCTCGAACGCGAGTTCCCCACGGGTGGCTTCGGTGCCAAGCCGATGATGCCCTTCCGCAACATCCTCGGACTCCTGCGCGAGAGCTACTGCCGCACCATCGGCTTTGAGTACATGCACATCGCCGATCCGCTGCAGCGTCGTTGGTTCCAGGCAAAGATTGAGGTTCCGCATCAGGAGCTGACACGCTCGGAGCAGGGACACATCCTCGGCCGCCTCAACGCAGCCGAAGCTTTCGAAACCTTCCTACAGACGAAGTACATCGGGCAGAAGCGCTTCAGCCTCGAAGGCGGCGAATCAGCCATCGTCCTCCTCGACGAGGTCCTCAACCAGTCGGCGGACACCGGCATGGAACAGGTCGCCATCGGCATGGCCCACCGTGGACGTCTCAACGTGCTCACCAACATCGCAGGCAAGTCCTATGCGCAGATGTTCCGTGAGTTCGACGGAACGATGTCTCCGGACAGCGTGCAGGGATCCGGCGATGTCAAGTACCACTTGGGCACCGAGGGTTCCTTCACCTCGCCAGCGGGCAACTCCACCGATGTCTACGTCGCGGCCAATCCCAGCCACCTCGAGACCGTGGACCCGGTTCTCGAGGGCATCGTGCGCGCCAAGCAGGACTTCATCGACCAGGGAGAAGCCGGATTCACCGTGCTTCCCGTCCTCGTCCATGGCGACGCGGCATTCGCAGGTCAGGGTGTTGTCACTGAGACCCTCAACCTCTCGGAGCTGCGCGGCTACCGGACCGGTGGAACCATCCACATCATCATCAACAACCAGGTCGGCTTCACCACGCCCCCGGCCTCGGCCCGCTCGTCCTACTACTGCACCGACGTCGCGAAGTCGATCAACGCACCGATCTTCCACGTCAACGGGGATGACCCCGAAGCTGTTGTGAGGGCCGCCCGTCTCGCGTTCGAATACCGTCAGGAATTCAACCGCGACGTCGTCATCGACCTCGTCTGCTACCGCCGTCGGGGACACAACGAGGGTGACGATCCATCGATGACCCAGCCGCTGATGTATTCCCTCATCGAGAAGAAGGGTTCGGTGCGCAAGCTCTACACCGAATCGCTTGTCGGCAGGAAATGCATCACCGCCGAAGAAGCCACCGAAGCCCTCAAGGACTACCAGTCGAAACTGGAATCGGCATTTGCCGAGACCAAGGAAGCCGAGTCCGGTTCCTACGACGGAGACGCCTTCAATGCTCCGCACGTGCCCAGCGACATCGAAGCATTCAACAATGCCGAGACGGCGATCAGCTCGGAGACTCTGCAACACATCGGCGAGACATTCGCCGCTGTTCCAGAGAACTTCACCATCCACAAGAAACTGCGTGCCCTGCTCGAGAAGCGCAAGGAGATGTCGCTGTCCGGCGGCATCGACTGGGGCTTCGCCGAGCTGTTGGCCTTCGGCTCGCTGCTCATGGACGGAATTCCTGTTCGCCTCGCCGGCCAGGATTCACGTCGCGGCACCTTCGTGCAGCGCCATTCGGTGCTCATCGACGCCGTCAACGGCAATGAGTGGACTCCGCTGCAGAATCTCAGCGATGAACAGGCTCGATTCTGGGTCTATGACTCCCTGCTGAGCGAGTACGCTGCGGTCGGCTTCGAATACGGATATTCGGTCGAACGCAAGGATGCCCTGGTCGCCTGGGAAGCCCAGTTCGGTGACTTCGCGCAGGGTGCTCAGTCCGTGATCGACGAGTTCATCTCGTCCTCGGAGCAGAAGTGGCAGCAGAACTCCGGCGTCGTCATGCTCCTGCCCCACGGATATGAGGGACAGGGACCTGACCATTCCTCTGCTCGCATCGAGCGCTACCTACAGCTGTGTGCCGAATCGAACATGACCGTCGCATACCCGTCGAATGGTGCCTCGTACTTCCACCTCCTGCGCCGTCATGCGATGACGACGAACAAGCGTCCGCTCATCGTCTTCACTCCGAAGTCGATGCTGCGGCTCAAGGCCGCCGCGAACTCACCTGAGGACTTCACTTCGGGAACGTTCGAACCCGTCATCGACGATTCCATCGTCGATCCCGCGCAGGTTGAGCGCGTCGTGATGGTCTCCGGAAAGCTCTACTGGGACCTGCTGGCACAGCGTGAGAAGCGCAATGACACGACGACGGCTTTGGTCCGCGTCGAACAGCTCTACCCGCTCGACGAGGATTCCATCGCGGCTCTGCTCGACCGGTACCCTGCCGGCGCTCAGCTGGCTTGGGCCCAGGAAGAGCCGGAGAACCAGGGAGCTTGGCCGTTCATGGCGCTGAACATGCCTGAGCTCCTCGGCGATCGTGAGCTCACCGTGATCTCACGTCCTGCCTCCGCTGCGACTGCGACCGGACTCAAGCATGTCCACGAAGTCCAGCAGCAGGAACTCATCGACAGGATCTTCAGCCGGTGAGCTCAGTGACTCCAACGACCGTTGCTGTGATCGGTGGCCCTCTGGTCGCCGGTCACGGTGATGGTCGTGGCCTCGGTTGGGTCGGACGCGTCACGGCCAGGACCTTGCCGAGCCTGCCCGACCTCAGAGTCTTTCCCCTGGCCGTACCGCACGAAGACTCTGCGGATCTGCATGCCCGAACCATCTCCGAGGCGTCCCTGAGGTTCACCTCCGATGGGGACAACCGTTTGGTGCTGGCCCTGGGCTCCGGGGACCTCGATTCAGGTCGTTCCGTGGCTCGTGCTCGGCTCGATGTGGCCAATGTGCTCGATGAGGCGCTGGCGAGGAAGGTCTCAACATTCGTCATCGGGCCTCCCCCGGAGTACAACTCCGACCGGAATCGTGCGATCGCTGAGCTCAATGCGAGCTTCTCAGACGTCGCAAAGCGCCGAGGAATCGCCTATGTCGATACGTTCACGCCTCTGCTGGGCCATCCCGTGTGGCAGCGTGAGATCGCATCCTCACGAGACCATCTTCCAGCTCAGGAAGGCTACGGGCTGCTCGCTTGGTTGGTGCTGCATCGTGGCTGGTTCCCATGGCTCGGTGTCCAAGATGCCATGGGCGATTCCTGACCTGGGCCCAAACAGTCGCAAACCGCAGGAGTCCGACCGGCTATGACCTGAGCGATACTTTGCCCAGACACACCAGTCATGAAAGAATGAAGCATCTAGCGAAGGAGTGTGATTATGAGTAAGCGCAGCCGTAAGCGTCACGATCGTCGCCGTAACAAGGCGAACCACGGAAAACGTCCACTCAGCTGATTCCTTCGAATCAACCAGGACATATGAAGAGGGCGGGGAGAATAGATATTTTCCCCGCCCTCTTCATATGCCTGTTTCGTATCTCTACGCTCCGGTTCCGGGCCACACGGCCTGTTCGCTGGCGATACGCAGGCGGATCTTCTCGCGCAGCCCCATCGGTGCTTCTTCCCGACTGCAGGATCTGCGCACCAATTCCTTGAGCAGCGCCTCGATCTCGTATTCGTCATGGCACGACGGACACTGTTCGAGGTGTACCGAGATCTCGCGGATCTCCGTCGTCGTCAGCTCTCCGTCAAGATAGTGGTAGATGCGCATCAGGGATTCCGCGCGCACATTCTCACAGCATTCATCGCTCATTTCGCACCTCCTGCAGGTGAGGAGAAGCCGCGATCCGCAGCGTAGTCGGCAAGCATGTCACGCAGCTGACGGCGCCCCCGGTGCAAGCGCGACATCACGGTGCCGATGGGCGTATCCATGATCTCAGCGATCTCCTTGTACGGCAGACCTTCGACATCGGCATAGTAGACAACCATGCGGAAGTCCTCCGGAAGCTCCGACAGCGCGTCCTTGACGTCGGAGTCGGGAAGATGGTCGAGAGCTTCGAGTTCTGCGGAGCGACCACCGGAGGACGAATGACTCGCAGCCTGGGCGATCTGCCAGTCCTCGATGTCCTCGCTGCCGTGCTCCAGCGGCTGGCGCTGCTTCTTCCGGTAGTTGTTGATGAAGGTATTCGTCAGAATCCGGTACAGCCATGCCTTGAGGTTGGTTCCCGGCTTGTACTGATGGAACGCCGCATAAGCCTTCGCGTAGGCCTCTTGGACGAGGTCTTCGGCGTCGGCAGGATTTCGGGTCATTCGAAGTGCAGCTGCGTAGAGCTGATTGAGATACTCCAGAGCGTCACGCTCGAAACGGGCCGAACGCTCGGCCTTGGTTTCGGGGACATCTTTGACTGATTCGGTCATCGTAGTCAATGGTACGCCCGTTCTCTCGAGGACGGCAGTGGCGTTCACAGACTTCTCCTTCTGCCTTTCGACTCTGCACCGGGAAGGATCTCCCTCACCGGCGCGTGTTCTCCTGTTCAACACCGGGCCGAGGCCCCACTATTCCCGCACAACCGTTATGCTTGCCAGTGAGATGCCCGACACGTAGGAAGGACCATAGTGTCTCCAATCAGATTCCTCGCACGGCCCATGCTGGCCGCCGGCTACATCAGCAACGGGGTCGACCGTCTGCGCAGGCCAGAAGCAGCGGCCGCCTCGATCGGTGCGCTGCTGAACATGGCACGCAAACAGATCGACGTACCCATCGATGCTCCTACCCTGGCACGCGCCACAGGAGCGGCTCAGGTCGCTGCGGGATCACTGTTGGCTATCGGACGATTCCCTCGCGTGAGTGCCACGATCCTCGTCGGCACTTACCTCCTCGACACCGTCGGCGAGCGTATCGCTGCTGACAAGACGACATCGAAGGATGACAAGCGGGCACGCACGGAGCGCACCCTGATCCGCACCTCGATGCTCGGTGGCGCGTTGCTGGCCAGCGTCGACACGGCGGGCAAGCCAGGACTCTGGTGGCGCACACAGCATGCCGCCGAAGATCTCTGGTCGTCGGTCGAAGACACCTCGAAACAAGCAATGAGTGCACTTGGCGTTGACTGACACACCCGATCTCACCGCACCCGCCACAGGTGACTGGCTTGCGCCGGTCGCCGGTGGCGGCGTCACCGCCACTGTCAGCGTTCCCGGTTCAAAGTCGCTGACCAACCGCTATCTCATCCTCGCCGCACTGGCCGAATCGCAGTCACTCGTGCGTGGGTGGCTGCGCAGTCGTGACACTGAACTCATGGTCGATGCTCTGAAGGCGCTCGGAGCCGATATCGACAACGTCAACGGCAACCTGCACATCACCCCCATTGACTTCTCCGCACACCGTGAAGGCCCACCCGTCGCCATCGACTGCGGACTGGCGGGAACCGTGATGCGCTTCGTGCCCCCGCTCGCCGCAGCCACTGGACGTGAGATCGTCCTCGATGGCGACGAACAAGCCAGGGTCAGGCCGATGTCGGTGATCATCGATGCTCTGACCCGCCTCGGCGCCTCCATCACGGCAGAGGACAATCTCCTGCCGATGACGGTCCATGCCCAATCACAGCTGCGCGGCGGCCACCTTGAGATCGATGCCAGCGCCTCCAGCCAATTCGTCTCGGGCCTGCTCTTGACCGCGCCGGTCATGCCCCTGGGAATCGAGCTCGTCAATCGCGGCGAGGCTGTCCCCAGCCGAGCTCATGTCGATATGACCATCGAAGTCCTCGCCGATGCGGGCGTCGACGTCACCGAGCCCGAACCCGAACGCTGGATCATAGAACCGGGTCGCCCACGCGGACTCGACGTTCACGTCGAACCGGATCTGTCCAATGCGGCGGCCTTCGTCGCCGCTGCTCTGGCTACCAACGGCGATGTGACGATACTGGATTGGCCAGCTCATACGACGCAGGCCGGTGATGGGTTCAGAGCCATCACCGAAGCCTTCGGCGGCACTGTGACTCTGGATCGAAACGGCCTGCGAGTCCAAGGCCCAGAAGTCCTGCAGGCTGTTGACCTCGACCTCTCCGCCATTGGTGAACTGACACCCGTCGTCTCTGCTCTGGCGGCATTGGCAGACGGCACCTCGAATCTGACTGGGATCGGTCATCTCCGAGGGCATGAGACCGATCGGCTCTCGGCACTTCGCCGCGAGCTCGGTGCCATCGGGATCGACGTCGACGAAAAACCGACATCTCTGACGATCACGGGCGCCTCCCCGCGCCGAGGAACCTGGCATACGTACAACGACCACCGAATGGTCATGGCCGGAGCCATTCTCGGTCTGCGCGTCGACGGGCTGGTCATCGAGAATGCCGACACTGTAGCGAAGACACTGCCGGAGTTCACCCAGCTGTGGGAAGACATGTTGAGTCGGCGGGCCTGAGATGGCACGGATCTACCGTGACGAGGACTATCGCCCCCGGCCCAGCAGACGCGGTTCCAGGCCACGAACGAAGAACCGGCCGAACCACGATGCTGCGATCGAGGGACTTGTCACCGCTGTTGACCGGGGACGCTACCGCGTGGTCGTTGCCAATGACAGCGGTGACGTCCGTGATTCCCCCGGCGCTGGCGCAACCACTTCAGATGTCACGGCTGTACGAGCCTCCCACCTGCGCAAAGACGCAGTCGTGCCCGGGGACATCGTCAAACTCGTCGGCGACACTTCGGGCGGCAAGGGGTCGCTGGCGCGCCTCGTTGAGATCACTGAGCGGCGAACACTGCTGCGTCGCAGCGCTGATGACACAGACCCGACCGAGCGGGTGATCGTCGCCAATGTCGATGTCATGGGCATCGTCACCGCAACCGAGGACCCCGAACCTTCCTACGGTCTCATCGACCGGGCTCTGACTGCGGCTTTCGACGCCGGCATCACTCCCCTGCTCATCGTCACCAAGACCGATCTGAAACCGGCCGATGGCATCATGGAGCGGTTCTCGGAGACCGGAGTGGAGATCATATCCTCAGGGCTCAGCCCCGACGGCACACTGACCGATGCGAGGGTGTTCGACCGTCTGCAGGGCCAGATCAGTGTGCTCATCGGTCATTCGGGGGTCGGCAAATCGACCCTCATGAATGCTCTCGTCCCCCGCGCTGAGAGGGCCACCGGCCACGTCAATGACGTCACCGGTCGGGGTCGACACACCTCGTCTTCCGCGATCTGTCTTCGTCTTGACGGTGGCGGCTGGCTCGTGGACACCCCGGGAGTCCGCAGCTTCGGTCTGGCCCACGTCGATCGCGAGACACTGATCTCAGCCTTCCCAGAACTCGTCCAAGCCACTGCCGAGTGTCCACGCGGCTGCACCCATCAGTCCGAGGCACCGGGATGTCAGCTCGACTCCTGGGTCAGCGAGGGCAAGGCCGGCCCCGGCGGAGTCTCACGGTTGGAGTCGCTGCGCAGACTGTTGCCCTCGTCTGGATAAGGTGGGACCATGAACGATCTCGACCTGGCGACCGAACTCGCCGACCTCGCGGACTCCATCAGCAACCGTCATTTCGTGGCGCAGGACTTCACCGTCGAGACCAAACCCGATCTGACACCCGTGACCGAATGCGACCGTGCCGTGGAGACCGCGATCATGGATCGTCTCGAACGCGAACGACCGGAGGACAGTGTCCTGGGCGAAGAGTTCGGATCCCACGGGACCTCGCCGAGGCGGTGGATCATCGATCCTATCGACGGCACGAAGAACTTCGTCAGGGGCGTTCCCATCTGGGCCACTCTGATTTCCCTGTACGACGGACAGACACCGATCATCGGCATGATCTCAGCTCCTGCTCTGGGGCGACGATGGTGGGCCGAAGTCGGTCACGGTGCTTTCACCTCGGCGCTGGGAGAACCTGCGAAGCCCATCCACGTCTCTGACGTCGATGCCCTCGAAGACGCCTCGATGTCGTATGCTTCCCTCTCCGGCTGGAAGGAACTCGGCGTCCTCGACGACTTCCTCGCGCTCTGCGATTCCCTGTGGCGGACCCGAGGCTTTGGAGACTTCTACTCATACATGCTTCTGGCCGAAGGAGCCGTCGACATCGCCTGCGAACCCGAGCTGGAGCTCTACGACATGGGTGCGCTGGTACCCATCGTCGTTGAAGCAGGCGGAACGTTCACGAACACGGCCGGCGAGTCCGGACCGTTCGGCGGGAATGCCCTGGCCAGCAACTCGAAACTCCACGAACGTGCCCTCGATGCGCTGGGTCGGATCGCCCCTGCCACCCCTCAATCCCACACCTGAGCGTCAGTTTTCGACGCAACCCGAACATCTCTGACGAAGAGGGAGACAGATGCCCGATGTGATGCGTGCTGATCTGTGGCATTCAATGGCTGATGCGGCCGGACTGATCAACGCCGACGGAACGATCGGCGAGACGATTTATGGACAGATGACGGCTTTCGCGGCAGAGACCGGAGCTGTGAATTTGGGGCAGGGAGCGCCTGGAACCGATGCTCCTGCCGAACTCATCGAGGCCGCGGCAGACGCCATGCGTGAGGGCTGCAACCAGTACCCGCCGGGCCAGGGCAGTCCGGCGCTGCTCGAGGCTGTGGCTCACCAACGGCAGCGGGACTTCGGCCACGAGGTCTCACCCCAGGACGTGCTCTACACTTGTGGAGCCACAGAGGGCATCACCGCCGCGATTCTGGCTCTCCTCCCCCGGGGCGGGACGGTTCTCGCATTCGAACCGTTCTATGATTCCTACCCTGCGGCAATCGCCGCCGCCGGTGGGTCGATGATCACCGTGCCAATCTTGTCAACCGCTGAGGGCGGGTTCGAGCCCGATTGGGACATCTTCGACAATGCTGTCACTGCTGCCGGCAGCCGTCCCTCGATCATTCTCATCAATACTCCCCACAATCCGACAGGTTTCATGTTCACCGAACAGGATCTGGTTCGCATCGGTGAAGCAGCAGTCGCCGCCGACGCGTGGGTCCTGACCGACGAAGTGTACGAACAGTTGGTCCTCGACGGTACGCCACATGTGGCACCGGCCGTGGCCATGAGCGACAGCTCACGAGTCGTCACAGTCTCCTCAGCGGGAAAGTCCTGGAACGCGACCGGATGGAAGATCGGGTGGGTGATTGCTGAGCCTGAGGTCAGGCAGGCCATCCAGACGGTCAAACAGTTCCTCACGTTCACAGCAAGCGGTCCCCTGCAGGTGGGCCTGGCACGGACACTGGCCGGGGGTTCGACGTTTGTGGATGAAAATCGATCTTCACTGCAGCAGCGAGCAGACGTCCTGGTTCCGGCTTGCCGTGCTATTCCAGGGGGCATTGCATCAACGCCGGCTGCTGGGTACTTCACCGTCGTCGACTTCTCCGCCCTGACTGATCTGGACGCTTTCGAGCTCAACAACCTATTGGCTCGACGGTATTCGATAGTCGGAATTCCCGTTCCAGCCCTCTGTCGGACCGGATCCCCTGCTCACACGGCGTACAGAGCATCAATCCGCTACTCATTCTGCAAGTCTGCAGCGGATGTCGATCGCGGGGCACAGCTGTTCTACGAGCTGGCTGCCGACCTGAAGCAGAATCCCAATGCGCTGCGCAGCCAGGACTGATGCCACCAGCCCTGATCTGAACACAGAACGAAGCACCAGGCTCACACAGAGCCGGCACATATAGAGGAGGGGGCGAATCGCAGTTCTGCGATTCGTCCCCTCCTCTATTCACTCCTTTTCACTGTGACCGCCACAGCGCAGATGCACCTGTGGCAGCGTCAGCGTCAGACTGTTCAGGCCTTGACGAGTTCGAGTTCAAGTTCGATCTTGATCTTGTTGGAGACGAGCAGTTCTCCACCGCCGAGGACGGCATTGAACTCCATACCGAAGTCCTTACGATCGACCTGGGCCGCAGCCGAGAGGCCCGCGACCTGGTTCTCGTTGGGATCGGTGGCAACGCCGCTGAACTCGGTGGCGAAGGTGACTTCCTTCGTCACACCGCGCATCGTGAGGTCACCGATGAGTTCGAACTCTTCATTGGAAGCAGCGTTGATCCGTGTGGATTTGAAGGTCAGCTTCGGGTTGTTCTCAGCCTCGAAGAAGTCACCGCCCTTAAGGTGACCGTCGCGCTGAGGATTGCGTGTGGTGATCGATTCGACGTCGGCCTCAGCGGCAACTGTGCTGCCTTCGAGGGTCTCACCGACGTTGACGCTGCCAGCGATGTCCTCGAAGTGTCCGCGCACCTTCGAGACGCCAGCGTGGCGTGCGGTGAATGTGAACTCGGAGTGCACTGGGTCGATGTTCCAGGTTCCTGCAGTGAGTCCCTTTGGAAGAGCAGTCATGATTTCTCCTGTTGGTTGAAATTTGAAGTACAAGAATGACTATAGTTTTTATTTCAACTACATGCAACTCAATAGACGCACTCAATTCCAGAATGGGGCGCCAGTTGAACGGCAAGCAGACATGTGTTGGACGTCACTCATAAACGGTTTGGCCCGCAGGAGACCACTCGTGTAAAGTAGAAAACACGACGCGGGGTGGAGCAGTTCGGTAGCTCGCCGGGCTCATAACCCGGAGGTCGCAAGTTCAAATCTTGCCCCCGCCACGTTGCGAATGTGTCGCGAAATCGTTCACTCGGTTTCGCGGCACATTCTTTGTCTCTGGCTCCCCGCATCCCCATGATTGGGTTAATGCTCAAAGTGCGTGTATGGGTAGAGTGTGTCCGGCAGGCTAGCCCTGATGGTCTCACCGTGATCGCCCGTCCCACCCTTTCTGGATCCCGCTACCGTCCTTGACGCTGAACGACGTCCCATACAAAGACTTTGTCTCCCGGCGACCGGCATCAGCCTCCGCGGCTGTGCGCCGAGGCTTCTTCGTCCTCGCAGCCGACGTGACGAAGTCCCACGGATCCCTCGCTGCTTCTGTCTGCAGATACAACAGCCAGTCGATTCCCCGCCCGGCATGATCGGCCGGTAGACCCTTGCAGAGTCGTAGGAACTCCTTGATGGCCCCGTTCGACCCGCCCTCTAACGGGTTCGTCGTCCGCGCGACCGTGACGCCCTCCTTCGCCAGGCCCAACCAGGTGAAAAGCTGGTCGTCACGGATCAGTCCGGCCAGGAGTCTCCACGCCCGCCTGGTCCGTAGGTGTGTGTACCACCAGGTCTGGCCCGGTCTGACGTACGAGGGTCGAGGCGTGCCGGCGTGGGCACGAGTACGGTGTTTGAGGAGGTGAATCGCCATCGCCCTGAGGATAATAGAGGCAGGGAGATTGGAAGAAGGAGATCCTCTCATACCAATGAAATACACCGACGAACCCAAAGCTCGTGCCGTCGAACTCGTCATCCATACTCAAGCCGATCCTGAGACCGCGAATGGGGCAATCACCCGCGTCGCGAACGAACTCAGCCTGAGCAAGGAGACCCTGTGAGTCTGGGTGCGCAAGAACAAGGACTCCGGCAAAGCCACGCCGGCGGAATCGGTCGACCTTGATGCCGAGAACCGTCGACTGCGCGCCGAGTTGACCGAAGCGAAACGGGCAAACCAAATACTGCGCCGGGCGTCGGCTTTCTTCGCGGCGGAGCTCGACCGCCCATCCAAGAGGGGGCACCTCCCGCTTGCGGGGGAATCGTCGGCTTCATCGACAACAACTGCGACGAGTTCGGAGTCGAGCCAATCGTGCGCGCCCTTTCAGGGACTGCTGCACGGATTGCTGTGAGCTCGTATTACGCGCTTAAGAAGCGCCTACCCTCAGCCCGTCCCCGTCAGGACCGGGAACTCATGGTCATCATCCAAGACATCTATGAGGCGAACTATTCCTGTTACGGGGCGCGGAAGATGTGGAAGGCGATCAATCGTGAGCATACCGGCCGGTTCGGTCCGGTGGCCCGGTGCACCAGCAAGAGGTTGATGCACAGGCTGGGCATCGATGGGGTTCGTACGAGACGGAAGCAGCCGACGACCGCTCCGGCCAGGGCCGAAGAATGCCCGGACGATCTCGTCATGAAGTCAACCAAACCTTCAGCAGCCCCCTTCTCCCCCGATCCCCCGGCCCTGTCCAAAACAACATCCTGCGGTGGCGACTCGGCCGTGTTGCCGGGGGAGACGTAGTGTCATCTGCATGCCGATTATGCTTCTGACTTGCGAGGACGTAGTATTTACCAAGTAAACAAACGCCGCGGGGTGGAGCAGTTCGGTAGCTCGCCGGGCTCATAACCCGGAGGTCGCAAGTTCAAATCTTGCCCCCGCCACGAAAGTCGTAGAGCCCCCATCCATTGGATGGGGGCTCTACGCATTCACCTGACCCGCGCTCCCCCGTACACATCTACTGACCTATAGCCCCCCATCGTCCGCGCCAGATCTTCAACCGCAGGTCTAGGGTGGAAGAGATACCAACGGTCACGCTCAACTTAGATGAGGGATGCAGATCATGGGAGCACAGGCGCTTATGAACACAGGGCGATTCCTACTCTATATCGGTTCAGGAGGCAACGGCTGTAACTCCACCACATTTGCAATCAGGCGGTACGGCAATGCGCAGCCCGATTGATTCTGCGAGTGCGAAGCGGCCGAGCCTCCAAGACGCAGTTCGGAGGGCTGTGAGATCTGTGCCTGCCGGATACGTGGCAATGTACGGAGACATCGCGACCATAATCAACGTCGGCCTCCGCCAGGCAGGACGCCTCGTGGGTCAGATCGCTGATGCTGCGCCGTGGTGGCGGATCATCTATGCCGACGGCACACCCAGCACCTGTCACAGTCGCTTGGCCACAGGCCTGCTGCGTCAGGAGGGAAACGAAATCCTCGGACAGCGTGTGAATTTGGCCCTCCACCGTATCAACCGTGACTAAGTGTGAACTGTGACCACGTGCCACCTGTGACTGAGTGACACCAGCGCCCAAGAGTCACCGTTAGCAAGGTTATGCTTACCTTATGCATATTACTTCCCGCGGAACCTGCGCAGTGGCCGCAACCGCTTTGTCCGTCCTCCTGCTCACCAGCGCCTGCACATCCGGCACAGAAGCTGACAGGGGTGAGGACACTGGAAAAAAGGATGTTGCTACCGGTGGTAAAGCCTTCGCAAAAGCCGATGAAGAGACCGCTGAGCTGGGAAGTGATGCTGAGCCCGGGGCATTTCCCCGCACGGTGAAACATGCCAACGGCACCACCGAGATTGAGGAAGCGCCCAAACGGGTCGTCGTGCTCGACACCGGTGAACTCGACGATGTCCTCGCCCTGGGCATCACTCCCGTCGGTATGGTCACCACCGAGGGAGCTCACCCGGTGCCCTCCTACCTGGACGATCAGGTCAAAAACGTCGACACGGTGGGCACGATCAACGAACTCGATCTCGAGGCGATTGCCGAGCTTGAGCCGGATCTCATTCTGGGCAGCCAACTGCGTGCCGACACGCTCCACGACGAACTCGAATCAATCGCACCCACGGTGTTCTCGATTCGGCCGGGGTTCCCGTGGAAGGAGAACTTCATGCTCGTCGGCGAGGCGCTGGGCATGGAGAATGAAGCCACAGACGTGCTCAATGAATATGCGAAGGCCACCGACGAACTCGACGAGACGGTCGAGGGCGAGCCGACTATCTCACTCGTGCGATTCATGCCCGACAGGTTGCGGCTCTACGGCAACAAGTCCCTCATCGGCGTCATCCTCGACGATGCCGGGCTCGCCCGTCCTGAAGCACAGGACGTTGCTGAGCTCGCGGTCGAGATCTCTCCGGAGAATCTGGACCAGGCTGGTGGAGACTACGTCTTCTACACCAGTTATGGCGACCCTGAGGCCACCGGTGAGACCGCAGCAGTCTCCGGCAGCCAATGGTCGGGGATAAAGGCAGTAGAGGACGACAGAGCCTTCCGAGTCGAAGACGACGTCTGGTTCCTCGGGTTGGGGCCAATCGGGGCGAAACAGATCGTCGATGACCTCGATGGATACCTGACAGACTGACCCGACTAAGCCGTCGCCTCCCTGAAAGGGGCGGCCCGCATGTCGGCCCCGGCACATGAGTCAGGCCCCTGGGATCCGTTCGGATCCCAGGGGCCTGACTCATTCAACGTCGACCGGCGCGGGTGTCAGTTGTCCCCGCCCTTATCGGCAGGGGCACTGGCCGGAGCTGACGCTCCGTCCTTCGAACCATCCTCGGCGAGAGAAGGATCGGCTGCTACCGCATCTTCAATCGCATTCTTCAGACGATCCTGCGCCTTTCCATACTTCTCGAAGTCACCCTCCTTGAGGGCTGCGTCGGAATCCTCCATAGCCTTCTTAGCCTTCTCAAGCGCATCGTTGAGATTCTTGTCATCAGGCTTGGAGCCGGAATCGTCGTCGCTCTTGGACCCGCCCGACTTGCCTGCTGCACCGCTGTCCTCGGTACCCGCGTCGCCGGCCTTGGCACCTGAGTCGCCGCCGAAGACCTGGTCGAGGGCTTCGTCCAGGGTCGGAGCGAATCCGATGTCCTCGCCGAATGCCACCAGTACGTGCTGGAGCAGTGGGTAGGACGTGTCGCCTGCGGACCGTACGTAGACGGGCTGCACGTAGAGCAGACCGCCGCCGACGGGCAATGTGAGCAGGTTGCCGTTCTGGACTTCAGACTCACCCTGACGAAGCAGGTTCAGGCTGCGCTGAACATCCGGGGCAGTATTGAAGTTGTTCTGAGCCTGACCTGGTCCGGGCACCGTCGTGTTACGCGGCAGCTGCAGAAGCCTGAGCTTGCCGTATCCTTCTGCAACCTCTCCCTTGGAACCGCCGGCATCGGCATCTGCTGACAGGAAGCCGGTCAAGTTGTTCCGTGCCTGCCCCTCAGAGGAGCGTGCAGGAATATAGGAGCTCGTCAGAGAGAACGACGGGGACTTCTGGCCCGGCATCTGCAGGGTCATGTAGAACGGAGGCTGAGTCAGACCGCTGTTGGCCTTCTTCGTCGGATCCGTCGGCAGCGTCCAGAAGTCCTGGCCGGTGTAGAACTCGCTGGCCGAAGTCACGTGGTACTTCGTGAGCAGATCACGCTGCACTTTGAACAGGTCTTCCGGATATCGCACGTGGTTCATCAGGTCGCCCGACATCTCGGACGAGGGTTTGATGAGATCCGGGAAGATCTTCATCCACGTCTTGAGAACAGGATCCTTCTTGTCCCACTGGAACATGTCGACCTTGCCGTCATAGGCATCGACAGTGATCTTCACCGAGTTCCGAATGTAGTTGACCTCTTCATCCGGAAGTGTCGCCACGGAGTTGGGCGCAGTTGCCGTCACCGAATCCTCGGTGGCCTCCTGCAGCGGCTGAGGCGTCGAATACGGGTAGTCCTTTGCTGTTGTGTAGCCGTCAAGGATCCACTTGATCTTGCCGTCGACGATAGCCGGGTACGGGTCTCCATCGATCTTGAGGAACGGTGCCAGCTTCTGCACGCGTTCACGCGGATGGCGTTCGTAGAGGATCTGGGACTTCTCGTTGACCGCGTCGGAGAGCAGGATCTGCTCGTCCTGATATTTCAGAGCGTAGGCGAGACGGTTGAAGAGTCCACCCACGGATGGCCCGCCGTCACCGGTGAACGTGTTGTTCACCTGGCCCGAACCACTATCCTCATCGGACGGGTAGTCCAGCTCTCGAGGAGTTGTGTCCTTCTCGCCGCCGACGATCGAGTAGTCCGGTGAATCCTCACCGAAGTACACGCGCGGTTCGTATTTCGGGAACTCTCCCTTGGGCGGAATGTCGGATTCCATGAACACCGGTTCACCATCGGGGTTACGCTGATTGCCGTTGGCGGCGACAACACCGAACCCGTGCGTGTAGACGATTGCACGGTTGTACCAGCTCTGGTTGTTCACCGAGTCCGGAGCCAATTCACGCACCGCGATCACGGTGTCGCGCTTCTCACCGTCGATGTTGTAGCGATCGACGTCGAGCTGTTCGGGGAAGGAGTAGTAGGGCCTGACCTGCTGGAGCTGGCGGAACGTGTCCGATACCAAGTTGGGGTCGAGGAGACGAATCGATGCAGCAGTCTCAGCGTCTTCGCGCAATGCACCTTTCTCACCACTGGTGCTCGGTTCGTAGGGAGTGACATCCACGTCATCGAAGTCGAAGGCGTCACGGGTCGCATCGATGTTGTGCTGAATGTATTCAGATTCCAGGCTCTGCTGGGACGGAGCGACTTGGAACTGCTGAACCATCGCGGGATAGGCGATGATCGAAATGCCACCGAGGACGATGAGTGTGGCGGTCGCAATGAGCGAGATCCGCCAGTTTCCCTTCCACGCCGTATAGACGAACAGCAACGCCACAAGCACCGCTGCGATCGCGACTATGGCCATGGCCGGAAGTGCCGCCCTGTCATCGGTGAAGGTCACTCCGGGAACAATGCCACCCGTCGAAGTCAGTCGTTCGTACCGGGCAAGCCAGAGACGGCCTGCCTGAACGAGGACCAGGGCGGCAACGGTGATTCCCAGCTGCCACTGGGCGGTCTTCGTCAGGATGACGCCCTTCTGCTCTCCCGGGCGGATACCGCCGAAGAGATAATGTCCGACGAGTGCAGCGATGAGCGACAGCAGCACCGCCATCCCCACCTGGTCCCCGATCAATCGCAGGCCGGGCAGGACGAAGACGAAGAACGACTTGTCCATCCCGAACTGGGCATCCTGCGAGCCGAACGAGGTCGAATTCATCCACTGCAAGACGGTGTTCCAGTGCGCCGAGGCGGTGATTCCGCTGAGCAGGCCGACGACCGCTGGGATCGCGAAGGTCGCGACCTTCCGAAGCGGCTCGATTGCTTCACGGTACCGATCGAGGTTCTCCTGGCGCGGGGTTGTCGGCGCATACACCGGGCGATTGCTGAAGGCCAGATGCAGGCTCAGCCACACCGGGACCGCCATGATGACGAATCCGGCGAGGAAGGTGAGTCCGCGGGTGAACCACATGGTGCGGAAAACCTGTGAAGCATCGATCTGCTTGAACCACAGAACTTCGGTGTACACCTGTGTGAACGCGATGAAAGCGACGAGCAGAATCGCCACTGACACAAGAGTGAGCAGCAGAGGCGAACGTCTGGGCCGGTTCGTCGGCATTCGTGCGGAGGTGGGTGAGGACGGAGAGCTCACTACTGCCCTTTCTCGTTGTTGTCGGCGCCGCTGGCCGGACACTTCTTCAGATCTGAAGTGTCTCCAGCTGCGTAATGTTCCACGGCGTTCTGCGCATCATCGAGATTATCGATTCGCGCCACCGTGATTTTGGATTGATCGGCAGCCTCGATGACTTCTGCGCAGTTGTCTGCGGGGGAAAGGAAGAGTTTCGCCCCCTGCTCAGTCGAGGCCGCTACCTTCTGTCGGGCACCACCGATGGGGCCCACTTTTCCTGCAGGATCGATCTCGCCGGTTCCTGCCACATGCTTACCACCGGTCATCGCCCCGGGTGTGAGTTCGTCGATGATCGCCAATGCGAACATGGTGCCGGCAGATGGGCCGCCGATACCCTCAACATTGAATGCCACGTCTACGGGGAATTTGAAGTCCTGTTTCATACTGATGCCGATGGCTTTGCGACCATCGATCGGCTCAGGTTTCAGCGCGACGTCGATCTTCTTACCCCCGCGTTCGACGACGAGGTCAACCGAGTCAGAGGACTGTACCGTCTCGCTCATGATCTGTGCGGCTGCAGGGTCGGAACCCAACTTTTTGCCGTTGACGGACATGATCCGATCGTCCTTGCGCAGTTTCGCCTCGGCGGGAGAGTCGGGAACTACGTCGCCGACGAGAAGATGAACCTCGTACGGCTTGTCCAGCTGTCCCATTGCGGCCGCAACGGCCACATCCTGACTGGATGACATCTCCACCGCGTTGGTGGCCGCCACGTCTTCCCTCGTCGTGTCGAGTGGGTAGTAGGCCTCGGTGGGGATGACTGTTTCCTTGCCGTGGAGCAGAGCGCCGAGGGCCTGCGAAGCATAGGTGTCACGACCCGGGCCGCCGCTAACAGCCACCGTGAGCATGTCGATGCGACCATCGGTCGGGTAGGTTTTGGCGCCGGTGACGTGGATCATGGGTTTGCCCTGATAGTCACCGAGGGTGTTGAAGACCGGGCCGGGCAGCTGCAACATGTATGGCACCGGCAGCAGAACTGCCAGAGCGATGAGGAGATAGGTCATGACCCCTGAAGTCGTGGTCAGACGTGGGGCGCGTCGGCGAGCGTTGCCACGCGTCGGTGCTTCGGGCACCGGCACGGCCCGAGGAGTATTAGCTGTCATGTGTTCCTTTCGCTGCACCGCCCGACCAGTCTAGTTGAAACCTGACCGTGAGTTTCACAGACTCCTTTCGCCCGGTGCGAACATCCTCCGAAACCTCCCGGAATTGGGAAGCTTCCCACATCCGGAACCGTTAACGTATAGGACAAACCGATTCTTGGGGGCATTGAGAAAATGAGCGATGACAATAACAACGAACAGAATCCGTTCGAGCAGATCTTCGGAATGCTCTTCGGAGCCAACGGTCCCGGGGCCGGTCAGGGCGAAGACAAGGACGGCAACGCCGGTCCGCAGGGTTTCCAGATCGATCCCGCGATGATGTCGACGATCATGAATCAGATGCAAGGTCTCTTCGGGCAGGGCGCCGACTCTCAGGCGCAGGCGACGCAGATCGCGAAGAAGGCGATCCCGACTCCTGACCCCGCTGTGGGCGAGGAATCTGCTAAGGCAACCACAGACGCCTTCCGACTTGCCGAACTCTGGCTCGCCGAAGCCACCGAGTTCTCCGTGGCCAACCGAGCAGCCCGCACACTCACCCGCGAGGACTGGGTCAGCGAGACCATGCCCGGGTGGCAGAAATTCGTGCTCCCGATCAAGGAGAACATGTCCACTGCCCTGACAGGGGCACTGGAGACTCAGATGCCGGCAGAGATGAAGGGCATCCTCGCAGGTGCCTCTTCGATGTTCGGCTCGATGAGCGATTCGATGTTCGCAATGCAGATCGGTCAGGCCGTGGGCGCGTTGTCGGAGAGCGTGCTGACCGGCACCGAGGTGGGACTGCCCCTATTGCCGCAGGACAGTGCAGTGCTCGTGGAGACCAACGTGGAGAAGTTCGCGTCTGAGATCGACGTTGACGCTTCGGAAGTCCGGATCTACCTGGCCGCCCAAGAGCTCGCACATCTTGCACTGTTCGAACGGGCCCCGTGGCTCAGTGCACAGGTAGAAGCTGCGTTGACACGCTATGCGCAGGGTCTGAAGGTCGATACCTCACAGATCGAGGACATGGCCTCACAGATCGATCCATCCAACATTTCCGACCTCAGTGACAATATCCGCCAGGGACTGTTCAATCCCCCGACGACCGAGGATCAGAAGAAGGCACTGACGAATCTGGAGAACCTCCTCGCGGTCATCGCGGGATGGGTCGACGTCGTCGTCTACTCCGCATGTGCTCATCTTCCGGGACGCGACCAGATCCGTGAGGCTCTGCGCCGCCGTCGAGCCACCGCGGGCCCTGCTGAGAAGACGTTCTCAACCTTGGTCGGCCTGCAATTCAATCCACGGCGTCTGCGTGATGCTGCGGCGCTGTTCGGATACCTCGAGACGCAGGGAGGCACAGAGGCCAGAGACAAGGTGTTCTCACACCCCGACCTTCTGCCCACAACACAGGATCTCGACGATCCGTTGGGATACTCCGAACGTCGAAATGCCGAATGGACCAGCGAATCGACTCTTGACGAGGCCTTGAACCGTATTCTCGCCGAAGGTATTGAAGGTACCGAAACCAGCGGGGACTCGGAACCGCAGAACAACGCCGGATCCGACGCTAGTTCTGACTCCGACACCAGCTCGAGCTCCGACACCGACGATGGGTCAGACGAGGGTGATGAGACTGGCGGCCGCAGTGAGAGCTGAATGATCCATCTCGAGACCGCCCGTGCCGAGGTCGGCGCCACGTCGGCACCGTCTGATTTCACGCTCGATTTCGAGCGCCTCTTCACCGCCGTCGGCGCCTCAGCGCTGCAACGCGAGGCTGGTGCTGAGCATGTCACTGCCAGTTGCCTCGTCTTCGACCCGGACACGGAGTCCGTGCTCCTCAACCACCACCGCAAGGCCGGTCTCTGGGGTCAGTTCGGGGGTCACCTCGAGGCCGAAGACGACAGTCTGCGTTCTGCGGCCCGCAGAGAGGCCATGGAGGAGAGCGGACTGAGTCGGCTGACCTGGTTCTCCCCCGCCCCGATCGATCTCCATGTGCATGATCTCTCGGCCTCCTTCGGTGCGTGCGAACGTCACTTCGACGTGGTGTTCGCCGCTATCGCGTCTGTGGACCAGGTTCCAGTCGTCTCCGACGAGTCTCTGGCAGTGAAGTGGTTCCCTCTCACTGCCCTGCCGACCGCGTTGATGCCCGACCTCATTGTGCGACTGCCGGAACTCTATCGGGCAGGTGTGGAAGCACGACAGGTCAGCGACCGCCGCCACGACTGAATTGCTCTCCTGCACTGAAGCCCTCTAGATAGAGCTTCGCCTCTGCCTGACGGGGGTGCCTGTCCGCCAACTCATGGAATGCCTTGTTGTGCGGTCCGACCTGCAGATGAGCTAGCTCATGGACGATGACGGTCTCCAGCACCCAACGAGGCACGGCCTGCAGACGGTGGGAGACCCTGATGTCTCCTGACGAGGTCGTCGTCGATGCCCACCGACTGATGTTCTGATTTGTCACCCACCTGATCGACTGCGGACGCAGACGCCCATCGAAATAGCGGGCGTTCATCTCATCTGCCACAGCGACGAGGTCCGACGCCGAAGAATGGTCCCTGGCCGCGAGGCGATTGAACAGATCGGTCAACGAGCGAATGTTGTGTTCCACGCTGTATCGCACAGGCGTGCTGAGAACGTAGGTATCGACTTCCTTCGAAACCGAAATGGTCTTCTTGCGGCGCGCGGAGCGACGCACTTCGATCTCCCCACGGGCGATAGCCCGCAGCACATCTTCTTCGGTCCATCTGTGTAGAGTTGCCACAGACCCATCATAGGAAATTCGTCAGCCGTCGAATCACCTGTCTCTACTTGTGAGTTTCCTGAGTATCGTCATTTCGACAGCCCCGTGGGGCTGTCCACAGGCCGAATCATCCATGGAGACCGCTGTATGCGGAAGTGACCTACGGTTTCGCTCTCCCCGGAGTCCCATATTCAATCATTCAAGGTACCTTTTCTCCACAACTCAGGGCGACATATCCACAGGTTATCCACACTCTGTTGACTGGTCTGTGCATGAACCGACATTGACGGGGCGGAAAATGCAGAATAGGTTCTATGATTGACCCCGGAAAACCCGGAGATGCGTGCGGAAGGGGAAGCTGCACGAGTCTCCGCGAGCGCCTGGGGCACAAAGCGGTTGAGGGCACGTCGGGATGCATTTTCCGGCTTGCCCTCGACTGTTTTCCACAGGGTTTTCCACAGTTCCATCTCGTCCATGGCGGATGCTCTCCACCTTCACTACTGTGGAAGTCCGAAGGGTTCGAGGTGAGGTGGAGACATGTTCCGGATTTTTCCCAGTGTGCCGATCACGTGGCGGTCGCCATCGTGTGTGCAGTTCGGCGTCGATGATCCTGTCCTCATCGACGGTCTCCTGCCCGCAGATGTCACCCTCGTCGAGGAACTCCGAATGGGTGTCGGTTCGGCCCAGTACTATTCGCGGGCACAGGATCTCGGTGCCGACCTGGGCCGGGCGAGTTCGTTGATCACCTTGCTCGACGAAGCAGGAGTGCTGGTTCCCGACGATTCCGATGCCGTGCTGGTGACGAAGAGTTCGCCGCTGTTGGCGACTGCACAGATCTTCGCCCTCTCCCCCGATCGTGTGTCGAGGCTCCTCGGCGATTCGCCGATCGTGGTGCTGGGCCCGCTGCGAGCAGTCACCGAGCAGTATCTCTCAGCCTCCGGATTCGCCATCGCAGAGCAGCGCCGCGTCGAGGAGCTCGATCTAATGTCCTCACCGCTGGTGATCACGACGTCCTACCTCGTCCCGGATATACACGTCGCAACTTGGCTCACAGATCACGAAGTTCCCTATTGCCAGGTGGTGATCGGGGAGTATTCTCTCGAGGTCACTGGCCTCATCCGTCCGGGAACGACACCGTGCGCCGTCTGTGCGTGCCTGAGGAAGAAGGACGCCGATGATTCCTGGTTGGACCAGTATTCCCACGTTCGAGCACTCCCCGACAGAGAAAGTCTCAGCGATCCCCTGTCACGTGTGCTCGGCGCACTCAACGTCGTCCAGGTCCTCAGACGATCGCTGTTGCAGCCCGATACAGAACCGGTGAATAGAAACGTCTCACTGGCCACAGGGATCGGCACGGACGAGAGTCTGGCTTTCCATCCCCGCTGCCAATGTCGAGTATCTGTACCGCACTTCGACCTAATCGACGAGCAGGCTCAATAGTCCTGACCCGTAGAGTTCGAGTTTGGTGGCTCCGACACCTGGGATCTTCGCCAATGCAGTCATGTCCTGGGGCCTGATCTCTGCAATCGCAGAGATGGATGTGTCGGTGAGAACGAGGTAGGGAGGCAGACCCTGTTCCAAACCGACGCGTGCCCGCCACCGGCGCAGTCGGTCAAGGAGTTCGAGGTCGATGTCGGGTGGGCAGTCGGCACACCGTGACAGGGCCCGGTCGACTTGGGAGACGAGCACCTTGCCGCATGATCGACAACGGTTCATCGCCACCGTGGTCGAAGTGCGACGGCCGTGACCTGCAGATGGATCAATGCGACCGAGCTCGCTGAGGAATCGGGACGGCTTACGCGGTCGCTGCCTGGAATCATGGCGTGACTGTGACCAGCTCAAGCTGAGATCTCTGCCCGCACGGGTCAGCGCCACATAGAATAGGCGACGCTCCTCAGCGACCGTTCGCGGCGTCTGGGCGTAGCTGATGGGCAACAGGCCCTCACTGAGTCCGACGAGGTGCACACTGTCCCATTCGAGGCCCTTTGCGGCGTGGAACGAGGCCAGGGTGACGCCTTCGATATCGGGAGCGAATTGGTGTTCGGCGCGATCGCTGAGATCAGCGAGAAAAGTTTCTAGAGGCACCGGCAGTTCAGATCCTGCTTGGAGCGTCCCCGCCAGATCAACCAGAGCCTTCAGCGATTCCCATTTCTGTCGACTTGCACCTGCGGCAGGCGGTTTGGTCGAGTATCCCAGGGACACCAGCACCTCGGCGACGACCTCAGGCAGGGATCTGCCACTTGAGGTGGCACGGGCCGCCTTGAGCATAAGAATGGCTTCTTTGACTTCCTTACGCGCGAAGTACCGTTCTCCTCCGCGCAGAACATACGGGATTCCGGCTGCGGCCAGAGCCTGCTCGTAGGCGGGACTCTGACCATTCGTGCGGAACAGAACTGCGATGTTGCGCGGACGACGACCGGCATTAACCTCGGCGGAGATGGCCTTGACGACCCCAACGGCTTCAGCATCATCGGTCGGGTACTCAGTCATGACCGGCGCTTGGCCTTCAGGGTTGTCGGTGCGCAAGGTCAATGCGGTCCGCGATGTGTGGCGAAGCAGGTTATTCGCCGTGGACACAATCGCCTTCGATGACCGATAGTTGCGAACCAGTTGGATCGTCGTCGACGTGGGCAATGAGGCATCGAGTGTCCCCAGC
The DNA here is from genome assembly GCF_900169365.1 of Brevibacterium sp. 239c. GTDB lineage: Bacteria > Actinomycetota > Actinomycetes > Actinomycetales > Brevibacteriaceae > Brevibacterium. The sequence goes on from NZ_FXZH01000009.1 coordinate 78,830, forward strand.
AGTGAAGAATCTGCTCCGGCGAACGAATAGATCGTCTGGGCCGGGTCACCGACGACGCAGAGGTTGTCCCGTGGCCCCAGCCAGCGCGAGAGGACATCGTATTGGAGGGGCGAAACGTCCTGAAACTCATCGACGACGAAGTGTCGGTACTGATCGCGAATGTCTGCTGCGATTGCGGGATACTCGGCGAGGACTCCGTCCAGAACAAGCAGAACGTCTTCGAAGTCCATGAGACGCCCGCGTGTCTTCGCTTCACTGTACGCCTCGAAGATGCGCACCATGTCCTCAACACTCAATGTGCCGGGAAGATCGCGCGTAGCGGCGTGGGTGGCATAGTCGTCGACCCCGAGGAGCGACGCGGCAGCGAATTCGAGCTCGGAGGCCACGTCCCGATTCAATTCCCGGCTGGTCTCGATGCCCATTCCCTGCAGCACTGACCCCAGGATTCCGGCTTTGTTGTCAATGATTCGGGGGAAGTCACCTGTTGCGAAGCGATCCCAGAAGAAGCGCAGCTGGCGCAGAGCAGCGGAGTGAAAGGTCCGGGCCTGGACCGCGGGTACACCGAGGTCACGCAGGCGCGAACGCATCTCCCCTGCGGCCTTGGCCGTGAAGGTCAGGGCCAGAACATGGTTAGGAGGGAACACCTCGGTGGCGATGCCGTAGGCGATACGATGGGTCATCGCACGGGTCTTGCCTGTCCCGGCGCCTGCCAGAACGATCACCGGTGTAGAGAATTGGGTGGCGACCTCCTTCTGCTCGTCGTCGAGGGCATCGAGCAGTGCTGCGGCCTGAGCATTCAAATGTTGTCCAACCAGCTGCAAAGGACCTGCCCGGCGATCGATACGAGTCCGGGGGCTCGGACCGTGCCGCTTTCGATGGCTGCGTGCAGCTCTTCCCGGGTGAACCATGTCAGTGTGGCGATCTCTGCCTCATCGGCAGCGAATTCGAGGCTTGGGGCTTCAGCTGAGAAGCCGAGCATCAGTGAACACGGAAACGGCCAGGGTTGGGATCCGAGGTACTGCGGATTCCTCACTTCGACATGAGCTTCTTCGAACACTTCGCGAATGACAGCGCGTTCAAGGGTCTCACCGGGTTCGACGAAACCAGCCAGCAGGGAGAAGCGGTCGGCCTCCCAGGCCGCGTTGTTGCCCAGCAGCACTCTTTCGACCCCGTCCTCATCTGTGTTGATGATGAGGACGATGACGGCTGGGTCAGTGCGGGGGAAATGTTCGCTGTCATTCTCGGGGTCCGATCTCACCCAGCCGCCCATAGTTGGTCGGGTGGGCCGTCCGGTGCGGGGCGAGAACTGGTGGGCTCTGTGCCAATTGCCCAGGCTCACGATCTCACAAGCCAGGGACACCTGCACGTCGTCGAGCGATTCTGCCAATTGGCGCAGGGGCAACCAGACCGGCTCGGCGCTGTCGATGCCCTCTCCCGGTGCGGTCAGCAGGTCTGTGGCGTCGCGTGCCCGCGACGTCGCCAGCGACGTATCGAGTTGACTGCGGCCGGAATCATCGAGAGAGACTCCGATGTACTGGTGTCCTTCACCATCGCGACCGAGATAGATCTCGGTTTGGCCTCCCGGCACCAAATCTGGATCACTGATGAACAGACCCCCCGACGCAACGAGGAGTGAACCACGATGTTCGAACACGGGTTTTGCTCCGCTGGCCCACAGTTTTTCCAGGTCACCGTCTTGGCCACGAGAAAGATGGTCGCGATCGATTCCATGACGGGCCAGACTGATCGGCTTCACGGGTGGCAGTGGCTTCATGTCCTCCACGATAACTCAGGGTCCTGACGCGAGAAGTGTGGGTGCTGACACGCTCAACACCCAAATCTTCTGTCTCCGGCTGTGCCAGACGGTAGATTGGGGAGGGTGAATACCAAGGCGCTCAAGTTGGCAGCTGTCGCGGCAACGATGCTCGACGACTTTTCCCCGACGGAATGGGTCCCCCTACCGTCGTTGGGACTGGGAATCAGAGTTCTGCTCGACGATGGTCAGCAGCAGTTGGTGGCGACAGCACAGACAAGCCTCGATCGGTCAGCAGACACCGGTTCGGCTGCCGAAGCAGCTCGAATCTACGACATGATGTATCCGCATGCCGGATTCGTCTGGCCTCATCTGCGCGCCATCACCGAGGTTGAGCCTGCATACTTCGACACGTCTGCACCGATCACTGTGACTCTGATCGACCCCCTGCCTGGTGCCCCTGTCGGTGATCAGGCCATTGCAGACGTCGCTCGAGCTAGTTCCTTGGCACAAGCTCTCGCCACCGTACATTCGGCAGCACCAGAATCGATTTCCGAGGCGGGTTTCCCCGTCGAGGACCCTTCACGGTTCCAGTTTCAGATCCTCGAGAGGCTCGACCAGGCCGCGGCCACAGGTCGGGTGCCAGCTGATCTGCTCCAGCATTGGGAAGAGGAGTTTGAGAAGGTCTCTCTCTGGCGCTTCCTCGCCACCCCCATCCACGGTGCGATCGACGAAACCAGTGTCTACACCGATCAGGAACGCGTACTCGCGCTGTCGGGAATCGAGCGTATGCGGGTCTCAGACCCTGCCATCGATTTGGCTGCAGCCTCGGCGCTGATCGATCCTGCTGCTGTGCCGTCCTTCTTCAGCGAGTACAGAAACTCCCGACCACGGGCCGACGAACATGTCATCACCCGTGCCGAGCTGTTGGCCGAATTCGCCGTTCTCGACTGGTTGCTCGAAGCAGTAGATTCCGGCGATGAGGAGGCAATTCAGGACGCAGGTGAACTTCTGTCCTCGTTCAACGATGTCCTGTTCGCCAAAGACGATGCCCAGCCTGCTGCCACTCCCCCGGAACCAGCAGCCGCAGACACGGTCCACGACCCAGTTCACACGGAGGCTGTGCCGCCCGAAGAGCCCGAGTCGGAGACTGAAGACATCATCGACAAGGATGCCGCATCGGACGACGGTGAACCGACCGAGGGAATTCCTCGCCCCTCAAACTGAGCTGTTCCTGCCTCACGTGCTGTCGTTGGCCTCCAACCACGCAATGATGTCGGCTTCCTCCGGCAGCTGGGTGAACCGCACGATGTCGTCGCTGCCGACGAAGTAGAAGGTCCCCGTCACCTCGGTGATCTCGGGATGGACCCGCTGAATGGCGAACCGGTAGAGAGCCAGTTGCCATTTCATGACCTCCAGAGTCTGCTCGTCCGGCTGTTTGGACGTCTTCCAATCAACGACCTCAGCGTGATCGCCTGTGATGAAGACCGCGTCGATCTTGCCAGGGACTCTGAACCGGCCGAGGACGAGTTCGAATGACATCTCGATGTGATCGGCATGCCTGCTCGCGAATTCGGAGCCGATGAATGTCTGCTGCAGACGTTCGATCGTCGCTTTGTCGATGGCCTGGACCTGTTGTTCGTCGTCGATGTCGATGCTCGCCTGTCCGAAATGCTGCTCGACCCAGGAGTGGAAAGTGGTTCCGATCTCTGCGGCTCGGCTCGGGGGATTCGGGATCGGGCGCAATGTCTGAGTGATGAATTGTTGGGGGTCTCTGCGCCACGAGACGAGTGCTGTCGCCGAGAGTCGATCCGGCACGCTTCCGGTGGTGCCTGCGCCTTGGCGACTGCTGATCCGCAGCGCCTGTCGCGCATATCGGCCCACCAAGCCCGGCTTCTGCCCCAACTCATCCAGGCCGGCCGGGGCAGCGGAGCTGACCCAGTCTGCCGCTCGCCTGGCTGTGGACACGCGGTCAGTCCGGGGCACGGGCCAGATGCTTGTTTCGATACGGTCCTCAGCAGATTCCTCGGCGGGTTCTGGCATGTCGACATTGCGCTCCAGTACCTCGATCGCCTCGGTCAGGAACGGGGACGGTTCGTCTGGGTTGGCTCTGGCGCCCATCAGCTCCGCACCCAACCACAGGTAGTGCTTGGCGCGGGTGAATGCCACGTAGGCAAGGCGTCGTTCCTCTTCCTCGTGCGCATCCGCGATGGCTGGTTTGATGAATTCGCTGACCCATTCATCGAGTGCCTTCTTCGTGTCGAAGTCGGCGGTGCGAAGATCATAGTCGACCAGATGAGCGCGGTCGCCTCGCAGTGGGTACGGAAGTGCTGTTCTGTCCATCCACCCTTCTTTGTCTCGCGGTTCCGTCGGGAAGTCCTTGACTACCAACGACGGCACAGCGACTGCGTCGAACTCGAGTCCCTTCGAGGCGTGGACCGTCATGATGTCGATCGCGTCGGAGGCTGAATTCGGCTCGGCCACGCTCAGCGCATCCTTCGCCTCCATCAGGGTCAGCCATTCGAGGAAGCCCGGCACGGACGGCTGATCGTCGGTTGCCGAGTACTGGCTTGCAGCGGACAGGAAGGAGTCGATCGCAGAGCGGTGGAGGTTGCGCAGAGAGTCACTCAGTCCCCAGATGTCTGAGTCGACGCCGGTTTCAGTCATCGCGGTACGAATGATGGTCGCGATGGTCCCCGAACCGGAACGGACATGGCGCAGAGCCCGTGCCAACCTCACCAGGCGGTCGAGTGCGGTCGTGCTCAGACCGGAATTGCGGAAGTTGTTCACCATTGACCGTGCGCCAGCGTTGCGTGCCGACCCGTCGAGCGTGTCAGAGAGGTCGATGAGTTCGTCAAGGCCTTCGACGATGGTCGGCTGGTCGATGGATTCGGGCACGACTCCAGCACCGTCAGGACTCTCGCCTATGAACTCGGCCAGTCGCGAATCGTTCTGCTTCCGGGTGAATGTCTGCAGAGCGGCGATGTCTGTGGCACCGAGTCCCAGCAGACGTCCGCTGATCAGCCGCATCAGACTGTCACCGGCCATCGGGTCGACGGCGGCCGTGAGCACTGCCCGCAGGTCGGCGACGAAGGGGTCGCTCAGGAGACCCGATGAGCCGTGGACGTGAACGGCGTAGCCGGCAGCTTCCAATGCCGCGGCAACCGGTGCGAAATGGGCGCGTTTGCGGCACAGAACCGCGATGGATGACCCTGCGGGAACGGTGGCGACCCACTGTGTCAGTGACCTGAGTCCGACAGTGAGGAAATCCGGATCGTGTGCTCCCGAACTGATGTCGATGGCCACGCCACCGTCTCCTGCTCCTGCGCGAGCCGACAACGGCGTTTCTCTGCTCCCGGCCAATCCCTCAGCTGTCCGGTTGGCGACTTGGAGAATCGTGTGGTCGTTGCGCCAGCTGGTGCTCAGAGTCAGTGCTTCCACATTGTCGAAGTCTGCTGAGAAGCGGATCATGTTGTCGGCGCTGGCACCGCGCCAACCGTAGATGGCTTGCCTGGGATCGCCCACGGCGGTCACCGCGGTGGATTGGAACAAGTCGTGCAGCAGGTTCAGCTGTGCGACCGAAGTGTCTTGGAATTCGTCAAGGAGAACGATCGACCACCGCTGCTGTTCGGCGCTGCGGGCCGCCGGCACTTCGTCGAGGATGCGCTGAGCGAACCGCACCTGGTCCGAGAAATCCATGGCCAGGTTGCGACGTTTGGCCATCATGTATGCGTCGGCCAATTTCGCTGTCTTGATCTTCGCCTCGAGTTTGGCCCGACGACCGTTGGGATCCACGGGCTTGCCCTTGCTCGAGACGAGTGCCTGCAGACACTGGTCGAGATAGTCCGTGACTTCGTCGAGGTCGCGACCATGGTCATTCATCGCCGCTGCCAGCGAGATGATGTCAGCGATCATCGTCTCTCGTGCGAAGTCCCCGGGGATCTCGTCTGTTGAGGTGGAGTCGACGATCGAACCGGCGATCGTATGGGCGGCGGCATCATCGAGCAGCACCGTCTCTGGTTCGATGCCGATGCTGACTCCGTGCTCGCTGACTATTGAAGCCGCATAGGAGTTGTAGGTCGACACTGTGGGGTTGTCGAGACCAGGCAGGCTCATCTCCGCCCCCAGCCCGAGGTTATGGCGCAGCCGGGCCAGGAGCACTCTGATCCGACCGCCCAGTTCGCCCACGGCCTTCCGAGTGAAGGTCAGCCCCAGGATCTCTTCGGGGGCCACGAAGCCATTGGCCACGAGCCATACGACGCGTTGGGAGATCACAGTCGTCTTGCCTGAACCTGCGCCGGCAGTGACCTTCATCGATTGCTGCGGGTCGGCTTCGATGATGATTCGCTGCTCTTCGCTCGGTGGGAATGCCTGCCCGGGATCGGCGGCGGTCAGGCGGGCCAGTTGTTCTGCAGTGAAGCGCATCAGGACTCTTCCAACGTCTGTGGCCCGATTGCCGGGCAGGAGGTGCGGACAGGACAGCTCAGACACTTCTGAGGTTCGACTCGGGCCGGGAATTCGGCAGCTCGCATACGATCGGAGACATCGTTGATGAGGTCTCGGGCCCACCCCGGGTCTTCGTCGATCTCGAGCGCGGACTGCTCTCTCGTCGTCTGTTTGGAATGGCGCAGGAACACGAGTTCCGCTCCATACGCTTTAGCGTCGATGACCTGGTCGTCACCGATGGTGATGGTTCCGGAGTTGATCGCCTCCTGGTAGACACCAAGCTGAGCGTGGCGGGGCATCTCCTGACCCTTGACGACGTTCTTTCCGGTTTTGAAGTCGACGATTCGGATGCCCTCGGGCATCTGTTCGAGTCGGTCGAGGCGCCCGGTGACCTTCCATTCCTGGCCCTTGTCATCCACCCCGGTGGCGTACACCTGAGCTTCGACTCCGATGGGTTCACCGGGTGCGGTCTTGATGTATTCACCGAGGCGGTCGGCCATCTTCATCGCCACAGAGTGTTCGCGATCCCGCTCCCACTCCGCGTCGAATTCGAGGGTCGCAAATTCATGGTCGACGTATTCCCGGATGTCCGAGGCAGGCCCCCGTGGGAAGTTCTCCGCCGCGGCATGGATGATTGTCCCCAGATTCTGGGCCATCGACCCTGGCCTATCGCCTCCGTTGCGTGTGAGGAACCAGCGCAGTGAGCAGTCGGTGAAGGACTCGACCTGCGATGGTGAGACTCGCACTGTGTCCTCGGAGGTGAAGAGAGGCTCTGAGGAGGTGATGTCTTCGGTCTCACGCCATTGTTCGGGTGGTTCGACCGTAGAGCTGGTGGCCGTCAGCGCCGCCAGCAGCTGCGCCCAGTCCTCCACCTCTTCATCGGGTGCTTCTTCCTGTCCCGGGTCTGCAGCGGCACTCAGCAGGCGTGCCCGAGTGTGTGCAGCCATCTCTGCCAGCGACAGGGGAAGGAGCTCGTCTTCGTGAGTGATCGCGTAGCTGTCGGCATCCTCCGTGCCCTTCTCTGTTCGTGCGGCCATGACGTCGAAGAACGGTGATGGGCTGCTCTCTGCATCAGAGATTGCGGTGACGATGATGTGTGCTTCGGCCCGAGTCAGCGCCGTGTAGAAAAGTTCGCCCTCTTCGCGCAGGTTCTTCCGTTTGGCATGGGAGTGGTAGCCCGGGTCACCGGTCGCGGTATCACCGGTTGCCAGCACGGCGCTGAGATCGTCGAGCCCGAGGATGCCGCCACGAATCTTCGGGTTGGGCCATACCCCTTCGTTCACCTCGGCGATGATGACCAGCGGCACTCGCAGATGCGCCAGAGACGACGGGGTGCCCACCTGCACGTGATCATCCGTGCCGGCCCGCGCAGCCAAGGAGTCCTGCGCGATGTCCTGTTCGGCCACGATCCCAGCGAACGAACGTGCTGTGAATCCTCCACGGTCGGAGATCTTCTCCGCTAAGGTGAACAACCGCAGCACCGAGTCCAGGTGGGAATTGGCCACTGACTCCGGGTCTCGAAGCGCCTCCGACTGCCACCTCTCGGCCACACCCGACGCTGACCAGATCATCCACAGTGCCTGATGCGGGTCGACCGATCGCACCTCAGCTGCTGCTCGCAGCATCCGAGCGATCGTGGCCAGCCCGGTTGGAGATGAGTCGTCGACCTCGCTGCGCAGTGCGTGAGCCAGAGACGTCGAACTGTTCGGTGCCGGAAAATTCTTCCTCACCACACGTTTGAATCGTCTGATCTGAACCGGGTCGAGGCGAACATAGACGCTTCCGGCCAAGGCCAGAGCCTGTGCCGCAATCGATTCGTCGTCAGCAAAGTCTGGTGTGTGCGAAAGCAGCTCGAGCAGCGGTGCGGTGGCGGGATCGATGCTGAGAGGCTGCATGATGTTCGCGGTCGCAACGCCTGAGGCACTCAATTCGTTCGCCACGACTCGGGCAGTCGAGGTGTTTCGACACAGCACGGCCACATCTGACCACGCATGGCCGGCGTCGACGAACTCCGTCACTCGCCTCGCCAGGTACCGATAGCTCGAGGCTGCTCCCTCGAACACATGCGTCTCCACGCTCGCAGGCACATCATTCACGGACGAAGTGTCCGCGCCATCGGGTGTGTCGACATCGGCGTCGAGGGACATGTCACCGGGTGCCGAGCTGTCGTCTGTGGTCTCAGGATCCCCCGTGGGCCGCGGCATATGGCGCAGACCCCACCGTGTGGTGATGCGGTGACCGAAGTCATCGCTGACGTCGATGATGTCGGGTCCCGTGCCCTGCACGTCGGAGAGGACCACGGTCGTGAAGTCCCCATCGGCAACGCTGCGATCGATGATCGAGGCGTCGGCCCCGTGAAAGCGTCCGGTCACGGTTTCTGGACTGCCGAACAGCGCCAGAGCACTCCCGCGCTCACGCAGCTGCTCTAGCAAACCCCAGCTCGCAGCGGGGAAATCTTGGACTCCATCGGCTAAGACAACGGTGGGAACCACATCGGGAGCGAAGGTCCAGGCTCGGCCCGCGGTCACCTCGGCGGGTTCGCGCAGGACTTCGAACGCCGCTCGCGCCAGGACGGTCGCAGAGTCTGTGCCTCCGTAGCCGGGCATGCTCATGATGTCGAGGTACTCGTCGAGCACCTGGGCCACAGCCTCCCACCGCGGATCGTGGTGTCTTTCAAGCACACGATCAAGGACGCTGCGACCGAAGTCGAACACGAATTCCGGAGCCTGACCGGGCACACCATCGACCGCCGGGGCCGGAACCCGAACACCGAAATCGAATTCCATGATTCTGTTGAGGAAGTCACGGACCTCTGTCCGAAATGCCGAAGTCGATCTCACCTCCGCGGTGATCTCGGACGGCCAGGCGGGGCCTCGAACATAGCCGTGCTCATGCCCGGCGAGAAGATCAGCGAGGAACACGTCCTGGTCCGCTCCCGAGATGAACTCCAGGTCTTCCCCGGTCTGCGTCGTATGAGCCGCCCGGGCAATCCCGTAGGCAAACGATGAGATGCTTCGAGCAGGAGCCGCTGCCAACACTGCATCTGCTGGCACTGCGAGTCGGTTGCGCAGCACGTCGGCATGATCACGGTTGGGCGTGAGAACCAGCACCGATGCGGGACTCACCGCCGACATCAGATGCGCGTAGACGGTTTCGAGCATCGTCGTCTTGCCCGTTCCGGGACGTCCCACGACCGTTACCGACTCCCCCGCGAGCAGCTTCGCGCCGATTCCCTCAGTCACTTCATCCATACTCGTATTCCATCACGAGCCACGGACATGAGGGCGATGTGGCCGAGGTCGAGCGCGTTGCCGGGACCCGGACTAGGTTTTCGCGTAGCATGATGGGATGTCGAGTCCGCAACAAAGATTGCCCCGTGAACAGCGCCGTGACCAGTTGGTGGGGGTGGCACGTTCTGTCTTCGCAACCCGCGGATACCGGACCACCTCAATGGACACGATCGCCGAGGCGGCTGGCGTCTCAAAGCCTGTCCTCTACCAGCACTTCGCATCGAAGCAAGACCTCTACCTGGCGCTCATCGACGATTCCGCCGCGCACCTCGACACGGCCCTCGATGTCGCGATCGGATCGACCGATGATCCCCATGAGAAGGTCCGTGCCACATATCGTTCCTACTTCGAATTCGTCGTCTCCCACCGCGAAGAATTCGTCATCCTCTTCAACTCAGATGTCTACGAACCCGAGGCACAGCAGCGAATCCGCAACCTGCGTGAACGCACCGCCTCCCGTGTCATGTCTGCACTGAAGAGCTACACCGATCTTGATGACATCCAGGCTCGAATGCTGTGCCGGACGCTCATCGGCACCGCCGAGGTCGTCGTCAAACAGCTTGAGACGACGCCGGAGATCGACGTCGACACCGCCGTCAGCCTGCTCACACAGATGAGCTGGGGCGGACTCCAGTCCTTCACTACGAAGTGACTGGGAACTCTGACCTGATGAGGGAAGAAAACACGTCTCCGCTGACGTTATGCTGAACACGAATCACACCACGACCTGTACAAGGAGCACAATGGAAATCAAGATCGGCGTCAAGCAGTCACCACGCGAAATCGTCATGGATTCCGACGAGACACCGAAGGATCTGGCCGCACGCTTGGAAGAATCCGTCAAGGCCGATTCGCTGCTGTCCTTCACAGACCAGAAGGGCCGCCAGGTCTTCGTCCCGGCATCGGCTTTGGCCTATGTGGAGATCGGCACGGAAACTGCCCGTCGCGTCGGCTTCGGAGCCTGAACGACTGCCTGCGCAGAGCATCGTGCACGGCTGAACACCGCGTCTCGGTGAATTCCCCGTGAATAGGCTGGGGGCCCGGTTTCTCACCGGGCCCCCAGCCTATTCACGTACCGGAATCGCGGAGCCTCAGGCGACGAGTCCCAGAGCCGACATCCGCTTCGAATGATTGGCCGTCACCGCAGGAATCGATGCCACCACCGATTCCTCGTCGATGCCGAGAAACGGGTCGGTGAGAAGGTTGCGTGCACGCCCCAGGGTCTCGGCCACAAGCTTGCGTCCCCACAGCGCCAGACGCGAGGCCAGCTGGGTGTCGGCAGCCACGTCTGCAGTCAGACGATTGCGCACATATTCGGTCGCACGTGTATCATCGAGAATTGTAATTGCCAGGCTGTATCCGGGTTCGCTGAGCTCATTCACGGCCGTGCGGTAGAAGTCATTCATGATTCCGTCGAAGACGAATCCCTTCATGAGACTTTCGTGCCAGTCACGAGGACGAGTCCGTTCAGCCAGCACGGAGAAGGTCGGCTCGAAATGCTGACAGAGCTCGACCGCATCCTGGCCCAATCGACTGATGTGCTGCGAGAGCTCTTCGAAGTTCGCAAAGGACAGAGAGGCCAGCCGCGCCAAAGTGACTTTATCGTCCATGTGCACAGCGGTGGTTGCGTTGGTGGCCATTCGTTCGAAAGCGGTCAGCTCGCCGAACGCCAGAAGCGCGAGCGTAGCAGCATTATTACCGGCCAATGGGGCAGAATCGGGCATAACTCAAGAGTACCGGTTCACGACCATGACGAGCGCGAAGGCGCTAAAAGGAGTTTTGAAACATGGCGGAGACAGAACCAGATTTCGCTGAACTTGGAGTTGCTGGACCGATCGTGGCCGCGCTGGCTGCCAAGGGCATCACCCACCCCTTCCCGATCCAGGCGATGACACTGCCGGTGGCACTGTCCGGAGCCGACATCATCGGACAGGCGAAGACCGGAACCGGCAAGACGCTGGGCTTCGGCATTCCTCTGCTCCAGCGTGTCATGGGCAAGAATGAAGACGGGTCTGCCCCGGTCGATCCCGAGAACACGCCCGAGATGGTGTCCGACTCGAGTGAGACACGCCTCCCCCAGGCTCTCGTTGTCGTCCCCACACGTGAGCTCGCGAAGCAGGTCGCTGCCGACCTCGTCACCGCATCCACTCAGCGTGACATCGACATCATGACCATTTACGGCGGCATGGACTTCGACCCGCAGATCAAGAAGCTCAAATCGGGTGTCGATGTCGTCGTCGGCACTCCCGGCCGCCTCCTCGACCTCTACGGGCGCAAGGTCCTTAGGTTGCACAAGGTCCGCACGGTCGTCCTCGACGAGGCTGATGAGATGCTCGACCTCGGGTTCCTGCCCGACGTTGAGAAGATCATCAACGCTGTGCCCGCACACCGCCAGACGATGCTCTTCTCCGCCACCATGCCCGGCGCGGTCATCACCTTGGCCCGCCGCTACATGAGCCGCCCGACACATATTCGCGCCCACGACAACGAAGACCTGTCACTGCTGGGCAAGAACACACAACAGTTCGTCTACCGCGCCCACTCCATGGACAAGAGCGAACTCGTCGCCCGCATGCTGCAGGCCGAGGGACGCGGACGCACCATCATCTTCACCCGCACCAAGCGCACCGCAGACAAGCTCGCCGCCGAACTCGGCGACCGTGGCTTCCAGGTCAAGCCCCTGCACGGCGACCTCGGCCAGGCCCAGCGTGAGAAGGCACTGAAGTCCTTCCGCGACGGTCAGGTCGACGTCCTCGTGGCCACCGATGTTGCGGCCCGCGGAATCGACATCGACGATGTCACCCACGTCGTGAACTACCAGTGCCCTGACGATGAGAAGACCTACGTCCACCGCATCGGCCGCACCGGTCGTGCCGGCAACAAGGGCATCGCCGTGACCCTGGTCGACTGGGACGACATGCCTCGCTGGCGTCTGATCAACAAGGCTCTCGGAATCGACCATGACGAACCGGCCGAGACCTACTCGACCTCACCGCACTTCTTCACCGACCTCTCCATTCCGAAGGGAACGAAGGGGCGCCTGCGCAGGCAGCAGACCGAAGGCTCCGACGACCACACAGGTCCCAAGAAATCTGAATCGCGGCGAGGCGGTTCCTCGAACCGCAGCGGTTCTTCCGCAGGCGACGAAGCACCGAAGAAGCCACGCCGCAGCCGTGAACGTCGACGCACCCGCGGCGGCAAGCCTGTGGGACGCACGTCAAGCGCCCCCAGCGAAGGCCAGAACTCCGCGGAATAGGGACTTCGTCTAAGCACGTCACAGCCGAACGAGCGGCCCCGACCACACCGGCCGGGGCCGCTCGTTCATATTGCGTTCAATTCGTGCCCAGACAATGGCTGAGCCTATGTCGTCTAGCATGAACGCGAGTGAGTTTTGTTCGGTTCACACCCACCGGATGCGGAGTCCTTCGAAGCACCACCACCGGATGGCATCCGCCCCCAGACACGGCCTCAGGAATTCCCCCTCGCTTCCCAAGGCCACCGCCACGACGTCGATGTCATGCGGGTCCTGGCCGGACTGACTGTGATGGTCGGACATTCCGGTGGTGTCCTCATCGGACGCGGTGAGGCCGAAGAGAGCAGTCACGCCTGGCTGTTGGGCCACCTCGCCGAGGCGGTCAATCCGTGGGCGGTGCCGATGTTCTTCATGATCGCCGGCTGGGCGACCCTGGTGGGTGCACCCCCGCGGTCAGGCGCGAAAGTTTGGGATCGCATCATCCGTCATTTCGTGCCGCTGTTCGCGTGGTCGATCATCTTCATCCTCGGCTTCAATCTCTTCGACACTGACAGTGTCGATGTGCGACACGACCTGGTCAGAACCTTCCTCGAAGCCGACCGTCCTGCCTTCCACCTCTGGTATCTCTACGCTTATATCCCACTCATCCTCGTCTTCGGAACTCTCGTGCTGTTCTGGCGCGGGCAGCGGCCGTGGAAGCTCGCAGCCCTGGCCGTCGTCTTGGCCGGCTCGAGCGTCTGGGCGCCGTTCGTGCTTGAGCAGCTCGGTTCCAGTCAGGACGCCTGGAGGTGGGGTTTTGCGACCTACCAGGTGGTGTACTTCTGCATGGGTGCATTCTTCATCCACTATGCAAAGGATCTGCGACCACCCAGGTGGACCCTCGTGCTCGCTTTCGGAGTCTGCGCAGCTGGGGTCTTCTTTTGGGAATCGGACTATTCGTACCCGATTGCCAATGCCAACCCGCTCATCGTGGGACTGGCGGTCAGCGTCATCCTCATCATCTCCCGCATCGAACTGGGAGAGCGCACGAAACGGTTCTTCACGAAACTGGCTGGTGCCTCATTCGGTGCTTTCCTCGTCCATGTCTTCTTCCTCGAGCTCTTCTTCGAGCGCCTCTTCGTCGTCGATGCCTCGCCCCTGCTGCTGGTTGTGCAGTATGTGGGCTATCTCGGCCTGACCGCGGTCTTGTCCTACGCACTCAGCTTGGCGTGGGGAAAGCTGCGCCTGCGCAGAATCCTCGGGTGAGGTCGGTGCTCAGCCCTGAATGAAGTCGACTCCCCCAGGACGGGAGTTCGCACGATCGAGGAGCTTTGCGAACATGTGGTCCGTCGTCACGTGCTCACCCAGCCGGTTGGGCTTTCCAGTGCCGTGATAATCACTCGACCCGGTGATGATGAGATCATGCTCGTTCGCGAGCCTGCGCATGATCTCGCGTTCGTTCGGCGGGTTGTCTCGATGATCGACCTCAAGACCGTCGAGACCGACGGCGATGAATTCGGCCATCGCCGTATCGGGGACGACCAGTCCGCGCATTGCGGCGCGCGGGTGGGCGAAGACGGAGACTCCCCCGGCCTCTCGAATCAGTGAGATGGCCGTGATGGGATCGATCGTCGGCAGACTGACATGGTATTTGCCGTGGCTGGACAGGATCGAGCCGAAGGCTTCGGTGCGCGACTCGACGATTCCGGCGGCGACCAGAGCGTCGGCGATATGAGGTCGACCGATCGTCGCATCTTCACCGGAGACTGCGAGAACCGCGTCCATGTCGATTGGGTAGTCCTCTGCGAGACGATCGATGATGAGGTGAGTGCGATCAATCCGGGCGCGTCGGGTCTCCTCGACCACCGCGGCCAAACCGGTGTCATAGGGGTCGTGGAGGTAGGACAGCAGGTGCACGCTGATTCCCTCGTGTCGACACGAGATCTCCATTCCCCGGACCAGACCCAGACCGTAGACCCTGGCGGCAGCTTCCGCTGGCGCCCACCCGGCGGTGGAATCATGGTCCGTGAGGCCGAGCACGTCGATGCCTTCCATCGACGCTTCGGACATAAGTTCGGACGGGGTTTGAGTCCCGTCCGAGAACGCAGTGTGCACATGGAGATCAATGACCATGCACCCAGTCTATCCGCTGTCACCGAGGAAGCTCATCCTCGTTCAGGCTCTGCCTGCAGGCAGAGCCTAGAATGGAAGCATGACAGCCCAGAATGAAGATAGCACCGACACGACCCAGGCCCTCGACGATCGCGTCAACAACCGCTCCCACCGCCCCAATTCGCAAGCATTCCGCGATTTCGTCGCCGAGGGGTGGGACCGCACGCCGCTAGACGCTCAGGCTCTTGCCGCAGCCGGGTTCACTCCCGAACGGCGGGCACAGGTCTCCGCGGCCTTCCCCGGTGAACGACTCGTCATCCCAGCCGGCGGTCACAAGGTGCGCTCAAACGACACCGACTACCGGTTCCGCGCCCACTCTGCATTCATCCACCTGACCGGACTCGAGGCCGACTCTGAGCCCGACGCCGTCCTCGTCTTCGAGCCCGAGGACGACACCCACAACGTGACCTTGTACTTCCGCCCCCGCGCAGGGTCGGACACCGTCGAGTTCTTTTCCGACTCCCGGTACGGCGAATACTGGGTCGGACCCCGCGCCGACCTCGAAGCGATGTCGACGATGACAGGTATCGCCACCGAGAGCTCGGCCACAGTCGACGACGCGATCACCAAAGACCTCGGCGCGATCTCCGTTCGACTGGTCCGCCAGGCCGATGCCCGCATCGACTCTGTCATCGACGTCGCCCGCACCCAGGTGCAGGCCGATCTCGAGATCTCCGAAGCTGGCGATGCCGAGCTGACACAGCTGCTGTCCGAGCTGCGACTGATCAAGGACGAGCATGAGGTGAAGGCTCTGCGTGAAGCCGTGGCCATCACCCGCTCCGGCTTCGACAACGTCGTCGCCGCACTGCCCGATGCACTCGCCCATCGACGCGGCGAACGCATCATCGAGACTGCATTCGAAACCGCTGCCCGCTCCGATGGCAACGGCATCGGCTACGACACGATCGCGGCCGCAGGCAATCACGCCTGCACCTTGCACTGGATCCGCAATGACGGTGCGGTGCAGGCCGGGGATCTCGTCCTCGTCGATGCCGGCGCAGAGGCGGATTCCCTCTACACCGCCGACATCACCCGCACTCTCCCGGTTTCCGGAACCTTCACCGAGGTCCAGGCGAAGATCTACGATGCCGTCCTCGACGCTTCGGATGCGGCCTTCGCTGTCGCCGCTGATCACGTCAACCGTGAGGTCAAGTTCCGCGAAATCCACGGAGCGGCGATGGAGGTCATCGCCGCCCGTCTCGAAGAATTCGGCATCCTGCCGGTCTCTGCGGCCCAGTCGCTGTCGCCGGAAGGCCAGCATCACCGCCGGTGGATGGTGCACGGAACCAGCCACCACCTGGGACTCGACGTCCACGACTGTGCGCAGGCTCGGGCCGAGATGTATCTCGATGCAGTGCTCGAACCCGGCATGGTCTTCACGATCGAGCCCGGGTTGTACTTCAAGACCGATGACCTGCTCCTGCCCGAAGAATTCCGCGGCAACGGTGTCCGCATCGAAGACGACGTGCTCGTCACCGCAGATGGGGTCGAGAACCTCTCGGCCGACTTCCCGCGCACCCGCGCCGAGGTAGAGGCTTGGGTCCAGGGACGATGAACGCAGGCCCGATACGGGGTCGGGGCATCCTGGAGATCCCGGGGATCGCTGTGGGCCACGCCGGTCAGTTCGCCCCGCATCGGCTGACCGGCGTCACCGCCGTACTGCCTCCCCCAGGAGCGCAGGTCGGCGTCGACGTCCGCGGCGGCGGGCCAGCCACCCATGAAACGGACGTCATCGCCCCCGGCACCCATTCCTACGGTGCCGATGCGATCGTCCTCACCGGGGGCTCGGCACTGGGACTGCAGTCTGTCAGCGGTGTCGTTGCCACCCTCGCCGAGGCGGGGCGTGGATTCCCCGCCCCAGGACTTGCGGACACGGTCATTCCCCTCGTCCCGGCGGCCGCTATCTTCGATCTCGGGCGCGGCGATGGGACGGCCCGTCCGCCCACACACGACGACGGCGTCGCTGCGGCTCATAGCGCTCTGCAGCCAACCCACGAAGGGGCAGAGCCAATTTCGGTCAGGGGCAGCCTCGGCGCCGGTCTTGGTGCTCGATCGGGAATGCAGACCATGCGCAGCTCATTGGGTTCGGTCTCGATCCGACTGCCCAGCGGGTACATTGTCGCCGCGCTTGTGGTGGCCAACCCGCTCGGGACGATCGGCACCCCCGATGGCACGCTGTGGGCGCACCCACTTCTGCGCTCCTATGGGTTCGATCTGCCCGGGATCGGGCACCTGCCCGCGGCCCCCGTATCCACGGCGGAGGCCACCTCGGCGAAGAACACGACCATCGCCATCGTCGCCACGAACGCCACCTTGGATCCGGCCCAGGTCACCCGCATGGCCTCAGGTGCTCACGCCGGCATCGCGCGGGCAGTCCACCCCTCGCACACGCTCTTCGATGGCGACACCGTCTTCTCCATCGCGACTGGTGAGGTCGACCTGCCTACAGACTTCGCGGCCTCGACACTCGACCAGGTCTCGATCACCGCCGCGGCAGCGGATGCCCTGAGCTTGGCCGTCATCGACGCTCACGTCGCTGCCGCACCGGTGGAGGACTCGTGGGACCAGCCACCGACACTCAGCGACATCGCCCCCGAGTTTGCACAGGCTTTCGCCGCATTGGACTGAGCAGATCACGGCGGCGACTTGACCGACTGACTGGCTGCAGACTGAAACAGGGGCGGGCGCCGACATCGATGATGTTGGTGCCCGTCCCTGTCCTATGCGAATCAAGCTCAACCGATTCGCTCAAAGGAATCTCTCAGTTCGCGGCCTGTCGCGCCTCGTCCGAGCCGAGCCCCTTGCGATCGTCTTCGTCGACCTTGGTCTCCTGCTGTGTGTCGAATCCGTCTTCCGGCAGCAGCTTCTTCGAGGTCTGCTCCGCAGCGGCCTCGTCCTCGACGACAGTGAAGCGGATGGTCTCCGTGGACTCACGACCGTAGCGGTCCGTGCCGGTGACTTCGGCGGTGTGCGTGCCCAGGTCGAGGTCGGAGGGGATCTCTGTGCGCCACAGGTGCGAACTGGTCTGACCGACGCTGCCCGAGGTGCGCAGGTTCTGCGATGTCGTGTACGGGTCGGAGTATTCCCAGCCCTTGGCCAGCGACTCGCCCTTGCCGGGCTGAGTGTGCTCGGCGACGGTGTTCGCCTTGCCGTCGAAGCTCATCTCGACTCGGGCATCCGAGGTCCCTGCGAGGAAGCTTGAGGTCAGCCAGGTGTCGCCCTGTTTGAGGTCCTCGCGGGTGACGACGCGCTCGGAGATGGCCTCAGGCTCTTCGCCTGCCTTGTCCGCGTCCTGCCAGTCCTGAGCCTTCTGTGCCCAGTCGCGCCATTTGGGTGAGTTCACACCCAACAGCAGCTGATGATCATCGGATTCGTTGCGGACCGTGTAGCGCTCGCTGCGGTCGGAGCCGTCGAATTCGAGGGTGAGAATGCCGGGTTCTGACCCATCGCGAGTGAAGGCGTAGGGAAGCCCGTCTGCGTTGAGTCCGCCGGAGTACCAGTCACCGGAGACGGCACCGGCGACGATCTGGGTGTTCGGCAGGGTGTCGATGCCCGCGTCGGCCCATTCCTTGCGCTGTTCGCCGGCGACGAGGTTCTCCTGCGTGTGCGTGTGACCGCCGATCGTCACCGCATTCGGGTAGTCGGCGATGACATCGTAGAGGTCGGGTGCGTCATCGACGATGACCTGCTGGTGGTCGACGATCGGTGCGTGTGTGGCGATGACGACGTGGTCGTTCTTCGCCACGTTCTTCAGATCGTTCTCCAGCCATTCCAGCTGCTCTTCACCGATCTTCTCCTTGTACTTCTTCGTCGAAGCGTTGCCCGAGTACTCGATGCTGTCGAGGACGACGAAGTGCGTCTCGCCGACGTCATAGGAGAAGTAGCCGGGACCGAACTGGTCACGGAAGGTGTCGAGCGCGTGAGCATCGTCGGGCGAATCGTAGTCCTGGTCATGATTGCCCGGTGCGGCACGGACAGGTCCGTTCATCTGCGAGTAGACGTCGCGGAGCTCGTCATTGAGGCTGAGGTCGTCGCCCACATTGTCTCCCAGCAGGAGGACGCCGCAGCCCTTGTAGTCGTCACGATCGGCAAGGTCGCCGACTGCGCCGTCACGCGCGTAGCCCATCTCGGTCTTGTCATAGGCCTGCGTGTCGGAGGCGATCGCGCAGTTCTGCTTCGCCGAGGCGGTCGCCGCGGACTCGATCATCGGGAAGTTCACGGCCTTCGGAGTCTCGCCCGTGGGTTTGATTCCGCCGTATTTGAGGCCTGGTGAGCCCTTGGGCAGATGGTTGTAGCTGAACTGCGCGAAATTATCCGAGTCGACAGGAACCTGCCAACCGGAGGGCTGGGTGATGGAGACCGTCATATTGTCGCGCACGGGCAGCTCGTAGGCGCCTTCTCCGTCGGTCTGGACGACGTCGACGCCGTTGGTCACTGCGACATCGGCGATGCCGGTCTCGTCGCCGTCGAGCTTCGAGTTCTCGTTGACATCGTCGAACACCTGCCCCTGCAATGCCTCGGGGTCATCGGCCTGGCCCCGGTCGACCTGCACGTGGCCTTCATAGAGTTCAGCCGGTGTTTCGGCGGCCGCTGCGGAGCTGGCGCACACCAGCGGCGCCGTCAGGGCGAGAGCGGCACAGGCGCTGAGCCCCGTCATCGCACTCGGACGAAGTCGTCTCTCGAACATTTAGTTCTCCTTGTTTTCGGTAGTGAGAAGAGCTGCCGAGAAAAGACCTTAGGGAAGCTGAGAGAATCCTGAATGGCGCAGGCACGACCGTGTGATGAACGGGAGATGATGCGTCCGTGGAACCTGCTCACGGCCAGTGGCCCAGGCGCGTTTCGCGCACACTGCTGCGATGACCCCGTAGGCTTAAGACCATGAGTGGTCCACCGAAAAGAGTCTTCGTCGCGCGCCTCATCGCCGTCCCCGTCTTCGACCCTCTCGGGGATCAGGTCGGACGCGTTCGAGACGCCGTCATCGTCTACCGGGCCACCATGCGCCAGTTTCCCCGCGTCATCGGTCTCGTCGTCGAAGTTCCGGGTCGGCGACGCGTCTTCGTGCCGATGGGTCGGGTGACGTCGATCGATTCCGGTCAGGTCATCACCACCGGGCTGGTGAATATGCGCCGCTTCGAACAGCGCCGTTCGGAGACCTTGGTCGTCAACGACCTCCTCGACCGTCGACTGCGATTGCGTGAGGACAACTCCCCAATCCAGATCGAAGACGTCGGCATCGAACAGCAGGTGAACAAGGACTGGGAGGTGACGCGGCTCTTCGTACGCAGAGTCCAAGAGCGCAGCGCCTTTTCCGCATTCCGCAGACGCGGTGAGACGATGCAGATCGACTGGACGGACACCGAGCACCCTACCGATTACAACGTCGATCAGGAGGCCACACAGCTCATTGCGGCCTACCAGGATACGAAGCCTGCCGACCTCGCCGACGTGCTGTTTGAGATGAAACCCGAACGTCGGCTTCAGGTCGCACGAGCCCTCGATGACGAACGTTTGGCCGACGTCATCGAGGAGCTGCCGGATGAGACGCAGGTTGAACTTCTGTCCGCCCTCGACACCCAGCGTGCGGTGACCGTCCTTGAGGAGATGGAACCCGATGACGCTGCCGACCTCCTCGGCGAGCTCAGCGATGAGCAGGCCGAACGGTTCCTCGCCCTGATGGAACCCGACGAAGCCGAGGATGTGCGCACCCTGCTGTCCTATGACGATGACACCGCCGGTGGCCTGATGACCACAGAGCCGGTCATCCTGACGCCGGAGACCACCGTCGCCGAGGCGCTGGCCCATGTCCGACGCGAGGACCTTCCCGCAGCACTGGCGGCGGCGGTCTTCGTCTGCCGTCAGCCCATCGAGACCCCGACGGGCAAGTATCTGGGCATCGTCCACATTCAGGAGATGCTGCGCCATCCTCCGCACGAAGCTGTCGGCATCATGCTCGACACCGAGGTCGAGGCGCTGCCGCCGGACTCGCCGCTGGGCGAGGTCACCAAACTGTTGGCGGCGTACAATCTGGTGTCGGTGCCGATCACCGACGACAACGATCACCTCATCGGTGTGGTCACCGTCGACGACGTCCTCGATGAGCTGCTTCCCGATGACTGGCGCACCGGTCGTGATGATCACAGGAGGGGATAACAGTGGCCGTTGACGATTTCGACGTTCCCCGTTCAAGCAAACGCCGACTCCCCAACATTGCAATGTCACCGGAGACATTCGGCCGTGGCGCCGAAGGCTTCGCCCGGTTCATGGGCACTCCGGCCTTCCTCGTGGGAATGACCGTGTTCTGCGCCGTCTGGCTGGTTTGGAACACTCTCCTCCCCGAGGCCTGGCAGTTCGATCCCCGCTCATTGAACTTCACACTTCTGACGCTGATCCTGTCGCTGCAGGCCTCCTATGCCGCGCCGCTGATCCTGTTGGCGGAGAATCGCAGCACCGACCGTGACCGTGTCGAGTTCGAACATGACAGGCAGCGAGCCGAACGCAACCTCGCCGACACGGAATACCTCGCTCGTGAGGTCGCCGCCCTGCGCATCGCCATGCGTGAGGTCGCAACTCGCGACTTCATCCGCTCCGAACTCAAGGACCTCCTGAAGGAACTTGAGGAGGAGACGAAGGGACCTGTCAGCGACCCCGGGCGAAGTGACCGGTCCGATGGCGAGCAGGTAGGCTGAAGGCCCCGGGAATATTGATCGGGAAGAGAAAGGACGTGAGCACATGACTGGGCCATCCGAGGACTCCGTTCGCGAAGCCCTGACAGGGGTCATCGACCCGGAGATCCGCCGCAGCATCGTCGAACTCGACATGGTCGATTCCATCAGCATCGACGGCGGCAAGGTCACCGTCACCGTTCTTCTCACCATCTCCGGCTGTCCGCTCAAGGACACGATCACTAAGGACACCACAGCCGCGGTGACTAAGGTCGAGGGTGTCACCGAGGTGTCCGTGATCTTAGGCACGATGACCCCCGAGCAGCGCACCGCGATGCGGGAGAAGCTCCAAGGTCCCGGCACGAGCCGTGAGATCCCGTTCAACCGGCCCGACTCCCTGACGAAGGTCTACGCCGTCGCCTCCGGCAAGGGCGGTGTGGGCAAATCCTCGATCACCGCGAATCTCGCTGTGTCCTTGGCCCAGAAGGGCCTGCGCGTGGGCGTCGTCGACGCCGACATCTACGGTTTCTCGATCCCTTCCATGCTCGGCCTGTCCGGAAAGCCGACCCGAGTCGATGACATGATCATCCCGCAGATCGCCCATGGTGTGAAGGTCATGAGCATCGGCATGTTCGTCCCGCCCAACCAGGCCGTCGTCTGGCGCGGGCCGATGCTTCACCGGGCCCTGCAGCAATTCCTCACCGATGTCTTCTGGGGCGACCTGGACGTGCTCCTCCTTGACCTGCCTCCGGGCACCGGTGACATCGCGATCTCCGTGGCCCAACTGCTTCCGGGCTCCGAGCTCCTCGTCGTCACAACGCCGCAGCAGGCTGCCGCGCAGGTCGCCGAACGGGCAGGGTCGATCTCCACACAGACCGATCAGCGACTGGCCGGGGTGATTGAGAACATGTCCTGGATGGAGATGCCCGATGGCACCCGCATGGATGTCTTCGGCTCCGGCGGCGGTGCTCAGGTGGCCGCGAATCTGTCCGAGACCATCGGTTCACAGGTTGAGCTGCTGGCTCAGGTGCCACTCGACACACAGGTCCGCGAGGGTTCAGACGATGGAACCCCCGTTGTGTTGGGACAGCCAGACTCACCCGCGGCGCGCGAATTCGCTTCGCTGGCCTCGACTCTGGCGCATCGCTCACGCGGCTTGTCGGGCAAGTCTCTCGGGCTCAGCCCCGTCTGATCATGGCGTGATCATCCATCGCACGCAGCTGCGACGCATCCTCGCGCTCCTCGCGACCTGCGCAGCGCTGACTCTCATTGCCGGATGTGTCGTCTCCGGTCCCACCCGCGACAACCCCACTCGCAGCGGGCAGCATCGCACCGACCCTGCAACAGGCAAGCACAACGCGGACACGGCAGAGGCGAATCTTCAGGTTCTGAGGCAGAACATCCGCAGCTATGCGATCGTCGATGCCAAGCGTGATCCGAAGACGAACATCCATCTCTTCGGTCTGCCCGGCGCCGACTCCCTGAGTTCGGCTACCGAGAAGACTCTTCTGCAGGCCATCAGGTCCGCAGGAGGCTTCCACACTCACCGGGCCTACTCCCCTGTGGCGACAGCACCGGCCCACCGCTGGGCCTCCACGTCATTCGTTCCGGGCACAGCCACCTCGGCGAAGGCCTCCGACAGCGGTCACAACCACAACGCGTCCACGGACGTGGAGGTCAGCAACCGTATTATCGCAGCCGGTGGGGACTTCCTCATCTCCTCGCTGACAACGCATTCCCCCACCGAGAAGACCTGGGCAGTGCTCACCGACCTGGTGCACGACACTACGGTGCATGTCCAGGACATGTTCACCTCGAAGATCGACCCCGCCGAGGTTGCTGCGGACGAATCCGGAAACCTGACCGTCGGCGGTAAAGTTCCCACCTCAACCGATCTGACTTCGCTGGGAATACGAGTCATCGATTCTCTCTATCTCCCGCTCACTCTGCCCGACGGCACCGACGAGCGTGATCCCGACTTCTCCTGCACGTTGCTGCCCTGTGCTGCACTGACCTATGACGACGGCCCGGGGAAGCCCGAAATCGAAGACAGGCTGCTCAGAGAAGCAGCCACGGCGAAGGTCCGGATCACCTATTTCCTCGTCGGCAAGAGGGTGGCCGCCGACCCTGCCACAGTGAAGAGGATCTCTGCTGCCGGGCATGAGGTCGCCAACCACACGTTCTCCCATCCACGACTCAACAAATCGAGCGACGCCAAGGTTAAGAAGGAAGTCAAGAGAACCGACAGGGCGATTGAAGCAGCAACGTCGAAGGCGCCAAAGTTGGTGCGTCCACCCTTCGGCGCGCTCGACAGATCGGCCGCGTCCGCTCTCGGCCGGCCGGCGATCATCTGGGACGTTGACACCGGTGATTGGCAGCACAAGGACGCAGAACGCACGGTTTCCGAGGTCGGAGCCGATGCCGGGCCGGGCTCGATCGTCCTCATGCACTCGATCCATCCGACGACGGTGGATGCCGCACCCGGTGTCTTCGCAACCGTGAGGGACAAAGGCCTCTATCCGGTCACCATCAGTCAGCTCTTCGCAGGGATCGGGTTCGAAAAGGGCGGTTCCTACTTCTGCCGCGGCTACGCAAACGAACTGTGCTCGAACCCCGAACACCCTGCGGTGCACAAAAACTGATTGGGAAACTCAGTTCAACCCGATGCAGACCAGCGTGGCTCAGGTGGCCTCGGTATCGAAGGGCGCGGCGACTGAGCGATCACGCATGACCGACTGCGCCTGGAAACGTTCGATGGGTGACAAAGGCTGCGCTCGGGACTCGCCAGCACCGGACCCCGCAGTGTCGGTGGAGCCTTCGGAACCGGCCTCGATCTCCTGAGCCGGCTTCTCGCTCGCCACCGTCGACTGCTCCCGACGTTTGGACTCCCGGATGGCTGAATCCTCTTCGACAAGAGCCTCCCGCACGATGCGGCGCGGATCATACTGACGAGGATCCAACTTCTGCCAATCGACATCATTGAAGTCATCCCCGAAGTCGCGGCGCACGCTGTCCTTCGCGCCTTCGGCCATGCGACGCATCTGGCGCACCAGCTCACGCAGCTTCTGCGCGTATTCGGGCAGGCGTTTGGGCCCGATGACGACAAGAGCCACTACCACCAGGATCAACATCTCGGTGCCGTTGATACCCAACATGGGCACAAGTCTACCGTGGACCGCAGTATGCTCGACTCACGGTCAATACAGGATTGCTCACACGCCACAGGAGGGATTTCCGAGCATGGACGAGGTGGTTGTGGAGCGTGTGCTGCGCATCGTCGAACTCGTGCCTGAGTGCCATGTGGTCAACTACGGCACCGTCGGTCTGGTCGCCGGCTGCTCCCCGCGCTATGTCGGACGAGTGATGAAGGAGTTCGGCTCCAATGTCAGCTGGTGGAGGGTCGTCAATGCTGCGGGAGTGCTGCCGGAGGCGCTCTTGCCCACCGCCCGCGAACACTGGGACGACGAGGGCATCCCTCACACGCACGAGAAGGTGAGCAGGTCAGCCTTCGTCGATGTCGATGATCTCGAGGAGCTGTGGCGGACCCACGGCATCGACCCCGGAAGCAGTTAGACTTGGAACCAAATGTCAGCCGAAAGCGAGGGTCGATTGTCACGCGAGAATTCAGGTGATCTCACCTTCTCCGAACAGTACAACGGGCCCGACCCGCTTCTGGACGCCGCACGGGCGCTCTCTCACGAGAACGGCCTGGCTCCGGTGTCGCAGACGACAGCGTCGACGCTGACCCTGCTGGCGCGGCTGCTCACCCCGGTCGCGGCTGTCGAAGTCGGCACGGGCGCCGGCACCTCCACGCTGGCTCTGCTGCGCGGAATGCCCAGCTCAGGGATCCTGACATCGATCGACACGAACTCCACTGCTCAGGCGGCTGCCCGGGACCTCATCGACATGGCAGGGATCCGGCACAGCCGACTGCGCCTGATGAGTGGACGGGCCGAAGACGTCCTCCAACGTCTGGCGCCGGGTGCCTATGACATGGTGTTCCTCGACTCGGAACCGACGAACCTCGAACGCATGATCGAACCTTCATTGCGTCTGCTTGACGCCCACGGGCTCCTCGTCATCCACCAGACGCTGCTCAAAGGCGGCGTGGCCGACCCTGTCGACCGCTCGCCGCGGACACAGGCAGCACGTGGACTTCTCAACCGCCTAGCAGACCAGGAACGACTCGAACACGTCCTGCTGCCAATCGGCCAGGGCCTGCTGATGGTGCAGAAGACCCGACGCTGAATGCCAAAACAGCAGAGACTCTGCGAAGTCTCTGCTGTTCGTTTCGCTGAGCTCTGTGCTCAGCTGAGGAAAAGTGCTGTCCTGGTCACTGGCCCAAGGTCTCAGCCAGGGTGTCACGCAGGTCCGTGGCCTCGTCTCTGCTGAGCTCGATCACCAGGCGGCCTCCGCCCTCGACTGGAAGTCGCATCACCATGTCTCGACCTTCTTTGGTCACTTCCAGAGGTCCGTCGCCGGTGCGGGGTTTCTGGGCTGCCATGTGGGCTCTTCCTTCCGTTGATTATGCAAAGACGGTTCACGCTCGATGGACCGAATGTAATACCTACGATTATTCCATGATCCGGTCATCGACGGGTAACCCGACCGAAAACTGACATTAGGACTGGCTGTCAGGGCGGCAGATCCGCTGGTGGAGTGAAGTGCCAGAGGTAGGCGACCCACACGATCTGAAGCAGAATGAACGCGCACAGGACTGCCGCTCTGTACCCGCGAGAGCGGACCAGAGACAGGGTGAGCGCCATCGGAAACAGCGGCAGCAGAAGACGCAGGGTCGAGGTCTGAGGAGTGAAGAAGATGAGCAGGTAGACGCCGTAGGCCAGGCAGAAGTACTGCAGGGTTCTGCCCATCTTCGCCCCTGCCGGCGAGAAGATCAGTGCCAGCATTCCTGCAATGACGACGAAGAGGAGCACCGGGCCCAGCGGACCGATGAGGTTATTGGCCTGAGCCAGCCACTGCACCAGATAGGTCGACTCCCCCGTGTGCCATGCCGCCTCGGTATCCGTATACGCGGTCATCGACCCCGTCACCAACCACGCGTGAACGGGGTGAACCAGGGCCGCGACACACGAGAGCACACCCAAGGTCCAGGATCGGACCACCTCGGCGATGGGATAGGAATCCTGCCTGCGGTGAGCGAACCGGTCGATGAGGTGCAGCAGCATGAAGAACGCGAAGGCGACGCCGATGGGCCGTGACAGATCCATGAGGAACACGACGGGGATCGCGCTCAGGTAGCGGCGTTCGACGATCAGGAGTAGCGCGGTGGCCTGCAGCAGAAGCGTCAGGGACTCCGCATACCCGGTGGAGAATATGGCCGCCGGGGGAAAGAACATGACGAAGGCCAGCCCCGTCAGAGCCTGCCCGGGATCAGTGTATCTGCGAAACAGAACGAGGATGACGATGGCGGCGAGTCCGGCCGCGAGCGTCGAGACGATCGGCGAGATCACCTCATAGCTCAGGCCGGTGAACGTGGAGATATAGTCGACGATCTCCGGATGCAGCGGGTAGAAGGCCCACTGGTTCTCCGTCACCGTGCCCGCGTCATCGACGGGCAGGATGCCCGGGTAGCCCTCCTCGGCGACCCGTCCGTACCAACCGCCGTCCCAGAAGTTGAGGAAGTCGTTGAGAGTCGTCGTAACCGGGCTCGAGGACCAGTTCGCCGGGTCCTGACGTTTGAGGACAGCGGCGAAGATCGAGATGCTCACAACACGTGAGACGAAGTAGACGGCGATGGCCTGAACCCACACGGGCAAGGCGAGGAACAGGGTGCCTAACCGGGACAGACGGGAGGAGTTGAAGACTTCGGGTGCGAGGGTGATTCCGGGGAGGTCGTGGGCTCTGCTCATTGCTGCCCGCGTGCGGCTTCCAACTCATGGATGCGGGTTCGCAGGACTCTCACCGCGGCGTCGACGTCCTCCATCCGGTAGCCGCGCAGGGCGGGCCGGAACGTCAGTTCGTCGAGATCCTCGGGGTTGAAGTCAGGAGGCAGGGGGTCCCACGCTGCCTCGGTCTCCTCGGCGGATTCGGCGGAGAAGACGTTGAATGTTGCCGCCAGCACGATCACGAGTACGAAGATCGCCGCGGCCACTCCGATCACAATCCACAATGGCATGATGCTAGTTTCTCACAGTGGGCTCACCTGCTCAGCGCAGGCCGCGCACGGTGTGTTTGGGCAGGGCATCTCCAGTCATCGCCAAGGTCACGTCGATGGCGTCTGCAGTGGCGCGGACGTCGTGGGTGCGGATCATTGCGGCACCCTTGGCCACGGTCAGCGCGGTGGCCGCGATGGTTCCGTTGAGACGCTGTGCCGGTTCCACGTCGCCGATGGCTTCGCCGACGAAGTCCTTGCGCGAGATGGCCAGCAGCACCCGGAACCGGGTTTCGGTGAAGCGGCCCAGTTCACGCAGCACCCGCAGCGACTGGTACGTGTTCTTCCCGAAATCTGGTGTCGGATCGATGATGATCTTCTCGGCCGCGACACCGGCCGTCAGTGCCGCCTCGGCCAGTCCGAGCACGCCTTCCAGGGTCCGGTCGACGACCTCCCCGGCGCTCAAGCCGTACCGGTTGCGATGGGCATCAGTCCGTGGTGACAGGCCGCCCGTATGTGAGCAGACGAGGCCCACTTCGTTCTTCGCCGCCACGGAGGCTAGTTCGGGGTCGACCCCTGCCCAGGTGTCGTTGAGCAGTCCTGCGCCCGCGGCGCAGGCAGCTTGGGCGACCTCATGTCGCCAGGTGTCGACGCTGATGAGCACGTCGGGGTGGCTGTGTGCGACGGCTTCGATGACGGGACAGACCCGGTCGATCTCCTCGGCGACGGAGATCTCCCTGCCACGACCGGCGCGCACCCCTCCGATATCGACGATGTGCGCGCCTTCCTGCACAGCGGCGGCAACAGCGTCGATGGCCTCCCCGGCGGTGGACGCGGATTCGTAGAACGAGTCCGTTGTCCGGTTGATCACGGCCATGATGGCGGGATTGCCGGGCCGGGCCTGTGCCAATTCGAAGCCGCCGAGGAGGGTGCTCGGTTCCGCTGCATCCTTCACAGTTCTTCTCTATCGATTGCAGTGCCGATGATGTCGACGACTTCATCGATGTCGTCTGTGAGGGTGAACAGGTACATATCGCGGTCGCTGATGGTGCCTTCGGCCACAAGGGTCGCCGACATCCAGTCGACGAGGCCCTGCCAGTAGTCGATGCCGAAGAGAACGATCGGGAAGGAGGTTACCTTCCCGGTCTGGACCATTGTGAAGGCTTCGAAGAGTTCGTCGAGAGTGCCGAAGCCTCCTGGCATGACCACGAAGCCGCGTGAGTATTTGAGGAACATCGTCTTCCGGACGAAGAAATAGCGAAAGTTCACGCCGAGTTCGACGTGATCGTTGAGCCCGGATTCGAACGGCAGCTCGATACCGAGTCCGATCGAGACCCCCCCTGCCTCCCTGGCGCCCAGATTGCCGGCCTCCATGATGCCTGGTCCGCCACCGGTGATGATCGCGTTGCCGCCTGCGGCGATGCGCCGCGAGATCTCGCGAGCATCCTGATACGCCTGCGTCTGGGGGTTCAGGCGGGCCGAGCCGAAGATCGACACAGCCGGTCCGATATTCGCCAGCGAGTCGAAGCCCTCGACGAACTCCCCCTGGATCCGCAGCACCCTCCAAGGGTCCTCATGAGTCCAATCGGAGGGGCCACGGGAATCCAGCAGGCTCTGATCGGCGGTCGTCTCCGGTACCTGAGAGCGGCGCAGACGCAGGGGCCCCTTGCTGTAGAAGCTTGAATCGGGTGAGCCTGCACCGCTTTCTGCCCCCGCTGCGGCCGAGTGCGCGGCTGCTGAATCGTGTTCACTCATCGGTCTCAACGACCTTCGAGGTAGTCGCGCAGCGTCTGACTGGCCGCTGCAACCTCTGTGACGGCGACGTGTTCATCTGACTTGTGGGCGTACAGGGGGTTGCCTGGCCCGAAGTTCACAGCAGGAACTCCCAGCGCACTGAACCGCGAAACATCGGTCCAGCCCAGCTTCGGGGCAGGTGAGAGGCCGAGCGTATCGATGAAGTCCTGAGCAATTGGACGGTCGAGGCCGGGCCGGGCACCTTCTGCTGCGTCCGTGACGACGACGTCGAAACCGGTGAAGAACTCGCGGAGGAAACCTTCTGCTTCTCCTGCGGACTTGCTGGGGGCAAAACGGTAGTTCACGGCGACGGTGCAGGTGTCGGGGACGACGTTGCCCGCCACTCCCCCGGAGATCGACACGGCGGACAGGGATTCACGGTAGTCGAGTCCGTCGACGTTCACGGTCCCGGTCTCGTGCACTGCCAGGCGGGACAGAACCTCGGCTGCGGCATGGATTGCGTTGTCACCCATGAAGGCGCGCGCGGAATGCGCGCGGACGCCTGTGGTGGACACGTCGACCCTGATGGTGCCGTTGCAGCCGCCTTCGACGGACGCGTTCGAGGGTTCGCCGAGGACCGCGAAGTCACCGGACAGCCAGTCGGGGTGGTTGCGGGAGACCCGGCCGAGCCCGTTGAGGGAGGCGTCGACCTCCTCATGGTCGTAGAAGACCCAGCTGACGTCACGGTTCGGATTCTTCAATGCCGCGGCGGTGACCAATGCCATCGCAACTCCGGCCTTCATATCGCAGGCGCCTCTGCCCCAGATGACTTCGTCCCCGGTGTAGTCGCCGCCGTCTAAGTGTGTGCGCCGAGGCGGCAGGTTATCTTCCACGGGAACGGTGTCTAAATGTCCGGCGACGACGATACGTTCGGCGAGCCCCAACTGGGTGCGCGCCACGATGGTGTCTCCGTCGCGCAGGATCTCCAAATCCGGACCGGACCCGGCGCTGATACGCTCCAGCACCTCGGCGACGGCATCGGTGATCGTCGTCTCGTCACCGGAGACCGACTCGATGGCACACAGGCGGCCCGTGAGTTCGGCCGGGTCGCTTAGGGCCTCGAACAGGTAATCGGCCAGGTCACCGGTGGGTTTGAAAACGGATTCGGTCTCAGCAGATGGATCGACAGTCATACCGCTTAGCCTAGTACTGTCGCCACCGACTAGTCTTGGGGGCATGACAGAACGCATAGTTTCCGCACGTGGCTTGGCCACCCTGCACAACGAAACCGTCCTCACCACTTGGTACCCCACCCTGAGCACGGGAGACACCCCGGACGCCGCCGAGGCGACCGCCACCTCTCGCGCGAACACCGACGGGCTCGATGCCCTTGTCGGCACCGATGAGGCTCGAGGCACCCGGACCGAGGTCGTGACCACGACGATCGATCTCGACGCCGGTCCTGCCTCGGCCGCCGACGCCTACCTGCGCCTGCACGCGCTGTCTCATCGTGTCGTCGCTCCCAATGACGTCAACCTCGACGGCATCTTCGGTCACCTCGCGAACATCGTGTGGACCTCCGCCGGTGCCTGCTCACCGGAGGACTTCGAAGCCACCCGCGCGAAGCTGCTGGCCAATGGCCCCGTCGCCGTCTACGGCCTTGACAAGTTCCCCCGCATGACCGACTTCGTCATCCCCTCCGGTGTGCGCATCGCCGATGCTGATCGTGTCCGCCTGGGTGCGCACCTGGCCGCGGGTACGACCGTTATGCATGAGGGCTTCGTCAACTTCAATGCCGGCACACTGGGATCGGCGATGGTCGAAGGTCGCATCTCCCAGGGCGTCGTCGTCGGCGACGGTTCCGACATCGGAGGCGGTGCTTCGATCATGGGCACTCTGTCCGGTGGCGGCACGCACCGCATCTCGATCGGCAATGGCAGCCTGCTGGGTGCCAACTCCGGTGTGGGCATCTCCATCGGCGATGACTGCATCGTCGAAGCCGGCCTCTACATCACCGCCGGCACACGCGTCAGCGTTACAGGTGAGGACGAGGCCGTGGTGAAGGCCTCCGAGCTCAGCGGTCAGAACAACATCCTGTTCCGCCGCAACTCCGTCACCGGAGCCGTCGAGGCAATCTCACGCACGTCCAAGGGCATCGAGCTCAACCCCGACCTGCACTGAGGCTCACGCTGCATAAGCTCTGATCACAAGGGCGCGTCCACGGAAGTGGGCGCGCCCTTTGTCGTATCTCTGCGTCTCACAGCCTTGAAAGGCCCTGAAGGACAGTCCAGCGAAATACCCTGTGAACACGTGCGGCCCAAGCAAACATGCAAATACGCCCTACACTCAGCTGCAACTCACCGTGTTGCCACGGGTGGAAGCAATGCTGCATGTAAGACGTATTCTGCTAGCTGCAGGACGTGACGTCAGTTGTAGGAAGTGACGCCTTCAGTGCGGAACGCGGCCGACTGTAGAAGATGTCACCGCCGCGCCAGGGACGATCAGCGGTCGTTCATGTCCTTGTAGTCGCGTGAATAGGCACCCGTGTAGATCTGGCGCGGACGGCCGATCTTGGTCTCGGGGTCGTTGATCATCTCGCGCCACTGGGCGATCCAACCTGGCAGACGACCGACGGCGAAGAGCACTGTGAACATGTTGGTCGGGAAGCCGAGTGCCTTGTAGATCAGACCCGTGTAGAAGTCCACGTTCGGGTAGAGCTTGCGCTCGACGAAGTAGTCATCGGCCAATGCGATCTCTTCGAGCTTCTGTGCCACATCGAGCAGCGGGTCACCGCCGGAGCGGGCCAGGACCTCATCGGCTGTCTTCTTGATGATCTTCGCGCGTGGATCATAGTTCTTGTACACGCGGTGACCGAAGCCCATGAGACGAACACCGTCTTCCTTGTTCTTCACGCGTTCCATGAACTTCTCGGGGCCGTCATCGGAGGCTGCGATCTCTTCCAGCATCGTCAGGACGGCCGAGTTCGCGCCGCCGTGCAGTGGTCCGGCCAGAGCGTTGACGCCCGCGGAGATCGACTGGAACAGGTTGGCCTGCGAGGAGCCGACGAGTCGAACCGTCGAAGTCGAGCAGTTCTGCTCGTGGTCTGCGTGGAGGATGAAGAGCTGGTCCATGGCTTTGACCGTCAGTGGATCCGGCTCGTAGTCCTCCGCGGGAACACCGAAGTTCACGCGTAGGAAGTTCTCCACCAGACCCAGGGAGTTCGATGGGTGGATGACCGGCAAGCCCATGTTCTTGCGGTGGGCCAGAGCCGCGATCGTCGGCATCTTCGCGAGCAGGCGGAAGGTCGAGGTGTCGACCTGGCCCTCGTCAAAGACATCGAGGTCATCTTGGTAGAAAGTCGACAAAGCGGCGACTGCCGCTGCCACCATGGGCATCGGATGCGCATCATAGGGGAAGGCACGGAAGAAGCGACGCAGGTCTTCGTGGACGATGGTGTGTCCACGCAGTCGGCCGTCGAATGCGTCGTACTGCTCCTGGGTCGGCAGCTCTCCGTGGATGAGAAGGTAGCTGACCTCAACGAAGTTTGAGTGCTCAGCGAGCTGCTCGATGGGATAGCCGCGGTACTGCAGAACACCGGCGTCACCATCGATGTAGGTGATGGCCGAGGAACTTGATGCAGTATTGGCGAAACCTGGGTCGTAGGTGACCGCGCCGGTGTCTTTCAGCAGCGAGCCGATGCGATATCCGTTGTTGCCCGCGGAGGATGCCACCTCGGGCAGTGTCAGCTCCGTGTCCCCGACCTGCAGACTCGCATCCGATGGCATATGTTCTCCTCAGCCTCGACCCACCTCAAGAACTTCCTGAGGTGTCTTGCACAATTCCCTCAAAGACTACCGATAACTGTAGGAATCAGAAAATCACAGCTCCGCACAGGAACTGATCGGTAACCTGCTTACTCTGGCCATATAACGGTGTCTCAGACTCCGGTTCGGATGCTCCCGAGATGTGCCTTAAGCCGGTGAACGTCGCATCCGGCGTCTCAGCCGACGGCGCCGTGCAGCCGCTGCGCAGCGGCGCGAATACGCTCATCACCAGCAGTCAGAGCGACGCGCACATGGTCGGCAGCGGCCTCACCATAGAATTCGCCGGGACCGGCGATGATGCCCAGATCTGCCAGCTTCGACAGTGAGTCCCAGCAGTTGACGCCGGCGCTCGACCACAGATAGAGACCGGCGGACGAGTGATCGATACGGAATCCGTAGGCTTCGAGCCCGCTGCGCAGCAGATCCCGACGAGCTCGGTAGCGTTCCTTCTGCTCGAAAACGTGAGTAGTGTCTCGCAGGCCCGCGATCATCGCTGCCTGGATAGGGAACGGCACGATCATGCCCGCATGCTTGCGCGACTTGGTGAGGTCGGCGATGAGCTGGCTGTCTCCGGTTACGAAGGCAGCACGGTAGCCGGCGAGGTTCGACTGCTTCGACATCGAGTACACACTGAGCACACCGCTGTGATCGCCACCGGTGACGTTGAGGATGCTCGGTGCCGGTGACTCGGATTCCCAGTTGAGCAGTCCGTAACACTCATCGGAGGCGAGAACGACTCCGGCTTCACGGGTACGACGGACAACTTCGGCCAGGGTATCGGTGTCGAGCACTTCACCGGTCGGGTTTCCGGGGGTGTTGATCCACAGCAGACCGATCCCATCGAGGGAGGCACCGTTGGCAACATCCGCCGCGTCGAGACGACGACAGTCGACACCGGCGATCGTGGCACCCATCTCGTAGGTCGGGTAGGCCGCTGAAGGGCAGGCAACGTCCAGGCCAACCTGACGCAGCCCCAGCAGCGTGGGCAGCCACGCAACCAGCTCCTTCGAACCGATGGTGGGCAGCACCTCAGCGGCGGGGTCGAGTGTGACTCCATGCCAGTTCTGGTACCACCAGGCAATGGCTTCACGCAGTTCATCCGTGCCCGCCGTCGTCGGGTAGCCGTGAGCATCGCCGGCGACCGCCAGCGCGGATTGGATCACCTGAGGTGTGGGATCGACCGGTGTGCCGATCGACAGGTCACAGACCCCGTCGGGGTGCTGGGCGGCCCGGTTGCGGTACTCGGTGAGTCGATCCCAAGGGTAGTCGGGCAGGTTGAGGCCGAAGCGAGAAGACATGGCTCAGTCGTGCTGCTGCAGGGGCAGGGCTGCGATGATCGGGTGATCCAGGCCAGTGTTGCCCAGCTTCGCGGCTCCGCCGGGTGAACCGAGCTCGTCGAAGAATTCGACGTTTGCCTTGTAGTACTCCGACCATTCCTCCGGAGTGTCATCTTCGTAGAAGATCGCCTCGACCGGGCAGACAGGTTCGCAGGCACCGCAGTCGACGCATTCATCCGGGTGGATGTAAAGGCTGCGCTCACCTTCGTAGATGCAGTCGACCGGACATTCGTCGACGCAGGCCTTGTCCTTCAGATCAACACAAGGCTGGGCAATGATGTACGTCACGAGTACGACTCCTATTAAGACTCAGCGAGATTGCACGTATACAGCCTAAGACTACGCCTTCCGGCTCGGCAGGGTCCCATCGGGTCGACGTGATCCTTCTTTCACGTTCGTGTCCTCCGTCACGCCTGCGGCCGCTGCGATGCAGGCTCGATTAGGCTGGGGGCGCAAGAGCTCTAAGATGTTTCGGCGGAAGGCGACAAGTGGACGATCTGCAGCCCGGCAAAAGAGTGGTCGTGCGGTATTCGCTCGAGCCCGGTGATACACATTCGACTTCGGATGCCCTCGGGGTCGTCAACACCGCCGACGAGTCGACGGTGGAGATCGGAACCAAACGGGGGCCCATCCGGATCAACCGGGACCAGATCATGCTCGTCCACGAGGTTCCGCCGGCACCGACTAAATCGGGTCGCACCCATGAGATCGTCTCTGCTGTCGACCTGCGCAGGATCTCGGCCGCGGCATGGCTGCCACAGGACATCTCCTGGCTGCACATGGAGAATCTGCGTAACGAAAGCGCGGAGACCGATTCCGACATCGGACTGCTGCAGAAGGGTTGGCTGCTGCGCAGCTCCGAATCGGTGACCCGCCGAGCCAACAGCTGCCTCCCTGTGACGGACACCGGAATGGACTGGGAGCAGAGCCTCGATGCTGTCGAAGCCTGGTACTCAGCGCGGGACAAGCCCAGCTGCATCCAGATCTATTCAAGTGAGGATTCCAGTGCGCTGGCTCCGGCCTGCGAAGGTTTGGCGCCGTTGCTTTCGGCCCGGGGCTACTCCCCGTCTGAGCCGGTCTTCCTGCTGGCCGGTTCCACCGCCGAGGCTGCGGCTGGGGCTGCGCATCCCGGTGACGCGGCTGCACCGGGGCTGTCGATCGACGTCAGCGAGCAGCCGAGTCCCATGCACTATGCGGCGTGGACGAGTGAGCGCGACCCAGGCTCTGAGGAGGCGTTCCGTGGGCTCATCGAGGCCGCGGATCCATGTGAGTTCGTTACCGCCTATGCTGATCACCCGGATGGGAGTCGGACCATGGTCGCCAGTGCCCGGATCGTCGAACGCAGCAAATGGGGTGTGCTGACGAATCTCGTCACCCATCCCGATCTGCGCCGCCGCGGAGCCGGTCGGTCTGTGGCCCGGGCCGTTGCAGCACTGCTGTCGCAGCGGGGAGTCCGTTCCTACCTTGTCGATGTGGAAGCCAGCAATGAAGCCTCGCTGAACCTCTTCACTTCCCTTGGCGCCACAGTTCGGCACCGCTCCTGGTACGCTCTCAGAGGCTGAGGCGGGTCAACCTCGTAGTCGAGACCGCGTAGTAGGCGGGTCAGTCCTTGCACTCGACCTTATTGACCGGTCGATAGACGGTGACGAATGAGTCCTTCGTCGTCTTACCGGATACGATGTCCTTCATCGTCCGGGTGATCTTGATCGACCAGCCCTGCTTGGGTGACTGTGGCGTGCATTCGGGACCCGAATCGGTCACGGAGCCTGGCGAACTGTAGTTGTACCTCTCGGAGGAGTCTGAGTCCACCTTGAGCTTCTTATCGCCGAATACCTTCGCATGTACCTCTCCGCCGGATAGGTACATGTCGAGAACGATCGGCTGTTTCGATGTGTTCGTGAACTTCATGTCGATCGACGACCAGTCCAGCGTGGATTCCCGGCCTTCCGGGTAGCGGGAGATATAGCGCGAATGAGCCTGGTGTTCGTCCAGGTCGAAACCGGCGAAGAAGGCGGCGTTGAACAGTGTCGTCGACACCTGGGAGACTCCCCCGCCGAAGTCTTCCTTCATCCGGCCATCTGAGATGACGCCTGCGGCTTTGTATCCGTTGGCCGCTGTGCGCTGTCCGATGGCTTCGTTGAGGGAGAACTGTTCTCCGGGCTGCACCACTGTGCCGGAGACCTTCTTCGTGGCGACCTTGAGGTTGGTGTCGCGGTTGGGTTCCGAAGAATATCCGGTTGAGAACTCGGACATCACGTCTGAGACATTCGCCTTCTTCGCATCCTTCGTGGTGAAGTCCGGCTTCACCGAGGCGAGTGTGACTGTTGGCTTATCGGTCTCACCCTTGATGGCATCGGTGACAGCCTTCGTGAGCTCATCCTTCTTGATGCCGATTCCTGTTTCGGATTCAACGACCTTCGGCTTACCGCCCTTGATCGTGAAGCTTGCGTCTTTGGCGGGCTTGCCCACGTCCTTATTGGCCGCCAGGACACGCTTCTGCAGGTCCTCTTCGGCGAAGACCGGGACCAGCTTCGAGTCCTTCGGTTCAAAGGTCAGGGTCTTCGCTACCGTTGACGGGCTGACTGTGAGATCGCCGGCATCGACATCGGAGTCGGAGTCCTTCGCAGGTTTCGCGTGGACGGTGAGTTCCTTGCTCACAGCGTCCTTAGCGAATCCGTCGGCAACGTCCTTCGCCTCGGCGGTGGTGATATCGGGTTCGACGTCGGTGGCTGTCACGGGCAGCGGATCTTCGGTGCGCAGCCACGACTCCTCGATCGCCGTGCGCACTTGTGAGGTATCGACGCTCTGACCGTTGGAGCCGTCTTTGACCTCCGGCTTGGACTTCACATAGCTGAGCTCGGCGTCGACGGGTTCGAGTTCGAGGGATTTCGTCACCTTTCCGGTGGCGTCCTCAAAGGTCTTTTCGTCGATGCTGATGACGGGTTCTATTTCGTCATCCCCGAAGAGTCGGTCCCAGATGATGGTCGGGTTGAGTGTGAATCCGGTGGCCCGCCCGATGGTCCCCGGCATGTCGAAGCTGACTCCGGCTTTCTTAGGGTCGAGGGCGGCGGTGGGCTTTCCGGCCTTGAGCTCAATCTCCTCCCCCGCTTTGTCTCCCAGTTCGCCGCGCAGAGTCGCCTCGGCAGACGTAGTGGACTGACCGCCTATGTCGACACCGGCCACGGTCGTCCCGGGTGAGAGGACTCGTCCGGTGAGGAAACCGAGCACCAGATAGAGGGCGGCGAGGGCGAGAATGATGATGACGGCAATCAGCCAGGGTCTGCGCTTCGGAGTCTTTGCAGCACCCTGCGGGCGACCGCCGGGGTTCGGAGAGGAGTGGGACAGAGTCTGAGTCGGCATAGTTCTCCCGATTCTAACGGGCTGCTTCGGGGCGCCGCACCTTGAGGAACGCGAGGATCGCGGCGATGAGCATCGGACCGATCAGCCACGCTGCTGAGCGCAGTGTGCCGGTCACGATGATGTCCGCGCCAGGCAGCCATGACGGCTGGCCGAAGACATAGGAGAGGATGACGATGACGAATGCGGCGATCAGCATCGGTGAGGAACTCAGGTACATGGTCTTGAGGTGCCAGAGACCGCAGGCAGCCAGGAGCAGGGCCAGGGCCACGCCCCAGGGCACGATGACGGTGGCGCCGGCCACGTCGAAGACGCTGGCGTTGAGGTGCTGCATCGCACCGAGGAAGCCGATGAGCACAGCGAGGACCACCGCGTGGGCATAGGCGAAGAAGCCGGGTTTCTTCGGCTCCCGAAGTCGGCGGCGCAGCGGCTTGGCGGCACCGACACCACCCGTGGCGGCAACACCCGTCGTCTGTGCCTCGCAGCCGTCGATGTCGAGGTCGCTGAGCACATGAGGTGCGGGCCCCGATTGCAGCCGTTCATCTGAGATGGGGGTTCCTGCTCCGATGGAGTAGTACTCGTGATCGATGATCTTCATGCCGATGCTATTCGACAGGGCGAAGAAGGAGCCCGAGACGCTCACCTGGGTGCGGTGGGCGGCCAAGGCCGCGCGTTTGGCGTTGAGTGCCGAGGAAATGTCCTGGGCGATGACGATCTCACCCACAGGTGGTTTGGTGGGGATCGTCTGGGCCGGTGAGAAGCCGGTTTCGGCGAATCCGGGCTGATTCGAGTCGAAGGTTTCCCGAGCTGCTTCAGCGGGGACGTCGACGAACAGCAGTCGTCCGATCTTCCAGGAAGAGATATCGACAGCGGCGACGGTAGCCTCATGGACGCGCACATGGTCGGGGTGGCCGTAGCCTCCGTTGGAGGCATAGGTGATGACCGCATGCGGGCGAACTTCGTCGATGACGGCAGCGATATAGCTGGCTACAGTCGGAAGTTCGGCCGCACAGAGAGCACTGGCCGGCATGGTCGAGGCGGCGACGGCGTGACCGTCGGCGCCCCATTCCATCCCTGAGTCTTCGAAGATGTGGGCACTGCCGCCCAAGAACAGGTGCTCGCGCACGCCCAGGGCAGCCATCGCCTCGGCGATCTCTGCTTCCCGGACGTGGGCGAGCCCGGCCCGATCTCCTTCAAGACCTTTGAGGTCGGCGGGGATGACCTCGCCGTCCTCACCACGTGTGGCACTCAGGACCGTGACCCGCGCCCCCTCGCCGACAAGTGCAGCGATCGTGCCTCCGGTTGTGATCGTCTCATCGTCGGGATGAGCATGCACGAAGAGGATGCGGGGTACGACAGTCATGTGGTCCTGAGTGCTCGTGGTCATGCTGGGTTGGTGGAACTCACGCGTTCTGCTTACGCAGCTTGGCGTAGGTCTTCGCACGTTCCTTCGGGTCGAGCTCAAGCTTGCGGATGCGCACTGCCCCCGGAGTGACCTCGACACATTCGTCCTCACGGGCGAATTCGAGGCTTTCTTCGAGTGTCAGCTTGCGCGGCGGAACGAGGTTCTCGAAGGAGTCCGCCGAGGCCGAACGCATGTTCGTCAGCTTCTTCTCCTTCGTGATGTTGACGTCCATGTCGTCGGCGCGGGAGTTCTCGCCGACGATCTGGCCGGTGTAGACCTCCGAGGTGGGTTGCACGAAGAAGCTGCCACGTTCCTGCAGGTTGATCATCGCGTACGGCGTCACAGAACCGGGACGGTCAGCGACGAGAGATCCGTTGGTGCGGAACTCGATATTGCCGGCCCAGGGGCCGTAACCGGCCGAGAACGAGTTGGCGATACCGGTACCGCGGGTCTCGGTGAGGAAGCGGGTACGGAAGCCGATGAGCCCGCGTGCGGGAACGGTGAATTCCATTCGGACCCAACCGGTGCCGTGGTTCGTCATGGTCGACATGACACCCTTGCGGCTGGCCAGGAGCTGAGTCACCGCGCCGAGGTAGTCCTCAGGTACGTCGATCTGGAGCTCTTCGAAGGGCTCATGGACCTTGCCGTCAACCTTTTTGGTGACAACCTGCGGTTTGCCGACGGTGAGTTCGAAGCCCTCACGACGCATCTGCTCGACCAGAATGGCCAGTGCGAGCTCGCCACGTCCCTGGACTTCCCAGGCGTCAGGACGCTCGGTGGGAAGAACCTTGAGCGAGACGTTACCCACGAGTTCGGAATCAAGGCGATCCTTGACCATACGTGCGGTGACCTTGGTGCCCTTTTCGCGACCCGCCAGTGGCGAGGTGTTGATGCCGACGGTCATCGAGATCGCAGGATCGTCGATGATGATCGCAGGCATGGGCTTCGGGTTGTTGATGTCGGTGAGCGTGTCACCGATCATGATGTCGGGGATGCCTGCCACAGCAACGATGTCGCCGGCAGACGCCTCGGTGGCCGGAACCCGGTCGAGGCCCTGAGTTTCCAGGAGTTCGGTGATCTTGACCGAGCTGATGTCATCGCCACGAGCCCAGGCGACCTGCTGGCCCTTGCGCAGGGTGCCGCCGAAGATGCGCAGCAGTGCAAGACGGCCGAGGAACGGCGAAGCGTCAAGGTTAGTCACGTGCGCCTGGAGGATGTCGTCATCGTTGATCTCCGGAGCCGGAATGGTCTCCAGGATCGTCTTGAACAGTGGCTCCAGGTCCGCGTTGGACGGGGCTTCACCATCGGCAGGCTGTTCGAGGGAGGCAGCGCCGACCTTGGCTGCAGCGAAGACGGTAGGCACGTTGAGAACCGAGTCGACGTCGAGATCGGGGACTTCGTCCGCGAGGTCGGAGGCCAGGCCGAGGAGCAGGTCCTGAGCCTCTTCGACGACTCCGTCGATGCGAGCATCGGCACGGTCGGTCTTGTTGATCAGGAGAATGACCGGCAGCTTCGCAGCCAGCGCCTTGCGCAGCACGAAGCGGGTCTGAGGCAGAGGGCCCTCTGATGCGTCGACGAGGAGGACGACTCCGTCGACCATAGACAGGCCGCGCTCGACCTCTCCACCGAAGTCGGCGTGTCCTGGCGTGTCGATGACATTGATGACGATGGGATCGTCACCAGCTGACGGTCCGTTGTAGAGAACCGAGGTGTTCTTCGCGAGAATGGTGATGCCCTTCTCGCGTTCGAGGTCGCCGGAGTCCATGACGCGTTCAGCAAAATCACCGTGTTCGCTGAACACACCGGTCTGGCGGAGCATGGCGTCAACCAGAGTGGTCTTGCCGTGGTCGACGTGGGCGACAATTGCAACGTTGCGGCGGTTTTCCCGACGCGTGATGGCTTCAGTCATCAAAAACCTTATGAGCTAGAGAGATTGGTCCGGTGCGGACCCAACAGACCATTATACGGCCACACACTTACCGGAAATGACAGGTGGTGTTCAAAAAGCACACGGGGAATGCAAACATGAATGCATTTGGTGGTCGCAGCGGGCGAGTGAGAGTCCGTTCGGAAACGGATCTGACTCGTCCACTGCGACCAACATGCGTTCGCTTCGTCCCGCTGCGCAGACCTGAGAGCTGGCATTGGTCGAACTGAGTTCAGGCGTTGGCTGTGGCCTCCAGAACAGCGTCCCTGGCTTCACGACGTTTGCGCTGTTCGCGCGGATCCGGGACCGGGACCGCCGACAGCAGCCGCTGGGTATAGGGATGAACCGGGTTGGCGACAACCTGCGAGCTCTTCCCGATCTCCACCAGATATCCGTGACGCATCACTGCGATGCGCGAGGCGATGCGTTCGACGACAGCCAGGTCGTGGCTGATGAACAGACACGCGAACCCATATTCCTGCTGCAGTCCTTCGAACAGGTCGAGGACCTTCGCCTGGACGGAGACGTCGAGCGCCGAGGTCGGCTCATCGGCGATGAGCAGCTTCGGCCGCAGTGTCAGTGCCCGGGCGATGCCGATCCGCTGTCGCTGACCGCCCGAGAGTTCGTGCGGGTAGCGGTTGCGCATCGATGTGGGCAGCTCGACAGCGGTGAGCAGCTCCTCGACGCTCTTGCTCAGCGCCGGACCCTTCATCCCTTCGTGGAGGAACAGAGGTTCGCCGATGGACTCCCCCACAGGCAGGCGTGGGTTGAGCGAGGAGCCCGGATCCTGAAAGACGATCCCGACTTCCCTGCGCAACGGCCGCAGCTGTTTGTTGCTCAGGCCCTTGATGCTCTTGCCGTTGACGACCATATCGCCTTCGACAGTGGGCAGGAGACCCAGTGCAGCGCGGCCGATCGTCGTCTTGCCCGAACCGGATTCACCGACCAGCCCCACGACCTCGCCCGGAGCGATCATCAGGTTGATGTGGTGTGCTGCACGGAACGCCTTCTTCCGTCCGATCGCCGGGTACTCGATCGCGGCATCGCGCAGCTGCAGAGCCGAAGCCTTCGAGAAGTCGGCCTGCGACCCCGGATGGTAGTAGGTCTCCGTGGAGTCCATCTCGATGTCGTGGTCGTGCTTCGGAGCGCTGGCCGCTTCTGCTGCTTCAGCCAGACCCGAGACTCGGTCGGAGCCGCCTTCGGTCACGAAGGGACTGGGGGTCACCTTCGGCGGATGAGCACCGTCGTTGTTGCCACCTGTGGTTATATCGTCGGCCGTACCGTGGGCGGCCTCCAATTCGTGGACGACTGCAGAGTCTTCGACATCGGCGAGGTCGGCGCCGAAGGCCTCCCCTTCGATGCCCGTTCCGAGGTGGGGCACTGCTTCGAGGAGTTGCTTCGTGTACGGGTGCTGAGGGTTGTAGAAGATCTCCTCCGCATTGCCCGATTCGACGACCCGTCCTGCCTTCATCACGATCATACGGTCGGCCATATCGGCAACAACACCCATGTCATGGGTGATGAGGATGATGCCGGCGTCGAG
Source organism: Brevibacterium sp. 239c (assembly GCF_900169365.1). Classification (GTDB taxonomy): domain Bacteria; phylum Actinomycetota; class Actinomycetes; order Actinomycetales; family Brevibacteriaceae; genus Brevibacterium. The sequence goes on from NZ_FXZH01000009.1 coordinate 121,624, forward strand.
CTTCGATTTCAGCTCCCGCATCAGTTTGAGGATCTCAGCCTGCACCGTGACGTCAAGAGCTGTGGTCGGCTCATCGGCGATGAGTAGCTTCGGTTGGCAGGCCAGGGCCTGAGCGATCATGATGCGCTGACGCTGTCCGCCCGAGAGCTGGTGGGGGAACGAATGGAACCGTTCCTCCGGATCCGGGATCTCAACGAGACGCATGAGTTCGAGAGCGCGTTCCTTGGCCTCGGTGGGGCCGACGTCGAGGTGGACTCGCAGAGTCTCCACGATCTGGAACCCTGCTGTGTAAACCGGGTTGAGTGCCGTCATGGGCTCCTGGAAGATGACGGAGATCTCGTTTCCGCGAATCTGCTGCATCTTCTCAGGGGGCATGCCGATGAGTTCCGTGCCGCCCATCTTGGCCGAACCGGTCGCCCGGCCATTGCTGGGCAGCAGACCGAGCAGTGACATGCTCGACTGCGATTTACCGGAACCTGATTCGCCCACGATTGCGAGCACCTCACCGGCGTTGACGGTGTAGTTGAGCTCTTCGGCCGCCATCCACCATTCGTCGTTGACCCAGAAATTCACTCCCAGGTCTGTGACTTCGAGGACCGGTGATTTGGCTGTGTTTGTCTGTTCAGTCATCACTTCGTCCCTTTCTGTGTCATGCGCTCGGCCTTCTTCATCTTCCTCCAGCTCGGAATGGTCTTCATCCGCGGGTCGAACGCATCGCGCAGACCGTCGCCGATGAAGTTCACACACAGAGCAATGACGATGATGAACAGACCGGGCCACCAGAACAGCCACGGACGCGTAGCGAAGGACGTCTGATATTCGCTGATGAGCTGGCCCAGAGAGATCCCGGGTGGACTGATGCCGAATCCGAGATAGCTCAACGAAGCTTCGAGCACGATCGCCTGGCTCATGACCAGCGTTGTGTTGACGATGATGACACCCATGGCATTGGGCAACATGTGCTTGAACATGATGCGGAAGTCGCTGGCCCCGGCCACACGAGCCGAGTCGACGAATTCGCGTTCACGCAGGGACATGAAGTCACCGCGGACGAGTCGTGCCAGGCCGGTCCATAGGATGGCGCCGAGCGCTAGACCGAGCAGTGGTCCGTTCGCGCCTCCGACCAGCTTGCCGAGGATCGAACCGATGACAATGACCGGGAGAATGATGAATCCGTCGGTGACGCGCATCAGCACCGAATCGATCCAGCCACGATAGTAGCCGGCCAGCGCACCGACGATTGTGCCGATGACGAGGCAGACCAGGCCGATGATGATCATCACGATGATCGAGATCTGCGTCCCTTTCATCACTCGGGCGAAGTTGTCACGACCGATATCGTCCTGCCCGAAGGGATGGTCGCCCAAGGAAAAGAAGTTTGAGAATGACCACGTCGGCGCACCGCCGGCGTTGACGATCTGCCCCGAGGAGGTGTGGTTGTAGATCCACCACCCCGGGATCGGGCCGAAGCCTACCGCCGAGAAGGCGAACAGCGCGACGAAAGCGAAGACGCCGATGCTGATCATCGCACCCTTGTGGCGGAGGAACTTGCGAAAAACGATCTTACTCTGAGACAGACCTTCTGTTTCTTTGGCTTCGATCGCGTTGTCCCCGACATCGTCAGGGGCGAGAGCAGTCTGCTTGTCGTTGTTGGTACTCATGCGTTCACTCTGATTCTGGGGTCGAGGACTGCGTAGAGGAAGTCCGCGACGAGGTTGGCGATGATGGCGAGCAGGCCGGTGATGAGGATATAGGCCATGATCGGGTCGAGTTCGGACTGTCTCATCGAGTCGATGAAGAGTTTGCCCATGCCGTTCCACCCGAAGATCGTCTCCGTGATCACGGCACCACCGATCATCGTGATGATGTCAACGGGAATGATCGATGCCAGGGGCAGCAGCGCATTGCGCAGCGCATGGCGCATGACGACCGTCCGCTCGTTGAGGCCCTTGGCCCGTGCCGTGCGGATGTAGTCCTGTCCCATGACCTCAAGCATCGAACCACGCGTATAGCGCGTGTACGAAGCGAAGGAGATGAGGATCAGTGCGATCGAGGGCAACAGGAGATGGGTGAACGTGTCGAGGTTTGCGATCCAGAAGTCTCCCTCGAGGTTCGGTGTCGATGCACCGATGGTCGCGATCGGGCGGTTGTTGATCGCGGGCTGGTCGGAGTACTCACCCCAGCCCTGCAGAACTCGGTCGGAGAAGATGAGGACGGCGATGGTGAGGCCGGTGAAGAACGTGGTTCGCACTGTGTCCCAGGGATCAGGTCCGCGGAACGCCAGCCCGACGCCGATGGCAACAGCGACCGTGACGATCAGGAGTCCGATCATCCACAGCCAGTTCATCTCCTGGTAGTAGAAGAGGTACTGCAGCGGCATATACAGCAGTGCTCCGATGGCGGCCATCGTCAGTGTGGCGTAGAGGACACGTTTGTTCTTCAATCCCGTCGACAGGAAGGTCATGACGACGGCAGAACCGAGGCCGATGATGACGACACCGACGATGCCGATGCTTGGCTGCTGCAACCAGCCACTGGCCAGGATGTAGTAGATCGTCGCGAAGGTGATGATGGTCGCCGCAAGGAAGGTGATGAGCCTGCGCTTTCTGCTGCCGCCCAAGGCACCCATCCAAAACAGCCCCAAGCCGATGCAGACGAGGATGATCGGCATCCAGCTGCTCATTGTCGGGTCATTGATGAAGTTGTTGATCTCGATGGCACCGTACTGCTTGAGCAGGACTGCCACCCAGAACACGGGCAGCGAGTACAGGAGGAACGAGACGAATGTGATGAAGTAGTCGAAGCCCGAGTACTGGCGAATTGCCGAGACCATGCCGACGGCGATTCCGAGTACGATGGCCACGATCGTCGAAGCGGTGATGAGTTTGACCGTGTTGGCGATCGCTCCCTGCAGCTGAGAGGTGACCTCTTGGCCGGATTTCCAAGCGATGCCGAAGTCACATTGCCCGACCACACAGCCGCCGACGCCGGCCAGCCATTTGATGTAGCGCACGATCGCCGGGGTGTCGAGGTCAAGCAGTCGGCGACGGGACTCGTAGAGTGCCTCGATGTTGGGAGAGGTGCTCGAACGCAGGTCCCAGAAGAAGTCGAGGGCGACGTTGAGCAGGAGGTAGAGGACGAATGTCACGACCAGGAGCACGAGGGCTGTCGAGAGAAGTCGCCTGAGGATGAATCTTGTCATTATGTGTCCGTTTCAATCTTCCGAAAACGCCGCTGTGGGGACCACACAGTGATCCCCACAGCGGATGGGGGTGGAGGAGACCGGCCGCGTCAATTGCGGATCAGTTGGTCTCCCACTCCCAGTAGTTCCAGAAGATGGTCGGCGACACGGTGGTCGATTTCGCATTCTTCAATTTGTCTCGGTAGATAACAAGCTCCGGATGCTGGAACAGCGGCGCACCAAATGCGTCAGTAGTCAACTGCTTTTCCAACTCTGTTGAAAGTTTGGCGTGTTCGGACTCTGGCGCACCGACGATTTTGTCAAGAATCTTGTCGGTCTTCTTGCTCGAGTAACCGCCGTAGTTGTTCTGAGCCCCGGTGCGGTAGTTCGCATCAGAGTCAGTAATTCCTGTCGATTCGGACTGCCAGCCGAACAGCGAGACATCGTAAGTGCCATCGCCGAGGCGAGTACCCCAGTTGACATCTCCGACATCTTCGATCTTGAAGCCGGCCTTCTCAGCCGATTCCTTGATGAGCTGGAACTCCTGCTGACGGCGAGAGTTTGTGTTGTCATACATCACGCGCACCTTGGGAGCATCGACACCTGCATCCTTGAGCAGCTTCTTAGCACCCTTCAGGTCCACCTCTTTGAGGTCTTCCATCCCATTGCCCTTGATGATTTCGTCATACATCGGCGAGCCGGGAACCTGGTTGAAGGAGTCGCGTGTTACTGCATCCGGGTTGAGCGGTTTAATGATCTTATCGACGATGTCCTGGCGAGGAAGAGTCTTGAGGAACGCCTGACGCACCTTCTTCGCCTTCTCTTCGTCGCCGCCATTGGCAGTCGGGTCAAAGGGGCCTTTGTTGTCGAAGGTGAAGTCCACATGTTCGTAAGTCGCACCGTCGGCGGAATCGACATTGACGCCGTCGATGTCTTCGGCTGCAGACAGAACATCGGCGGTCGCCTGAGGCTGGGTAAAGTCAACCTCACCGTTTTCGATTGCTTGAACCATAGCCATTGGGTCACCGTTGTAACGCACTGTGACGGTGTCGACCTTCGGCTTCGTTGGGCCGGTGTACTTGTCGTCAAGTTCAAGTGTGACGTGCTGCCCCTCTTCGAACTTGGTCATCTTGTAGGGACCATTGTGGACGAGGAGGTCTTCGTCTTTGGGCATCGAGGTGAAGTCAAATCCGGTGTTCCAAGTGTTCGAGATCTTGGAAAGTTTCTCCGTGTCCTTGTCCTTAATCGCCTTGAGTATCGCCTGTTTGCCCTTTTCGGGATCGTCAATTCCCAAAGCTTTCTTCGCAACGATGTGGGAAGGGAGCCCTACCCCGTTAGGGCCGATTCCGGCAAAGCCGGTCTGCCAATCAGCGAAGGGCTTGGAAAACTCAAAAGTAGCTTCAGAGCCGTCATCGGAAATCTCAGGGAAGTCCTTCACGAGCTTCGGACCGATCGAGGCCGAGTCGAAGTACACAGTCTTCGCATCATTCTCCTTGACCGAACCGTCGTCGTTGTTGTTCTGATCGACGGTGTTGAAGTTCGACGATGTGGCTGCCCATGTGAGGGCCAGGTCGGCGGCGTCCACAGGGGTGCCGTCAGACCATTTCGCATCATCATTGAAGGTGTACTTGATCTTCAAAGGATCATCAGCGACCTTCTCGAGCTTGCCAAGCGCACCGTCCTGCACCTCGAGGTTGTCGTCGTAATACCCGAAGTTGTCATTCATCATGTAGGTGAGAATGGCGTTCGAGACAGCATTACCGTTCGCTGACTGAGTATTCATCGAACGGAAGGACTCATTCCAGCCAATATTAAGGTTCGATTTCTCTGACGACTTCTCATTGTCTCCGCCGCCGGGGGGTGTGCACGCAGTGAGCACCATTGCTGCTGCGGCAACTGAGGCTCCGGCCGCGAGGAAGCGCTTTTTCACGTTCTCTCCTTGTTGTCATGAGGCTGTTTCGCCCGTGTAGCCACGCCCGCAATTCGGGGCGTGCTGCGCTCGAGCACCCCCTGGTCGGGAGTGTGACCGCGTTCATGTTTTTCACATGGAATGTCTCAAAGTTAATTCACGCGGCAGTGTGACAGAGTCCACATGCTGAGCATATTTCACAATCGTTACCGTTTCGAGATCAAGGGAACATGCACACAACCCGGAGTCTCAGTGGATAGGATGTTCAGGTGGTGAACAGTGAGATAGATCGCAATTCAGGGAACAATCAGCCGACGATCGTGCGGACTACGAGCTCCACGGTGCTCTTCATCGTCATCGCGGGGCTCTGCGTGATCGGCCTGGGCTCAATCATCGTCGGAGACTTCACAACACGAGGCCTGGCTGTGGCGGGAATCCCGGTCGCCATCATCACAGTTGTCTACGCCCTCTACCGGTTTCCTCGTGTCGAGCTGGGGCACAAGGAGATCGCACTGATCAATCCCATGCAGTCCGTGCAGATCCCCTGGAACCTCGTCGACGGGTTCGACATCCATTTCGGACTAGGCGTACGCACTCACCAGAAGGTCTACTCCTCGTGGCCGTTGGCCGGCAGAGGCAAGAAGATGGAAAAGGACGAACACGGCATCCGCAGGCTGATGGACAACCCGAATCCAGCCGTCGATACCGTGCTCGAACGCTACTCCGGCCTCTGCGACGAGGAGTTGGCGAACCCACGCGGCGAACGCACCATCACCATTACGTGGAATTTCGGTATCATCGCCGCACTTGTGGGTGCCATCATCTGGGCAGGCATCGGCTTCGCTGCTCTGCCCAGCTGATCAGGCAGCCAGCTGATCTGATGATCGGCTGTTCTGATAGTCAGCTGGGCAAACAGCCAGCGGATCAGGCGTCCCGACTGATCACCAGCCGCGTTCGCGCCATTCGGCCAGTTTCGGACGCTCTTCGCCCAGCGTGGTGCCATCACCATGTCCGGGCAGCACTCGAGTCTCATCAGGCAGCTGAGCGAAGACGCGTTCTTCCAAGTCATCCATGAGTGAGGTGAAGTCCTCTGGATTCCAGGTCTTGCCCGGCCCACCGGGGAACAGCGAATCGCCGGAGAACAGGATGGTCTCTCCCCCATCGCGCAGCAGCAGGGCGATCGAGCCGGGTGTGTGCCCACGCAGTCCGATCGCCTGCAGGACGAACCCACCGAAGTCTCCGACGTCGAGATGCTCGACAGCATGTGCGATCTCGACGCCCTCGGCCTCGGTGATTGCCTTCGCATCCGCACTGCCGGCGATGGCCATCGCATCAGGGTATGCCGCCGAGGTGGCCGCCAGTGCCCGAATATGATCCCAGTGCTGGTGTGTCGTAATGATCGCGCGCAGAACGGGGTCCGCGGAGGTGTCATCACCTCCCGAGGCAATGAGGTCCTTGATCGCATCGGCATCGTCTGCGGCGTCGATGAGTACCTGCGCCCCGGATTCCTTTGCGGTGATGAGATAGACGTTGTTGGCCATGTCTGACACCGCAATGCTGCGGATGACGACGTGCTCAGTCTCGATGATCTTCGTCATTGTCGGTTCACCATGCTCCTCTTGTGTACTGCGGTGGATACGGCCCGGGTTCAACTCCGAGTTCGTGGGCTGCTCGCTGCGGCCAGGCTGGTTCGCGTAATGCTGCCCGAGCCAGGAAGATCGCGTCCGCCTGCTCTGAGGCCAGGATCGTCTCGGCTTGTTCCGGGTCGGTGATGAGGCCGACGGTGCCTGTGCTCACGCCCTCTGCGTGGATCGCTGCCGACAGCGGAACTTGGTAGCCGGGCCCGACCGGGACCTTGACAGGGAAGTTGCCACCGGAGGAGACGTCGATGAGGTCGACGCCGCGGTCGTTGAGGTCACGGGAGACCTCGACGGCTTCGGCGATGTCGAAGCCTCCCTCGCGCCATTCGCTGGCGGAGAGCCGGACCAATACGGGCACCTCCTCCCCCACGGCTGCGCGTACGGCCTGATAGGTCTCGACCAGCATGCGTGATCGTCCGGCCAGGTCACCACCGTACTCATCACTGCGTTCGTTCGACAGCGGAGACAGGAACGAGTGGAGCAGGTAGCCATGGGCGGCATGGAGTTCGACGACATCGAACCCAGCGCCGATGGCTCGGGTCGCTGCCGCGGCGAAAGCATCGACCACCTCGGCGATGTCGTCCTTCGTCATCTCTTGGGGCGCTTCATACCCGGGGTAGGCGATGGCACTGGCGCCGAGTGTGGGCCAGCCGCCCTCGGCCTCGGGCACACTTCCCCGAGGATTGCCCTCGAAGGGGCGGTATGTGCTGGCCTTGCGGCCCGCATGTGCCAGCTGCACACCGATCTTGCTGCCCTGCGAATGGACGAACTCGGTGATCGAGGACCATGCTTCTGCCTGATCGTCATTCCAGATGCCTGCATCCTGGGGTGAGATCCGCCCCTCGGGCAGAACAGCGGAGGCCTCGGTGAGGATGAGCCCGAACCCGCCCTGGGAGCGCGCACCCAGGTGGACGAGATGCCAGGTGTCCGGCATTCCGTCTTCGGACTCGCAGGAGTATTGGCACATCGGTGCGAGCCAGATGCGGTTGGCGATCTCGGTGCCGCGCAATGTCATAGGTGTGAAGAGATGAGTCATGTCTCCAGTCTGCCAAGCTTCCTCGTCGATCAGAGCATGATGTTGAATACTGGTACGGCCAGCAGATACACAGTGGCGGTGATGAGGACGATCCCGATGACGTTGAGCCACAGGCCGCCCTTGACCATCTGCGCCACCGTCACATATCCGGAACCGTAGGCAACGGCGTTGGGCGGTGTCGCCACCGGAAGCATGAAGGCACAGGTCGCGGCCAGAGCCACCGGAATGGTCAGCAGCAGCGGGTCGAGGTCGAGACCCATCGCCACCCCACCGACGACGGGAACGAAGGTGGCCGCGGTCGCGGTGTTCGACGTCAGCTCCGTGAGGAACAGAATGATCGCAGCGAAGATCGCGACGACGAAGACCGTCGGCAGCACTCCCAAACCGCTTGTGGACTTGCCGATCCATTCGGTGAGTCCTGAGGACGAGAACTGTGCGGACAGAGCCAGGCCACCGCCGAAGAGGAGGAGCACGCCCCAGGGCAGCTTCTCTGCGGTGTCCCAGTCGAGGAGGCGGACTCCGCGATTGGCTCCGCCGGGGATGAGGAAGAGAAGGAGGCCGATGACCATCGCAATGCCTTCATCGCTGATCGGAGGTTCATCGAAGATGAGCGGAAGGGAGATCCAGCTGGCCGCGGCGAGGACGAACATGCCCAGCACCAGCTTTTCGCCGGTCGACATCGGGCCGAGCTTCTTCAACTCGTCGCGGATGAGTTCGCGGCCGCCTGGGATCTCATCGATTTCGGGCTTGAACAGCACCTTGACGAGGAGGAACCACGCGATGACCATCATGACGATCGCCAGCGGGACCCCGACGATCATCCACTGGGCGAAGCCGATGGAGATGTCGTGGTTCTCCTTGAGGTAGCCGACGAGGAAGAGGTTCGGCGGTGTGCCGATGATGGTGCCGAGCGATCCGATGGAAGCCGAATACGCGATGCCCAGCATCAGCGCTGTGCCGAAGTTGGACTTCACCACGGCGTCGAGTCCGGTGTCGCCTCCGTCTCTCCCTGACACTTCGTCATCCGAGCCCGCAGCGTCGGTGATGGCGCCGCCGACGACCTTGCTCACGATCATCAGCACCGAGATTCCGATAGGCAGCATCATCACCGCGGTCGCGGTGTTGGATACCCACATGGAGATGAAGCCGGTCGCGATCATGAACCCAGCGATCATCGGCCCCGGCTTGTTGCCCATGATTGACAAGGTGATGAGGGCGATTCGTCGGTGCAGGTTCCAGCGTTGCATGGCCAGGGCGATGAGGAACCCGCCGAGGAATAAGAAGATGATGGGGTTGCCGTAGGACGCGCCCACCGTCTCCATCTCGACGTCGGTGCCGAAGACGGGGAAGGCCACGAGAGGCAGCAGAGAGGTGGCAGCGATCGGCAGAGCCTCGGTCATCCACCACACTGCCATGAGCGCGGCGACGGCGGCCGTGAGCTTCGCGCCGTGCTCGACTCCGTCGGGCATGATCGCATAGACGAGGGTCGAGAGGATGAGCCCGAGGAGGAATCCGGTCCAGCGAATGCGCACCGTCTGTTTGGACAGCCCAGGGGCCCTCTCCCCTGGTGACAGTTCGCCCAGTTCGGTCGAGGTGTCGGTTCGCGAGTGCTGTTCCTGAGTCATCTGCGCTCCTCATTGAGCAAGGTCGGATGCTGTGGACTACATCTACACTCTACTCAAGAACGTCTCGATATGGTCGAAGACGAGGTCCGGGTGTTCAGCCATCGGCAGATGGGCGGCATCGGGGACGACCTTGAGCTGGGATTCAGCAACCTGCGCCGACAGTTCTGCCATGGCTTCGGGCGTGCAGCCCGGATCCTGGGACCCGGCCAGGAACAGCGTCGGCGTCGTGATGGAGCGAAGTCCATCGCTGAGATCGTAGCTCTGCAGCGCTTGGGCGCAGGCACTATAGGCCTCGTCGTCGATGAGCGCGAGGTCTGTGAGGATCAGGTGCCCGGCGGAAATGTCTTCGGTGAGGAACCCGGCCGCGAACCAGCGGTCAGCCGTGTCATCGAGCAGTCCGCGCGTACCGTCCTCTTTGACGTCCTTGATGCGCTCGGCCCAGGTTTCCGGGGTCCCGAACTTCGTCGAGGTCGCACATGCGATGAGCCCGTTCAGCACCTCAGGGTGCTCGAGGGCCAGGGTCAGGCCGATCGCCCCGGAGATCGAGACACCGGCATAGGTGAATTTCTCCACGCCGACGTCGGCCAGAGATTCGACGAGGCCGGTGGCGAGGTCGGAGACCGTGAACCCTGCCCCCGCCTCGGTGATGGTGTCACTGTTCTCGGCAGCCGGAAAGGTGTGCCCGGGAAGATCCGAGAGGTAGATCTGATAGTCGTCGGCCAGACGTCCGGCCACCGCCGACCACAGGGACATCCTGGTTCCCAGGGCATTGCCGAAGACGATGACGGGTGAGCCAGGATTGTCATTGAGAGGTTGGATGCGGACGCGCATAAAAGCTCCTAGCAGAAGACGAGGTGGGACGGTCAGGAGTCAATCGCGCTCAGCCTACCTTCCGAGAACTGGAGATAACAGCGCGGGCACAGTGACTCATAGGTCACTGCGTTGCCGTCGATGGCCACCTGGTCGCCGTCGAAGATGAAGCGACCATCGACGAGGCGGCCGTTGAACATTGCCTTGCGGCCGCAGCGGCAGATCGTCTTGAGCTCTTCCAGAGTGTGAGCAATCTCAAGCAGCCGACCAGAACCGGGAAAGGCCTTGGTGCGGAAGTCGGTGCGGATGCCGTAGCACATCACCGGCACCGAGGCGTTGGTGGCGATGCGCATGAGCGAATCGACCTGGAGTGGTTCGAGGAACTGGGCCTCGTCGATGAGAAGACAGGCCACGCGTGCCTTGGGTGTGTCGATGGATTCGAGCAGAGCATCGTGATCGACGTAGTCAGCGTGTTCACGGTAGATGGTCTCAACGTCGGAGCCCGCGGGGATGAGGAAGTCGACTTCACGGGTGACGCCGAGGCGGGAAACGATCTCGCCAGCCCCCTTCGTGTCGATGTGGGGTTTGGCCAGCAGAACGCGCTGGCCGCGCTCCTCGTAGTTGAAGGCAGCCTGCAGCAGAGCGGTCGACTTTCCGGAATTCATCGCCCCGTAACGGAAATAGAGCTTGGCCACCGTTGTCCTCTCTGTCCTTCGTGATGATTCTCGTATTGTCAGTGTGACGAAACAGAACCCTACCGGGAAGCCGAGCCCTGCAGGGTCAACGGTAGGATGGAGTGGTCAAACCCCGAGACGATGTGGAGTAGTCCATCACCATGGCCAAAATCATTTATACGCGCACCGATGAAGCGCCTCTTCTGGCGACGTACTCGCTCAAGCCGATCATCGAAGCATTCGCCACCTCGGCGGGTGTCGACGTGGAGACCCGCGACATCTCCCTCGCCGCGCGTGTGCTGGCGCAGTTCACCGATCTCCTCCCTGAGAACCAGCAGGTCGCAGATTCTCTGGCGGAACTGGGCGACCTGGCCAAAACCCCTGAAGCCAACATCATCAAGCTGCCCAACATCTCGGCTTCGGTTCCCCAGCTCAAGGCCACCATCGCCGAGCTCCAGTCGCAGGGCTACGACCTGCCCGCCTACCCGGACGAGCCATCGACCGATGAAGAGCGCGATGCTAAGACTCGCTACGACAAGGTCAAGGGTTCAGCCGTCAACCCTGTCCTGCGTGAGGGCAACTCCGACCGCCGTGCCCCGCAGGCCGTGAAGAACTTCGCCAAGGCCCACCCGCACTCAATGGGCGAATGGTCCTCTGATTCCAAGACCAACGTCGTCACCATGGCCTCGGGTGACTTCCGTGACAATGAGAAGTCCGTTGTCATCCCTGCCGATGACACCCTGCAGATCCGCCTGCGTCCCGCCGATGGCGAGACCGTTGTGCTCAAGGAATCGCTGCCGGTCCTTGCCGATGAGGTCATCGACGCCACCAAGATGGATGTGGCCGAGCTCCACAAGTTCCTCAAGGATCAGATCGCACGTGCCAAGGAGGAGGGAGTCCTCTTCTCCGTGCACCTCAAGGCCACCATGATGAAGGTCTCCGACCCGATTCTCTTCGGTCACGTCATCGAGGCATTCTTCCCCGAGGTCTTCGCCGAATACGGTGTTGCCCTCGCCGAGGCGGGACTGACCTCCGATAACGGCCTGGCCGCCATCCTCGGCGGGCTCGACACCCTTCCAACCGATGTCGCTGAAGGCGTCAAGGCCGGCATCGATAAGGGCATGGCCGAGGGGCCTTCCCTGGCGATGGTGAACTCCGATAAGGGAATCACCAACTTGCACGTGCCCTCCGATGTCATCGTCGATGCTTCGATGCCCGCAATGATCCGCGTGGGCGGCAAGATGTGGAATAAGGATGACGCGACCCAGGACGCGCTGGCCGTCATCCCTGATTCCTCGTACGCCGGTGTGTACCAGGCCGTGATCGAGGACTGCCGCGCCAAGGGTGCCTACGATCCGACGACGATGGGCACCGTTCCCAACGTCGGCCTCATGGCCCAGAAGGCCGAGGAGTACGGCAGCCACGATAAGACCTTCGAGATCGCCCAGGACGGCGTCGTCGAGGTTGTCAACTCCGCTGGCGAAGTCATCTTGTCGCACAAGGTTGCCGCAGGTGACATCTGGCGTGCCTGTCAGACCAAGGACATCCCGGTCCGTGACTGGGTCAAGCTGGCCGTCACCCGCGCCCGCCTGTCCGAGACCCCGGCCGTGTTCTGGCTTGATGAGACCCGCGCCCATGACCGCAACCTGCGGGCGAAGGTCGAAGCCTACCTCGGTGACCATGACACCGAAGGTCTCGACATCCGCATCATGAATCCGGTCGAGGCGACTCAGTTCTCGATCGATCGCATGCGTGAGGGCAAGGACACCATCTCGGTGACCGGCAACGTCCTGCGCGACTACAACACCGACCTGTTCCCGATCCTGGAACTGGGCACCTCGGCGAAGATGCTCTCCGTAGTACCCCTCATCGCCGGCGGCGGACTGTTCGAGACCGGTGCTGGCGGTTCGGCCCCGAAACACGTCCAGCAGCTGGTCGAAGAGAACCACCTCCGTTGGGATTCCCTCGGTGAGTTCCTCGCTTTGGCCGAATCCTTCCGCCACGAGTTCAACGTCCACGGCAACGCCCGTGCCGGTGTTCTTGGCGACACCCTCGATGCGGCGACCGGCAAGTTCCTCGAAGAGAACAAATCACCTTCACGCAAGGTCGGCGAGATCGACAACCGTGGCAGCCACTTCTTCCTCACTCTCTACTGGGCGCAGAACCTGGCCCAGCAGACCACGGATGAACCACTGGCCGAGGCCATCAAGCCTGTTGCCGAAGCCCTCGAAGCCAACGCCGACAAGATCTCGGCCGAACTCCTCGAGGTCCAGGGCGGCCCCGTCGATCTGGGTGGCTACTACTACCCAGAAGAAGACAAGCTCGACGCAGCCATGCGCCCCTCGGCAACGCTCAATGAGATCATCGCCTCGCTGAGCGCCAAGGTCTGAGGCACATACACATCACTCATGCGCCCATCTGCGACTATGATGGGCGCATGAGTACTCAAGACCCACGTGGCGAATCCCAAACGCCCGAAGAGCTGCTGGCCGAGACGCAGTCCGTGCTTGGCAACGAGGATCCGGAGACGCGAAACACCGGCGAGGTCGCACCAACTCAGCAGGTTGATCCGACACAGCGAATCGAACCGGCGCAGCAGAGCGATCCGGCCCAGCGTCAGGAACCGACTCCGGCAGGTAAGAACGCCGATCTTGCACAGCTCAAAGGCGGTTCGGGCATGTCCGCAGGGATGTGGGTCTCCCTCATCCTCGGAGCCGTCATCGTCGTGCTCCTGCTCATCTTCATTCTGCAGAACAATGTGCCCGCCGACTTCCAGTACTTCGGCTGGCAGTTCCAGCTGCCCTTGGGCGTTGCCATGCTCTTCGCCGCAATAGGCGGCATCTTCATCGCCGGCATCATCGGATCCGTGCGCATCTTCGTGCTCAACCGCAAACTGAAGAAGATCTCAAAGGCTCTGGGCCGCTGATACATGCAGTCTCACCCCGGCTTCACACCTCTGCCCACCCAGCTCGATTCCACCATCGTCCTCGCCGATACTGAGGCGGAGGCAGAATGGGCGCGCATCGATCTCTCCTCGCTGACGAAGCAGGAGATGAACTACGCGACGGAATTCGAACCCGATGCTGCGGCCACCTGGGCTGCTGGTCGGGTCATCCTGCGTCACGTCCTCGGCACACACCTGAACTGTGATCCGGCCGAGATCGAAATCCGTCTCGATTCGGCCGGCAAACCGCGAGTCGAGGAATGCGAGTTCTCCGTCACCCGAGCCAGACGATTGGTCCTCGTAGCTGTCGCCGACGATCCCATCGGGGTCGACCTCGAAGCTGTGCCTGAACACGCTGTGGCCGCCGAGGCTATGGCATTGCTGCACCCGAAGGAGCAAGCCGAACTCGAGCAGGTCGCCACCTCTGATCTGGCCACAGATTTCGTGCGTGTGTGGGCCCGGAAGGAAGCCTTCCTCAAAGCACTGAGCACGGGTCTGGCACGCGACCCCGGCATGGACTACATCGGAGCGGCCGCCTCACCAGCCTCCCCGCACCCGGACATCGAAATCTTCGATCTGGAGTCGGGACTGCCCGAGGGCTATCACGCCGCCATCGCGTTCAACCGGTGAGAATCAGTCCCGGTCAAGGACTCAATGTGTTCAGTCGCCAGGTGTGTTCAGTCGCTCGATGCTGAAGACTCGTCAGAACTCTCGTCCTCACCGAAGTCGGGACCATTTGCCCCGGTAGTGAATACGATGGCGATGGCCAGCGAGCCGAGCCCGATGAATCCGAACCAGATGAAGCCTGCCGCGGGGTTGTCGATGAGGGCAAAGATCACCGCGATGATGGTTGAGACCACCCAGAGCGAGTCGAAGATCGCCAAGTACTTCACGTAGCTCTTCTCGCCTCTGCGGGCGCCATAGGAGATCTCCGTGGCGCCGCTGAGGAAGAGCAGCACTGCAGCGGCGATCACCAGCCACCGCGGCGAATCGAAGAAGCCTTCGAACGCGGGCAGAAACGCGATGATGGCAAACGCCACCAGGAATTTGAAGACGCCATCGGCGACGAACCCGAATTTCATCATGCTCCGATCCTACTCAACTGCCCCTGCCGGATCGTCACTGGTCGGCCTCGTCCAGCAGCGACTGCACCGTCTCCAGGGCCTGATGGAGCACGGCGCCTTCAACATTCGAGTGGGCGATGACAATACCGTGTCTGACGTCGGTCTCGGCACTCCAGCCGGCAGCCAGCGAGGCCACCAGGATCCCTCGCTCTGCCAAGTCGCTGCGCAGTTGTGCAGCGGTGGCCGCCGTAGTTTCAATAACGAGGGTTCGACCTTCGTGGACGAGGCCAGGGATCGGTCCGATCTGAGCCAGGACCGCCTCGGCGGCTCTGAGCCTGCGCCGACCACGCGAGATGCGCCGCCGCAATCCTCCCGAACTGAGATAGGACGCAATCGCTGTCTGCATGACCGGTGAGAAGGCCGGGCCCAGAGCGGTACGCATACTGCTCAATCGGTGCCCGAGGTCCCCATGGGCGATGACGTACCCGGTGGACACGGCCGAGGTCAGCAAAGTCGAGAAGGTACCTAGGTGGACCACCTGGGCCGAAGCGTCCGTGGACTCCGCGAGATCGTAGAGGGTGGGCACCACGGTATGTGTGTAGCGGGCTTCACTATCGTAGTCGTCTTCGATGATGATGACGCCGGTCGACTGTGCCCATGCCAGAAGTCTGACCCGCCGGTCGATGGGCATGGTGGTTCCGTGCGGGAACTGGTGATTGGGGGTGACAACGACCGCGCCCAGACCATCAGGGGTGCCATCGGGTAAGTGTGTCGTGTCGATGGCCTGGAGAACGCGGTCGGACATGGCCTGACGCAGACCCGGAAATCCAGGGTTCTCGACACCGATCGCACCCTCGACACCCGTTGTGAAGAGCAGGCGCAGACCGTCACGGGACCCGCTGGTGAGGATGATGTCATCCGGGTCCACGCTCATCCCCCGCGTCAGGCGCAAGTGATCGGCGATCGCCCATCTGGTCTGCGGCTGGCCCAGCGGATCGATCGGGCCAGGATCGATGTCGAGCGAATCACGCCACGCTCTGCGGAATGCGGGCTCCTGCAGTGGGTTGTCGCCGCCGAAGCCCGGACGCAGGTCGACGAAGCTGCGCAGCCTACGTCGCGGGACCTGAGCTGGACGCATCCGTGGGTTCCGTGTGCGCGGCGTGCTCGGCAGCTCCGGGTTCACTCGTGTCGCGGAGCGTTCCGCCGTGATGAGGAACCCTTCGACGACAAGCTGGGCGTACGCGGTTTCCACGGTCCCACGGGAGACTTCGAGGTAGGCGGCCAGACGCCTGCTGGCGGGGACGGGTTCGCCGGGACGAATCGCTCCGGCGGCGATGAGCCGCCTGATCTCGGCCACCAGCTGGTCCGGCAGCGGTGTCGACGCGCCCCGGTCGATATCGATGGGCAGCGCAATCCCATCGGCTCGAGGCAGGAGCGTTTCCGACTGGAGGGCGGGGGGACGCGTCGGCTGAACTGGAAGCATGCTCTGATCATACTGGCCTAAAACTTTTCATGTTTTCTGGCACTCCTGTTGAGCCACGGATGGATCTACTCTTGTGGTGAACGGCCGTTCTCACCGATCAATTCGCCCGGCCCATCGGGCACGCCACGCTCGCTCACATCGAGCTCACCACGAACGGAATGCACGACAATGACACAGACACAGACCTTGCTCAACACCGGCCTGGCCCAGATGCTCAAGGGCGGCGTCATCATGGACGTCGTCAACGAAGAGCAGGCGCGCATCGCAGAGGCGGCCGGAGCCTCGGCGGTCATGGCACTCGAACGCGTGCCCGCCGACATCCGCGCTCAGGGTGGAGTGGCCCGGATGAGCGACCCCGACCTCATCGACGGCATCACCGCTGCCGTGTCGATCCCGGTGATGGCCAAAGCCCGAATCGGCCATTTCGTCGAGGCTCAGATCCTCGAGACACTCGGTGTGGACTACATCGACGAATCCGAGGTCCTCTCCCCCGCTGACTTCGTCAATCACATCGACAAGTCCGTGTTCAAGGTTCCTTTCGTCTGCGGTGCGACCAACCTCGGCGAGGCTCTGCGTCGCATCACGGAGGGTGCCTCGATGATCCGTTCGAAGGGTGAAGCAGGCACCGGTGACGTCTCCGAGGCGATGCGCCACCTGCGGACCATCAACTCCGAAATCAGGGCTCTGGGTGCAAAGAGCGAGGACGAGCTCTACGTCGCGGCCAAAGAGCACTCGGCCCCGTATCACCTGATCAAGCAGGTCGCCGGCCTGGGCCGACTGCCCGTCGTGACCTTCGTCGCCGGTGGCATCGCCACCCCGGCGGATGCGGCGATGATGATGCAGCTGGGCGCCGATGGTGTCTTCGTCGGCTCCGGCATCTTCAAATCCGGCAACCCCGAGGCTCGTGCCAAGGCCATCGTCGAGGCGACCACTCACTTCGATGATCCGATCGCCGTGGCGAAGGCTTCCCGCGGGCTCGCCGATGCGATGGTCGGCATCAACGTCGCAGATGTTCCCGCACCCCACCGACTGGCAGAGCGCGGCTGGTGAGAGTCGGCGTCCTCAGCCTCCAGGGAGCCTTCAGGGAACACCTCGGTGTCCTGGGTTCCCTGGGTGTCGATGCCTGCAAGGTGACACGGCCAGAGCACCTTGATGGCATCGACTCGATCATCCTTCCCGGAGGCGAGTCATCGGCCATGGTGCGCATCGCTGCCACCACCGGGCTCTTTCCTGCACTCGGTGAGAGAATCGGTGCTGGTCTGCCGGTCTTCGGAACCTGTGCGGGGCTCATTCTTCTGGCCGATCGGCTCACGGATGAATCGCTGGACGGCTTCGACCGCCTCGGTGGTCTTGATGTCACGGTTGCCCGCAATGCCTATGGCCGGCAACGGGATTCGTTCAGTGCACCTGTGCAGGTCACCGGGCTCGACAGCGAATTCGACGCGACATTCATCCGGGCTCCGCGGATCGTGGACTTGGGTGCTCGTGTCGAAGTGCTCGCCTCATTCGCCGAGCTGCCGGTGCTGGTGCGCCAGGGAAATATCTGGGGCGGCAGTTTCCACCCTGAACTCGGGGCCGATACGAGGATCCACGAAGAATTCCTGCACAGCCTCGGTGCGGCCGTGTAAAGATTGAACCATGACGAATGAGACGCTGCACACACTCAAGTCCGGATACACCTTCGACGGTCCGACCCTGCAATTGGGGGTGGCACTGAACGAGGATGTGCCCGACAAGGACACACCCATTTCTATTCCCCTGTCGATGCTCAATCGGCACGGGCTTGTGGCCGGCGCCACCGGCACAGGCAAGACCGTGACCTTGCAGGTCCTGGCCGAGCAGCTCTCCCGCGCCGGTGTTCCCGTGTTCGCCTCCGACATCAAGGGCGACCTATCTGGAGTCGGTGCGGCAGGAAAGGCTTCCGACAAGCTGAGCAAACGACTCGAGGCCGCGGGCCAGGAGTGGAATGCCTCGGCGAATCCTACTGAATTCTACACGTTGGGCGATTCGGGGCTGGGGACCCCGCTGCGCGCCACTGTCACCTCGTTCGGACCGATTCTGCTCTCGAAGGTTCTCGAACTCAACGACACGCAGGAGTCGGTGCTGTCGCTGGTCTTCCACTATGCCGACACTGCTGGTCTCGCACTCCTCGATCTCTCCGATCTGCGCGCGGTCCTGAACTTCCTCACCTCGGATGAGGGCAAGGCGGATCTCGAAGACATCGGTGGGGCGTCGAAGGCCACCGTCGGGGTCATTCTGCGAAAGATCTCCGAGCTCTCTGCGCAGGGCGGCGATGTGTTCTTCGGCGAACCCGAGTTCGACACCGCAGATCTTCTGCGCCTTGACGACAATGGCGCCGGCATCATCTCGGTCCTCGAGCTGCAGAAACTCAATCAGTCTCCCGCTCTGTTCTCCACCTTTCTGATGTGGCTTCTGGCCGACTTGTTCCAGGATCTGCCGGAGGTCGGTGATGCCGACAAACCCTCACTCGTGTTCTTCTTCGACGAGGCCCACCTGCTCTTCGCCGACGGGTCGAAGGCCTTCCTGCAGTCCGTGACGCAGACCGTGCGCCTCATCCGTTCCAAGGGTGTTGGCATCTTCTTTGTCACGCAGACTCCGAAGGACGTGCCCGAAGATGTGCTCGCCCAACTGGGTTCGCGCATTCAGCACCAGTTGCGTGCGCATACTCCCAATGATGCCAAGGCGCTGAAGTCGACGGTGCAGACGTTCCCCAAGTCTGACTACGATCTTGAAGAGCTGCTTACTTCGCTGGGTATCGGCGAGGCTGTCGTGACGGTCATGGACCCCGAGGGTGCGCCCACTCCTGTAGCCCCAACGAGGATGCGTGCGCCCGAGTCGCAGATGGGGCCGATGTCCGAGGACGAGATCAAGTCGGCAGTGGCGGCATCCCCGCAACAGGAGAAGTACGGCACTGCCATCGACAACGAGTCTGCTCGCGAGATCCTCACGAAGCGTCTGGAGTCAGGCTCCGAGGCTCATGAGCAGGAGCAGGCGGCTGCGGACAAGGTTGCGTTCCCGGAAGATGCGACGCAGAGTTCGCGTTCTGGTTCGGGCTCGCGGTCAGGTTCCGGTGCGAAGCAGAAGGACGACGACAGCATGTTCTCCAAGGTCGTGAAGTCTTCGGCGTTCAAGCAGTTCTCTCGCACCGCGGTCCGAGAGATCACACGCGGAATCTTCGGCACCTCGCGTCGCCGGCGCTAGTTCGGCGTCAGGACCGTCAGAGAGGTCGTTCCCGCCCGCAAGTCCAGCCGACGGCAGTCACCGATGAGGTCGCCGTCGAGCTGGACCGGGGCCGGAGCGTCAAGGCTGATGCTGACTTGGTCTCCCCGCCAGTAGTGCATCGCGGGATGATGTGCCGGACGGCGGTTCACACAGTCCCAAGCGATCTGCGCCCATTCTCCGAGGCGGCCGCCGGGTTTCGTCGTGGTCAGCTCCACTGCGAGGAATTCTAATTCTTCTGCTCCCAGGTTTGCGTGCTCGAACACTGGGATCGGACCTGCGGGTCGTGCCGTCTTCGACGCCATCACCGACCACACTTCTGATCCCACCGTGCCGGCGTTCGGATTGCCGACGATCCGCGGATCAGCAATCTCCGGGGCGCCGATCTGAGTGTCGGTGATGCGCGCATTGATGAGTGGAGCGAACAGTGCTCGACTGGCGCCATAGGCATAGCCGAGGACTCCCAATCTCAGCGCTCTCGGCACATGTGGACGCCCGGACACTGCTCTTGCGTCTCCCCCGATTCCTGCCAACGACACAAAGTGCTCGCGTCGCAGACCAGCCGTGGTGGTGAAACAGTCTGCTTCGTTCACTGGTACTTCGCAGCGGGTCACTGTCTGGGAGTCAATATGCTCTTCGGCCAGCTGCATGGCATGTTGCGCCGATCGAATCCCAAGATGCTTTGACAAGACATTTGCGGTTCCGGTGGGAATGATGAGCACCGGCACTTTCGCTGCTGCCAACACCGGAGCACTCACGCGCAGAGTGCCATCGCCGCCGAGCACGACGATGAGATCGGCGCCCCAGTCCAGCAGTTGCGAAGCCTGCTTGTTGCCCGGCCACTGCCGCGTCGTTGTTGCACTGCAGTACGTGGTGCGAGCTCGAACTAGGAAATCGACGAGATAAGCATAGGCACGCATGGTGCGTGGGTGCTTCGGATTGGCGAGGATCCCCACTTTCATCGCTGCCTCAGTCGAAAGCGGGGTGGGTAGAAGCAACAGCCTCGGCGCGGTCAGTGTCGACAGCTCCATCGTCGAAGGGGTCGATGATCAGTCGTGGACCGGTCTTGCGTGGTGAACGCTTCCACGTTGCTTGGGCCTTGGTTTCGTCGATGAGGGTATTTTTGAACATGCCGTTGCCGCCGGGAACAACAATTCTCTCGTGTTCCGGGTCCAAGGTGGCGCTGCGATCTTTGTAGCCGAGGATGATCTCATCGAATCCGGGCAGCAACAGGAGTTTGTTCGCTCCCGACCTGCTCTCGTGCAGGCGGTCTTCCAGCTCGGGAGCTTGGTAGTGTTCACGGCCCTCGATGGTGTCTTCGACGATCTCGCCATCGGCGACGGCCGCGGCAATGGCAGTGCGCACCGGTGTCTTGGGCAGGCCCGTCCACCGTGCGGCGTCGTCGATCGTCACTGGTCCATGGCTGAGAACATAGCGTCGCATCCATTCATGCAGGGCCGCCTCGGTGTCGAGATCGACCGGGTTCGGGATCCAGTCGGCGCTCAGGACGTATTTCATATCGTCCTTGCCGTCGACCATCGGCCCCTGCGTGATGATATTGCGCAGCGCGAGGGTGGTGATGAGGTAGCGCTCGTGCCCATAGTCTTTGCCTGCCTGCAGCGGTTCGAAGGCGTTGAGCAGTTCTTGGCGGGTCAGAGGCCCACGATCACGGATTGCCTCTTCGGCCAGTAGTGCCGCGGCGTCGACCATTGCATCATCGATGCCGAAGAACTCACGCCGCTTCGCCACGGATTTCAAGGTCCGCTGCCCGGTCAGCTTGAGAATCCATCCGAGGTCCTCGGCCGCAGTCAGATGGATCGTGCCTCGCTGCGTCCATGTCCGAACGATGGCGCCGGAGTCCATCGCCGCACGGACAGCAGCAATCGAGGTACCTGTGCGCAACGCGATCGAGACCAGTGCACCTCCGAGCGCCTGAGCCTGGACGCACCCGAGGTGACGGACCACAGAGAGTGCCGTGACGGTTTCCGATCGCGGAGAATCGATGAGCCCTTGGGCGATTAGACGGGCGGCGGAGACTTGGTGTGAGTCCATGAGTTCACGATAGTCCAACGCACTGACGCAACATGCAGCCTGGCCGTAGGTGGATCAGCCGAGTATATCGATGAGTCCGGGGACTGGGACTCGAGGCAGGGCGCCGGAGGTGGCGAAGCGTCCCCAGATAGTGCGCAGTTCTGGGCCGGCGATCTGTGCCGTCTCCCCGTAGTCGAGGAAGCTGTCGTGCCAGACTTTGCCGGGGAACAGCAGGGGAAGGTCACCGGAATGCGCGGCGTCGAAGAAGCTGCCATCACCGCGGGAGACGATGAGGAGGCGTGTGCCTTGGCCGCCCGACATGCGGTGTCGGTCGTAGAATTCTTTGGCTGCACGAGTGTAGACCGCTGAGGTGATGCCTGAGATCAGTGATTCAAGCATGGGGGAAGTCAGGTGACGGTCGTGCAGCCGCCGGAAGGCTGGGACGAAACCGGCGAAGAAGGCGATCTCGCGTTCCGTGCGGGTCATGAGCACATCGTATTTGCGTGCGGCTTCCGACCAGGCGGCAGCGGTGTCGTATTTCGCCGGCAGCGGGTAGTCGCCGTAGTGGACCCCGAAACACATACCAGCGTGCAGGCCGCCGACCAAGGCCGACTTGTGCACTTCGTCCTGTGCGGCAAGTATCTGGTCGATGCTGGCATCGGGGTCGATCTTCGCTGCGACCTTCGCCATGGCCCAGTTCATCGCTTCGGTGCCACCGGCGAGTCCCAGTGGTGCCGATGCCAGGATCACGCGGTGGAAGAGGCCATCGGTCGCCTCGGCGATCATAAGGTGTGCGCAGGCGTCGGCACCGGCGCTCTGCCCTGCGATCGTCACATTGGTGGGGTCTCCCCCGAAGGCCGCGATGTTGTGTTGGACCCACCGCAGTGCAGAGATCTGATCAAGGAGGCCGAGATTGGAATGTTCGGGCTTACCCGTGCCCAAAAATCCCAGGACGCCGAGGCGATAGGTGACCGAGACGACGATGATGTTCTGTTCTTCGACGAGGGTGTGCGGATCGTAGATCTCCGCGTCGCCGGCGCCGGCGACGTAGGCACCGCCATGAATCCACACGAGCACAGGAAGTGCTGATTCGCCTTCGCCCGTGGTCGCCGGAGATGTCACGCTCACCCGCAGGCAGTCTTCGCTGGTGGGCAGGCCGCCGAGCTGGTCGAAGGTCATTCCAGCGTTCGGGTCCCGACGGTACTGCGGACTTCCGGGGCCGGGTTGCCTGCCGTCGATGTCG
Source organism: Brevibacterium sp. 239c (assembly GCF_900169365.1). Taxonomy (GTDB): domain Bacteria; phylum Actinomycetota; class Actinomycetes; order Actinomycetales; family Brevibacteriaceae; genus Brevibacterium. Next base: position 144,504 of record NZ_FXZH01000009.1, read on the forward strand.
GCGACGGGCGGCTCATCGACGGGGTGAGCGAAACGCTGCGCGCGGGCATAGCGAATGCCCCGCGCGCGGATCACATCACCGTCGACATAGGCTCTGACCCGACCACACGGGGCATCAACATCCCGCCAGGCGTTCATCATCGACTCGTGCCTATTTGGAGGCGACGACCGGAGGCTCGGCCGACCATGGGAACACGATCCACTGATCCGTGCGCTTCCATACGAAGTCCGGGTCGATGATCGACGCTGACTTTGCGTAGATGACTGCGGACTGTGCTTCGGCACCGTGCTTCTTGAGCAGTTCAAGGACAAGCGCGAGCGTGCGGCCCGAGTCTGCGACATCGTCGACGACGAGCAGCTTCTTGCCTTTGATGGCTTCGATGTCGAGCATCGGGGCCAGGAGAATCGGGTCGGGCAGAGTCTCATGCACATCGGTGTAGAACTCGACGTTGATGGCGTCCGAGAGTTTAAGGCCGAGTGCGTAGGCCAGTGCACCGGCCGGCAGCAGGCCGCCACGGGCGATCGCGATGACGATTTCGGGGTCATAGTCGGAGTCGGCGATGGTCTGTGCCATCTCTCTGGCCGACGTGCCGAATGTGTCCCACGTGAGGATCTCTTTATCGTTGAGATCGGTCGAATCGGCGTGGTATGCCTGGCCCATAGATGCTCCTTGTGTTTGCCCGGTGTTGACCCGAGCTTCAAGGATACGCGGTCGCCGACTCAGTGCAGAAACGTCTCAAAGGCTGCCGTTTCCTGACCGAGGTTCCCGCTGCGTTTCGGCACCGGCGAGTTCACCCAGTACTGGCCGGTGTGCGCGTCGCGATCTAGGTACTTGTAATCGATGAGTTCCCGTCGCAGTCGTGCGAAATCCGGATGGAAAGCGCTGAGGAGAGTGTTGACGTCCTTCTCACAGTAGATCCGATCGGTCTCAAAAGCTGTGAGGACCTCCAACAGGACCACGACGAGGGCCTTACGCTTCGTAGGGATCGAGACCAGGTGCCCCTCGCGCATGAATGTCCTCAGCGTCTTGGCTCTGAAGGCTTCCGCTTGGGGATCTGCCAGGGAGGTTGTGCGGTGGTTATGGTCCGCGCTGGATCGGTCGTCCAGCAGTGCTGCGCGTGCCGTGGTGAAATTCTCTCCCGTTGTGCTCATGCGAGTGCGGACGAGGTGTTTGAAGTCTTTGTGCTTGGTCATGGCGTGTGATCCTCAGCAACCAAGTCTCCCCCAGCACGAAACCTGGTCAGGAGATCACCGTGACAGGTTCGTCCGAGGATTCTCTCCCCTTCGCCGAATAGTCAGTGAGCTGGGATCACGACCGTGGCTGGGCGGTGGATGCGCCGCTGCCAACAGTATAGACATAGTTCGTCGTTTGAGAAGGGCAGTCATTCAAGGGCATCCAGGTAAACCCAGCGGCCGGCACGACGGACGAATGCGGAGTTCTCCTCAAGGGTGTGCTCGCCGAGGTTGTCCCTGCATGTTGCCCGAAAATGCACCGTTCCCGTTTCATCAGTTTCAAGACCGTCTGTCGTGTCCATGATTTCCAACCCCAGCCACACGGTGTCCGAATCCAATCCGATGTCGCGCGGTCGGGTCTTGGCATGCCAGGTACGGAAGAGGTGATCTTCGTTGCCGCGGGCGAACGCGGTGTAGCGGGAGCGCATGAGCGCCTCAGCGGTCGTTGGCCAGGTCTCTGCGTCCAAGGCAGGACGGCAGCAGTTGTCATAGTCGGCGCCGGGCGGCATTCCGGAACAGGGGCAGATCATGACTCGATGGTATCTCTGAGGTGCTTGCGAACTGGATACATGCCACTATGGATCCATGAGTTCAGTATTCCTCTCCGGCGATGCCGAAGCCGATGCCCTCCTTGCCGATGACCCCTTTGCCCTGCTGATGGGCATGCTGCTTGACCAGCAGGTCCCGATGGAAGTCGCGTTCGCTGGGCCGGCGAAGCTTGCGCAGCGTCTGGGCAGACTCGATGTGGTCAAGATTGCTGAGATGAATCCCGATGAGTTTCTGGAGAAGTTCTCTATCAAGCCCGCAGTCCACCGTTTCCCGAAGTCCATGGCGACCCGAGTGCAGAAGCTGGCTGCAGAGATCGTCGACGAATATGACGGCGACACTGCCGCAATCTGGACCTCAGGTGATCCGACGGGCCCCGAAGTCCTCAAACGTCTGAAGAAGCTGCCAGGGTTCGGGGATCAGAAGGCGAAGATCTTCCTGGCCCTCCTCGGCAAACAGTTTGATTTCAAGGCTGATGGATGGCGTGAGGCCGCAGGTGACTACGGTGATGAGGACAGCCGTCGCTCGATCGCCGATGTGGTCAATGAGGACACCTTGTTAGAGGTCCGCGCATTCAAGAAGCAGCAGAAGGCCGCCGCGAAAGCAGCCAAGAAGTAGGTTCGCTCACTCACGAGCAAGTTATCCACAGATTCAACTGCGCCTGTTCTCAAAGTCACGGTTCTCGCATAATGTAGAGATTCCGGGCGCTCTCCATTCTTCTGCGTCGGAGTTCTCGACCACAGAGGCGTGGAATGAAAACTGGACTTGGCGAACGTATCTGTTTGCGCACGACGACAGCTATGACATTGGCCGCATTGCTCTCGCTGCCCCTGGCGCTGTCAGGATGCGAAGACCATTCCCCCGTTGCTGCACCAACTTCGACGTTGCCTGCCGAAGATTCGTCGAAAGCCTCCCCTGCCGCTGATCCGCAGCCGACAGTCCCCGCCTATGAGACTGATCTTGACCTCAGTGCCGAGGAGACGGAAGCCGTCGAGGGGGCGTTGGTTGCGTTTGAGGGATTCCTTACATCGATAAATAATGCCTACTCAGGCGACTTCGACAAGATCGACAATTTCCCAAAGTACGCCACGGGCGAGGCGCTTGATTCGATCAAAGCCGAAGCAAACTCTGTTCAAAATAAAGACGCAACTTTTGAGGGCGCAATCAATCCACTTTCTGTGGAAATATTCGAAGTAGCGGATCCTGCAGAGGCACAAGATCCACCAAACGTAGTAGTTCACTTCTGTGTAGATACGAATGATTGGGCATTAATCCAAGCCGGTGACCAAGGAGCTGGCAAGCCAGACGGACTTGTGACAATGGAGCACCGGATTGTGTTCGAGCGCGACAGCTGGCTAGTTGACAAGCAGTCGCTATGGGAGCGTAAGTGCTAAGACTTCGCTTGTCTGAAATCGCAATCGCAACTCTGACAATATCGTTGCTAGTTTTGTGTGTTGTTGCTCCGGCCATGGCGAGGCCCGGCTGCAGCATTGGTGACACCAGCAAATGCGATGCTATTAAACCGCCGCCCCCTCCCCCTGCACCAGGCGGCCCCGGCGGCGGAGGCGGTTCGGGAGGTTCTGGCGGTGGAAACGGCGGCGGCTCAGGTGGAGGAAACGGTGGCGGCGGGAACGGCAGTGGAGGTTCCGGCGGGGGCGGAGGCGACCTGCCGGATTGCGTCCTCGAGGAAGTCGGACATATCTGTGCCAGCCTGCCAGGCCCCGGCCCTGCCCCTGGTCCCGGCGGTGGCGGTGCTCCCGCGAGGCCCGAGCCGCCCACTAATATTCCCGAGTCGCAGTTCCAGACCTTTGACATTCCCGCCCCCACGATTCATGCCTGGCCCAAGGACTGGGCCGTGATCGGCAAACCTGCTGCTTTCTGGACAGACGCGGACACCAGCTATATCGATATGACCCTGTTGACGTACGCAGTCACGGTGAAGGTCACTCCGGAGAAGTACTACTGGAATTTCGGCGACGACACTGGCGGGACCACCTCAAAGCCTGGATCGAAGCCACGCCCAGGCGACGAGCCACAGATCGGACATGACTACCAGAAGACGGGCGCGAAGACTGTCGGCATGACTGCGACCTTCAGCGGGGAGTTTTCCGTGGACGGCGGGCCGTGGTTGCCCATCGACGGTTTCGCACACGTAGCAAGCAACGAGATCTCGATGGATGTTTACCGCTTCCACCGCTACTTAGTCGATGAGGACTGCTATATGAATCCGCAAGGACCCGACTGTACTTAGACCTCAGCCGGCATCAACTACGAGTCTTGGAGCAAGAAGGTCAGCCGAGCACCCGGGCTTTCGGTCTTTCGAAGAACAGCACTGCGACGAAACCGATCAGGATGAGTCCTGCTGGCAACCACAGCGACTGGCCCATCGCATGCGCAAACCCGGTGGCAATTGATTCCGGCATCCCTGATCCCCCGCCTTCCGGCGCCATAGCGGCCACAGCCTCCGCACCGGAGCCACCCGACGTCCCGCTGGCATCGCCGATGTTGGCCGCCAGACGAGACTCCATAGCCACAGCGATCGCAGCGCTGCCGAACACTGCACCAACCTGTCGCACGGTGTTGTACACACCCGAACCTGCACCGGCGTGATGAAGAGCAAGGTTACGGGTCGCCGTCGAACTGATCGGGGCCCACATGAAGCCGTTGGCCACACCTAGAAGCAGGATCGGCGGCATCAGCACCCAGGGCGAAGTGTCCGAGCCCAGAATCGAGCCGATCCAGAACAGTGCGATGGAGAAGGACCCCAGACCGATGCCGGCGAATACACGCGGGCTTCCCCGATCGACCATCTTGCCCACGAACGGTGCCAGCACCCCGGAGAGAATCGCCATCGGGGACACCAGCAACGCTGACTGAGTTGGCGAATACCCCAGCACAGTCTGAGCCCACAGCATCAGGGGGAACATCAAAGCGGTGATGCCGAAGCCCACCGTCAACATTGCGATGCTCGCCAAGGTGAAGTTGCGATCTTTGAATAACGATAGGGGAACGAGCACCTCGGCGTGTGTGTACTTCTGCCACAGCACGAATGCGATGAGGAAGAGCACTCCCCCGCCGATGACGAAGGGAACGGTGACAGGTCCGATCAGCGGGCCCCACTTGACGTCATGCGCCTGCTGAATGCCGTAGACCAAGAGGAACAGTCCACAGGCGGAAAGTACGACTCCCAGCCAGTCGAAGCTGTGGGCGTGCGTTTCCAAACGCGGCACAAGCCTCCACGCCAGGACGAAAGCAATGATTCCGACGGGAACGTTGACGAAGAAGATCCACTCCCACCCGAATCCATCAACGAGCAGTCCTCCGGCGATGGGTCCGACCAGTGTCGCGATACCGGCAACCGCACCCCACATTCCCATGGCGGGACCACGACGGTCTGAAGGGAACATCCGAGTGATCACGGCCATGGTCTGCGGCGTCATCGCTGCCGCGCCGAGCCCCTGCACAACGCGAGCCACGATCAGTGCACCCACGGTAGTTGTCAGTCCGCACCACAAGGAGCTGGCGGTGAAGATGATGAGCCCGACCATGTACACACGCTTCGGTCCGAATCTGTCGCCCAGTCGGCCCGTGATCAGCAAGGGCACGACGTATGCGAGCAGATACGCCGAGGTGACCCATACGACCGCGTTGATGTCCGCATTTAATGAGTCCATGATGTCCGGCATCGCCACAGTCACAATGGTCGAGTCGACGAGAATCATGAAAAAGCCGATGCATAACGCCCAGAGGGCACGCCACGGATTGGTCGAAGGATCTGCCTGATTGCTCACCGACCAATCTTTATCCCGATCCCCGCCGTCGTCAACTCCTTTGGCCCAAAGGCGCCGCGAACCTGAAACAATGGCATCATGGTGTGCCGAATTTCGGAGTTGCTGGTCGACTCTCATTGGCCGATCGTCATTATCGGCGCAGGGCAGGCCGGGCTCTCAGCCGCCCATTACCTTTGGCGCGACGGCCTGGTTCCAGGCAAAGACTTCATCGTCCTCGACGCTGGGGCCGGACCCGGTGGCGCCTGGCGTGAACGGTGGGATTCTCTGACGCTGGGGTCCACGAACCATGTGGCGGACCTGCCCGGGTTCCCGCTGGGCACACCCGATCCCTCAACACCTGCCTCGGCAGTGGTGTCCGACTATTACTACCGGTTCGAACGCGAGCTAGAACTCTGCGTCGTCCGCCCCGCCGAGGTAGTCACGGTGAAGTCGCCCACTCCTGGTGCCGGCCCTCTGCAGATCACAGCAGACATCGACGGTGAACGTGTTCAACTCTCTAGTCGATACCTGATCAATGCGACCGGAACCTGGACTCACCCTTATGTTCCTTTCGTACCCGGCATTGCCGAGTTCGAGGGCCGCCAACTGCACACCGCGAATTTTCGAGACGTCGAGGATTTCCGTGGTCTGAGGACCTTGGTCGTCGGCGGCGGCATCTCCGCGACACAGTTCCTACTGGAGCTGTCGGAAGTCACCGAGACGTTGTGGGCCACACGCCGGCCTCCAAATTTCACCTCGCGAGCCTTCGACGGCAATTGGGGCATCGAGGTCGAACGTGCCGTGCGCTCTCGGACCTTGGCCGGCCTTGCTCCCGCCAGTGTTGTGCGCACCACGGGCCTGCCTGTTCGTCAGGATTTTCGAGACGGCGTCGAATCCGGTGTTCTCGTCTCACGTGGAATGATCGATTCGATTCTGCCCCATGGGGTCCATTTCCCAGGCAGACCAACCCAAGCACAGACGACTTCGGAGGGCCTCGGGCCCTCGGCGAGCGACCACTTGGCGCTACCTGAGTCCTGGCAGCCCTTCGAACATGAGCGAGTCGAAGACGTCGATGTCATTTTCTGGAACACCGGGTTCCGGGCAGCTCTCAACCATTTGGCGCCCTTACGTCTGCGCACACCCGAGGGCGGAATCTCCATGGACACCGAAGTCTCGGTCAAGGATGATCGACGCATCTTCCTTGTCGGGTACGGTTCGGCGAGTTCAACAGTCGGTGCGACACGAGCGGGCCGGATCGCGGCCAGAGAGCTGCTCAAAAGGCGCAAGACAGAACACCCCACGCCCACCTATGAGGGGGCTGGTGGCTCCAGGACCTGATCGGCGAAACTGACACTCGGCAACATCTGTGCGAAGAGGTCGGCCACGGACTGGTTGTGTGCCACGGTGACCATCTCGACGCTGACCTTGTAGAGTCGGCCGTTATCGGAGATCCCGGCGATAGCTCCGTAGAGCACGGACTCAGTCTGATCGATGGCGCGGACTTCCTGGCGGGCAAGCAACCCGTGGACAGTCCAATAGCCGCCACCGGAGACTGTTCCGGATGTCTCCTCCAGAATGCTCGATCGCGATTCTCCGAAGGTCTGTTCCTGTGCCGTGTCGATGATGCTCTGTGCCGTCTCACCTTCGGCTCTATAGCAGTTGACGGTGATGATGGAACCATCGTCGCGAGTGTAGAGCTGGTAACTGTCGTAGGCGAGATCATCGTTCCACCGTCCATCCATCGCCATCTGCACCTTGATCGGGCATTCTGGCCCCAGATCGACCGTCACCTCAGTCATGCCAGATGGGATCACTGAAGTGTCAGGCTCTTGGTGTGGTTCTTCTTTCGAACCGTCATTGATGCCGACGCTGACCGGCCGCGAATCACCTTCAGCTGTGCTCACCCGCAGGGCTGAGCACCCGGAGAGGGACAGACCCAGCACCATCACACTTGCCAGGAGGAGACTCCGGTACATGGGCCTGCTTTCAAATGGTGAAGTGGCACTGCGTCGACAGAGCCACTCACATAGTACCGAGTGCATCCGACGACTGCTCCCTGTTGCCTCATTGCAATACCTCCGGGAACGAAACATCGTTGCCTCAAATGAAAACCTCCGGGAACATGGTGTCGTTGCCTCAAATAGGAACCTCCGGATAGCTCACCCGTTGTTCCAGGCTCGAT
>NZ_FXZH01000040.1 GCF_900169365.1 Brevibacterium sp. 239c
GTTTGCCTACGTCAAGCAATGGCGGGGGTTAGCGACGAGATACGACAAGCTCGCCATCACCTATCGAGCGGCCGTCGTGATCAGCGCGATCCTGACATGGCTCCGCCAATAAAGGAGACATGCCCTAATAGCTTGGCTCCATCAGGCCTCAGTTCACCTGTAGGTGAAACATGTCGGTAGAGGGTCTGGCGGGTGATGCCGAGTTCTTTGCAGAGGGCACCAACTTGGGTGCCGGGTTTCCCCATCGAGGCCAGTGCAAGCCGTACTTTGGCCGGTGTCATCTTGTAGGGGCGACCGCCTTTGCGGCCACGTGCCCGGGCGGAGGCCAGTCCGGCTTTGGTGCGTTCGGAAATCAGCTCTCGTTCAAACTCGGCCAGGGCGGCGAAGATCCCGAACACCAACTTGCCCGACGCGGTCGTGGTGTCGATGGCCGCACCCTGCCCGGTGAGCACCTTGAGCCCCACACCGCGGTCGGTGAGGTCGTGGACGATGTTGACCAGGTGGCGCAAATCGCGGCCGAGCCGGTCGAGCTTCCACACGATCAGAGTGTCACCCGACCGGAGAGCTTTCAGACAAGCCAAGAGTTCGGGGCGGTCGTCTTTCTTGCCGGAGGCTTTGTCTTCGTAGAACTGTTCGGGATCGACCCCGGCGGCGATGAGTGCATCGCGTTGCAGGTCGGTGGTCTGTGATCCGTCGGCTTTCGACACTCTGACATATCCGATCAGTGCCACCGCTACCTCCATCATTTATTCGATCGTTTACGTGACATGAGAACCGAAATGCCGTCGACATACGAAGCTTGTCACTTAACCCGTTACTTATTCTATGTCGCGCAGACCCTCCTCGAAGCATTTAATGTGACAGAAACTCGAGAGGGATACCAAGTTCGGCGAAATTGTTCCGAACTCGTCGGACATGATCGTCGTCGTCGCTGCGGTAGAGCACCATGAGATTGAATAGCTGGCGTGCGCTGTCCGGGTTCTGCTTGGCATCCTCGACGGCGTCGTGCAAGGCTTCGTTAAGCGACTTCGGGCACCCTGTTGTTGCCAATGGCTTTCCAGGATCAAAAGAGGTGTCGGGTTCAGGGAGAAACAACGCAGCATCGCGGCCCAAACCCGTGAGATGACCGCTTTCGAGCACGCGCATCGCAATGGCGGCGGCTTCGAGAGTCCGCATTTGCTTCTGCAGGGTCTGCGTTTCAAAGGGCCGCCACATCACTTGTCCGGCTCGCACGGGATATCCAGCGCGCTGCCACACCTCGCGCGTCAGCCGCTGCGCGGCACCGCACTCGCTCATGGTTGCACCAAGCTCGTCGACCACAGTGCGCAGCAGCCGAAACCACATGCCGGCGTGGATGCGATGGCGGGGAAGGTCGACAGCTCCGGCTGTCAGGGCTTGCCACGTCCGGTCGTCCATGCGCCGGATCGCCGGAGGGACTTTGTGTGGTTCGGGGCCACTCGATTGTTCGCGCCATGCGTAGTAATCCCCGGGCGGGCCGTCGTGGTGCTCAAGCCAGCAGTGGTGGAAGGGGCAGGAGAGCATCAGCGGCAGCAACCACACCACGAGGTAGGGGTGAGGTGATGTGGAATCTCGCACGCATTGTGGGCAAGCTCGGTGGTGTCGGACACCGGTGGTCGGGACCCATGCTCGCCACGAACTCACCGTCCGGCGGCGACGGTTTCTCTCAGGCAAGAGAACGCTCAGTTGCCGGATGTAGGTGGTGAACGTGTCGGAGCCAGACTCGATGTCGTCCAGGAGCCACGGGGTGTATCCGCTGATGCTCATGCCGTGAATCCGATCAGAGCTGACTCCAGTCCGGGTCGCCAGGGCCTCGGCCAGCCCCTCCGGTGGGGACAGGTCGAGATCCTTATCGCGGTCGAGGCAGTAGCCGATATCGAATACAAGATCATCGACAGTGATCCCATACTCGTCGGCGATCCGGTGCAGCCACGAGGTGAGAGCTTCACCCGGAATCGGCCGCGGATGGATCGGCCAGCGGCCGGTCACATCAACTCGCGTTCAAACAATCGTCGTCGCTCTGTGGGACCAACATAGTCGGCCATCATCAGGGTCCGGTGATTGATCGTCTCAGCACCGGACTCGGCGGCCGCGACCGCGGCCGCAATCAGCAGATGCGCAAGCTCACCGATCGTTCCTTCACTGCGGGCAAGCAAGTACTGCATCATGTCGTCGGTCTCGATGTGGGAGGGGTGCCGCAATGGGAAAGCCGCCGCGAAGCTGGCCAAGAGCGACCGGGCGTCCTCACCTGCTTCCCAGGCCGGCAGCACGAACGGTTCGAAACGATTCTCCAGCTGATCATCTGAGCGTATCGTCAGGTATGCCTCACGGGTACCGACTCCCACGAGCGGGATTCGCAGTTCGTTGCCAAGGAATCGCAAGAGGTTCAAGAACTCTCGCCGAACGTCACCACGTCCAGCAAGCACATTGTGCAACTCATCGATGACCAGCATCTGCACACCGGACTCACGCAGCAGGGAGAGTGCGAGGCGTTCGAGCTCGATCACGCGAGGCCGAGGCCGCAGTGGTGCGCCGAGAGCGGCGAGGATTGCGGTATAGAACCGCAACGGGGACGGCTCCGAGGGCATTTGCACGCACAGCACGGGGATGTGTTCCCGATCCGCCTCAGTCGCCGGCAGGTGCAGACGACGGAATCTCTCGATGATCATCGACTTGCCGTTGTTCGTCGGTCCCACCAGCAGCAGGTTGGGCATGCGTTGTTTCCGTGGCCACCCGAGCAGCGTCTCCAACCGCGCGACCGCCTCGATCGCTTTCGGGTAGCCGATCCAGCGGTCGGCTCGAATCCGGTGGACCCGCTCTGCGGTCGGCAGCCGCGCCGTCAACTGGACAGAGGGATGCAGATGCGACAGATCCGGAGGCTGGTCCTCGTCGACTGTCACCATGGTTCGATTTCGTCGAACCGGGCCGCAGGCCGCATCGCACGCGGTTCCGGTGCAGGGGGCGGCGGAGCCGGTGCCGACGCGGGAGGAGACTTCTTCGCGGCTCCTGCGTGGGTGCGGCGTTCAGCTTCCCGGCGGGTCCGCTTGGTGGTCTTCTCGGCGGTCTCAGAGATGTGACGCATCTGCTCGATCATCCGAAACAACGCGGCCTCATCAACCTGGGCAGCTCCGCGTTCACGCAGCCGTGCCAGCGCCTGGCGATGCTCCCACACACTGACAGCAGGATTCGACAACGTCCGATAAGGCACCTCGACATACTCCGCACCCTCGGGATCGAGCACCCAGATTCGGCCGATGTCGCGCGGGTCCCGGCGGATGATGAACCGTTCGAGACTCTCGCGGCGCGCGATCCAGGGCTTGAGTACGTTGGCGAAGTAACGCACGTGATCGATGACGAACCCGGTACGCGTCAGCTTCCGACGCATCACCGGCAGGAAATCCACCAAGAACGCTGTCGGATTCGACGTGACCACAGGAGGGCCGTCTGCGACGATACCCTCTGCCCAGCGCCCAGCCGGAGTCAGGCCCAGCGTGCTGTGGACGGTGCCGTGGTACGCAGCCACTGCCAGGGTCAGCCATTTCTCCAGTTCGACAAGAGTCAGCGCAGCCAGTTCCTCGGACTCATACCGGCCTCGCTCACCTGGGTCCGAGAACGTCGTTCCCGGCAGCTCGTGGATCTTTCGCATTGCCGTGCCGATGACGCGTTCGACGATCCCGCCGTAATGCGGCTGTCCCAGCGGCCGATAGTCCAGCGCGATGCCGTGCTGCTGGCATCCGCGTGTCAGTGCCTCGCTCTTGAACTCGGCGGCGTTGTCGACGAACAAGGCCTTCGGCTTCCCGCTCATCGGCCAGTCTGCTTCAACCCCGAGTCGTTCCACTCGGGGTCGCTTATCACCAGCCGTGTGAGCCAGGCACAACCCCACCGACACTGCAGACGGCGGCTCCAAGGTCACGACCATGCCGATCAGGCAGCGGCTGAACACATCGATCGCTGCCGTGAGATATGGTCGGCCCACTGGTTGGCGTTCCCGCTCATCGACGACGATCAGATCAATGACGGTGTGATCGATCTGCACCTGGTCCAAGATGGACTCGATGACCGGGACGTCGTCACCGGCTGATTGCAGAGGCCGAACACTGTCGGGACCGTCTCGTCGCCGACCGACTTCAACTGGGTTCATCCGTGCGATCCGAGTCTCTACTGTGTTCCGTGCGGGTGCCGGTAAGCCTCGAATAGTGCAGATTCGGACTATTTCGCGATGAACCGAGGCAATGCTGCGTTTCTGTTTCGTCAAGTACCGCTTGCGCACCAACTCGCGAATGACCTGCTCCACTTGCTCCGATAGTCGTTTGCCGCCCTTGCCACCGTGGGACCGCTGGCCAACAAGGTCCGTCACGAGACCTGATCCTCGGCGGTAGCGATCCAGCAGCACGTACACCTGTCGGCGAGAAATGCTCAGCGCGAGGGCCGCTTCATCGGCAGCAGCCAGCCCGACACGATCGCGCTTGGCGAGCGTGCCGATCACGTCGGCCCGCAGCCGAGCTTGCTTCCACTCCGCCTCGGGAATCGTCAGGTGCCCTGTCGACGGAATCTCTCCTGGCTCGTCGCCCATCTCTGCCTCCCTTTTGAGAACAGGACTATTGAATAGAAACGACTTTAGTGCCCACGGGTACTGAACCACCAGCATTCAAAAGCCGACTGCACAACCCCGGAGAACAACGGGCTGGATGTGCAGACGGCTTCCGAGAATGCCACCCGCAGACGGTCGTGACGAAGTCTCACTCCGACGGTGCGTTCGTTGCTACGACCAACTGGGCGGTTGCCCGGGTCATCGACACATAGCGGTCCACACCTCCCTGTATGCCGGTACCGAATCCTGCCGGGTCCACGAGAATCACCAGATCGAATTCCAATCCTTTGACCTCGGCAGGGGTCATCACGCTGACTCGCTCAACCTCCGCGAAGCTCCACGAAGCCGGTGACACTGTGATGACACAGACAATTCCCTCGCGGTGAGAGTCCAACCACGCGCCAACCAGTGATGGCACTTCCTCCACGCGGCAGTATCCGACCGAACTTCCTGATTGCCGCACCGATTGCGGTACATTCGTGTGAGGGAGGACGGCACGGATCACCGGCTCTGCCGCGGCCATCACCTCGGCGGGGGTGCGGTAGTTGATGCTGAGGTGAACCTCGTTGACGGCGAGGCCGAGCTCGTTCATCCGTTCGTCCCAGCTCTGGACGAATCCGTGTCGCGCCTGCGCCCGGTCGCCGACGATGGTGAAGCTCTTCGACGGACACCGATCGAGGAGCATGTGCCACTGTGCATCGGTGAGCTCCTGCGCCTCGTCGACGATGATGTGGCCGAAGGGTCCGGCCAGACGATCAGCGGCGAGAGTCTCTCGTCCTGAGGGATTGTCCAGTGCGCCCCGCAGATCATCGCCCCTGAGCATCGTCATCTGCATCAGTTCGCTGTCATCGGCGGCGATGAGGTCCTCGACGACGTCGGCCATGCGATCCTGTTCGGCCGCCGCCTCCGCCGCGGCGCGACGCCTCCTACCCAGATCGGCCGGATCGCCGATGCGGCGCCTGGCAGCGTCGATGAGCGGTACGTCTGCGCCAGTCCAGGCCCTGGGGTCAGTGCGCTGGAGGCAAGCTGTTTCCGCCTCGGTTAGGTCGGGAGCAGCCAGACTTAGATAGGCCGGAACACTCCACAGATCGCCCACGATGTCCAAGGGGTCGAGGATCGGCCAGGCGGCGGTCAGGTTCGCTCGAAGATCGGGGTCCTGACTGAGGAAGCGGTGCACCTCGAGCGGTTCGGCGTCCTCATCGGAATCGACGACGGATTCGGCGAGGATCTCCAGCAGTTCGTCCCAGACCTGGTCACGAGCCGTGTTGTGTTCGAGGTCCTCATCGATCGAAGTGAACGCCGCAGACCAGTCTCCGGCTGTGACAGTGAGCTCACCCCACACAGTGTCGATGACCAGGGTAGTGGTGGGAGGCTCCTCATAGATGCTCACCGCCCGCGCGATCACCGCACCGGGGTCCAGGTTCGCCTTGAGGCGAGAGCTGCGCTCGTCGTCCTTGGCGGTGGCGCTCTCCGTAATCAGGCTGTCAAGCGTGCACAGACGGACACCGTCCTCGCCGAGGCGGGGCAGCACGTCATCGACATATGACAGATACGGTTGGTTGGGCCCGATAAAGAGCAATCCTCCGCCTCTGGCGATACTGGAGTCGCTGTATAGAAGGTAGGCGGCACGGTGCAGGGCGACCACCGTCTTTCCGGTTCCGGGCCCTCCGTCGACGACCATCGGCAAATCGGCCGGGGCGCGGATGATCGAGTCCTGATCGGCCTGGATGGTGGAGAGGACATCGTGCATCTTCGCCGAACGGCTCGTGCCCAGAGAGGCGATGAACGCCGACTGATCGTCCAGCGACGCGGTGTCGTCGTCGGTCGCCGAGGTGAATCCTTCGTCCCAGTAGTCCGAGATGAGGCCGTTCGCCCACCGATAGCGGCGCCGTGTGGATAACCCCATCGGGGAGGCGAGTGTGGCGGCGAAGAACGGTTTGGCCATGGGTGTCCGCCAGTCGATGAGCAGGGCGCGCCCATCTTCGTCACGCAACCCCATACGACCGATGTAGACGGTGTCTCCGGACTCAGCAAACACCATTCGCCCCAGGCAGACATCGAGGTCGAAGCGGCGCAGCAAATTCAGTTCGGACGACAGCCGGTGGATCACGGTGTCCCGTTCGAGTGCGGCCTCGCCGTCACCTCCAGGCGATCGGCGGAGTTCTGCGAGGCGGGCCTCGAGCGTGGCGACTTCACGGTCGAGTTGACTGGCGATGTGGGCGAAGTGGTGATCGTCGGCTGCGATGAGATTCGCAGTCCTTTTAGCGGACAGTCGGGCGGGCAGGTCAAAGACAGTGGCAGGCACACAGGCTCCTTGCTCGGAAGAGTGAAGACACCATTGTTCACCCTGACCAGGGCCTTGCGGCAAGGCCCCATCCGTGGCATATTCTGATAATGGCAGGCACACTGGATTTCGCTGCACAGACGATGCGTGGTCAACGCTTCTCTGCATCCACCGCGGCTTTTCAGACTGAGGCACTCTGGGCAGACGCGGTCTATCGATCTGGGACGATTTCGTTGATGTGCCATGCAACGTCATCGACGGTGGCAGTGCGGATCCCGTCCGCGACGGCTACCATCGCAGCGCCGAAGATGCAGAATTTCTGGCCGATCTCGGCGTCGGCCGATACCGGTTCTCAATTCCTGGCCTGCATCATCGGCGACGGATTTCCGAATACGAAGCCCAATTCCAGCGGCCTCGATCACTACGAATGCGTCGTCGACGAACTCCTGTCTGCGGGTGTGGCTTCCGAGCCGACTCTTTACCACTGAGACCTTCCAGTAGGTCTCGAAGCCGACGGAGGGTGGCTCAACAGGGATACGGTTCATCGCTTCGGCGAGTACGTCGAGTCCTTTGCAGACCGCTTCGGCGCCCGGATGCGCGTCATTGGTACACGACCAACGCACCGGCCTCGACCTCGCTGCAGGGCTACGCCATCGGTGAGCTGGCGCCGGGGGGTTCGACACTGTCGGAGACGGAACAAACCTTCACTCCCCGGTCGCCAAGAAGGTTCACGGTAGCCAAAACGTCAAGGAGTGATCGGCCAAGGCGGTCGATGCGCCACACGACGACGGTGTCGCCGTCTTCGGCATAATCGAGTAATCGCCTCATTCCGGGGCGCTGTTTCGCCGTCTTGCTACCGGAAGTTACGTCAGAGAACACGTCCCGCTTGCCCCCAGCACCGACGAGTGCATCGAGTTGGAGCTGCGCATCTTGCCCGGCGGTACTAGGGCATGTCTCCTTTATTGGCGGAGCCATGTCAGGATCGCGCTGATCACGACGGCCGCTCGATAGGTGATGGCGAGCTTGTCGTATCTCGTCGCTAACCCCCGCCATTGCTTGACGTAGGCAAA
>NZ_FXZH01000030.1 GCF_900169365.1 Brevibacterium sp. 239c
CTACGACTCCCGGTGACAACACCCCCCGGACCATGAACGGCTGGGGGCATGAATCATGCCGGGAATCTTAGGCCAGCGACCCCTTCTATCCTGACGGAAGTCGGGGCTACTTAAAAGGTAACGGGGGCACCATTCTTCGTCTTCCACCGCCCGTGTCGTTTTTCGAACTTAAATTTCTCGGCTCGTCTATGCCGGATCACCCGAACCACCTCGGGAGCATAAGTGTAGGTGGCATCCGTATTGGCCAGCCCTTCGAGAACTGTCTCGAAACGATCAGGGGCTAAGTCGATCCGTGCACAGAGATCGTCTCGTTGGCGCGAACTTGGCGACATCTTGTCCAGGTCGAGAATCATTCGATCATGGAGCGACAGAACGTGCATGCTTCCTGGGATCATCAATCTTCCTCGTGCGCGTAGTCTTAGCCTCAGCAACGACTCGGCGAGGTGGTCGCACGGTACGAGACCGTGCGACCACCTCGCCGAAAAAGTGTGACAGGTTTGGCTCAGAGTTCCGTGGTCGCCGTACCTCCTGGGCTGCGATCACCGCTGACTTTGGCCTTGACGATTCTCACTAGGCCGGAGAGTTTGCCACCGGGCAGGCCCCAGTGCTGAGCAGACTCGGTAGTGACCTTGACGAGGCCGAGGTTCGGGTCATTGCTGTCTGCAAACCAGGCCGAGGCAGATTTGGACCAGAGTTCTTTGATTTTAGTGCGGTCGTCGACGAAGTCGATGTGACCGGCTACGGAAAGCCAGTTGCCCGCCTCGGCGATGCTGATATTGACTGCAGGGTTGGTTTTCAGTGCATCTGTCTGAGCGCCGCCGAGATCGAGGAAGAACCATACGTCGGCGTCATCCGTGATCTCCTGGGGTGCCATCTGATGGGTGAGGATCGTGCCGTCACTGAGCGCTGTCGCGAGCATCACGGAATCCGCGCCGCGCAGGATTTTGACGACATCGGCCTGCCTGAGGTCGTCGGTCGCGGACTCAGCCTCCGGCTTCGTCTCATCGAACTTTCCGCTGTCGGGATTGCCGGCCGCAGCGGCTCCATCCAAATGATGCCGTGCTTTGCCTGATTGCGATTGGGACTCATCGACCGCTGTATGCGATCCGTCGGGATTGCGATGCAGACTCACTCCCTGTTCTGTTGCGGTGTCTTGAGCGCGGCTCTCGACGTCTTCCTCGGTGTACCCGACCTTCGCACGCGACTCCACTTGTGAGGTGCCGCCCAGGGGCTCGGTCGCCTCATCCAACTTCTGTGCAATATCGCGCGCTTTCGACTCGGTGGTCGACTCGTCGTTCGTGTTTCTGTTCATGAACATTCCCTTCCAGACGATGCATGGCCGCTGTTCGATCATTCTCACATGGGATAGCGCTGAGCAACAGGCCCCAAAGGCGCGCGTAAAGAGCCTGCGACGGCCCCACATCTCATGGTGTTGTACCCAGGGTGGACTCTCAACGAGCGTGGGACGAATAGTTGATTGCGAATCGCATCGAAAACACTAGGGATACGCTTAGGGGGAAAGGAATGCCGCGCCTTATCGTGTCCGTGCCTTGATCCCAAGCCACGGGGGGTCTAGCGTCGAGAACACGAATCGTGATGCCCATTCGGCGGGCACCCGTCCAATCATCGAGTGGCTTGATTGCGTTGAACTCAGATAGGAGCAGAAGCCCATGAGCGACGAGAAGAAGAACCTGCCAGACGGTGCAGCAGGACAGGAACACGGCGCTGAGCAGGACATTGAGGCTGCTGGCGTCGGAGTGAGCGCCGAGACGGAAGCAGAGGGAACTTCGCAGAGTCCCGAGGAGAAACTCGAGCGTATTGCCGCAGAGCATGACGTTCCTATAGAGAAGGACCCGAAAGAAGCACAGGCCGAAGCCGAAGCCGCCTCCTCCGACAAAGCGCGTGACCTTCGCGGTGGAGACACCAAGGAGGAAGAGGAAACTTCTGCAGAGCCACCAGACTGAGGTGGCTCTGTGAGGGCGTCTCAGACCAGGATGGGCAATGGCAGGACACAACCAGTTGGAAGAAGGATCAACGATGATCGGCACATTGAACACAACGGCCTTGGATTGTCCGGCTCCTCTGGAGAACGCCAAGTTCTATCAGACGCTTCTGGGCGGTTATATCTCCCCGATGGAAGACACCGATTGGGTGAACCTGTTCGAACCGTCAGGGAGACAGGTTCTATCGTTCCAGCGAGCAGACAACTATGTCGCTTCGACCTGGCCGGACAACACCGTTCCTTTGCAGGTGCACATCGACATCCGGGTGGAATCCTTTGAAGACGCCGAGCCCACTGTCCTCCTCGCAGGCGGTAAGTTGATTGATGATTCCGACGAGCACCCTGATTTCCGCGTCTATTCCGACCCGATCGGACGCCCGTTCTGCCTCGTTCTGCACTGATCTTCTCCGACATAAGAGGTGGACAGGCGCTGAAGGAAACGTACGAATAGGCGAATAGAGTTCGATGGGCTCTGACCGCCTATGCTCTGCGCGGCAATTTTGCGTTTCTCAGTGTGGGCCGCTTCGGGGATTTCGGACAGCGGATTGATAGTTTTCTCTACGCTGCCAAGGCTGGCTGCTGGTAACTATCGTGGACGTCGTTGGGGCGCTGGTAATCGAGGCCCGAGTGCCAGCGGCGGCTGTTGTAGAACCCCTCAATGTAGGCGATGACGTCACGTCGTGCCTGCTTCTTGGCAGCGTAAGCAGTGCGGTAGGCGCGTTCGTTCTTCAACGCTGAGAAGAACGATTCAGCCATCGCACTGTCCCGGCACACGCCGGTCCTGCCCATCGAGGAACGTATATCTAGGCGAGCAGTCGATGACAGTGGCGAGATAGACGAAGCCCTGCCAGGTGTGAATGTAGGTTATATGTCCGCGGCAGCCTCCGCGCCGACACCATGGGTCTCTGCGACGCTCTTAATCGGCTTCGAGGTCGAGATCACCTCCTGACACAACTCGTCCTTGAACTCTTGACTGAACCGTCGTCGTGCTGCGGTCACATTCCCGGATCTCTCTTTGAGAAATGCCCTCAGTTCAAGAGGGCACACTGTCCGAAATCCCTAGGTCGACCAAGCCTCGAAGTTCGATCTCTATCTTCCGGGAAAACTTGTGGCATCGCTGCACTATACGATCGACGAGAAGGAGGTCATGTTCATCTATTGCGAAGCTATAGGGATCCTTGACGCAGCACATCACTGCAAGGAACTCATGACCAGATCGCTGAGGGATGTGCGCAATCGCCATATGAAGGTGACTGTCACATGCCCTATTGCGCTGAAATTCCTCGATGATCCCGCTATGAATCTGCCGTCGGGCAGTCGGACCACCGTGTCAGAGGAGACTTCGACCTAAGACTGCAGGGTGGTGCGTATTCGTTCGATCAGACTGTCAAGACCATCGTCGAATTCGCGTTGAGGGTGGTCTTCGGCAAGTTCACTCCGCAGCCTTTGGAGGGTTGGATACTTATCGAGCGAGGTCTCCTCGACCATCGGTGCGTCCTCAGGGCTGATGGCCGCTCCTAAGGCAGCGACTCGAAGCAGAAGTGCGCCGAGGAGGAAGCTCGTGAATGCCTTGTGCACATCGACGGCAGCTGAATCCGAGAAACCGCAGTCCTGGAGGGAAGCAAGGAAATGATCGACCCATCTCAGGCTGCGCAGCGGGGGACGTAGCCAAGGTGCTTCCGGCGTATGCTGATCGCTTCCCTTGTTCTTATTCGACAATAACGCAGAAGGCAGGTTCCCATAAGAGGGGGCGGCCGCCACGAGGGTGTTTACAAGCACTGGGATAGGTGTAAGTCTGGGTTGATCGCACGAATACGTGGCACCCGACGGCGAATGGAGCTGATTGAGTCACCGTGAGTCGGCTGGGGTGACCGTCGAGTATTCTCGCCGAGCGCCCGGTCGTCTTTGAACTTCCCACGAGCACTTCCCGCGATCGTCGGCAGACGTCGACGAGAACAGATGAGGAGCTGATGATGAACCTCGAAAATCTACGCACCGTATATGACAATCAGGGTCCCTTTGCCACCGTGTATCTGGAAGGACGTTCTCCGGCTGCCGATGCTGAGAAGCAGGTGCGGCTGAGGTGGGACGAACTCCGTGAGAACCTCGCGAACGCCGGCGCGGCAGATGAGATCCTCAGACACCTCGATGGCACATTGATCGTCGAAGACATCACTGAAGTTCAGACCGATGGACGAACCGTCGTTGCGAATGCAGCCGGAGTCGTCCTCGACGAACACTGGGATGCTGCGGTCGGCACCGGTGACGCTGCACATTACGGGGAGGTTCCCGAGCTGGGTGCCTATGTCCGTGAAGGATGCCGCCTGGTCGACATGGTCCTCGTCATCGCCTCTCAGGAAGGTGCGACCATCCGTGAGCTGCGAGCATCCCCTCAGCATGAGGCGCAGCAGCAGGATGAGTCACTCATCAGCGGCGACAACGATGAGGACATTCACGCACCACGTCAGGGCGCGCTGTCGCACAACCAGATTCGACGGCGGGCCGATGAAATCGTCAAAGACAACGCTCGCGCAGTCGCTGACCACGTCGATGAGATTGTTCGCGCCCGTGAACCGGACCTTGTGGTCGTGGCCGGTGAAGTCCAGGGCCGCACCGCAGTGAAGGCCGAGCTGTCGACTCGAGTCACCGAACTCCTCGAGGAAACCGATCAGGGAGGCACGGATGATGACGCTGCTGAAGAAGCGCTCTACGACGCCCTGAAATCGCTGGCCTCTGACAGGGTCCAGGCGAAACAGACCGAGCACACAGAGAACTTCTCCTACAGCAAGGCGCACGACCTTGCGGTGGAAGGAGCGGACAAGGTCTCTCAGGCCGCCCAGCGCGGGGCCGTGGCGACCGTGCTCCTCAACTACGATGTCGGTGCTGACGGTGAGGGAGCGATTCTGGCTGACGCTGTTCTCTCCTCAGCAGACGTCGGCCTCATCGACGGAGACGTTGCAGACGGAATAGCGGCGATCCTGCGCTATGATGCTGCCACTGCGCTAGCCGACTGACTCTGTCAGCATTCCTCTGCTACGTAGACGCGTGAGCGCAGGCGCTGAGCATGGGTCATGTTCTTCACGTCGACATCACTGTCGAAGGTCGATCCGAGCGCGCCGGCGACGACACCCATCGCGGCACTGAGCCAGGCGATGTCCAGATAGTTGGTGAACTTCGCCTCCGGGCGATCGATGATCTGGGCCATGAAGTCGGGGTCGATGACGATGAGACTGCCCACCAGAATGCCCGCAACCAGCAGAACGTAGAGCGCACCCACACAGATGATCAGGGTCAGGACGGTGGACAGGTTGTAGTAGAAGACGACCTGAGCTCGACGACCCCTGACCGGTCTGTCCCAGAGGCCGTTGACGGTCAGCAGCCAGCCGACCATCACAGCGATCGCGATGAGGCCGATGGAAATCAGCCGGAGGGTCGACAGGTGATGCGACATCTGCCAGATCGAACTGTAGAAGATGCCGAAGGCACCGGTCGCCGAGGCTGCAGCCAGGGCGCGGGAGAGTTTGCGCGCCATGCGCAGGGGTTCGTTGGTCATCGTCATGCCGAGGACGAGCCGGGGGCCGCCGGTGAAGGTGTGAGCATGCAGGGTGCGGCGACCGGAATCGGTTCGACTCGACCATTGCCCCCACCTCGGCAGGCTGTGCCTCGGAGCTGTATGGCCGTCGGGCAGCAGCTGATTGACGCAGCTCATGAAGATCTTGAGCAGGCGGCGTTTGGACGTCACTGCGCCAAGGGTCGGGCACGAGACCACAGCGACCTTTCTGTCCGGCAGAACCTCGGCGATGAGCGGCTTGTCCTGGGTGTGCCGAGGAATGTCTGTGAGCATGATGACTAAGTCAGCACTGGGATACTCGCTCACGACCGAGTCGATGGTCGACATCTCCAACTGATGGTCTGCCTGCACCTTGATGAACTGCGGACACGTGTCGACGTGGACGTCTGCGTCGAAGTTCTGCGCCAGCAGCTCTTCGAGCTCGTCCTTGATCGCCGCGACCCGACGGCTCGGCAGGCCGGGGTCAGAGATGAGGAGAAGGTGCATCGCAACAGGTGCTTTCGTCCATGGTGTCCTCCACGGGTCAGGGGGCGGGTGGATCGCCGACATTCTCACTCTCGCAGTGATGGTGGTTTTTGAACAGAGGGTTGGGGCCCGCCTGTCCTGACTTCGGGGCAAGTCCACACTGGTCACTCAGTGCGGTTTGATGTCTGCCGAAACCTTGCCGGTCACGTATTCTGAGGTGGCTAAACCATGCGTGGGCCAACCATGCTGAAGTGGATACGACGCAGCGCATCGATCGCTGTCAGAGAGCTAGTGAAAGAGAGACCGGCAGATGAGTGTTCTGGTAACCGGAGGGGCAGGATACATCGGCTCCCACGTAGTGCGGCTGCTGTCCGAGCGCGGCGATGACGTCCTCGTCGTCGACGACCTCTCCACCGGGATTGAAAGCCGAGTCACCGGCCTGCCGATCGTCAGCCTCGACCTGGCCGCCGCCGATGCCGAGGACCGGCTCGTCGCCGCAATCGAAGAGCACTCGGTGGATTCGATCATCCACTTCGCCGCGAAGAAGCAGGTAGGGGAGTCGGTTGAAGAACCCATTATGTACTACCGCCAGAACATCGGAGGACTGACCAATGTCCTCACCGCTGCAGGTCGCACCAGCATCGATTCCCTTGTCTTCTCCTCCTCGGCCGCCACCTATGGAATGCCCGATGTCGAGATGGTCGGTGAGGACCTCGACTGCAGACCGATCAACCCGTATGGCCAGACGAAGCTCATCGGCGAATGGATGATCGACAATGCGATCACCTCGGCGAACATACAGGGTAAGAAGTTCAACGCTGTGAAGCTGCGCTACTTCAACGTCGCCGGAGCCGGCTGGCCCGAGCTCGCCGACACCGCCGTCATGAACCTCATCCCGATCGTGCTCGGGCGCATCGCCGCCGGCAAGGCCCCCATCATCTTCGGCGATGACTACGACACCGCCGACGGCACATGCATCCGCGACTACGTCCACGTCAAGGACCTCGCCGAGGCGCACATTGCCGCGCTGGACTACATGAAGTCCGGTGCCACCTCGGAGACGGTGTTCAACGTGGGCACCGGAACCGGAGCCTCGGTGAAGGAAGTCATCGACGCCATCGCCGAGGCGACCGGACGTGAGATCGTGCCCGAAATGGGCGAGCGTCGCGCCGGTGACCCGCCCGCACTCGTCGCCGACGTCTCCCGCATAGGTGCACTGCTGAGCTGGAAGGCCGAATTCGATCTCGATGAGATCGTGCGCAGTGCGGTTGAGGCCGCGGGGATGCTGCCGGAGGGGTAGGTACACCGAGTAGTGGCGCTGACCTCGAATTAGGGCGTGTCTTCTATTTTCTCAGATCTGTTCACAGGCCTTACGTGATGGCTGGTATTCATCACATCGAAGCCTGGGTCGCGGATATCGAGGAGGCTTCAAATGGAGTCGGGCTGGCTATTGAATCGCCTCGGGCTCACGTACACGTACTTGGTTGCAGGGACAACCCTGCATCGGAGGTAGCGCTATCCTGACGTTGACAACGTCACCAAACTCGACCGTGCTGAACCACGATCGGAGCCACCAAGAGGTAAATCATCTCGCTTTCAACGCAAGGGGCCCCGCCAGTGTCGATTCGCTCATGACCACCCCGGAGGCACCTTCACCACGTCTGATATGCCCGCGCGGTCGGCCTGAACAATTACGCCGGCTGGCTGTAGATTTCTGCAGGCTCCGAAGGTGAAGCCGTCGTAAAATTATCAGCTATTGTGACGTAGGCACGCTGGGTTTAGCACTGATCACGTCTGTTGCTCGAGAAACGATCGCGAGTTTGATAAATCTGGTGGCCAGATGTCTCCACTGCTTGGCATAGGCGAATGATCGTTCGACGGCATTGCGGCTCCGATGGAAGGGGAATGGGGCTCTTCGTAACTGAGGATGTAGTGGTGCCGGACCGCGACGCCGCGGGTCATCGACTGTACGGGAAGGAACATCTCGCTCGATGTTGAATCGTCCTTTCCCGATAGGGCGTAGGAACGAGCCTGACAGAGATTCGGGCCATTTTTCATCGTGGTGAATCGGGACGTGTTGAGGTGATCGCGGCACGGATTGCGGCCATCCAATCCCGGAGGGCATCACTCGACTCGGCCGAGAAATTCCTCCTCCACGTTCGTCAGTGTCGACACGACCTCATGAGCAGCTGCCCGGGGTGTTCGGAGTTTGCTGGGCGAGAGTCGGGGGTACCCCGCGATCTGCACAGTGCAAAGGTCGCGATATGACCAGTTGAAACACCTCGAACTGACCAGTTGATCCTCATCACGCACTGGGAGGCTCGGCGCGAACCGAGTGAATTCATAGCCGTTGAGGTGGTCACAAACCAGCGCAGAAGCGGCATGATGGCACTATGACCATAGATCTCGATATTGCGCTCAACGCCGAGCTCGATCCCATCGTCGATGTCGCCGCTGGACTGGGCCTGGCTCAAGAGGAAATCATCCCCCACGGATGGACCACAGCCAAGGTCCCCATCGACGTTCTCAACAGGGCCGCCGAATCCAACACCGACGGCAAGCTCATCCTCGTCACGGCCATGAGCCCGACCCCAGCGGGCGAAGGTAAGACCACGACGAGCATCGGTCTGGCCGACGGGCTCAATGAGCTGGCACGCTCGAAACCGGAAGTCGGCAAAGCCATCCTGGCCCTGCGCGAGCCCAGCATGGGTCCGGTCTTCGGGATGAAGGGCGGCGCTGCCGGCGGCGGATACGCCCAGGTCGTGCCGATGGAGGACATCAACCTCCATTTCACCGGTGACTTCGCGGCCATTGCTGCGGCGAACAACCTCGCCGTGACCATGCTGGATAACCACATCCATCACGGCAACGAACTCGATGTCGACGTCAGGCGGGTCCACATTCGCCGCGTCGTCGACCTCAACGACCGGGAGCTGCGCGGCGTCGTCGTGGGACTCGGCGGCATCAACGGGGGAGTGCCCCGCGAGGATGCCTTCGACATCGTCGTCGCCAGTGAGGTCATGGCGGTCTTCTGCCTGTCCACCTCGTTGACCGACCTCAAGGAGCGACTGGGACGCATCGTCCTCGCCCACAGCCGATCACGGACACCGATCACGGTCGCCGACATCGGTGGCGCAGGCGCGATGACGGCGCTGCTGCGCAATGCGCTCGCGCCCAACCTTGTGCAGTCCCTCGAACATTCGCCGGCGTTCATCCACGGCGGACCCTTCGCCAACATCGCCCACGGCTGCAACAGCCTGCTCGCGACGAAGGCCGCAATGACCTTGGGTGATTGGACGGTGACCGAGGCCGGATTCGGTGCCGACCTGGGGGCCGAGAAGTTCCTCGACATCAAGTGTCGCGCTGCCGGCATCTGGCCCTCTGCCGTGGTTGTTGTGGCGACCCTGCGGGCGCTGAAGTATCACGGCGGCGTCGAGGTCAAAGACGTGCAGACGCCGAACATCGACGCTGTGATCGGTGGAATGAACAATCTCGAACACCACTGCGGCAATCTTCTCAACATCTACGGGATCACCCCGGTCGTGTGCTTCAACCGGTTCCCCACCGACACCGACGAGGAGATGGCAGCCGCGATCCAGCACCTGCGGTCTCGGGGAATCGCTGCCGTCGAGTCGACCCACTGGGCCGATGGTGGCAAGGGTGCGCTGGCGCTCGCCGAGGCGGTCGTTGAGGCTGCCGGTGGAGCCGGGAATGCCGGTGCTGCCGTTGCTGACGGGTCGGTGTTCGTTGGCGGTGTTGCCGCCGGAGACGCTGAAATCAGTGACACTGGGTCTCAGGGCTCCGAGTCTCAGAACTCCGAGTCTCAGGGCGGCGAGGAAGAGTCGCGGACGATCCGTGCTGATTCTCAAGGGAAAAGTCAGCACAGATCGTCCGCAACTCGTTCAGACCGAGGGGCGGCTCAGTATTCATACGAGCTCGACCGTCCGCTGGAAGAGAAGATCCGCACGATCGCCCAGCGGATCTATGGTGCCGCCGACGTGGATCTGCCGACGAAGGTCACGCGCAAGCTCAAACAGTTCACGGACGAAGGCTACGGCGATGCCCCCATCTGCATCGCCAAGACCCAGTACTCACTGAGCACGGATGCCACTCTGCGCGGGGCGCCGAAGGATCACATCATCGAGGTCAAGGATGTGCGGCTCTCTGCAGGTGCCGGCTTCGTCGTCGTCATCGCCGGTGACATCATGACGATGCCGGGTCTGCCCAAGGAACCGTCAGCTCTGACCATCGACGTCAACGAGGACGGGGACATCATCGGTCTGTTCTGACCGCGCGCTATGTTCTGGCCTAGCGGCGAGGTTTTTGCAGCCAGGGTCGCAGCAGACGGGTGCTCACCGGCAGGAATACGTATGTCATCAACGGCGTGAGAATGCAGATGTTGAGTAAGACGGCGAGGGCCGTCGGCCAGCTCTCGAGGTGAGGCATGAGGAGTAACGTCGAGAGTAGGCTCAGCGGGAAGAACGGGAGAAAGATGCTCACCGCCTGTTTCCATCGAGGGGGAACGACCGTCTCAGGGATCGTCAGGGTCTCCTCTCCACGAGATTCGAACCATCCCTCGATTCCGGTCCGATGCTCAACCCGGGTGGTCTCGACGAGTTCGGCCGCACTGTCGATCCACCAGCGACGGTCTTCGGAGACATCCCAGGCCCGCAGCGACTTCTCATCGGCGAACCGGTAGAGCACATGCCACTCGTCCGAATCCGGTGCTGTCCTCACCCACCCGGACCCCAGATACCCGGGTCTTTCGCGTGCCAGTTCCTGCCCCGCCTGCACCCAGGCGTTGAACCGCCGATGGTGCTCGGGCAGGACGGTGCGCGTGATCGACACAGTGATCGGAGAGTGGTGGGACATAGGGGAGATTTTAGCCAATTCTGCCGTGGCAGTCTTCTGGTCAGTCGCTTCCGCTTACACGTGCGAAGATCCGATCAAGTGATCGGGCGAGTGCGGCGTGGTTGTTCGCGTCCATCCACTCCCGGTGGAGCATCTCGTTGAGGCCGCCAAGGGTTTCATGGCCCTTGACCAGATCAGAGAAGGGGGTGTCGGTAGTCGCGAGGGTATTGCCCAAACCGGCGAATTGGCCGCGAACGATGCGTTCGGCAGCTGCCCTCTCCCATCCTTGTTCGACGAGCCAGTCGGCAATGCCCTGAAGAAAGGCATAGTAGGACGACATCGTGGCTGTTGTGGCCGACAAGGTGCTGAAAAGTTCTTCGGTCGTTGCCACAACGGTGCCGCCGAGAGTATCGAAGAACCTCTCGACTTCCGAGTGGCCAGGATAGACCGGGGTGACACCGCGGCGCTCGCGCACGGGCGGCAGCGGGATGACGCGCACGATGCTCGGACTCTTCGGGAGAAGCGATGCGAGGGTATCGGTTGAGATCCCGGCGATTGCGCTCACGATGGTGCGGTCGGCCGGAATGCTGAGCTCGGAGAGTACCGCCTCAGTCTGCTCAGGCAGCACGGCCAGGATGATGTGTTCGCTGCGATCGACGACGTCCTGATTGCTCGTGCAGACCTCGACCCGGTCGAAGTCGCGGGCAAGTTGTGCCGAACGTCGGACATTTCGAGGGGAGAGGAAGAAATCCGGGTGGTCATCGCTTGAGCACGCACCTTGCACTATCGCCGAGGAGATCTCGCCGACTCCGATGATCCCGATGCCTGTGCCCATGAACTGCCTCCTGGAAACGCCGTTGAGAAGATCGGTGTGAAGATCTCGCCTCGTCCATTCAATAGCATTCATGTCCGGCTGCGTCCAGAACCGATGAAGCTCTAGCGGGCTTCGATGACCTGCTTGATTGCTTTGAGAGTCTCAGGGATGCCCGTCCGCGCAGCCGCGGTTCGTTCGGCGATCTGCTCGGCGGCTTGGTCCTGGTACTTCTCGCCGAAGAAGGCTTGGCCCTCCGGTAGGAACTCCCACGATTCAGTGAGCAGTGTGCCGCCTTCTGCTTCCTGCATACTGTATGTCCAGTGAACCCGTCCCGGTCCCACACTCCACCCGAACGCACGTCCCTCATCGGCGACGATGACCTGGCTGCGGGTCTGCCACTCGCGGTCCGTGGTGACGTTGCGTCCGGTGAACCAGGCTCCGATCCGGGGACCGTCGCCCTCGTCCCACCAGCACTCCCTGCATATCGGTGACCATTCGCCGGTTCGAGTCACGTCTGAAACGGTTGCGTAGACGGTTGCCGGGTCGGCCGCAACGAGGATGGAATCGGAGAATGTGAGAGATTCGGTCATGCCGGCAACTCTACCGATCTCTCAGGTCGGCGCCGACTCGCAGCATGTCATCTCTGCGCCCAGTGCGCCACGCTCCGGCTGCCCTCAGACGAATGAGTCGAAGACGGCCTCAGCTGCTGCCGCGACAAGGGCCGGGCCATCCTCGGAGTCGGGGTCCTCGCTCTGTGTGAGCACGGTGATGATGATCGGATCCTCGTTGGGAGGGTAGACGACGGCGATGTCGTTCTGGATCCCATCCGAGTGGCCCGACTTGTCCTTCACCGTCCATCCCTTCGGTGCGCCGGCGCGGATGAGGGGATCGCCGGTCTCATTGTCCGACATCCATTCGAGGAGCACCTCACGGTCGTCTTCGGGCAGGCGATCGGGGTCGAGCAGCCCCTGTAGGTCAGCGGTGTAGGCCTTGGGGGTCGTGGTGTTATCGGAGCTGTCGGGGTCGACGTCGTTGAGCTCTGGTTCCTCGTCGATGACCTCGGTGGTCGGATCGCCGGCGTCTTCGAGTGCTGCGTCGAGTTCCTGAGGTCCACCGATTTCGTCGAGCACGATGTTCATGGCTGCATTGTCACTGACTCGCAGCGCGCTTTCGGCGACGTCCCTCAGTGGGAGTCCCGTATCGACGTGCTTCTCCGTCACCGGAGTCCAACCGGCCTCGTCGACGTCTGCCTGGGTCCATGTCACCTGTTCGTCAAGGTCAGCGGACGTGGTGCGAGCCAACAGCTCGGCAACTGCGAACACCTTGAGAGTTGAGGCGAAGCCGAAACGTTCATCGGACCTGTAGTCGAAGCTTGTCCCGTTTCCCGTGTCGACGGCGCTCACTCCGATTCGTGCTTTGAAATCCTCTTCAAGGGATTCGAGTTCGCCGCTGACCTTTTGTTGGCTGGTTCGGTCCGGACTCGGTGTCTGGGTACCCAGTTCCGATTTCGCATCAGCAGGTGAGCAGCCTGCGACCAGCGCGCAGGTCAGTGTCGTTGCAGTCAGCAGTCTCCACGGTCGTACATTCATCGGGTTGATCCAATCTCTCGTCAGTCTCTTCAGCCCTGTCTGGCCGGGTGGAAACCACTCTTCTGCACTCTTCTCATGCTGTCGAAGATCAGTTTTCTCTTATACATATCAGAAACGCATACCATGAGGTGATGGACCTAGTTGAAGCCTGCCGCACATTCACTGCGGTCAGCGAACTCGGCAGCATGACACTCGGAGCCGCGGCCGATGGTGTTCCACAGCCGGTGGCCAGTCGTCGTATCGCCGGGCTTGAGAGACAATTCGGAGCCCGCCTGTTCGAGCGGACCGGTCGAGGAGTGAGTCTCACACCGTTCGGGCGGGACATGCTGTCCTCTGCCGCTCGACTGGTCGAGCTGGCCGACGAGATGATGCTCGATGCCGACCGGGCGAAGCTGCGGCCGGTGTCTCTGGCGGTGCCCGACTTGTGCTCGACCAGAAATCTCGCTGTACTGGCCGCCTCGGCGAATGCTCGGGGGCTGCGCATCGACTTTCATCCCGGCCCGCCGGGACGAAGAGTCGAGGACCTCACTGCTCGACGAGTCCGAGCAGCGCTTCGATCCGTTCCCGCGGCTGAAGGGAGATGGACGGTTCAGCTGGGGTGCGCCCACCGTTCCGAGAGCTTGCCTGCTGTGCGCGTTGCCGATCTGCGACGATCCCGCGCGCCGATTCCAGGAAGCGGAGCCAGGCTGGCCGGTCGGAGGCTGAGGCTGCTCAATGAAGATGATGTCCCGCACGTGCGAGGTCGTATCCGCAGAGCATCCGAAGAAGCCGGTCTGCTTCCCTACCAGGTGGTCGTCGGGCCCTCTGATCCCGCAGCTGTCGCTGGAGTCCTCGCCGACGGTGATCTGCTGATCTGCCATATCGATGAAGCCAGGCAGCTCGGCCTCTCGTGGTCCCCGCTGGTCGACCCCGTTGTGGAGCGAGGATATGTGCTCTCGGCCACCTCAGCAGAAGATGCTTCGGCGCTCGGGGAATTCGGTGAGGAGATCGCAGACTGCCTGGGTGGCACCCCGAATCGTGCATCTGAGGCTGAGCCGGCGTCAGGTGAGACGGCGGCAGGGGAGGCCAGATGACGAGAGCAGCGCACCTCGTCAGGGAGGTCGGTGATCAGCTCGAGGCAGCCGGATTGCGGGCCCGGATCGTGGTCAGGGACCTCGACTCACAGGCTGAGATCTCAGTAGGATCCGACGTTTCCCTGCCGCTGGCCTCCGTTGTGAAAGTTCCGATTGCCCTCGCAGTGCTCAGCCGCATCGCCAGCGGGAAGCTGGACGCTGATCATCAGGTGCTCGTTGAACCTGGTCGATTCAAGCCGGCGGGTTCGACGGGCGCGAGTCGTTTTCGTCATCCTGCGCGGATTGCCGTTGATGACCTGCTCATGCTCTCGGTGTGCTTCAGCGACAACACCGCCACCGATGCCCTGCTCCAGCTCGTGCCCATCGAGCTGGTCCAACGTGAACTCGCGGACCTGGGTTTCGGCGAGATCAAGGTCAGGCACCATCTCGATGCTCTCGTGAGGACACCGCTGGAGAGTCTTCCGTCTCCGGAGGCTCACTTGGCCTTCGAGCTTGCGCACGCTGGTCTCTCGGCAGGAGCAGGCCATCGGATCTGGCAACTCGACTCTGCGCAGGCGAATGTTGCCACAGCCTCCGTGCTGACAGAACTTCTTGCTCAGCTGTGGCGTCCCGGTCGCATCAGTCCCGTGGTTGCATCCCGCTTGCGTGAGCTCATGGCAGGCAACGTCATGCGCCACCGCTTGGCGCCCGACTTCATGTCCGATGCGGCTCGGTGGTCATCGAAGACGGGGACTCTGCTGCACCTTCGGCACGAGATCGGAGTTGTCGAGCACGCCGATGGGCAGACGATCGCTGTCGTCGTCCTCAGCGAGTCGAGAAACCCGGCCGCTGTGCAGCCGGCTGCGGAGGCGGCTCTTGGGGCGGCCGCTCGGGCACTGCACGACGCGCTCAGATGAGGTCTTTCTGCCTTGTGCGAGTCCGCGCCCAGCACGTGAACACTGATCGAGGCACCTGTCCGGTTGTATTCGCTCATTTCAGATCCGAACCGTTCGGAAATGTGCTAAACGGTTGGCGCCTTCTCTTCGAAGATCGTCGAGATTTCGAAGAGAAGGCGCCAACCGTTGATTCCAGCGACTGCTCTTATCGCAGATGGATGGTGTCGGTTCAGAAGCTGGGCAGAACCGATCCGTCGGACCACTTCTTCTCGATGAACTTCTTCACCTCGGGGGAGTGGAGGAGCTCGTCGAGCTTCTTGATGTTCTCGTCGTCTTTGTTCTCGGTGCGCGTGGCCAGGAAGTTGCCGTAGGGGTTGTCCTCAGCCTTTTCGAGGACGATTCCGTCCTTGGCCGGATTGAGTCCGGCCTCCAGAGCGTTGTTTCCGTTGATGACCGAGGCATCGACATCCTGGAGGGTGCGAGCCAGCTGCGCGGCGTCGGCCTCGACGAACTTCACCTTCTTCGGGTTGCCCTCGACATCGGAGAGTTTCGCGTCGACCGCGTCGACACCGTCCTTGAGGGTGATGACCTTGGCCTCTTCGAGCATCTTCAGTGCACGGCCCTGGTTCGCAGGATCGTTGTTGATGCCGATCTTCGCGCCCTTGGGCAGATCCTTGACGTCCTTGATGTTCTTGGAGAACAGGGCGAAGGGTTCGAGGTTGATCGGGTCGAAGGCGGTGAGCTCGTATCCCTGGCCTTCGACCTCGGAGTCGAGGTAGGGCTTGTGCTGGAAGTAGTTGGCATCGATGTCACCGTCGGACAGAGCCTTGTTCGGCAGGGTGTAATCCGTGTACTCGGTGATCTCGATGTCGCGGCCGGCATCCTCGGCGAGGTTGTCGTCCACGTAGCGCAGGATGTCTCCCTGTGGGACCGGGGTCGCACCGACCGTGAGCTTGGTGATGTCGCCGTCCTTCTCGCCGACCGAGTCGGTTCCGCCGCCGACGAGGCCGCAGCCTGAGAGCAGCAGGGTCGCACTCGCGGCGATGGCGATGAGCTTGGTCTTCATGGTTCTCCTTGGTTTCAGTAGTGCGTCAGTGCGGTGAGGATTGTGGTGGCTGAGGCTCAGCGGTGGTCGACGGCGCGGGCGATGCGGTCGCCGATGAACTGGATGAGCGTGACGATGAGCACTAGCACGATGATGCAGGCGATCATCGTGTCCGCCTGGTAGCGGTTGTAGCCGTAGGAGATCGCCAGGGCACCGAGTCCGCCGCCGCCCACAGCACCAGCCATGGCGGTGTAGGACACCAGAGTCACCGAGGTGACCGTTGCGGCTCCGATCAGGCCCGGTTTGGCCTCGGGGACGTAGACCTGCCGGACCACCTGCCCGTGCGAGGCCCCCATCATCAATGCCGCCTCGACCTTGCCTTCCGAGACCTCACGCAGCGAGTTCTCGACCAGGCGGGCATAAAAGGGGATCGCGCCGATGGTCAGCGACACCACGGTCGCCTGCCACCCCAGGGCCGAACCCACGACGAAGCGGGCGAAGGGAATGAGGGCGATGATGAGGATGATGAAGGGAATCGAGCGGGTGACGTCGACGATGAAGGACAGCACTCGGTAGAGCACGGGACGCGCCTTGAGCCCGCCCTTCGAGGTCGTGAACAGCCAGATTCCCAGCGGCAGGCCGATGAGGACGGCGAGGCCTGTCGACCAAGCTGTCATCAGCAGGGTCTCGATGGTGGCGGGCAGCATCTGCTGCGTGATCGCCGGGTTATCGAACCATGTCGGATCGTTCATCAGGCTGCCTCCTCCGCATAGATTCCGTCTGCTTCCAAGGCGGTGATGAGCTCCTTCGACGCAGCAGCAGAGCGGACCGTGAAGCGGATCCGTCCGACCTGCTTGCCCTCGATGGTTTCGACGGCACCGGCGAGGATCGCTTCGGCACCGACTCCCACGGACTGGGCGCTGTTCAGGACCTTCGGCAGGCTGGTTCCGGCCAACGCAACCTCGACAAGGTTGGCCGACGTGCCTGCGGAACCCTTGACGGAATCCAGATCATCGAGACCGATGGGTGGAAGGGGGACGAGATCCTTGGCCAGGGTCGAGCCGGGCTCGGAGATCACCTCGGCGAGTTTGCCGGTCTTGGCCACCCGACCATCGGCGAGCAGCGTCACGGAGTCGCAGATCTCGCGGATGACGGACATCTCATGGGTGATGATGAGGACGGTGATGCCCAGGCGGTCGCGCAGTGAGCGGATGAGGCCCAGGATCTGGTCCGTCGTAGAGGCATCCAGCGCCGAGCTGGGCTCATCACACAGCAGAACCTTGGGTTCGGCGGCCAGCGCTCGGGCAATGCCCACGCGCTGTTTCTGTCCGCCGGAGAGCTGAGCAGGGTAGTTGTCGGCACGGTCGCCGAGGCCGACGATCTCGAGCAGTTCGCGTGCCTTGGCCAGACGTTCCTTCTTGGAGACTCCCGCGATTTCCAAGGGGTGGGCCACGTTCTTCAAAGCGGTGCGGGAGTCGAGGAGGTTCACGTGCTGGAAGACCATGCCGATGCTGCGGCGGGCCTCGCGCAGGCCCGAGCCGGACTGGTCGGAGATGTCGGTTCCGTCGATGGAGACAGTGCCGGAGCTGGGGGAATCGAGCCCGGTCAGGCAGCGGATGAGTGTGGACTTGCCGGCACCGGAACGGCCGACGATGCCGTGGATTTCACCGGCAGGGACCGACAGATCGATCTCTTCCAGGGCGACGGTGTCTCCGAACACCTTACGCAGACCGCGCAGCTCGATCACAGGCGTCTCCTCGTGTGGGTGGGGCAGGGGATGGGCAACTCGAACCTACGTTTCAGTAGGGCCGACGATTCAGCATGCCAAGGAGGTGGACGCGCCCAAGGCGCAGGCGTCATAAAAAGACGCATAAAGCAGGGTTTCGTGACCAAGGACACGCGCTAGGGGGAAGCAGTCCGGCTGAACCGGCCGGAGCCCTCGTACATCAAGGGTGCGGAGACAGACCCTAAAGGTATTTTGTCCGAGCTGCGTAGAGACCTAATGACCAACCCAAAGGGACGACTATCAAGGGCCCGCAGAATAGCCACGACATCATGGTCACGGCCCCGATGGTGATCCACCCGTCCTGTGCCTGCCTGGACCAAAGAGTCATCAGGATGCAGCCAATCAGCAATGCGATGGAAATTCCGCACACGATGAAATAGAAGATCCTGCCGACCGTTCCCCTGGGAATCAATGGTCTCTCCCTGTCCCTGATCTCTCTCGTGCCTATTTCTGCCATGTCTTCCAAAGCGAACAGTCGCCTTGTGTTGGGCACCCACCTCAGGTTAACGGCATGGGACTTCCTCGGCGGGGCGGGGAGTTGATTGCGGCGCGTGCCGAGTTGCGGACGATTCGTGTCGACTTTTCCGCGATGAATCGGCACGAATCGTCCGCAACTCGGAACCGCCCGCGATGAAAGAGGCCTCGCAGTGCGCCACCCGCGGTGAAGGGGCCTCGCGGAGAGCTGCCCGCGTGACGCCGTGACGGAAGGAGAAGGTGACGGGAACATGAACTCTGCCCGAAGCCGAGTAGTTGGTTCGGCTCAGTTCGCGTTCTCGTAACCTCATCGTCACTTCGCGCCCGTATCACTGAGGAGCTAAGGGTCATGGCCGCTTGTTGCTTCGGCAGTGCGTCGGGCCGAGGACGACGATGGGAACACCGCATGCTCGAGGACACCACCAGGATCGCTGCGATCGTACCCTGCCACAACGAGGAGATCACGGTGGCGACGGTGGTCCGCGACCTCAAGGCCGCCGTCCCGGGGATCACCGTCTACGTCTACGACAACTGCTCCAGCGACCGGACATCGCAGAGAGCCGACGAGGCGGGCGCGATCGTTCGTAAGGAGAATTCCCCGGGGAAAGGCAACGTCGTCAGGCGAGCCTTCGCCGATATCGACGCCGATATCTACGTGATGATCGACGGCGACGACACCTACGAGGCTTCACACCTGCCCGAGATGATCGAGACCCTGGTCTCCGGACCCTATGATCATGTGCTCGGTGTGCGCCAGGACAACCAGGAGTCCACCTCGTACCGGCCCGGGCATGAAGCCGGAAACATGATGTTCAACCGGCTCACCGGGTGGCTGTTCCAATCCCAGGTCTCCGACATGCTCTCCGGGTACCGGGTCTTCTCTCGCCGGTTCGTGAAGTCGTTTCCGGCGATCAGCAAGCGCTTCGAGATCGAGACGGAGCTGACCGTGCACATGATGTCGCTGCGTCTGCCCAGCACTGAGGTGCCCATCGACTTCCGCGACCGCCCCGATGGCAGTGAGTCCAAGCTCTCGACGTTCAAGGATGGGTTCCGCATCCTCGGACTCATCTCCGCTTTGGTCAGGCATGAGCGGCCGAGGCTGTTCTACGGGGTCATCACCACGATCCTGGCGCTCGCCTCCCTGCTGTTCGGCCTGCCCGTGGTGTGGGAGTTCTGGCAGACCGGTCTGGTGCCCAGGTTCCCCACAGCCATCCTCGCCACAGCTCTGATGGGGCTCGCGTTCCTGTTGGGCAGTGTGGGGCTGACGCTCGATGGTCTGCGCCGAGCCCGCCGCGAAACCTCTCGACTGGCCTACCTGGGGTTACCGGCGGTCAGCGTGCCGGAGGCGGGAGCCTCTGAGATAGGTGCCTCGGAGGTGGGAGCCTCGGAAGTCAGCCTGCCGGCAACCGGCACCTCGGAACTTGATCTGCCGCTTCAGACTCGCCGACAGTCGCCCGCAGCGAGGACCTCGCTCGCCTCATGACGGCACCGACACACCCGACACCAACGAAACCAACGAAGCCGCGAGGTTTCTTCGCCTCGGCGCTCGTCTGGGATGCCTTCCTCGCGCTGCTGACTCTCGTACCTGCACTGTTCTTCATTGCACTGTTCTTGCCTGGGCGAGCCAATGTCGACATCGGCAACCAGTATGCCCAAGCCACGGGCGATATCCCGTTCTCCGACTGGCACCCACCGATCATGAGCGCTGTGTGGCGCGTCCTCATCGGCTTCACCGGGGAAGCAGGCAGCCTGTTCGTCCTCCAAGCAGCGATTCTGGTTCTGGCCTGTTGGAGCCTCGGCGTGATCGTGCACCGGTGGGGTGCACCTCGGTGGGTGTCGCTGGGCGGGCCGGCGATCATGGCCACACCGTGGGCCGTGTCGCAGATGACGACGATGTGGAAAGACACGCAGATGGCCGTGGCCATACTGCTGGCCGTCGTCCTCCTCATCATCACCCGCTTCGTCCCGAAGACCTGGCTGCTCTGGATTCCCGCGCTGGTGCTGCTCGTCTATGCGTTCGGGCTGCGGAAGAACGCCATCTTCGCCATCGTGCCGATCGCTGTCTATATCGGATATCTGTTGGTCAAGAGGGTGCGCAGCAGTCGCCGCTTCGCAAAGTTTGCGGGACGGTTTGGTGCACCGTCCGACATGCGACGAGTGCTGGCGACAGCGGTGGCCTCACTGCTCGTCCTCGTTGTCCTTGGCGCGGGCCTGAAAGCCACGGATGCGGCAATCGGATCGCAGGAGGACGTGCAGGCCACCGGTCAGGTCTCGCAGATCTTCCTCGACGATGTCATGTTCTCCGTACCCAACAGCGAGCTGCAGTCCTCGGATGCCCCGGCCGAGCTCAAGCACAAGATCAGCACGGCCCGCGACAAATGCCTGAAGAAGGGCGAGATCTGGGACGCCTACTGGAACTGCTACGGCAAAGGCGCCACAGGGGAGCCGTTCTCACCGATCGCCTACCAAGAGGAACTGAAGAGCCTGTGGCTGAGCGAAGTGATCACCCACCCCGTCCGCTATGTCGAGTACCGGGCCGCGGTGTTCTCCTTCTACTTCTTCACCTCGGCCGTGGAATACTGGCCGGCCGATTGGCACTATGACGCGGCGAAGGTCGGCCTCGAACAGGGTAATGACAAGGCCGACTACATCGTCCAGCCCTATGTCGAAGACTTTGCACTCGACACCTTCCCGATGCTGTTCAAGCCTTGGTTCTGGACCCTTCTCGCCGGCCTTCTCTTGGCCTTCGGGTACCGAGCTCGAGGACGGTCGCAAGGGCCCCTGCGACAGACGCTTGCGTCCCAGCGAGGATCACACTCGTCCCAGGTCCCGGCTGGGAAGCGAACCTTCTGGCCCGAGATCACGATGCTGGCCACCTCGGCGCTGTTCTATGTGTTCGGGTATTTCCCCATCGTCCCGTCGAACCATTTCCGGTACACGTTCTGGCCAGCGCTCGCCGTGACCACGGCGTCGCTGTTCGCCTTGGCGATGTGGCGGACCCGAAGAGTCCCGGCAGTCACGAAGGCTTCGGCGCCGAGGGAAGAGCTGGCTGTATCGGACCCAGCTGAGGTCCCGAAGTCCTCGGCGCCGGGGAAGACCCCGTGATCGCCGGGCACGCCGCGATCGGGAGCATTCAGCGAGTGCGAAACCGGGCCGTTTAGACTCGATAACTGTAATGAAAGAGTCTTTATCGGCCCGTATGCGGCGCCTCGCAGCCGAAGCGTTCAAGTTTCTCACTGTCGGTGGTTTGGGATACATCGTCGACGTGGGACTCTCCAACCTTCTCGCTTACGGATTGGGATCGATCTCTCCGCTCCTCGAGGGCAGCCCGATCAAGGCCAAGATCGTCTCCACCATCGTCTCAATGGCCGTCGTGTGGATGGGCAACAGGCTCTGGACCTACGGGGACCGGACCACCGGCTCGAACCTGCGTGGCATCTCGCTCTTCATCGCCGTCAACATGGCCGGAATGATCATCACCGTCATCCCACTGGGCGTGACCTGGTACCTCCTCGACATGCGCGACCAGCTGACCTACAACATCTCGACGAACATCATCGGCATCGGCCTGGCCATGATCTTCCGCTTCTACGCCTACCGAACATGGGTGTTCAAAGAAACATCGCCTGACGCCGAGGTGGTCGTTGAGATGGATGAGCCCAGCACAGTTCCCGACGACCGGGACTGACCCACCCCACTGTTCGTCTGCGTGCCCGGCGACAGCGCCGGAGCACCGCAGGCTTCCTGGCGGCAGCGCCGGTTCCACACCGACTTCCTCGAGACCACGCCGGAGCTTCGAAACCCGTATGTGTGCTCCGTGGTCTCGGAGCTCCACCCGTGCCGCGACGTGTGGGCTGCTGTCTGGCGCCGTGCGGCGGAACGGCTGGGACCAGCAGGAGCGGAAAATTCAGCGTGCGTACCGCAGTTTTCTGTAGGCGCGCACGACTGGGGCCGGTGCCATGGTGCGCAGTTCGGCGCGGATGAGCAGACGCTTCTGCTTCCATACAGCACTGCGGCGATTCGGCAGCTGGCCTGCTCGGGCACGTGTGGCCAGCAGCTCCAGATGGTCACGGAGTCTGCCGTCGTCGGAGTGGAAGTAGTTCTGTGCCAACCACGCCGAGGTGGGGAAGCCGATGGACCCGGCGGCCACTTCGGCGAGGGTGCCGGTGGCTCCGGAATCGGTGAATGCCTCGTTGAGCAGGTTGCGATCGAATCCGAAGTCGGAGATCAGCAGTGTGGGGATGCCACGGTCGAAAGCCTCCAGTGCCGCCGTCGATGACACGGTCACCAAAGCAGCACCGGGCACGAGGAATTCGTCGAGGGGACCATAGCCGAGGCCGATGAGATCGGCGCCGGGAACCTCCTGGCCACGCAGCGACTCGAGAATGTCGTAGTACGAATGCAGCTCATGATGCGTCTCGTGCTCACCGGGGCGTGATCGCATCTTGATGATCACACTCGACTCTCTGTGGCGAGAGGCAAAATCCGCGAGAGCGCGAACGATCGCCTCACGGTCATCCAACGATTCGGGCACCTTGGCCTGCGGGGCGAACACGAGAGTCCGGGGGAGCGCGGCGCGTGTGTTGGACTCGGTGCTGTCCGTCGTGGCTGAATCGGAGCTGGCAGCAGTCGCGGCAAGCTGGGGGATCCCAGCTGAGCGCAGCATCGGCAGGCGGGCCAGGAAGATCTCGCAGGGCACCTGCGTGAGCGCGCTGACCTCGGTGTATTGGGCCACCTCGGCGAAGGAATGGGTGATGAACGCATCCATCAGCCGGCGATAATTCATGCCCTTTTTGCTGGCTGGAAGCCCCATCCCGGGAAGCCCTGACACCAGAGCCGGGCGGTACTCGTGCAGGTGAGCGGTGAGGAAGAGCTGGGCGACGATCGGGCCGGTTGCCGCGCCGAGCACGATGTCGGCGAGATGGTCGGTGATGATGTGGGCCAGGTCGGCACGAGTCACGACGGGGATGTTGCGACCGGCCCAGGAGCTGCCGGCGATGGCGTGGGTGACCTGCTCACGGGTGGGCAGGATCGGGCTGTCGATGAGGTAGACGTGGGCCTCGACACCGGGCAGAGAACTCAGCAGCTGGGTCGCCCATTTGAGGTAGGACTCGGAGTCGGAGACCGAGACAATGCGGATCGGGTCGCTGATGGGAGACGGATCCGCAGCTGATGCTGGACTCGCCTGCGGCGGGGGTGGTTCAGGAGTCGACATCTGCCTTGACCGATTGGGCGTTGAGGGACTTACGCAGACTATCGGCAGAGGCACCGGTCCACCATTCAGCGGGAATCTCGGTGACGGCGATCGTGACGTCCGGGTTCAGGGTTGCCAGGGAGATCGCTGCGGTGCTGGGCAGGCTGCGGATGGTGGAGTTCGGGGGCAGATTGACCAGGCGCAGCTCGATCGGGAGACCGACGTGCTTGATGCGCACACGCTCGTCACGGCCGAGCTCGGCGAGGAATTCCTCGGTCTCGCGGCGGTGCGGATAGTAGGTGATGGGACCCTCGGCCATGAGCGATTCGAGCCAGGCGCGGTAGGAGTCTGCGTGGATGAGTCCGTCGGCGACGAGTGCCGAGCCGATGACCGGGTTGTCTCTGGGGTGGCTGCCGCCGGTGGGCAGAGTCTGCAGGTGTTCGAACTTGTGGCGGGTGATCTCCGCCCCTGATTTGAGGAAGGCCTTGCGCATGGTCTTCGACACCGGCAGTGCGGTGTGCCAGCGCAGCTTTCCGGCCGGAGCCAGGCCGCGCAGACGGTCCGCGACGTGTGCGGCCATGATTGCTCGCGAGGCCTTGAGCTTCTGCCGCGGCCGTACCAGAGGCCCGCGCTTGGCAGTGAGGATGTCGATGGTCGAATAGGTGGCCAGACCGTCATCGAGGATGACGACCTCGGGCATGCGACGTTCCAGGTAGGCCATCGCGATCGCTTTGTGGACCTGTCCGGAACAGGCATCACCGATGTAGATGCGATCGAAGTTGTGCTTACGCAGGACTCCCGGTTTGGCCCCGACTCGTTCGAGGGAGACGTTCTTCGGCAGCCAAGCGGAGTCGAAGGCGTCGAGGAACGAGGTCATGCCCTTAGCATTGGCACGGGCCCGAATCCGCAGGTGCTCGGCCGGGTCGTGGGCCTCGAGCGCGGACAGGAACTGCAGAGGAGACTCGACGAAGGCGATCGAGGCCAGCCGAACCTTCGGTGTCTTCTGTAGGGCATTGCGCAGTTCAGGAGTTTCTGCATCCTTCGTGACAGTCATGGTGACCTCGTCTTTCTTCGGGTCTGACTTCTTCT
Organism: Brevibacterium sp. 239c; assembly: GCF_900169365.1. GTDB lineage: Bacteria > Actinomycetota > Actinomycetes > Actinomycetales > Brevibacteriaceae > Brevibacterium. Next base: position 24,829 of record NZ_FXZH01000030.1, read on the forward strand.
TGTCTGATTGTTCTATCGTCGAGTCCATCTCAACGGAGTCGTTCTCAGCGGGTTCCTTCGCCGCAGGTTCCTTCTCAGCCATCATCGGTTCGGCTCCGACTTCAGCTTTGCACCCAGCTTCGAACTCAGTGTCGACTTCACCTTCGGGACGAGCTTCGGGCCGTCGATGGAGATTCCGTAGCTCTTCAGAGTGTGCTGAGCCCGCTTTGCCTGCGTGCGCAGACGTCGCTTGGCCGAGCTGAGCCCCTTGCGAGGCGGGGAGATCTCCAACTGTCCGGGCAGATCCAGCTTCGAGAGTCGCTTGCGTTTGAAGTACTTCATGTCCTCCCCGCCGACGGCCGATTCGAGGAAGTCGATCGCGTTTCCGCGCAGGTAGGAGGCCGTCTCGGACTGCATGCAATAGGTGACCGCATCGATGAGAGGCCCGAGGTCCTTCGTGCCGGCAGGGCGCGTGCCGGCGGACAGCGTGCCGGACGACGCGTTCGCGGGTGGATCAGCCACCTCGGCGAGGTCACCGGGCAGAACATATCCGCCCGTATGCAGGGCATCGACGATGGTCAGCGGGATCCGGTTGCTGTTCTGGTACGGGGCCACGACCTCCAGCATCATCGAGGTGCCGCTGGCGGCCGTGGCGGTCCCGAACAGTGCCCGTGCGGTCGCGAGCCCCGTCGAATAGCAGGACACGACGAGCTGTGGCCGGGTGGTGGCGATGACGATCTCGGCCAGCAGCGGCACGTCGGCGAGGACGAATTCCAATCCCAGCTCATGGCTGCGCTTGCGCAACGGTTCGATAGTCGTCCGCGCCGAGGTGGGGTGCGGTTTGAAGATCACAGTGGACAGCCCGCGTGCTTTGACCTCATCGATCATCTGCAGGTGCAGATCCAGCTCTTCCTCAGCGGTGATGAGATCGATCTGAGCCAGGTACTGGCCCAGGACCATTCCGGCGTCGGGGATCGGATCGGCGAGGTTCGCCGCCGCCAACTCCGGAGCCACCTCGGCGGCCATGTCATCGATGACCGACTTCAGATCCGCGGCTGGCAGGACCACTCGATCGGGGGAGTGCTCTGCCAGCTGACGTGGGGTGATGCCCGGCAGGAGGTCCGTGTAGTAGATCGTCGAGAGCCGCTGGTACTGCGGCAGGGACAGCGGATTGCGGATGGGACCGTAGCTCATCAGCCCATCGGAGTGCACTGAGATCCTCGCCGTGGTGAAGATCTGGGTGAGCACACCGGCCGGATGACCGGGCAGGGACTCGACGATGAGATCGATGGGCTCGTCATCGGCGATCGCCCAACCCGAGCGCAGCGACCTCTGCATGATGGGTGCACGTTCACCGGAGATGCCGAAGGTCTTCGGGTGGTTGGGCCAGATGGTGGAGTTCCAGTCGATGATGAGATCGAAGTGGGTCAGCAGGCCAGCCGATCCGGGCATGTCATCGGCGGCCGGCGTCAGCTCGGGGGCGAAGGAGTTGTTGGCGATGACGAGGATCCGCCGCTCATTCGCCTCACCGAGGTGTCCGGCGCGGATCAGGGCAACGATGTTCGCGAGCTGGTACTGGGTGGAGATCTGGATGATCTGGGTCATCAGCGGGCCCTCCTGACGATCGACTCGATCACGGGCAGTCGGTGCTCCCCGTAGTTGTGCAGGGCCTGGTCGATGATGTCGTTGTCGATGCCCTGCAAGGTGTTCACCGCGCCGAGGTTGAGCTTCGACCTGACCTCGTGGTTCATCGAGGAGCCGCGGTTGTGGATCTGGAAGTAGAGGATGGAGAGGAAGTTGCGGACGGCTTTGCGTTCGAAGCGACGGAGCTCCGGCTTCTCCTCGAGCATTGCGAACACGGAGCGGAAGGCGGGGATGAAGTCCAATTGGCGTTCGTCGAAGATCGCCGTCAACGAGGTGGCGCTGCCCTTGCGATAGCACAGGCCGGCGGTGTCGACGACGGCGAAGCTGTCGGTCTCGAGGTGGTGGCGCCAGGTCCAGGGGCGATCCTCGCAGGTGCGCAGGGCCGGGTTGAACTCGAGCAGGCCCCGCTGCGCCATGGACCGGGAGTAGATGCCGGTCCAGCACTCGGGGAAGTCGACCATCGTCGAGGCATCGTGGGGGAGGATGAAGTCCCTGGGGTTGAGTGCCGTGTTGTGGGTGAGGCAGGGGGCCGTGCGCAGTCTGCGTTTGAACCCGTTGACGATGAGGTAGTTGGTCTTGACGAAGTCCACGCCCAGACCGGTGATCGAATCCGTCAGGGAGCGCAGATGGCCCGGGGCGTACCAGTCGTCGCCGTCGAGGTAGGTGATCGTCTCACCTGTGGCGGCTTCCAGCGCGGTGTTGCGTGCCGTGGAGACGCCGCGTGACTCTGTGTTGTGGATGGTCACGAGGTTGAGCCGGTCGGCGAATTCGGCAACGACTCCCGCGGTGTCATCGGTGGACCCGTCGTTGACGACGATGACTTCCAGTTCGTCACGGGTGAAGCGCTGGTTGACCAGGCTCTGCAGGCTCCCGCCGATCGTTTCCTCGGCGTTCTTCGCAGCGATGATGACACTGACGACTGGGACTGTCATTGGGTCCTTTCGCGGTGGTGCTCTTCTGTCATGGAGTTCGTCGCGTGCGCTGGTGCATGCACGTGTTCTCCTGTGCGGACGGGCTGTGTGGTTCGCATTCGATTGATCGTAGAATTCCTAAGCGAACGGTGGGTTGCGCCGAGGTTGACGGTTCAGACAGCGCGAATTCACCCGGCGTTCGCTTGCCGCCCACAGTCACGTTGTCGACCACTCATAACCTGATGTGATGCCGAACCTGAAGCTGTTCCACTTCGACATCCCGACCTGGGGAAACTATGGCGACAAGGCACTGTTCCCCGTTGTCAGGGACGCATTCCGAGTGATGGGGTCTGGTGGGTTGGCTGGCTCAGGTTCCGCGGAGCAGTCGGTCGGTGAGGTCGATTTCACCTCGGCGGCGGCACTGCGACGCGAGGTGGACATGGCCCTCGTCGAGCGAATCAACGCGCGGGCCGATGCTGTGGTCATCGGCGGTGGCGGGCTGTTCCTCCAAGACACGAACCCGAACCGCCTGTCGGGATGGCAGTGGAAGATCTTCGCCGAGGCGCTCGCCGCCATCGAGGTGCCGTTGATCGTCTATGCGCTCGGCGACAACCGGTTCCCCGGCCAGCCCGAGTTCGACGAACTGATGCGCACCCATGTCAGCCAGGTCCTCGACCAGTCCGTCTTCTTCGGCCTGCGCAACACCGGCAGCATCGAGACGATGACGCGGTTCCTGGGCGCGGACGGCAGTTACGATCGGCGACTGCCGAATCAGGCACTGGCCGCGGGCCTTGCGTCCGAATCCCAGGTGGGGCCAATCTCTCGTTCGAATGCGATCCGGTTCCATCCGTGTCCGACGACCATCGCAGGTCTGCTCTACGAGCCCTTGATCGACCGCCGCCCCGATCCGAGCAAGAAGGTCCTGGCGATCCAGATGCTCGTCCACCCACGCCAGCAGGCCGCAGGCTTTGACGTCGAGGTGATCCACCGTGCCACGATCAATGCCGCCCGCATGCTCGTGGCCAGAGGGTGGACCATTCTCAGTGCTCCCTTTCATCCCGATGACGCCGAGGTGTCGGCACAGTTGGTCGCCGAGGTGCCCGAGGTCAAGGAGGTCAGACTGCATGGCTCCGACGTCGGGTTCTTCGCCGGCTTTGACCTGTTCGCCTCCATTCCTTATGTGCTCGGTGGTCGCGGCCACGCACAGATGATTCCCTTCGGAGTCGGTTCGATCCCGATCTCCTTGGACTTGCATGCCAAGCTCGGCTACTTCGCTGAAGATATCGGGCATCCTGAACTCGTGGTGCCGGTGGGGCCCGAGGGCATGGCGTCGGAGAGCGCGACTACGGAAGTCGGTGGCGCAGGCATCACCGGCACCGACGCCGCTGACTGCGGTCCCCAAGATGTGGCTCAGCGAGCTCACGCACTGGCCCAGCGGATCGTCGATACGATCGAGCAGGCTCACGCACAGGGCAACGACCTGCAGGACGACTTGATGTCGACTCGACAGGACTTCCACGACATCACTCGAAACAACCATGCAGTGATCCACCATCGACTGCGACCTGGGTCGAGCCCCGTCGCGACGGGAACGGCTGCTGGGCAGTCGACCGGTCCCGAGAGACTGCGCACCTCTGCCGACATCCGAGCCGAGGAATTCCACCTCACGGCGGTGGCCGAAGCCGAGGAATTCAGTGCCGTACAGACGCGCGAGCTCACAAAAGTCCACCGCGAGCACAAGAAGAAACTAGAAGACGTTGCCACTCACAGCAAGGCCCTCGAAACAGAACGCGAGAGCCTTCGAACGGAGCTCAAGCACCAGGAAACCCAGCTCGAGCGACAGTCTGCAGAGCTTGACGCCCGAACCACGGAACTCGCCGCTCAGACTGCGGAGAGGGACCGCCACGCCGCCACTTCCGCCGGACTGCGGAAACAGCTCGAGGAGTCCGAGGTTCGGCTCAAGGCGGTCAACGACCGTACTGCCACCGCCGAGGCGAAGGTCCTCATCGACAAGACGGCGCATGGGGTGGCGTGGAGAGCTCGGCGAATCAGGCGCGCATTCAAACGCTGAATCGAAGCGCATGCAGTGGAGAAGCCGGAGTCGCGTGGACTGTTACGGTGGGAGCAAGATGCCTGGTCTGAGTCGCTGTGTTTGATGTGGCGAACGGTACGAATGTTGGCAAGTACCTGGCGCAACTGTGAGGAGCCGAATGCGTAAACATATCGTTTTGATACTGCTTATGGTCGCTGCGTTCTTGCCTATCGTCGGAACCAGCCCGTGGTTTGCACCCTATGCTGCGTGGCTGTGGTGCGTGGGATTGCTGTTAGCCGCCATCGCTATTGTGATCGCTATTGGTCGCGAGAGACGGCGAAGGCGGACGATCGCTGCTAACCCCTTACTTTAGTGGCTCGAAGTAGATGTGAGTGAAGATCTGATCTCAAGATGCCAGCTTCGAGTAGACACCGGGCCCTGTATTTCGTGAGGTCCCGGAATTCCGGCGCTGACTTACACTCCTATTTACACAGACCCCGATACCGACGTGCGGAAATGACCATGGCCCCACCACCTCGGCGAGATGATGCGGCCACGGTAGATGCAGCTCGGGAGCCAGTTGCCGAGGCGCCCAAGGTAGGGGACCTCCATTTAGCTATTCGCGAAGCTCTCCCCACGCGAAAGTAGTTTCGGCTATTTCGGATTGAAGCTGTTCGTAGAACCGCTGTTTGGCCTCTTCTAACGATTCAGTGATGTACGAGTCCGAAACGAGTACTCGAATTCTCTCACCGCGAACGCAGAATCGTCCCCAGAGCATGCGTAAATTGGGGCCGTCGGACTCGATTGAGACTCCGTCAAGCTCTCCCTCTTTGAGGAGACGTTGCAACGCTGGAAATACGATCTCGTCTATCCGATCGATATTCCACTGATTTGGTGCTGGGGTTTCCATGCCTCGCTCTTCATTTTGGCTGTTCGTCTTTGAAGATTCTTAGTGATCCAGGATCTTCACGAAGGTCCCATTTCAGGGTGCAGTCCAAGTCGCCGCATCCGGTGTGCTTCTCATCGGCATCAATGACCTGTGTGACTATATCGTCTGGAGCCGTGCAAACCTGACTCTGGAACGGTCCCACCATCTCAGCGAGGGAACACGACAACGACCCCACCACCTCGGCGAGGTGATGGGGCCGTGATCAGCTGACCAGATCGATGCACGATCAGGTCAGACGCTGACCTTGCGCAGCGAATCGAACTTCGACTCTTCGCCTGGCATGACGTGCTTCTTGCCGTCACCAAAGGCGGTTTCGAGGACGCGCACACCCTTCGAGGTTCTCATTTGGGTGTGAACTCAAGGCTTGATGTTTAAACTAGATCGCTTGCCATATTCAGGAGATTTAAAAGGACAGGGGAATTGTGCTCAAATCGCATATAAATCCTGATAGCGTCGGTTGTGCGAGAGTACTTCCGAGGGTGAGGAAATTAGGATGTCACAGCCCCAAACAGCAACCAGCAGACCTGATGAACACGATAGCGACGAGGTCACTCGTTCGGGTACCTGGCTACTTTTTGATGCTCAGTGTTCGACGTGCGCCCAAATCTCGCAGAAGCTTGAAGAAGCCACGAAAGGACAGCTGGCGGTGCTCCCGTTGGATTCCGCTTTTGCACTTAAAGCCAGACGAGAAGTATTTGGGGAGGATGCGCCTCACAAGCCCACCCTACTTAAAGTAACTCAGGGTGAGCCTCGGTGCTGGGTAGGCCCAAGGATCGCACCACTTATTGCGCGAGAAATCGGCATGGAAGCCTCAGTTCGGGTTCTGAAGATTTTGGGCATCGAAAGGTCCGGACACGCTCACGATAAGAGTCAGGGCGAAGCTAGGACCCTCTCGCGACGTGGGTTTGGGCAGATCGCCGCAGGGGTTGCCGCTACGGTCGGGATTTTTGCCACCGGTACTTTCGCGGGCGTGCGCCCTGCCTCTGCTGCAGAGTCACCTGTGAAGTCCGTATCCTACGCTTCGCGGCCCAAGGTCGCGGAGCTGATTTCTGATGCACTCAAGAGCGAAGACTTTCTCAGTATCGCTGACTCAGAGGATGTAGAGCTCGTGAAGTCGAGTTCGCCACAAGCTGTCGATGAGCTCACCGAATCGCAGTTCCAGTTGTCGACGTCGGGTGCGCTTTCGACGTACAGTTCGAGTATGCCAGTCGCGCAGGCCGCGATGAAGAACATGAAGGACGGGCGGGTCGTCGACACGCTTACTGTCACCATCGAAGACGCGAAGGTGATGTATGTTATCAACTTCAACAAAGATGGGCCTGAGACCGAGATTAGCCTCGGGGTTTCATGATTAGGGTCTGCCAGATGCCGGACCGACAAGAAGAAAGTGCTCCTGACCAGGGATAATGGTGTTTGCGATGACAACATCAATCTACTAAAAAGGAGCACTCTCAGAGTGAAGCCTACCCGCACCTATCCCCGCCTGCACATCGATACCGCACCCAGCAATGCCCTCGGCCAGGCCGGCGGCCTCCTGCTCACCGAAACCGTGCACACCAGC
>NZ_FXZH01000035.1 GCF_900169365.1 Brevibacterium sp. 239c
ACCGAACGGAGTCGGCAAACGCTCAAAGAGATCAATACTGACCTCGAAGTCACGCTCAGCCTTAGTCAACAGATCGGCCGCATAGATCCCGGCAGGACCGGCACCCACAATAGCCACACGGAAGGGATTCGTAGTCATAGTTCTCCTGTGTTCTGGGGCGGCAGTGCCGCGATCAGGGGATGGTCGGAATCGATGACGCCATGGGCGGCAGCGCCTCCCGGGGACCCGATGGTGTCGAAGAAGTCGACGTTCGCAGAGTAGTAGGCCTCCCATTCGTCTGGGACATCGTCTTCGTAGAAGATCGCCTCGACGGGACACACGGGTTCGCAGGCGCCGCAGTCCACGCACTCTTCGGGGTGGATGTAGAGGGAGCGAGCACCTTCGTAGATGCAGTCGACGGGGCATTCGTCGATGCAGGCCCGGTCCTTCACGTCGACGCAGGGTTGGGCAATGATGTAGGTCATGGGTTCCTCACGAGTTCCGGTTCGGAGGTCTGCGCCCGGGCGAAGGCACCGACGGCGTAGGGGCTCAATGTCACGACATCACCTGCAACGACGATGGCGGGCGAGCGCACACCTCGGCGAGCTGCTTGGCCTGCGATCGAGTTCAAGGTCCCGATCGTCACTCGCTGGTTCTCGCCGAACCCGTCCTCGATGATCGCGACGGGGCAGTCGCCTCCGCGTCTCCCACGGGCCAGGATCATCGCCGAGTGGGCCAAGGTGCCGATGCCCATGAGCACGACAACCGTGTGATCGCGGCAGCCACCGAGCTCAGCGAGCTGATCGTGGCCGGTGATGACGGTGTAGGCAGTGGCCAGACCGCGGTGGGTCAACGGAATCCCGGCGACGGCGGGGACCGAGTTCGCGCTGGTGACACCGGGGACGACCTGGACCTCGACGCCAGCCTCTCTGCAGTGGGCGACCTCTTCACCGCCGCGTCCGAAGACGAACGGGTCGCCGCCCTTCAGCCGGACCACTCTTCTGCCCAGTCGCGCCTGTTCTACGAGGATCTCGTTGATCCGGGTCTGTGGCACCGGATGGTGGCCGGGGTACTTTCCGACGTCGATGATCTGGGCTGCGAGCGCTTCGCCCCGTTCGACTTCGAGCTGATCGATGACCGTGCGGGCGCCGAGGCGGTCGGCGACGATGACCTCGGCCGATTCCAGGGCGCGCAGGCCCTTGACGGTCAGCAGGCCCAGATCACCGGGGCCGGCCCCGATGAGGAGGACGCTGCCGGGGACTTGCCGGGTGAAGAGACTCATTCCGCACCTTCTTCCGCTGGGGTGTGGATGCCAGCGGCCACGGTGGCTCCGGTCTGCGGGTCGATGATGAGGAAGCCGCCGGACCGACCATGCTCGCGGAAATCCGCCAGCGGCAGTGCGGATGCCAGCTTCACCTCGGCGAGGCCGATGTCATTGCCGGCGAGCACCTCGGCGGGTTCGGACACCGAGGTCGTGAGGTTCCGCTTCGATTCGATCGTCACGAGGGCCTTGACCGTCGTCGTCCCAGCCTTGACGAGCACCCTGTCACCCGAGCGCAGGCCCTGTGCCGTGAACGGGAAGACCTCGGCACGCAGAAGTTTGCGCGGCATCGGCAGGGTTCCGGCCGCGGCCAGCACGCTTCCGCGGGCCATGTCGATGTCATCGGCCAGTCGCAGCGCCACCGACAGTGGCGCACCCGCCGATTCCAGAGGGCCGTCGGCGGTGTCGATGCCGACGACCTTTGTCCTGATCCCTGCCGGGTGGACATCGATCTCATCGCCGAGGTGGACCCGGCCGGAGGTGACCTGTCCGGCCACGGCCCGGTAGTCTCGGAATTCCTCGGGGTTAAGTCCCGGTGCCAGTCCGCCCTGCGGGCGCAGAACCGATTGGACGTCGAGGCGGAAGGGTTCGAGATCGGCGGTGTCCTCCTCCTTGCTGGGAAGGGTTTCGAGGAGTTCGAGCAGGGCCGGCCCCGAGTACCAGGGGGTGTTGGACGAGGCTTCGGCGACGTTGTCTCCGGCCAGTGCCGAGACCGGAATGAGGTGGGCGGTGTCGAGCCCGATCTCGGTGGCGAGTTCCTCGACCTCGTGCTCGACCTTGGCATAGGCTAGGTGGTCGTAGTCGAGGAGGTCGATCTTATTGATCGCGACGATGACATGCCGGATGCCCAACCTCTGCACGACGGTGAGGTGACGCCGTGTCTGCTCGGTGGCGCCGGTGCGGGCGTCGATGAGGACGACGACGGCATCGGCGGTGGTGGCGCCGGTGACCATGTTGCGGGTGTATTGGACGTGGCCGGGGCAGTCGGCGAGGATGAACGATCGCCTGTCGGTGGCGAAATAGCGGTAAGCGACGTCGATCGTGATGCCCTGTTCGCGTTCGGCGCGCAGACCGTCGGTGAGCAGGGCGAAGTCGAACTCGCCGCCGACGAAGCCGCGCTCTTCGCTGGTGCGCGTGACAGCTTCGAGCTGATCGGCGAGGATCGCCTTCGCATCGTGGAGCAGGCGACCCACGAGCGTCGATTTGCCGTCGTCGACGGAACCGGCTGTCGCGAAGCGCAGCAGAGTCTTCGTCTGCGTTGCAGCGGTGGTGTCTGGTGTTGTCGTCATCAGAAGTATCCGTCCTTCTTGCGATCTTCCATCGCCGCGGCCGAGATCCGGTCGTCGGCTCGGGTGGCTCCACGTTCTGTCACAGTGGTCACAGCCACCTCGGCGAGGACGGAGGCGATGTCGCTCGCCTCCGATTCCACGGCACCGGTGCAGCTCATATCGCCGACGGTGCGGTAGCGCACGGACTTGCGAATGACGTCTTCGCCGGCGCGTGGAATCGAGAATTCTCCGGTGGACCACCACATGCCGTCGCGGTTGAAGACCTCGCGTTCGTGGGCGTAGTAGAGGTGCGGCAGTGCGATGTTCTCGCGTTCGATGTAGCTCCACACGTCGAGTTCGGTGAAGTTCGAGATCGGGAACACTCGCACGTGTTCGCCGTTCACATGGCGGCCGTTGTAGATGTTCCACAGTTCGGGGCGTTGGTTGCTGGGGTCCCATCCGCCGAATTCGTCGCGCAGGGACAGGATGCGTTCTTTGGCCCGCGCTTTGTCCTCATCCCTGCGGGCACCGCCGAACACCGCGTCGTAACCGCCGGTCGCGATCGCGTCGATGAGCGGTTGGGTCTGCAGAGTGTTGCGGGTGCCGTCGGCACGTTCGCGCAGGCGGCCGTCGTCGATGTAGTCCTGGACCTTCGCCACGCTCAGGTCAATGCCGTAACGGGCGGCAGTCTCGTCGCGGAACTTCAGGATCTCCGGGAAGTTGTGGCCGGTGTCGACGTGAAGAAGACCGAACGGGATCTTCGCGGGCCAGAAGGCTTTGGCTGCGAGGTGGAGGACAGTGACGGAGTCCTTGCCACCGGAGAACAGCAGCACGGGCTTCTCGAATTCGGCCGCGACCTCGCGGATGATGTGGATCGCCTCGGATTCGAGAACGTCAAGGGTGGACAGTGGTTTCTGGGTGGACAGAGGTGTGTGATCGATGCTCATACGTGCAGCCCGCATTCTGTTTTGTTAGTTCCAGCCCAACGTCCGGCACGAGGGTCCTCACCCTCGGCCACGGGGTTGGTGCAGGGCTGGCAGCCGATGGACGGATAGCCCTGCGACAGCAGTGGATTTACCGGCACGTCGAACGCACCGGCGTAGTCGAGAAGGTCGTCGAAGGACCAGGCGGCCAGAGGGTTGACCTTGACCAGTCCGTTCTTCTCATCGAAGGTCACCAGCGGCGTGTTCGCACGGGTCGGTGCTTCATCCCGGCGGACTCCGGTGAACCAGAGTTCGTAACCGGCCAGCGACTTCTTCAGAGGTGCGACCTTGCGCCGGGCACAGCAGAGTCCTGGGTCACGGTTGAAGAGTTCGGCACCGAATTCCGCATCCTGCTCGGCCACGGTCTGCTCCGGGAGAACATCGACGATGTTGACGTCGACCTTGCTGGCCACCTCGTCGCGGGTCGAATAGGTCTCCGCGAAGTGGTAGCCGGTGTCGAGGAAGAGCACATCGACGCCGGGCAGGTACTGGGCGACATAGTGCGGCAGTGCGGCGTCGGCCATCGAGCAGGCCACCGCGCAGGAAGAGGTGTCGAAGTTGCGCGAGACCCAGCGGATGACGTCGGCCGGGTTGGCCTCGGCCACGCCGTTATCGGGATCGCCGGCGAGTTCCTTCGCCCCGGCCTCGGCGAGGGCCTTGAGCTCATCAAGACTGCGCGCCCTGGCGGCAGTGTCGTGTGACTGTGTCGTGCTCATACCAGCTCCTCATCGTCGACGCGGTGTGCCCATTCGGAGAACGTCTCGGTCTCGCCGCGACCGTCGAGGAACCGGCGGACGAGTTTCTCGACGTAGTCGCTGAGGTTGTCGACCGTCACCTTGAGGCCGCGAACTGTGCGGCCGAGGCCGGCTTCGTCGCGGTCCTTCGAGGCCAGCCCCCCGCCGACGTGGACCTGGAACCCGGGAACCTGCTCACCCTCATCTGTCGTAACGATCTGGCCTTTGAGCCCGATGTCGGCGGTCTGAATGCGTGCGCACGAATTCGGGCAGCCGTTGAGGTGCAGGCTGATCGGGTGGGGCAGATCAATACCCGCGAGGCGCTCTTCGAGCGTCGCCACGGCGTCTGCTGCCGTCTGCTTAGTCTCGACGATCGCGAGCTTGCAGTATTCGATGCCAGTGCAGGCCATCGTCGAACGGCGGAAAAGATCCTTACGGCTGGAGAGGCCGAGGGCATCGAGGCCTGCGACGACCTCGTCGATGTCTGCTTCGTCGATATCGAGGAGCAGGACCTTCTGATGCGGAGTCGTGCGCAGTCGCGTGGATCCGAACTTCTCGGCCAGATCGGCGATCTGGTTCAGCAGGGTGCCCGAGGCGCGGCCGGCGATGAGACTGACTCCGATGTAATACTTTCCGTCGGCCTGCTTATGCACGCCCACGTGATCGCCCGCTGTCATAGGCTTCTCCGGGGCGGGACCGTCGGCGAGCTTGTAGCCGAGGTATTCGGTCTCGAGGACCTCGCGGAACTTCTCCGGGCCCCAATCGGCGAGGAGGAACTTCAGACGTGCCTTGTTGCGCAGACGGCGGAAACCGTAGTCGCGGAAGATCTCCGTCACCCCGAGCCAGGTCTCGACGACCTGGTCGGGCGCGACCCACACACCGAGTCGCTCGGCGAATCGGGGAACCACAGACAGGGCTCCGCCGACCCACAGGTCGTAGCCGATGCCCTTCTCAGGATGTTCGACGGCGACGAACGAGCAGTCGTTGATCTCATGGACGACGTCCTGGCTGGGGTGGCCGGTGATCGCCGTCTTGTACTTGCGGGGCAGGTTCGACAGGCTCGGGTCGCCGATGTAGCGGCGCGAGATCTCTTCGATCGCCGGTGTCGGGTCGATGAGCTCATCCGCTGCGATGCCCGCCACGGGAGAACCGAGGATGACACGTGGGACGTCGCCGCAGGCCTCGGTTGTCTGCAGGCCCACGGCTTCGAGGCGCTCCCATATCTCGGGCACATTCTCGATTTCGATCCAGTGGAGCTGAATGTTCTGGCGGTCGGTGAGGTCGGCACTGCCACGACCGAAGTCGTTCGAGATGCCCGCGATGGTGTTCAGCTGCTCGGTGGTGAGCTTGCCTCCATCGATGCGGATCCGGAGCATGAAGTACTCATCCTCGAGCTCGTGTGGCTCGAGCGTAGCGGTGCGGCCGCCGTCGATGCCGGGTTTGCGCTGTGTGTACAGCCCCCACCACCGGAAGCGCCCGTGCAGATCGGTGGGATCGATTGATGCGAAGCCGCCCTTCGAATACACCTCTTCGATCCGGGTTCGGACGTTGAGTCCGTTGTCTTCGGCCTTATCGATTTCGTTTTTGTTCAACGGTTCTGAGCCGTCGACCTTCCACTGACCATTCGACTTCTTCTGTCGGGCAGGCTTCACGGGAGCACCGGAACCCCGGGTTTGCTTGATTTCATCTACATGTGCGGACACGGTCGTCTCCAAACGCTGCTGTGAACCTTTGGTGCGTCACGCTACAAGAGAATTGGATTGCTCAACAACTCAGGGTCCCCAATCATGTCGTTTCGTGACACATGACGTCATAAGTCTGGACGATGACGATCCGGGTCGAGAGAATTGACGCCGAGTCAGAGTGCTGAGATTATCCGATCGCGAACAATCTCGACCAGCAATGACGGGGCCTCCGCGCGGTCAAGGAGCAGCGGTGGGGTGAGGATGTCGCGGGACTCAGCAATGAGCGCCGAGGCGAGGTCCTGGAAGAATCCCGGGGCCAGGAGATAGCTCGAGAGCACTACACGTCCACCAGACCCACGTTTCTGCTCAACAATATCGCCCAGGCGGTCTCCCCCGCCGGCATGGAACCCCGCAACGACGGGCCTCGAGAGCTCATGAGCCAGTGATTCAGCCATCTCCAGGCAGGCGTCGTTGGCCCTGTCGTCACTCGATCCTGCGGCTGCTAGCACCACCTGGTCCTCGTCTTCGAGGTTCGGCAGACGCGCGGCCAGAATCTGGGCAAGGCGCGGGTCAGGTCCCAGAGTCGACGTCAGTCGGATGTCACGGCTTTCGGAGGTTCTTCGCGCTTCGCGTTCACCACCGCCTTGCGCACCGCGTCCATCTGCGCCTCCCGCGGCACGGATGGCTTCGGCCAGGTCGACATGCACGTGATACCCCGGGGAGAGCAGCAGCGGCACGAGGATCACCGGTGAGTCGTGGGGCAACGCCGAGAGCACCTCGGCGACATCGGGCTGTTGAACATCCACGTGGCCGAGCATCACCTCCTGGGCCAGCCCACGGGAGAGCAGGTCTTCGGTGACGGCGGAGGCGAGAGCTTCGATGACTCTGCGCCCCTCTCCCGACGATGTGCCGTGGGAGATGAGTCCGATCGATGGCAGCGGCATTCAGATCACCTCCAGTGGCATCGGTGAGCTTGGTGCAGGGAAAGCACAATCGATATCAGCCAGGTCGCCGCTCCCCAGCTCGATATCGACTGCAGCGGCGTTGGCACGCACGTGTTCTGGTGTCGAGGCCTTCGGTATGGCGATGACGTCCCCTGACCGGATTGCCCAGGCCAGCAGGATGTGGGCGGTGGTGACGTCGTGACGGCGGGCCACCTCGGCGAGGGTGGGATCCGTCAGCAGTCGCCCCTGTTCGACGGGCGAGTACGCCATCGTCGTGATGTGCGGACGGTTGCGGCGGTGGGTGGGCAGAAGATCGAACTCGGGTCCGCGGCGGGACGGGTTGAGCAGAACTTGGTTGACCTGCGGCACAGCAGGCAGCTCCATGATCTCGTCAGAGTCGAAGTTGCTCACGCCCCAGGCGCCGATGAGCCCCCGCTCGCGGAGCTGTTCGAAGGCTGCGATCGTCTCGTCCACGGGGTAGGCGCCGGGCCAGTGGAGGAGGTAGAGGTCGATGTGGTCGGTTCCGAGGACAGCCAGTGACCGTTCGCAGGCTTCAATGGTCCCGGATTCCGAGGCATTCGTGGGCAGAACCTTATCGACGAGAAACACGTCATCGCGCACAGGTGCGATCGCCTCTCCAACGAGGTTCTCGGAGCGTCCGGAGCCATACATCTCCGCGGTGTCAATGAGGTTCACGCCTAGTTCGATGCCCTCACGCAGGGCCGCGATCTCGACTTTCCTCTGCGCAGGGTCGTCGCCGATATGCCATGTGCCCTGCCCGAGGAGAGGAAGGGCCGTGCCGTTCGCTGTTGTCGTCGTGGGGATCATCCGGTCATCGTAGTCGAGCGTCCCGCGATGATGACCGCGTTGCGTCATGTGCCCGGATGGACACATGTGTCTCCGGATCTGAACAGCGAAATCCTTCGTCGTCGCCGCAGTGATGGCAGAATCGTCAGTGAACGCACAACGCCCGTGGTTGCCGGAGAGGCCATCACCGAACTTCTCTGAGGAGCATGACGATGAAATCGATGCCCAAGGCCGCATTCTCAGCCCGTACCATCACTGCCACTGCCGGTATCGCCCTGGCCCTGGCCCTGACAGGCTGCGGCGGCGGGGAGAAGGACGAGCCGGCGAAGAAGTCCGATGAGGCCGCGCAGACAGAGAAGGGCGGCATGCAGGGCAAGGCTGCGCCGAGCGAGTCGGAAAGTGCGCCAGCCGTAGCCCCCAGCAAGTCTGCCGAGTCCGAGCCGAGCAAATCGAAGGATCTCTTCGCCGATGCCCCGCGGACCACGTCCTGGGCCAGTGATGACGGGATCAAGGTCGACAAAGAAGGCGATGGAAAGATCCCCACGGCATCCCTGGAAGCTGATATCGACGACCTGTTCACAAACAAGTTCGATATGAAGGTCTCGAAGGTCGAATGCCGTGATGATATGAAGGTCATGGGCTGGTGGGGTCTGACAAGCTGCGAGGTTCATACGAAGAAGAAGACCTACTTCGGCTCGGTCAAACTCGTCGATCACAAAGACAATATGATCAAGTACGAGGTCAAGTTCCCCGGGCTCGATAAGGACGAAGTGGACTTCTAGGTCATTGCGCGGACTGCGTCGAGTCCCACCATTTCAGAACACGAGTGGCTTGGAGGGTCACCCACTTCGACGGTTCACCGGTCGGCACGTCGACGTGGAACCAGACATCGCCGTCTAGCCGGTGCCCCTGCAGCCAGGTCCCGTCGGACTGCCGCTGGGATCTGATGGCCTCGGACATTCGTGAGTCGGGCGAGGCTCCGTCCGCGTCTGCCGCCGCCCGAAAGTAGTCGGCCGCGGCGAGCACGTTGTAATAGGCCCGCCGAGGATGGGCGAAGCTGAATACTCGACTGTAGAAGGGCTCCCCCGTCGAGAGTCTGCGGAAGAGTTCGCGCCGCAACAGATACTTCTCTCCTCGGGCACGCGCGGCCGCGACCCGCTCGGCGTCACCGGTGCGAACCTGGTACTCGAGGAGTCCGATCAGGGCATTGAGCGTGGAATGGAAGGAAGCCACTGTCGAGCCGTCCACCCATTCGCAGTTCCAACCCCCATCGTCGAGCTGGTGGTCGAGGAACCAATCCACGATCTCATCGACGTCGGCACCGAGCCACAGGCCGTTCGACAGGGTCATCGCGTTGATGCAGACATCGACCTCCCCGCCCCAGTAGGGCATGTCCTCGTATTCCCACTTCACCGGGACCAGCTGTGCCGCGGTTCCCTCCAGCGCCGAGGCAGGAACTCCCCATTCACGAAGCTCGTTGAGTGCCCAGGTGGTGGCCGTCCACGGCTGCGGGCCCTCTCCCCTGAAGTCGGCTGGGAAGTACGCGCCTCCCGCCCACTGCCCGTCTGCGTCTTGGCGGCTGAGGAGCTCACGGCCGAACCCTTCGGCAGGGACCCATTTCCGAGTCTCCTGCCATGTGTCTTCGTCGACGTCTAAGAGGTCGCGCTCGACCTGCCAGCGCAGTGCAGGGTCGGAGTCCAGAAGCCAGTCGCTGAGCGAAGTGTCAATCATCGTTGATTTCCTACTGTCGGCAGGTGTCTTACTGTGGGCAGGTGTGTGAGCCCGAGTCTACGTCGTATCGGCATGACGGGCGCTGCGAATCTGTTCATTGCCGAGGTGGGGAATAATCAGCTTTGTGATCATTCCGGGCACCGGGCTATGGTGTCGGCTATGGCACTTCAGGATGCAATTTTGGCCGCTCTCTCCAATGGCGAGTCATCGGGATACGACATGGCGAAGGCCTTCGATGTGACTGTTTCGAACTTCTGGACCGCCTCTCCGCAGCAGCTCTACCGCGAACTCGACAAGATGGAGACCGCCGGCCTGATCGAGGCTCAAGTGGTCCAGCAGGTGAAGCGACCGAACAAGCGACTGTTCTCCCTCACCGACCGTGGCCGAGAGGAGTTGCGCAATTTCACCGTCCGCGCGCCCAAACCAACTGCGATCCGTGACGAGCTGCTCGTCCAGGTCGAGGCCATGAACCTGGGAGACGCCGCAGCGATCGCAGCCAATGTGCAGGACAAGCTCGCGGCTTCAGAGTCAAAGCTCCAACGCTACGAACGCTCTCAAAGCAACCTGCTCGAGGGCCGGAGCGAGCAGACTTTCCTGTCCGAGGCGGATCACCTCGGTCCGTACCTCACGTTGGCCAGAGGCATCACTTTCGAACAGGAGAACATCCGCTGGTGCGAGTTCGTTCTGACGACTCTCGCCGACCGGACTGCAACCCTTTAGCGTCCGTCGGCAACGATCGGCTCGAGGTGTGGTCTCTTGGCCACCCGGCCGTCCCCGGATGATTTGCCAGTCAGCCGCCGATAGATCCACGGTCGTACGTGTGTCCACCACCAGTGTGCTTCGGTCCTAGCCGTGCGCAGCGGTGCTGGCCCCTCGGGTGCACTGAGCACATCGAAGTCGACCGGCAGGCCGAAACTTTCCGCCACCGCGCAGGCGAGCCGTTCGTGGCCTAGCGGGGCGAGGTGAAGTCGATCATCGTCCCATGCACGGGGATCTTCGAAAACCGAGTTGGTGGTGTTGGTGAGCGGCTGGATTCCGTATTCGTCGGCGAGATACTGGTAGATCGCGTTGAGACGCAGTCGACGGGGGTTGATCAGTGGACCGGCTGGTGAGACTCCGGCGATGTTGGGGATGGGAACGACGAAGACCTTGGCCCCGGCCGAGGTGAGGGGCTCGACGATCCCCACGAGGTCGCTCTTCAGCGCGTCGAAGTCGACCCGGGGCCGCATGATGTCATTCATTCCGGCGGTGAGGGTCACAAAGTCGGGCCGCATATCAGTAGCCGTCTGAGCTTGAGTGTCGACGACCTGGGCAGTCTTGTACCCACGCACAGCCAAGTTCGCATAGTGGATCGGCCGTTCATTGCCGTAATGCGCGGTGAGAAGGGAGGCCAGGCGATCGGTCCAGCCTCGCGCGCTGCCATCAGGCCACGGCTCGTCACCGACACCTTCGGACAAGCTGTCACCGATCGCAACGTAGCGCAGCGGAAGAGGATCGTTCATCACAGGCTCCATTAGTCAACAAATTGAGTAACAGCCAGCGTAGCTTCGCCCCCAGCCCCGAGTCCAACATCTGAACGTGTCCGATCACACAGGAATTTCCATTTCTCAGGTAACCTTGCTTTTTATGAGGGAGCCGATCTCCGAGCGCCGACGCAAGCTGCGAGAATCCATCATCGTGATGGTCCTCGTCTTAATTGTCCTGTCCAGCTTCAAACTTCTTCACTGGGGCTCACAAGATCAGTCCTGGTATCAGGTCATCCTCGTGGGCCCTGTAGCCGCTGCCATCTACTGGGCGCTGACCAATTCGCTTCGAAAGTTCACGGAGGACGATGTCACTGCGAAACCACAGGCTTGAGTGGCGAATCAGAAAGAACCCCCATCCCTTAGATGGAGGTTCTTCTGTCAGAGTAGCGGGAGGGGGACTCGATCCCCCGACCTCACGATTAACAGATTCCAAGCAGACATGCTTCGACTACGACGTGAACTTGCTTCGCAATCTAGTGGCACTGGGCAATTACTTGCCGCATCGTGGGTTGTCGCACTCCGTAACCTGGTGATCGAAGGCGCTGACGACCAATGAAAACGAATCACCTCAGCATCCGGTCCGTGAAGGCAATCCTCACGCGTGCAGGGTTCGACTATTCAGAGCTCAGTTTCACGATCATCAACCGGTCTGGCTCTCATTTGGGTGGGCGCTATACCGGGCGTCGTGTCGAACAATTTGACGTTCGGATTGCCGGCCAGCCAGACAGCCGCAGGACAGTGCGCGCGATTCTCGGTGAACGCGGCCTAGAAGTAGCACCCATGCCGGACCATGACGATTGGAGCCGCGGCTCCGTTACGATACCTGCCCATGGATAACTCCGCGTCAGCACCGTGCAATAGCCTGCTGGATACAAACCGCACCTCAAGTCTAAGGAGAAGTCACCATGGACTTCGGAGTCATCGTTGCGCTAGTAATCGGAGGCTTCATACTGGTCGGCGTCCTCGGCATAGCTGTCAGGCTTGCCTTCTTCGCCTGTGCCGCATTAGCAGCAGCATCTTTCCTCCAAATTTTCCTGGTCGAATCATCGGGTTCACTTTGGCTAGCTGCCATCGGCGGAACGACCGGATTCTTCCTCTTCGGAGCACTCCTCGGCAGGCCTCGGTAAAGCCGAACAGGTTAGGACATGCTAAAAACAATCTCACTTCCCCTATTCGAAAGTGAGATCCCATGTCAGACCACCAGCTGTCGAAACCACACCAGGCGCTCCACGACGCGTTCACGACCGCCCTATCGACCTACCGCTCTCCACACACAGTCGAGCTACGCGGCTACTATCTCCAACGGCTCATGACATGGGCTCAAGACGCCACCGAGCATGGTTCTGTCCTTAGACTCACCCTAGAAGATTTCCACACTTGGCTTTCCAAAGACGTTGGTCCAGCAATCTCCACGAAACGGTCTGCCCGCTCTACCCTCAGTGTGTTTTACGAATGGGCCGAAACGATCGGCAAGATCAAGAAGAACCCTGCGCGCAAGCTCCCCAGCATGCGCAACAGCGTCGGAATCCCGAACCCGTGCCCGACCGATGACATTCAACGAGCCCTCGACCGAGCAACACGCCCCATCGACGTACTGATGATCCTCTTCGGCGAACTCCAAGGAATGCGAGCCGGAGAAATCTCTCGAGCCCACTCCGACGACGTCATGCTTCCCACCAAGGAACTCCGCGTACTCGGCAAGGGCAACAAACAACGCCTCGTCCCCCTCCACCCCCTCATGCAGGAACTGTTGCCACAGTTCCCAACCGGATATTTCTTCCCTTCCGACCGGAACCCCTCGGGACACATGTTGCCCCGTTCAATCGGTCGACGTGTTCGGCATCTTCTTGGTTTCCAACCCGGAAGAAATGCACACTCGCTGCGCCACAAGTTCGGCGTCGACGCCCTCGAGCTCAACCCCGACCTTATGGGCCTGCGAGACCTTCTTGGCCACGCGTCCGTTGCTACGACGCAGATCTACACGAAAGCGTCCAGCAGTCGGTTACGCAAGCTCGTTGACGACATTCCAGAACCGCCCGGGCACCGCGACAGACTCCAAGCGCTCAAGCGCGAGGCAATCCCCTAATCACTGGCGTAACGATCCTCGCCACGTCTCCAGCGACAAACACTGTCATCGCGTGTGCCCGAACTTCGTGCACAAGTCCACACCAACAAAGGAACCGTGATGAGCAAAATTCCCACCCACTACCCCGTCAAGTACAAATGCGGCCACACCGCCAGTACCGACCTCTCAAAAGTCCCGCCCTCGAGACGCGCCCAAGCGGCACGATCAGACTTCTACGCCACGAAAGCAGGCAAAGACCAGAAAGGGATGATCTGCCCCAACTGCTTCAAGAAGCAACGGAAATCCGACACCGAGAGCTTCCTCAACCAGCTCATGCTCGACACCGAGGCCTTCGAGACAGCGCACGACCTACCGGACCTTGAAGGCACCGACCGAATGGTCTCATCCGGTCTCGTCGAAAGCGCACGACGTGACCGCTACAGCGTTCTCTCCACCCTGCTCGGCGACGACACTGAGTACCCCGACAACCGCGAAGAGGTCATCACCGCAGCCCAATCACTGACCTGGGCCGGCTGGTGGGCCAACACACTCTCCTACGGGATCCGGAAGGACAACGACTACGGGCAAGAAGAGTTCTACACCCTCGTCATCGACGGTTCCGAACAGGAAGCGAAACGCGATAAGACCGAGCGCGTCGTGGCCGAAAACCCCCACGACTGGAACCCCAACGAAACAGAATGACGACTCGAGGTGACCATCATGACCACCCCAACCGAGGAGGAACCGATGTCAAACATCACTGTGTGGGCAACCCCGCAATGTAGCAAGTGTAAGAGCACGATCGACTTCTTCAAGCGAGCAGGGTTCCCACCGACCGTGAAAGACCTCTCCGCTCCCGAAAACCTCGACAAACTCAAAGAGATCAAGGCCGCAGGCCACGCCACAGCACCCTATGTCGAAACACCCACCGACTCGTGGTCCGATCTCAGGCCCGACAAGATCGCCCAGGCGATTGCAGCCGAACGCGCTGCAGCACCATCACCGACCCTCCAGTCACCGACACATTCCCATGATCTGAGCGCATGAAAACGCTCATTTCACGCCTTGACCACGGCACCCGCCTCTCCACAGCGGTTGTCGTGGTCATTGCTGTGACCCTCATTCCCCTCGTCATCGCACTGTGGCCCCACCAGCCCGGCTCAACCGCGACCACCTACCCCTCTGCTGTTCTCTCTGACGTGTCCTACACCGACTGCGAGAACGTCACCGACGAAGTTCCTTGCGGCCAAGCCACCGGCACTCTAAACACCGGGCAACAAGTCGAGGTGATGCTCTTCCGCGATGCCTGGCTCTCACACGCCGCCAATGGCGACCGATCAATCCTCTACGCCTCCAGCAGCCCCGACTCAGACACCGTGTACACATTCCACTCCCACGACCGCGCAATCAAACTCGCCGTGTTCACGATCATCGTCATCATCGTCGTCCTTCTCGTAGTCGGCGGTAAAGGTATCCGCGCGATCGCCTCCCTCCTGGCCTCCGCCGTCTTCATCTGGGCCTTCCTCATCGGCGGAATCTCAGGCGGTGGATCCCCGCTGCTCTACACGACCGTCAGCATCGTCCTTGTCCTCACCGCGGTGCTGTTCTTCACCCACGGCCTCTCAACGAAAACACTCGCCGCCTGGGCAGGAACCATATGCGGAGCCGCAACAGCCATGATCGCAGGCACACTACTGTCCACTTGGTTGCGACTGGGCCCCGCAGACGAGTCCGCCTCCGCGCTGACCTACACCAGCCTCGACATTGACCTCTCCGCCCTGTCTCTGGCCGCGCTCCTCATCGCTTTGATCGGGATCCTCAACGACATTGCAGCAGCCCAGGCCGCCACCGTCTTCTCTCACACCACACCGGGCACAAGACCAAGCTGGAAAGCGATCGCCCCGACCGCCCTGGCCGTCGGCAGGGACCACTCGGCCTCAGCGATCTACACCATCAGCTTCTCCATCGTCGGCGCCGGCCTCGCCGCGTTCGTCCTCGCCCACGCCTACAACCAACCCTTGTCAGCGTTCCTCCAGACCGACACCGTTGCCACGACACTCACTCAAATGCTCGCAGGCATCATCGGAATCATCATCACCATGCCAGCAACAACAGCCTTCGCACTCCTTCTCTCCCGCATCCCCACCAAGCCACAGACCTTATCTGCGCACACTCACTGACACTCACCCCACGACGGCCCTGCACGAAACGTGCGGGGCCACTGTCCGTGTGATCTCACTCGCATCATTGACAAACATTCCCCCGCTCAAACGGCGCACAGAAGGCGCAACCCGAAAATCCCCTCAAGGCGGAGAGACATGCACGACACCACAGATACGACCCCAGACACCGTCTTCCCCGAGCTCGCCCCGAACGGGCTGATCGTCACCGCCGAAGTCACCCTCAGAGACCGGTCGAACGTCTCCGTGTCCAAACCCACCCTCGACGCAACCCTGGCCATGATTCGCCGCCGCCACCATAACCGGCCACCCGTGATCGAACTCGCACCCGTCCATGCCAAAGACACCGTGTGCTTCGCCCCTGGCCGCTGGCACGTCACCGCCACGGGTCTGGAGCTGCTCGACCCCTCAAACAAGACCCCCACCACGTATCAGATGGAGTTCCACAACTTCTCGATCATCACCCCCGGCGAAGGGTCAATCGCAGCAAAGTCCTCACTCTCGGTCGTCGTCGCTGCCGCTCAGTCACTGGCCAACCGCAACGTCGAAGAGTTCGAACTGACTTCGGCACTGCCCGGGTTCCGTGGCCTCGTCCTCTCCCCCGAGAGCTTCGACGACACCGTCGAGCTCTCAACAGTCCCAGAACTGCCGCCCAAACCCACGACCAAGCCACATACTCCTTCACGACTGCGCAGGTTCATCACACGGGCGAAGAAGCCGTGGGAGGCTGTCAAACCGGCACGCACCACCAAAATCCGACCACGGAAGCCAACCACACGTCGGAAGAATGCGCTCCTCCCCATCGAGTGGGCCAAGAAGGCACCGGTCATCCTGACCATCGGAGCCGTTGTCCTCGTCGGCCTCCTCATCGTCGGCCTGCTCCAGTTCGCACCATCGCGCGAGGCTGAACCCGCAGCAGCACCCACTTGGTTCACCCCAGCACCGACGGCAGAGCCCGCAGACGCAGAACTTCTCACCGGATACGACAAGAAACTGTGGGAACTGCCAGCCGATAAAACCGCAGCGCTGGGATGGTTCAAGGCCGGAGTCGCCTACGTCACTCCCGACAGTGGCGAACTCGCCCTCAATGACACCTCCACTGGAGACGAGATCGCGAAAGCAAAACTCGACGGACCCATCAAGTACACCGCCGAGTTCACCACCGGCGACACCCCAGCAGTCGCGGCACGCACCGACAAGTCCGTCACCGCAATCACCGCCGACGGAAAGACCCAATCATGGTCAGTCGCAAAGGATCAGAAACTCAACGTCACCGGCACCACCCCGATGATCACGTCGAAGAACGGTGACATCCACGCCCTGACTGTTGGTGAGAAGGCCCCGGTCGCGGTCACCGGCAATCCTCAGTTCCTGCCGGCGTCGATCGACGACCACTCCCTCATCCAAGTCGAGTCCGGGAAGCCACGACTCGTCAGCGTCCCGTTCGGCGAAACTGACGATGAAGCCACCACAATCACGTTGACCGCCCCGACAGACGATGCAGCGTTTGTACGGCACATCAGTGCTGGACATGGTCTGGCGGTTGCCGAATGGGCTGTCGAGGGCACCAACTTCATCGTCGTCCACTCACTGACCGAAAACGGTGCTATCACCGGGGCGACAGAAGCCTCCCCAACCAGCCAGGACTGGAAAGTCGGCCGCGGCCTCGAGACCGCGATCATCGGCGATACCGCGTTCAACCTCAGCAACGGCACCATCGCCGCCCAATCAACTACTGGTGACTTCACAACAGCTCTCGGACCCGCCGCGATCACCGAGGCCGGAGCAGAGCGCACTTACTACCTGAACAAGCACACCTATACCGATCCAGATCGTGTCATCGGCTTCACCAGCGAAGGCATCGCACTCGTGCGCGGCTCCAACGGTGTCGTCACCGCCAATGAGAAAGGTTCAACCAAATGACACAAGTAACACCCGCTAAGAGGCGAATCCTCGCAGCCGCGCTGGCTGTCGGCCTCGCCACATCAGGAACCACCATGGCCACCTCGCTGGCCCATGCCGATGAGACCAGTGAAGGGTCGGCTTCCGAAGACCCGGCCCCAGAGGTCGAAACACCACGAGCTGACACTCAGCCCGCCAAGAAACCCGAAACCACCCCACCGGCCAACGACAAGCCCGAAGCACCCACTAAGGCGGAAACCCAACCTGCCAAAAAGCCAGAACCGGCACCCACTCCCCCAGCCCCCGACAACGTTGACACACAACCCGCGAAGAAGACCGAGCCGAGCGTACCCGAGCAGCCGAAGGCAGACACTCAGCCAGCGAAGAAACCCGCCGAACCAGCAAAGGTCGACGAACCTTCTGCCCCGGTGGAGATCCCCGAGGCCCCCAAGGACGATGATGGCCAGGATGATTCCGATGGCCAAGCCCCAACTGAGAACCCCACCGAGGAACCAACAGAGGAACCGACGGATTCGCCCTCGGATGAGCCGACCGAGGAACCGACTGATGATCCCACAGAGGATCCAGGGGACGACCCGGATTCTCCCGAACCTCCGGACGAAGATTCCTACGACCCGACCGACCCCGGTGACCGTGGCGAGCCAGATCCCGAGGCACCGGCTCCCCCGCCTGACTCCGACCACCAGTACCCGGTTGACAATTCCGACCCGGTGACCGTCAAGCCAGCGATCCCACCCGAGGACTACGACCAGACCTCGATCGGGCTCGTCGACCCGAAGACCGGCAAACGCTCACCGAAGGCCACAGTGGACGGATACGGGACGTTCGTAACGCTGCCTGACGGATCGGTGACCTTCACCCCTGACAAATCGTTCGAGGGTTCCGTGACGATCAAGTACTTCGTCAAGAACAGCAACGGCGACTGGGTTGTCGGCTGGTTCACCGTCCACGGTGGTGGCACCACCCCACCTGTCGACAAGGACGCTACCGCCGATAGCAACGGAGACGACTCTGCCTCGGGTGGTTCCACGGCGGACGGCGACAACAAGGACGCCAGCGCTGACGCCGGATCCAACGGTTCTGATGCGACCAGTAGCGCAGACGGAAGCGACAACGCAGGCGGCGGAACCGCTACTGATAACGGTGGTGCTGATGGTGCCAACGGAGATCAGAGCAGCGAAGGCGACAAGAGCGCCGACGGTGCCAACAGCGATGACACCGGCACTGCAAATGGCGACCGGGAAGCCGAAGCCGATGCATCTGGTACTGACGCGACGGCAAACGCACAGGGCCCGCCTCCTGCCGCTGACAGTGACAGCAACGCAGGCTCCGACGACGGAGGCCCGGGCACCTCTGCAGCCGATGGTGATGAGCCCAAGGCTGGCAAGGACGGTGGTGATCACAAAGGCACTGGCGACAAGGACAAGGACGAGCCGGATATTGCCGATGACTCCAACCTTGAAGACAACGCCCCAACCACTCCCGGTGATGTTCCTGAGCTGCCGTCTGGTCAGGGCGACGAAGACCAGTACCAGTCCCCGGCTCCCCGCGACGAGACAACTCTCGTCGACGGCGACGATGATACTCCCAGCGACGAACCCTCCGACGAGTCGACTCCGTCACCGGATCGGACTGAAGAAGTTGTCATCACCGACGGTAGTACCCCTCGCGCGGGCGAACCCGCCACCGAAGGGATCAACGGTGCCACGGTCGGGTTCAGCCTCGGCGCGCTCGTCGTGGCAACAGTAGGCGGGTTCATCCTCTACACCGTGCTCCGCCGTAAGAAGGACGATCAGTAACCAACCATGATGACCACCGGCCCCGCACCCAGGGGTCGGTGGTCATTGCCGAAAGGCCCCCGCAATGTTCTCACTCAAGTCGCTTCTCCCCGGTGCCGCCACTGTCGGTGCGGGCTTCCTCGCCCTCGTCATCATCGTCCCAGTCCTCTTCGGACTCATGGCCGCCAGCGGTGCCTGCACACCGGTCAGTGACGACGGTAACGGCGGTGGCGACGTCGGAGACATCGGAGACATTGACCCGACTGAAAAGGCCCACGCTCGAGCAGTTTTCACTGTGCTCTCGGATAAGGGCATGTCGAACACCAATATCGCGGGGATCCTTGGCAACTGGTCACAGGAATCGGGCGTCGACCCAACGAGCGTCCAGGGCATCATGGACTCGCCTTACAAGATGACTCCGAAGAAGCGGGAGAAGGCTGAATCGTTCTCCGGTGGTCTCGGCCTGGGTCAGTGGACGGGTAGCCGCAACAGCAAGCTCAAAGCGTATGCGAAGACGAAGAGCACAGACTGGTGGACCATCGAGCTCCAAATGAACTTCATGGCCGATACGAAGGGCGATGACGCGCAGAGCGTCCAAGTCTTCGAGGACATGATCAAGAACGAACTCGACTCAGTTTCGGCTGCGACGACGCACTTCCACGACAAGTGGGAGAAGGCCGGTGCTCCGAACATGCCGAATCGGATCAAGCAAGCCGAGAAGTGGTTCAAACTCATGAAGGACTGGAAATCCGGTGACAAGGCCCAAGCAGCCGGCTCCACCCCCGAGCAGGGTGAAGCGATCGCCGGAGGCACAGTCACCGCGCAGAAGAAGAAAAAGCTTCCCCTAGGAGACGTCAAGCCCCACGTGCAAGAAGCGGCCGAGGTCATCTACGACGAATATGCCGGCATCACTGGTGTCGGCGGGTACCGTTCCGGCAGCACGTCACGCGACCCCAACGGGCACCCCGTTGGTCTCGCTGTCGACTTCATGGTCCCGCTGAACATAGACGGTAAGGCCCTTGGTGACGATATTGCGAAATTCGTCATCGACAACCACGAAGCACTCAACATCAAATACGTCATCTGGTACCAGCGCATCTACAACGTCGAACGTGCCGATGAAGGCTGGCGGAAGATGCCCGACCGTGGTGGAGACACCCAGAACCACAAAGACCACCCGCACGTCTCTTTCCAGACCGATTCCAAAGGAGATCCGAAAGATGCCGCGGGTAAGGGTGGCAAAGGCGGCGGCAGCGACGATTCTGACGACGGCAATGCCGATAACGTCAACTGCGAAGCAGACGGCACGGGCGGTGGATCAGGCGACGATGACATTCCTGACGACGGTCGTAAGAATCCCGGCGCGTGGGGTGGGCACAAGAACGGTGAGATCCCAACCGACAAGCTCAAGAAGATCCCGTGGACCCCGGACAGCAAGAAGGAATACCTCCGCAAGGACGCCACCGAGGCACTCATCGCGATGAATAAGGCGTACAAGAAGGAATTCAATACCGATATTGCCATCACCGACGCCTACCGCGATTTGGCCGAGCAGAAAGTCCTGTACAAACGCTACGGGCCAGGACGGGCAGCTGTACCCGGGAAATCGAACCACGGTTGGGCTCTAGCTGTTGACTGTGGCGGCGGCATCAACAAATTCGGATCACCGCAGCACAAGTGGATGCAGAAGAACGCGAAAAAATTCGGTTGGGAGCACCCACCGTGGGCTCGTGAAGGCCAGAAGAACCAAGAAGCCTGGCGTTGATACTGGAAAGGTCGGGAATCCCGGTGTGACCCAAAGCCTGACTGACCCGTTCCGCGGTGTCCTTCTCGTGATCTGTCCACCAGGGTTCCCGTCACCACCGAAAGAGAACCAGCCGGTGGGG
>NZ_FXZH01000002.1 GCF_900169365.1 Brevibacterium sp. 239c
CTGGTGGTCGCGGCCGGACACAAATAAGTGGATGGGCAGAAAACGTGGCCGCCCGTGGGCAGTTCTGGTGGCCATCAGCGGGCACTTTTCGTGTCCGCCCGTGGGCAATTCCTAATGGCCGTTGACAGTCGTGGGCGGTCAGCAGGTTCCAGTTCACCGGGTGCGGCGGCTCCGCCACATCATCCGATGCGTCTTCGGTGCCGGGGTCGTCGTCCAGATCGTCGGGCTCGTCTGGTCCGGGGGTGTATTCGTCCATCGTCAGCATCCCCTTCGGTCACATGCTCACGGACGCAGGCGGCTGCGTGACGGGGCGGTGCTCGGGGGCGGTAAACGCGGCCGCGTCCCGCTCAGGCGCGGCCCGGCGGGGTGTGCGGTCGACGTCGTATCGCGTGCGGGCCATGTCGTGCCCGAGCCGGCGGGCGACGAACTCCTCACCCTCGACCGCTTGACCGTCGCGTTGGTGGGTGTATTCGCGGACGTAGCCCTCGGCGATGAACTTGTCGCCCTTCGCGAGTCGTTCGTGGCCCTGCTCTGCGGCGGCCTTGAAGGCGACCAGGTTGTGGAAGGTGGTCTCCAACTGGGTGAACGACCGGTCGTCCTCCTGCCGGTAGTGTTCCTTGCCGACCTTCATGTACAGCCTGGCATCGCCGTTCTCGGTGCAGGTGAGTTGCGGGTCGGACGCGACGAAGCCCGAGAACGATTGCTGAGTTTGGATAGCCATCGGAATCTCCTCCTGAAACGCGGCGTCCCCGGATCGGGGTCGCTGGTGTCAGGCAGGTGCACATCCCACCCCGGCAGGCGCGCCGGGTCAGGAACCAGGGCGACGCAGCAGCGCCTCGATCTCGGCCCGGTCGGCCTTCAGCTGGCCTGCGTCCGAACGTGACGGCCAGGAGCGTAGGTCGGTGACGATCGGCGGCGCGGCTCGCAGCAGGGTGACACCGGTGCCGAACGGGAGTGTCCTGATGCGGTCTGGTGGGAGGATCGCGACGCGGCGGATGGAGCGTTGGTTGGAGCGGGTGCCGTGGTCGCCGCGGGTGACGGAGTCGGTGTACTCGTCGCGTTCGCCGATGAGCGTGCTCAGGTCTTGGAGGTCGCGGGAGTTGGAGGCGCCGCCGAGGATGATCTTGACGATACTGGCGTCCCAGATTGCTCCGGCGGCGTTGTCGCTCCACTTATCCCGTGCTTGGGCCAGGGACTGGAGGACGGGCAGGGTGGTGATACCGGTACCGCCGCCCTCAGCCATCAACGTGGGCAGGCTGGGAAGTGGTGCGAGGTTGCCGATCTCGTCGAGCGCGAGCAGCAGGGGCGGGTCGAGGCGTGCGCCTGGTGAGCGGGCAGCGATACGGCGGGCAGTTTCGATGAGGTCTTCGACGAACGCCGCCACCAACGCGGAGGATGCACCGGCCCCGGCGCCGGTGGCGAGGAGATAGAGCGTGCCGCGGTCACGGATGAAGGTTTCGGGGTCGAAGCCCTCACCGGGCCCGGGCGAGACCGCGTCGAGGACGCGGGGGTCGGCCAGGGCGCTGAGGGCCAGGGCGACGCCCTGCCAGATCGAATCCCGCGTTTTGGGGTCGGCGTCGATCATTGCTCCGAGGGAGTCCGCCCACCCGGTGGCCGCCTGCGTGGTGTTGGTGAGGATCGCGACGGCTTCAGCGGCGGCGGTGGGGTCGAGGGTCCACCGGAACAGCTCTGCTGGTGGTCGGTGGTCGAGAGCCGCGGCGTGCAGGAGGGCTTGGAGGGCGGTGCGGGTTTTGCCTTCCCAGAAGCCGCCGGATTCGACCCCGCCAGCGGACAGGCCGGTCGCTGCGGAGAGGCCGGTGGCGCGGATCATCGCCGTGAGCGGGTCCTCACATCCGCGGATGGGTGACCAGCGCATTCCGGCGGGGATGCCTTCGGCGAGGCGCTGGGGGTCGAACACCGCCACCGGCCGTCCGCCACGCTGCCTCGCGCGGAGGGTGGCGGTGAGGTTGTCCGGCCGGGTGCTGGTGGTGACGACGGCGCCGGGCGCGTCGAGGATGGCCGGGATGACGATGTGCAGGCCCTTGCCGGAGCGGGGCGGGCCGATGAGCAGGATCGAGTCTTCTACCGACGCCCACACTTCGCGCCCCTTGGACGTGCCGATCCGATAGCCGACATCCGACGGTGCGGGATCGGTCAGGGATGCGCGGAGTGCCTCGGCCCGGCGGAGCAGCGCCTTCGCCGAGGCCGTCTGGG
Source organism: Brevibacterium sp. 239c (assembly GCF_900169365.1). Lineage (GTDB taxonomy): Bacteria > Actinomycetota > Actinomycetes > Actinomycetales > Brevibacteriaceae > Brevibacterium. The sequence continues at coordinate 2,215 of NZ_FXZH01000002.1, forward strand.
TGACTTCATGGGCCGTGGCGGTGCCGGCGAGGCGGCGTGGGTCGGTCTCGACTCGGCGGGAATGGCGGCGCAGCCGCACCCACCCCCATACTCCGGCGGTCACGAGCCCGGCCAGCATCGCCACGGTGATGATCCAGTACATGGTCGGGTTGAGCCCGTCGGCGTCGAGCGCAGCCGCGGGGTCGCCGGGGTTGAATAACACTCCGAGCCCAGCGGCGGGGCCGGCCTCGGGCTGGGGTGTGCCGGTGAGGAACGCCGCCACGGACCCCGAGGCGCGGAGGATGAGCGCGATCCCGAACATCCCGACCAGAGCGATAAGGGCGGCGTTGGTCAGCTCGTCACCGAACGACCCACCCTGCCGCCCCGGTGGGGCGCTCACGGCAGCCGCCGCACGTGAATAGTCCCCGAGACGCGTCCGAACAGCACGACCTCGCTGGCAACATCGGATGGCAGCGACCGGAGTTGACCCCGGTCCAGGAGGGCGCGGGCATGACCGGTGCTGATGGCATCGGCGTGGGCGATGATGACCGCGACGGCGACGTCTTCGCCGGGTACGAACCCGTCGCCGGTCACTTCGACGGGTTCCGGCCGCCGCTTGCTGCTGCCTTTGACCTGCCTGCCTCGTTCGGCCTCGGTCTCCGCCTCGGTTTCTGGTGGCTTGGGCGCGGTGCGGCGGCGGGTGCGGATGACGTCGGTGAACACGGTGCCGTCGCTCTCGTGCACCTCGATGCGCACCGTGCTGGTCCGGTCCCGGGTGAGGGCGTCCATGAGGGGCCCGAAGGTGCTGCGCGTCCACGCATCGCCGTCTGGTGGTGGGACGTCGGTGCCGTCGACGGTGACGTCCAGGACGCCGGTCTCGGTGACGGTGATGACCGCGTGCGGCAGCACAACCGGCGTCTCTTCCGGTACCGGTCCGGTGGTGTGGCGTGGGGGTTTACGGGTCATCACTTCACCCCCGAGGTGAGCCGCGAGCTGGTGTCGAACAGCTCCAGCTCGGCGGGATGGAGCTGGTGCTGGGTGACGAAAGCCCGGTCCTTGATCCGCCACAGCCCCTGCCCGACGCCCAACGATGGGAGCAGTTTCTGTTCGGTGCCGGTCAGCCCGAGCGCCTGGGCAGTGGGGCCGAGCTGGTCGGATTCCTGCCGGTAGACGATCCGGGTCTCGGCATTGGCCAGCAGACTGTTCGCCAGGGAGCGCATGGCCGAGCCCGCGTCGCCGACGTTGTCCAGGTCGGAGAGTTTGTGGAAGATCAGCATGTTCGCGATCCCGTAATGCCGCGCAAGGCGCCAGTGCGCGTCCATCCGCTTCAACAACGCTGGGTGGGACATCAGGCGCCACGCTTCGTCGTAGATCACCCACCGCTGCCCACCGTTGGGGTCCAGCAGTGCGGACTCCATCCACGCCGACGAGCACGTCATCAACACCGAAATGAGTGTGGAGTTCTCGGTGACCCGGGATAGGTCGAGACTGATCATCGGCAGCGACGGGTCGAACCGGACCGTGCTGGGACCGTCGAACAGGCCGGCGAGGTCACCGGCGACCAGGCGGCGCAGGGCATGGCCGACGAGCCGCCCGTCCTCGGCCAACCTGCCGTCGGCGGCCTCGTCCGGGGTGAGGATGCGGTCGACGACCATCGGCAGGATCGGCACAGTGTTCTCCGCGACGACTGCGGTCAGGGCAAGGTCGATCGCGGTGTGCTCCAACGGCGTTAACCCGCGGGCCAGGACAGTCTCAGCAAGAGCGCCGATGAGATCGCGGCGGCGGGAGGCGACCGTGATGGCCCACTCGTGATCCGACAGCCCGGAGGGCCGGAGTCCTTCATCAAGGGGGTTCAGTCTCGTGCTGAGTCCGTGGCCCAGGACGATTGCCTTCCCGCCGACCGCGTTCGCGACGGCGGTGTGCTCGCCCTTCGGATCACCCGGGACATAGACGCGCCGCCCGAACGGCAGCGACCGCGTGTAGAGCGACTTCGCTAGCGAGGACTTGCCCGATCCCACGATGCCGGCGAGGACGACGTTGGGGGCGGTGATGATCCCGCGGGCGTAGAGCACCCAGGGGTCGTAGACGAACGAGCCGCCGGAGTAGAGGTCTTGGCCGACGAACACCCCCTCGGAGCCGAGACCGCCTTCAGCGACGAACGGATAGGCACCCGCCAGCGTCGCGGAAGTGTCCTGGTGGCGCGGGAGGCGGAACCCGCCCGGGGTGCGCAGAGCTGTAGGACCGGACTCACCGGCGGCGGGTAGGTAAGTGGTGGCTCTACGGTCGGCCCGTTCGGCCTCGGCTTTCGCCCTGGCCGCGGCCTGCTCGGCGCGGCGCTGCTCGACTTGGAGGCGTGCGGCGGCCTGTTTGCGTTGCTTGCGGAGCCGGCGACGGTCGGCGGTCGGGGCGACCAGGACCGAGGTGTGCAGGCGTTCGGGCTCGCGCGCGCTCACAGCGACAACCCCCGCCCCGTCGACTCTGAGGAGCGGGTCGGCTCCGCGAACCAGTCCGGCTCCGCTCCCACCGACCCGTGCTGCGTCCGCGCGGATGCGGGCGTCACTTCGGTCTGGGGCGTGCTCGGATCGAGTGGCCCGACGCCGCTGGTGGCCTCACGCGATGTCACCACGTCGGTCCCGTCGATGGTCGGGTCGGGTGTGGCGGCGGGGTGTGCCCGGAGGAGATTGACGTGCCCCATGAACGGGTTGTACGTGAGGGTGTAGTCACCGTCCGTGGCGACCCGGTCGAGTTGTCCGGTGGGTGGTTCCTCGTAGACGTACCCGTTCTCCAGTGCCGCGTCGGTTGTCTCCTCCCCGTAGTCCCAGTTCCTCAGGTGCGTGATCGCCGCGTCGGGGCCGTCCCGGTTGATGAGGTCGAGCACCTCGTCAGCTTCTGAGCCTTGGAGGAAGACGACGCTGAGCCACCGCCGCGGTGCTTCCGTGGACACTGCCTCCCGGTCGAGTTCCTGGGCGGGGGCGTGCCAGGCGATGCGTCCCGAATGGGTCATCGCGGCATTGACGCGCTCCTCGACACTATCGAGGAGCGTTCCGGCGTGGTGCAGGTCGTCTGCCGCGGCGAGGGCTTCGGAGGCACCGATCGCTTGGTCACCGTCATCGTCGTGAGCGCGGCCGCGATGAACGAGATGCGCGGAGCCGAGCTGATCGAGCACCTGGCGCAGCGATCGGACGCCCGAGAGGAGGTCACCGAGCACGCTGTAGGTGTCGGCGGGGTTGTCGAAGACGCGGCTGGCGTGCGCGAGCCCGCGCAGCGCGTCAGATGCCTCGGCGGCATCGGCGAGTGGGTTGTGGAATGTGGGCATCGTGTGGCCTCCCTGAGACGTGGTGTGTCAGGCAGGTGCACTCGCAAGCCCTGCGCGCCTCACGTCGGAGGGAGGCGACCAGACGTGGTGGGTATCCGTGTCACAGTTCAACGCCGGCCGTGCGTGTGTCCGAAGTCCTCGCACACGTGGCCAGTGCGGGACTCTCGACTCTCATGCGAGCAGTTGGTGGTGGGCGAGTTCGCGGTAGAGGGCCGAGGTCTCCAATAGCTCGGCGTGCGTGCCAGTGGCAGTGAGCCGGCCACGGTCCAAGACCACGATCTGGTCGGCGGCCGCGACGGTGGCCAGGCGGTGAGCGACGATGAGCACCGTGCGGCCGGTCGATGCCGAGCGGATCGCTTGGTGCAGGGCCTGCTCGTTGCGGGAGTCGAGGCTCGCGGTGGGCTCATCGAGCAGGAGCAGCGGGGCGTCTACGAGCAAGGCGCGGGCGATGGCCAGGCGCTGGCGTTCTCCGCCGGACAGGCCGGCACCGTCGTCGCCCACAGTGGCATCCAGCCCATCGGGATGGGCGGCGATGCGCTCCAGGAGGTTGACGGCGGCGAGCACGGTGCGGCATTGGTCGTCGTCGGCGGTGGGGTTGGCGAGAACAAGGTTCTCGCGGATCGTGCCGGCCAGCACCGGCGCGTCTTGCTCGACGTAACCGATCTGGGCGCGCAGCACCGCCCTCGGCATGACCCGGATATCGGTGCCATCCAGGCGGATTGCGCCGCGGTCGGGGTCGTAGAACCGCTCGACCAGGGCAAGCAGGGTCGACTTGCCCGCCCCGGACGGACCCACGATCGCGGTGGTGGACCCGCGAGGTGCCGTGAGGGTGACATCGGTCAAGACGCGGTGGCCGGGCCGGAAGGCGAAAGTGACGTGGTCGAAGACGACTTCGGCGCCCTCCGCGGGTGGTGGGGGTTCTTCCGAGGAGGTCCCGGCGCGCCCTGGCACACCCGCGATGACAGGCGGGTCGCCGTCATCCTCCCGCGGTAGGTCGAGGACCTCGTGGATACGGGCCAAGGCACCAAGAGCGGAACGCACGGTGGTGATCGCGGAAAAGAACTGTCCGAGCGGCATGATCATCATGAACAGGAAGAGGATGAAGGTCACCAGGTCGGCCACGGTGAGGGCACCGGCCGCTACCCGGTAGCCCCCGACCCCGAGCACGGCGAGGAATGATCCCTGGACGGCGAGGCCGCTGATGGGCCAGAGCACGGCTTCAACGCCGGCCACACGCACGCCGTAGCCGTAGGCGGCGGACGCCTCATCGTTGAGTCGGGCGATCTCGCGGTCGGTGGCGCCGCTGGCCCGGATGGTGCGGATCGCCGAGACCGCCCGTTCCACGCCCGCGCCGAGCCGCCCCAGTGCCTCCTGGGCCGATTGGGTGAGGGTCTGAATCTGGGCCGAGGCCAGCACGACGCTGACCATGGCCACTGCGACGACGGCCAGGGTGATCCCGAGCAGGACCGCATCGAGCAGCAGCATGGCAATGAGCGAGCCGGCGAAGACCAGGGCGCCACCGAGAGCGTCGACCAGCCCCCCGGTCAGGGCGGCGCGCACCATGGTGGTGTCCGACCCGACCCGGGAGACGAGGTCACCGGCGCGGCGAGTGTCATAGACCCGCACCGGGAGGTGGAGCAGGGCGGCGATCAGTCGGCGCCGCGCGGTCAGCACGACGCCTTCGGCGGTGCGCTCCAGCAAGAACTGCTGCACCGCACCGACCACCCCGGCACCGACCACCAGGACGATGAGCACCCAGATCAGCTGGGCCAGCGGTCGGCCGGTCCCCACCGAGTCGATGAGCCGATTGACCAGCAACGGTTGGGCCAGGTTCAGCCCCGCGCCCAGGATCGACAAAGCGACCACGATGACGAGTGCGCCACGGTGCTCGCGCAGGTAGCCCAGTAGGGCGCGCGACGGTGCCGGGGCGAGCGTCGGGGCGCCTGCCCGTCCCTCCATCACTACTTGTGATCCATCGCGTCGGCGCAGGCGAGCGCGAGGTTTTGTGCACGGACGAGCAGGCCAAGTCCGTTCGACAGACGGATCAGCGGAATCAGTGCGGCGCCGAGCAAGCCGAGGGGACGAACAGCGCGGGTCAGCGTAAGTATTGTGCCACCGTCGACGGCGACAAATCGCAGCTCGTACCAGCCCAACGGCTGGTCGTCCCAGCGAACGTGTCCGTCCTCGTCGGCTGTGGGGGTGAGCCGGAGAGTACGGGTGCGACCGCGCTTCGTCACGTCCACGACTAGCGTGCCGTCGTTTTGCCGCGTCGTGCCGGGAACCATCAACCATTGCGGGGCCACCGTGCTGTCGGTGGCGACTGAACGCACGAGTCCCCGCTCGGCGGGAATGAAGTGCGTCAGCTGCACGGCTGCCATGCGTGTTTCTGCCTGCGATTCGACGGTCTGAGCACGCTGCGGGACGACCGGTGACCAATCTGCGTGGCCACCAACCACCTCGCTGGTCATGGTTTCCAGATCAGCGCCACCGCGTTCGATGAGGTCGCGGATCGTTCCGGATGGCTCTGCGAGCAAGGCATGCAGCAGATCGCGTTCTGTCGCGCGGACACCGAGGCGGTCAATGAGTCGATCAGCCCTTTCGTTCATCGGCACTTCCCCAACATCCCCGCGGTTCAGCTCGTTCAATGGTCGCGGTGCCGGTGCGGGGAGTGCGCGGACGTCCACGCCGAGAAGAGCGACCGCATCAGCATGGACCGCACCGGCGGCGGAGCGCGCAGAGATCAGATCGATGCCGTGGCGGGTGAGTAACTGGGCCGCCTGCCCGCCAGCAGCGATCAGGCCGATCAGAAGGTGATCGAGGTCGATGTAAGGCTCCCGCGCACGGGCGGCCTCGCGCCAGGCGGCGGTCAGGTAGATCGGCATCGTGCGTGCGCTCATCGAGCTCCTCCGTGCTTGGGCGCCAGACCGGGCCGGACCCGGTTGCGGTACTTCTTGTGAACGGCCTGACGGGACACGCCCAGACAATCGGCGATATCGGTCCAGCCCAGACCGGCGGCCAAAGCGGCTTCGACCTGGCGTAGCTCCAGCGTGTCCACCAAGCGACGCAATGCTGCGATCGCTCGCAGTCCCACGCGAGGGTCGGACACGTCAGCCGCCCGAACTGTGAGGTCCATGATCTCCATACAAAGCAACCTACGTTGACATGGCCTCCAAGTCAACATAAGTTGCGTTGCCCGTCGGGACAACGCGTCTAGCCGGGCGCCCACGATGCCGAGGAACGGTGAAGTCAGAGAAGAGCGACTCGATCCCGCACGGGTACGGGCCGAGCACACGAAGCGGAGACGGCGGGCGATCAAAGAGTCTGTGTGCACCAACCCGAATGCCCACGTCACGTACGCAGCCGGCTTCGGGATTGGTACTGGCTCTCCGTTTGACGGGTCAGACTCGGCGACACAGCGGCAGCGCAGCGGCGGTGAACGCGGCGGCCTGCTGTCCCACGAGTAGCCGGGTCTCGCAGGAGGCTTGGATCGCGGCCTGCTCAATCGCGGCCACACCGGCCTCCAGCTCTTCGACGGTGGGTGCGGAGACGCTGATGAGGCCGGTGAACCGCAGCACGCCGTGGCCGGCGGTCAGGTCGGCTTCCTGCTGGAGGACGTCGTGGTACTCGGCGGTCTGGGTGGCGTCTTCGATCTGCCCGATCTTCGCCCGCTGGGCGGCGTCGGAGATGTGCTCGACCTTCTTCTTGCGGATGTCGCGGGCGGCCTGGTCCGAACGCATCGGAGTGCACAGCAGCGAGAAGCTGCGTTGGATGCCGGTGGACAGCAGCACCGGAGACAGGAAGCCCGGGTAGACCATCGAGCGCGGCCACTCCGAGACCCACAGCACTGCGTGGTGTGCGGAGTCGGTGCGCAACCGGGTCCAGGACTCGTTGACGGCCACGGGGCCAGCGGTGGCGAGGTGCTGGCCGAGTTCGCCGTGGCGTTCCAGGGTCGCGGCGATCGCCGGGTCATATGCGCTGCGCAGGATCACCGCGATCTGTCCCGGGCTCAGCCACCCGGAGGGCTTCAGGTCCGCTGAGCGCAGCGCCGCGACCAGGGTCGACATCTCCTGGCGCAGGACGGCCGCGGCCCCGCGGATGCCTCCGCCGGCGGTCCTGATCTGCCGGGCCGCGGTCTTCATATCCAGCGAGAGGGACAAAGTGGTCGCGTGCCGTTCCCCGGCCGGCCCGGCACGCTCGATCAGTTCCGCGTACGTGGTCGCGGCCCAGGTGTCGTCGGCGGTGCCGTGGGAGGCCCACCATTCAGCCAATCCGGTGCCGGAGTCCGGCAAAGTGCGTTCGAGGACTTGGAGGGTGGCGATCCGTCCGGAGCGGCACACCGTGGCCAAGACGCGACCCCAGGAGGTAACGCGGCGTTCCTGCTCGCCCGGGTCCAGGAGCACGAACGCTGGATGGGTCACCTCGCAGACCACGGTGAGGGTCGCGGCGTGGGGGTCATGGATCATCCCGGCCCCGGTGTCGGGGTCGGTGTACTCGCGCATGCGTGCCATGTCCCCGGGCAGCGCGAGCGTCCCGACCGGCCGCGGTGCCACGATGCGGCGCCGATAGAGGAGTTGGCCTGCGGTGGTGCGCCAGAGCCACCAGGATGCGACCGGCAGCCACTCCACGGCTGGGCGTCCGGCGACGGGTATCCACGTCAGCGCCGCGGCGAGCACCCACACCGGAGCCGTGTAAGCCAGCAGGATGCCACCGCCGGCATACAGGCCGCCGACGACGGCAAGGACGCCGGTGGCGAGGGTGATGAGCTGGGCCAGGGACAGGCCAAGGAGGATACCGCGGCGGGTGAGGCGGGAGAACTTGACCGGCACCAGCTCCGTGGAGGACTCCTTCTGCTTCGTCGTCATGGCCGTCTCAGTCCTTCCCGGTCGGCTTCGGTGCCGGCGGCGGCGGGGCCGGCTTCGGCGCAGGCGGCGTCGGTTGCGAGGGACCCGCCGACGGTGTCTTCGGCTCGGCAGGAGGCGGAGCCTTCGTGGTCGGTGTAGACGACGTCGAGGACGCCGCAGGAGAGGGTGTGGCGCCGGTCTGCCCGGCACTGTCGGCGGCGGCCTCGCCCTGGTTGCCAAGAGCCGTGCCGGCCTTCGGACCGGCAGTCGCAGCACCCTTGGCGACCTTCGCCGCGATCACCGCAGCCGCGGCCGGACCAGCCGCCGCAGCACCCGCACCCACCGCACCTGCCCCGGCACCACCACTTGCTCCTGCTCCTGCTCCTGCGCCGGAGGACCCACCCGCGGTGCCAGCGCCTCCAGCAGCACTCGCCCCACCCCCGGATGCCTGGGGCGCGGAGGTCTTGGCCGGAGGCGGCGTCTTCCCACCGCTCCCACCGCTGTCGCCGCTGTTGCCTCCGTCGAGGACCTTCTTGGGGCCGTCGCCGGCTGGTTTCGTCGGGGTGGGGACGGGGCGGTTGAGGGCCTGTTTGGCGTCTTGTTCTGAGCCGATCGCGTGGTACATGTCGAATCCGATGAAGCTGATGAACTTGTAGGTCAGGTAGGGGGCGAATGCGGCCATCGCCATCAGCACGATTCCGGCCAGCGGGTCGCTGATCGAGGACAGGTCCGCATCGATCGGTGCCGATACCTGGGTGATGGCGACCAGGAACATCACGACCAGGACGAGCTTGGAGCAGATCAGCGCGATGACGAACATCGCCCACTTGCCGATCCATCCTCTGCTGGCGTCCCAGGAGGCGCCGGAGAACGCCAGGGGTGCGAACACGATCGCCACCAGCAACAGCGCCTTCCGCACGAGCAGCGACAGCCACACGGTCGCGGCGGCGGCGATCGCCAGGCCGGCGAGGAAGATCGTGATGATCGCCCCCACCCCGGGGGCGGCGATGTTGATCCCCACCAGCCCCGCCGCGAGGAGGGTGATCTTGTCGCCCATCGACTCGGTGGTCTCACCGGCGGCCTGGATGATCCCGACACAGAGCTGGTCGACGATCTCCAGCAGCAACGCCGTCAGCGTGATCACCACGAACGAGCCGAGCACAGACTTCGCCAACCCGAGGGCTGCCCGAGCCAGGGCAGTGGGATCGCGGCGGATCAGACCGGTGAGCAGCTGGAGACAGAAGAAGATCAGCATCACGAACACTGCGATGCCGAACAGCAGGTTATAGACCGCCACATATTCGGGTCGGGTGACATCGACGAGCGTGGTGGTGTCGAACACGGACCACACGGCCTCGAACAACCAGCCAGCGGCGGCACCCATCGCTTGGGCGAGCCAGTCGAACGGTGCCGCCACCAGACTGGCGGCGGCTTCGCCGGCGGTGTCGCACACGGCCGAGATGACGGGGATATCGCATACACCCACCGCAATCACTCCTTTAAGGATCGAGTCAGCGGTTGGTGTCAGACCTGCTGGCCGACGTCCCAGAAGAAGTTGATCAACGTCACGCTGGCGCCACAGATCACCGCGGCCCCGCAGCTCACGAGGACGCCCATCTTTCCCCGGCCCGCGAGGTGTGGATTAGAGGAGTTCGCGCCGAAACCCCACACGATCGCCGAGATGATCAGCGCGAGCACCGACAAGATGAGGCCGACGGTCATCACCGCGCCGACGATGGTGCGCAGCTGGGCGATGCCGGGCAGACCGGAATCGTTGGGGGTGATGTCGACATCCATTGGCATAAGCGCAGGCAGAGCGGTGATGAGATCGAACACGGTGAGTCTCCTGACGAACGGAACCCGCCCTTTCGGGGCGGGTACACGGATGGGTTCGCAGATCAGGTGCGCGACAATCCCCAAGGCCGTCCGAGGCGGCAGTTTCGAGCCTGGGCAGGGATCAGAGTTGCTGGCCGAGGTCGATGAGCCAGTTCATCCACGCCACTCCGGCACCAGCCAGGACCGCGGTGCCGAGGGCGACGAGGACACCGGTGCGGCCCTTCCCAGCCGCGCTGTAGTTGCCGTTCGCAGCTGCGATGGCCCAGATGACGGCTGAAACGATCAGCATCAGGACGCTAGTGATGAGCACGAACGTCAGCAGCGCGCCGATCACCGCGCGCAGGTCACCGATCCCACCGATCCCGTCGAAGTCTGGAAACACATCCATGCCGCTCATGCCTTCGGGCGGCGGCGTCGCATATTCGACGTGCCGGAATAGATGGTGCGAGAGCGGGATTGCCATGCCGTGAAGGTGCGCTGAGGCCGCCCGGCTGCCCGCTGTCGATCAATGCGACGTGGTTCACCCGGCATTGGGAAGACCCGAGGCCGGGCTTGTCAACGCTCTCGGACCTTCGTGCGTGTGGTGTCTAGTCGTGTGCTCCGTTGTCGGCACCTTCGCATCACTGTTCTTGGACGTGCTTCTCACGCGCAGCCCGATCTGCAATAATCTGCGTATGGATGCAGATAAGCAGGTGTGTGGGGTGGACCCGGACAGTCAGTTCGTGGAGCTCGCGGTCGAGGTGTTCGGGCTGCTCGCGGACGCGACGCGGGTGCGGATCATTCTGGCGCTGCGCCGCAGCGAGGAGCTGTCGGTGAATCACCTCGCCGACATTGTGTACAAGTCCCCGGCGGCGGTGTCGCAGCATCTGGCGAAGCTTCGCATGGCACGGATCGTCGCTGCCCGGCAGGAGGGTCAGCGGGTGTTTTACCGGCTGGAGAACGAGCACGCCTCGCAACTCGTGACCGATGCGATCTTCCAGGCCGAACACTCCCTCGATGACCGTCCGCGTCACCACCACTCCGAAAGAGCGGAAGCATGACCGATCACAGCCACTCGCATTCGCACGCCGCCGATCACGAGCACGAGCACTCGCACCCGACCGGGTTCAAAGGATTCCTTTACGGAATCTTCGTGCCGCACTCCCACGACGCGGCGGACTCGATCGACGACGCGATGGAGGCGAACTCTGCGGGCATCCGGGCGCTGAAGATCAGCCTCGTTCTCATGCTCGCCACGACCGTGGCTCAGGCGGTGGTCGTCGCGTTCTCCGGCTCGGTCGCACTCCTCGCCGACACGATCCACAACTTTTCCGACGCGCTCACCGCGGTACCGCTGTGGATCGCGTTCGTTCTCTCCCGCCGCGCAGCGACCCGCCGCTACACCTACGGCTTCAATCGGGCCGAAGACCTCGCCGGGCTGTTCATCGTGCTCATGATCGCGCTGTCCGCGGTCATCGCCGCGTGGGAGGCGATCGACCGGATGATCAACCCGCGCTCGATGGAGAACGTTGGCTGGGTGATCGCCGCCGGCATCATCGGCTTCCTCGGCAACGAGGCCGTCGCCGTCTACCGCATCCGCGTCGGCCGGAAGATCGGCTCCGCCGCGCTCGTCGCCGACGGCGTGCACGCCCGCACCGACGGCTTCACGTCCCTGGCCGTCGTTGCCGGCGCCATCGGCGTCCTCCTCGGCTTCCCGCTCGCCGACCCCATCGTCGGCCTACTCATCTCCGTCATGATCGCGGTGCTGCTCATCGGAACGATTCGATCGGTAGGGCGTCGCCTCATGGATGGCATCGAGCCCGAGCTCGTTGACCGGGTCAAGCACGCTCTCGAACACGCCGCGGAGGTCGAGTCTGTTCAGCGGGTGCGGCTGCGCTGGGTCGGCCATCGCCTCCGCGGCGACGCCGTCGTCCGAACCGCCCAGATGGATCTGGCCCACGCCGATCTGGTTGCCGAGGAGGCCGAAGCAGCCGCGAAGCGGCACGTGCCAAAAGTGGACGAGATCACGATCCGCGTCACGGCATCCGCACCCCATCTTGAGCGGCGATGAACGCTCAAGGTACGAATCTACGGTAGATGTAATCTCGGACCTTAGGCGACGACCGTTACGTGCAGGTGGTCGATGTGTTTGGTCGTGACGTCGGTTCCCCTGGTGTAGGTCCGCCAGCCCTCGGCGTCGCGGGCCAGCGACCAGATCTTGTCCTGCCAGATCAGGTATTCCACTCCGAGAGCCTCGGCGTGGTCCTTCATCCAGTTGGTCAGTTCCCAGCCCGCTTCGAGCTGCGCGGGAGTCGGGACCGATCCGATCGCGTTGCCGAAGGTGATGTCGCATGCCCGCCCGAGGGGATGTTCCGAGACGGTGCCCGGTCGAGGTGACCAGCACGCCCAGGACGTGTCGGGGAAGGCGGCGGTGGCCTGCTGATACAGGTGCAGGGTGCGGGCGGTCATCTGCCCGTCGGAGGTGGGGTCGTCCACCATCTGGTTCGGGTCGCCCTCGAACGGCTCCGGTGCCTGGCCGGGCGTCCCGGCCCCTGGGTCGCAGCCGCCGTTGGGGGCGCCGGTCTCGGGTTCGGGCAGGTCGCCCGCATCATGGGTGTTGAGCCAGGCGGCGGGGTCGATCGCTTCGCCGTTGGTGCCGCCGGGGCGGACCTCGAAATGCAGGTGCGGACCTGTGGAGTTGCCTGAGCTGCCGACGTCGCCGATGTGCTGCCCGGCGGTCACGGTGTCGCCGGGGTTGACGTGGATGCCTTGCTCCCACATGTGTCCGTACGCGGTCGCGACGGCGACGCCGTCGAGGGTGTGCTCGATCACGATGAGCCCGCCATACCCGCCGGAGAACCCTGCGACGGTGACGGTGCCGTCCACGGCGGCGAGGACCGGAGTGCCGTCGGGGGCGGCGAAGTCGGTGCCAGTATGAAACGAGTTCTCCCCGGAGATCGGATGGACCCTCGGCCCGTATTCGCTGGTGAGCACCCAGGTGCCCTCGGGCACCGGGAACACCACCCGGGAGGACTCCGCCGCGAGCGTCTGCGCTGCTGGCACCGCGGCGCCGCCAGTTGCCGCAGCAGAGTTGGTAGCAGGGCCGGGGGTGGTGGTGAGGGTGGTCAGGATGGTTTCGGCGACGGGCTCGTAGTTGCGGTACCGGTCGGGGTAGGCGGAGACTTCCACGGCTTGAGCGGCCTCGCCCTTGTCCATCTGTTCCCAGCCGGGGATGTCCAGCAGCCCGCGCGGTGAGGGGGAGTTCGGTCCTTCGGGTCCGCCGAAAAACGCCCGCGCCTGGTAGACGGGGTCCATGAGGTCGGCGACGGTGCCCCACCCCGATTGGGGGCGCATCTGGAACAGGCCGAGCGAGTCGTTGTCGGAGCCGTCCCCGTCGTTGGGATAGTTGGCCGACTCCGGGTAGACGCTGGTGTTGGCGAGCATCCGCAGGCTCGACTCGGTGAGCGCGGCCATCAGCGCGATCACCAGCCCATCCCGGGTCACTCCCTCGATGCCGGAACCGGTCTCGATGATGGTTGCCGCATGCGTCAACTGGGTGCTGTTGAGCGTGAAGGTCTCACCGTTGGCGGTGGTCACCGTCAACGAGTCGGGGACGTCACCGACGGTGATGTTCGTGCCTGTCACGGTGCAGGTGGCCGACGCTGCCGGGTTCATCACCAGGCCGACGCCGATCAGCCCGAGTGGGGGGCCGAGCAGCACGAGTGCCAGGACGGCGATACCGAGCTTCTTCAACACGACGGCATCCCTTTCGTTCAGTGCAGAGGTTTGTCGAGCTGGGACAGCCGCAGCAGGTGGCAGGTGTCGTAGGTCGGCGCGCAGACGAGGAACACGGTGAACGTCACCGGATGCTCCGAAGTGACGGTCTCGTCGTTCCAGAGCCCTTCGCGGTGGCGGGTGCCCTCGATCGTGTACGCGATCGTGCCCTTAGCGAGCTGCCCCGGCTGGGCCTGCGCCACAGCGTCGGCCCAAGCGTCGGGGACGTAGACGTTGTCGATGGTGAGGTGCTGGGTCGTGGCGTACTGACGCAGTTCGATCCACGCCTCCCGGGTGGGGAGGTAGGTGGCGATGTCGGCGGCGAGCCCGGCCTGCTCCGCACCGGAGGGATCGCCCACCTCTAACACGACGGAGGTGTAGTCCAGGGGCATGAATCCGCTGGCGGTATCCCAGCTGAAAAGCGCCGTGACGACGTTGCCGGCGAACGTCTCGGGGTCCGCCGAAGGCCGCACGACGGGCAGGCGGGGTGGCGCGGTGGGCGCCGGATCGCTGGGCACGGTGACGACTGGCCCCGGCCCGGGGCCCTCATCGCTGCCGGGCTCGTTGCTGGTGGGTGGTCCGGTGATCAGGCCGTAGACCCCGATCCCGGTGAGCACGAGGACCGCCACGAGTGCGGTGAGCACCGCGATCATTCGGTGGTGGGAGCGAGCATCGGAAAGGTCGGGAGTCTTCATGCCCCGTAGGTGCACCGCCACACCCGAGCCAGCGAGGTGGCTACAAGGCGCGCAGGTGGCCGCGCACCGGCCCGGTGTCGGCGCTGCTCCCGCGCTCGCGCGCGGCACGCAGCTGCTCGCCGAATCGGCTGGTGCCCTCAGCAGTGGCGAGGAAGGAATTGATCTGCTCGTCGGTCAGCTCGGCGGCGAGCTGGTCGAGGTCATAGTGGGTCCACCAGTCGGCCAGCTCGCTCCAGGTGAGCACGAACGCGCGCACCGGATACCGCACCGGCTCACCCTCACCCTGACCCGCTGCGGGGGTGGGCCGTGGGGTGCGTCTCTTTGGTGTCGTGGTCTTGATGCGGGCGAGGGCGTCAGCGGCGAGCTGGTGCAGGTCCGCGTCGCGGTCACCGCGTGTCGTGTCGGCCTGTTCCCGGACCTGCCGGTAGAGGGGGTCGACGGGGTTGCCGGCCTCGATGCGTTCCAGCGCGGTCGCTGCCTGCTGGCGAAGCTCCTCGGGTTGGGCGGGGTCCTCGGCGATGTGGTGGAGGAAGCTGATCTTGTCCAGGGTCTTGTAGGACGCGCTGCCGGGGATCATCCGGGCAGCCTGCTCACTGGTCCGGCCGTGGTCGGACGGTGCGGGAAATTTTCCCGCACCGTCGTCTCCGGGTTGCTGCTGCGCGCTGAACTGGGTCGCGGCCTGCCGCCGGGCCGCGTCCTCGGCCATCACCTGTTTCAGCTCCCGATACAGGGCGGCGGCTTCGAGCTGGGTCAGGGGCTTGTGCAGGACGTTGTCGTCTTGCTCGGCCAGCAGGTGTCCGAGGCGGTCGGAGATGCCCGAGCGGACCCAGACGTTCACGGTCTTCCAACCAAGTTGCCGGATCGCCGCCAACCGTCTGGCCCCACAGACGAGCACCCCGTCCGGGGTGATGGTGATCGGTTGGAGGAGGCCGTCGCGGTCGATGGAGGCGGCGAGTGCGTCGATGTCGCCCAGCTCGGTGCGATGCCGCCTGCCCACCTGGATCGAGGCGACCGTGCGCTCCAGCTCGATGAACCCCGCCGGCGCGCTCATCACGCACCACCTTGGGCATCGTCGTGGTTCCGAGGGCGGCGTGGGGCGGCGAGGGAAACCGAAAGGACGAGGTCGTCGTCGCGCAGCAACACGGGCAGGCTTTCGCCGATCAACAGGCGCAGCAGCACACCCCTCCCGAGGCCGGTAGCGGTGTAGGCGGGGTGGGGGTTGCCCAGCAGCGCCTTCAACAGTGCTGTCCAGGACTGGCTGGGGATGTCGAGCAGGGCGCGGGCATGCTTGTCCCGTCGCAGCCCTTCGTAGGCGGCTTGGCGGGTACCGGCCTGGGTGAGCGCTCCGCAGGCGTGCTCGATCGCGGCTCGGGCCGTGTCGGCGGGCCAGTCCAGGAGCGTGAACAGCGCGATCGCGTCTTCGACTGCCGAGCCTGCTGAGGTGCTGGCTCGCTCCGATGCCGGGGTCTCGTCGTTGCCGTCTGGTGCGTCGGCGGCGGGGATGTGGAAGGCGGGGTGGTAGTCGGTCAGTGGGGTCTCGCGGTCGGAGAACCGTTCAGGGTCGTGGAAGGCAGAGATGTGGGGGCGGCGGGCTTGGTGGACCGAGCAGAGCAGTCCCTGGGCGCGTTCTTCGAAGATGCAGGTGATCCGCACCGCGTGCGTGATGACCGCCCACGGATCGTGCGCCTCGCGTGCTGCCCTGGTGCGCATCACATCGAACGCCGCCGAGGCGGCCTCCCACGGGTCCAGCCCGTGCTTGCGCGCCAACGGCGCGTACTTCTTCGCGGTGAACTGCATCAGCTCCGCCGCTTGCGCATCGTACGCCCAGGCGCGCCGCCCGCCGTGGTGGAGCCGGTGCAGCAGTGCGCGCAGACCCTCACCGGTCGTGAAGTCCGCGCGGTCAGATCCTGTGGTCGGGTCGCTGGTGGGGTGTGTGTTCTCGGTCATGGTCAGGGCACCTCCTGACAAGCAGGTGCGCACGCCATCCCCAACATCGCTGTCGGTCCTCGTTGACGCACGCATCGCTTGTCACCGCCCTACTCAGCTCAACCCGACGCCGGGCCGGGACGGAGCGGCCTGCCCCGTGCTGCCACGGCCGAATGCTGCCAGTGGTGGCAACCGGCGGGTCCGCTCACCCAGGTCACGAACACCCGTGGCGAGCGGCGCGCGGGTACGGCGGGCCAGCTCGACCTCGAAATCGACACCCCGGCCAGCGAGGGCCGCGCCCTGGCGAGCGATGAGATCCGTGGGCCGCACCCACTCCACACCCCGCGCACGGCTCACCTCCGCCGCTGGTGTCTGCCGCTCGGTTCCGCGTCGGCGGGAGGCCCGTGCTGCCCGGACCGCGTCCGGTGCCTCGAGTTTTTCAACCGCCTCCGACGCCGGGCGAACGGTCCCTACATCGGGTGCCCGATCGTCAGCATCGGGTCGTCGCAGGTCGTGGTCGTGTTCGGGACTCATGGGGTTGCCTCCTCGTCATCGGTGCTGTCGGTAAGGTGCGCGCCGGTGAACCACCGGCCCACCGTGGAGGGGTGCACGCCCAAATCACGGGCGATCTTCTTGTTCGACCACCCCTGCCCGCGCAGCTGCGCTGCCCGAGCACGCCGATCGGTGCGCGCCACCCCCGAGTCGGTCGTCGGCTCACTGTCCCGATCTGCCGATGCCTGCGCTGTGCCGGGTGCTATAGCCTGTTCGCTCTCCTCTGCTGGCGCCGGCAACGCCGCGATCTCCTCGACCTCGGCCGACGACACCGTCCCCGGCCCAGGTGCCGAAGCCCACTCTTCGATGGGCGCGGATATGTCAGGGGACACGGCGTCGTCGCTGGACATCAGCGTGTCGGGGGCTGGTTGCGGTCGGGTGAGGATGACGGTCAGGTGAGTGATCGCCAGCAGCACCACGGGAGGTACCGCGGCAACGGCCGCGGCCAGCACTCCGGGGACATCAGCATCCGCGGCGACGACAGCGTGGAGGGCGTTGGCGATCACCGACACGGCGGACCCACCGATCAGCAGCGCCCACGGATACCACGCCGACCGCTGACCGGCTAGGGCAACGGCGGCGACGGTGGCGACAACGATGATGCCGTCCACGATCAGCGGCCACGCCCACGCCTGCGAACCGCCGACCCCGGACCGAGCAGCCAGATCGGCCAGCGCGGTGAACGAGAGCCAGAACGCTCCGGCGGCGATGAACACGGTCCCCGCCACCGCGGTGACCACCGCCCAACGCCGGTTCCTCTGCCCGGTGCTGGCATGGATGGTCATGACAGCCCCCGCACCTGAGGGGACGACCGCGCGGCCGCGTCCCGGCTGAACCAACTGCCAGTTGCCGACGAGCCGTCCTGTAGCCGCGAGGAGGTCTGGGGTCGGGGTTGAACGGTGCGATAGGCGGAGCGGACAGTCGCGGTAATCTCTCGCTCACCCAGCCCCGCCTCCGAGGCCGCGGCCGCAAGCACCTCCAGCGCCTCCGGCGCCGGAAGGTCGTTCTCTGCGAGGCGGCAGGCCGCCCAGAACAGGCCACGGTTTCGCTCGCCCTCGCCACGGTTGGCGACCCATTCCGCCAACTGCGACACATCCGCCTGCTGCCCCACGCTCGGGCTCGCCGGCCAGCGCGGCGCGGGCCGGGGGTCGAGGATGTCCCGCAACGCATCCGAATCCACCGTGGTGCTGGGGCCGGTGCTTATCTGCCGAACCCGATACTCGGCGCCCGTGCCATTGCTGACCACCCTGGAGGGCGGGACGATGATGTAGCCGCCGTCGCCACGGAAGTCGATCCCGGCGCGAGCGGCCTGCCACGACCGCTGCACCACGCCCGGCGTCGCCGGGTAGTAGGCGTGCATCCCATCGGACGGCGTGGTCACGAGGAACTGCCATCCACCGACGAGCCCGGCACGGTGGGCGCGGTTGAACGCCGCGAACCCGTTGACGGGGCCGTGGACGTCGACATCGACCACGACGACACCGGAGGCCGTGCCGGTCGGCACGCCAATATTCGCGGTCGGGTGCTTTCTCCACCACGCCTCCGTCTGGTCGGGGTCTCTGGTGGCGTCGTGGAACCCGTGCTCGGTCAGCGGGCGCTTACCGCCCGGTTGACATGGGAACACAGGTACTCCCGCACCGGCGAGTTCCCGCGCGACGGCCGAGGCCGGCCACCGGAAGGTCATGCGCGTTAGTACGCCGGCGAGGCCGTCGGGGGAAGTCATCACAGGCCCCGTTCCTGCGGCACGATGGCGGGGCTGGCCCGGGCGCCAGGTGCGGTCAGCGGCACACTCTGTCGCCGGCGCGCTGGCTGGTCATGTGCCGGCTGGGCACGCTGTGGCGCCTCGCGGTCGAGGCCGGGCGGGGTCCCGTCGCCGAGCTGGGCGGTGTCGAGCTGATCCAGGATCGACAGGGCAGTTTTGCGGACCCGTTCGCCTGTGGCCTTGACGATGTCGGCCGGTTCCTTGCCATCCACGCGGGCGGCCCAAGTGGCGACGTACGGAATCGTGTAATCCGAGGTGTCCATTCCGTGGGCGGCACCTACCATCAGCGCGACCGATTCGGCCTCGACCTCACCGATCCCGCGATGCTGTCGCGCGTCCTCCTGGTCAGGCCCGTGCATGAGCACATGCCCCAGTTCGTGAGCGAGAGTCTTCACCTGGGCGGCGGGGTCCATGTTCTCCCGCACCGTCACCGTCCGGACTTCGAAGTCCGTGACCCCATTGGCGCCGTGGATTATCCCCTCGTGCGGCACCGGCGATACCTCGAACCCGGCCGCGCGGACCTGGAAGGCAAGCCCGTCCCACAGTCCGCCGGGTGCCTCGCCTTTCAGCAGGGTCGGGGTCGGATGCTCCGGGATCGGATCGCCAGCCGTCTGGGAGGCATCCCAGACATATGCCGGCCGCACCCCGACCATGCGGGTCCGGGCCACTTCGCCGGGCGTGGGCTTCTCGCCCCGGTTCAGACGTCTCCACAACTCCGGATCGGCCGGGTTCGCCGAGGCGAACCGGCCCGTGATCGGAGCGAGAATCTGGTAGCCGGCCTGGCCTTTCTCAACCTGGCGGCCCAGCTGCTGCCACTGCTTGTAGCCGGCCACATACGACGGCACCGGGTCAGGCACGCGACCTGCCTCGAACGCTTCCCCGTGCTGCGCCCAGATCAGCAGAACGTTGTTGAAGCTGCGGGACCGGAACCGGGCCGCGAACGACAGGGCCTTCGCCCAGTCCTCACCGGAGACCAGCTGCTCAACCGCGCTCGTCAGTTTCCCATGCAGCTCGTCGAGCTTCGCCTCCCGCGCCCGGCGGGCTTCCTCCCTCGTCGCCATCGTCCGGCCTCCTCCCGGTAGGGCCGGCCACCGGGCTGGTGGTCGGTCCTACACCTGCGAGGTGCGCCAGGAGCATCCGGCGAGTCGAGACGGTCAGCGAACAAGCAAATCGGTAGGTTGGCCGCCAGGAAGCTCGCGTACTCCTGACGTAGACAACGGCATATCAGCCAACACGCCACCGTGGGGCTCAGCACCGCGCAAGGTGTCGTTTAGGTGGGCAGGAATGTCCGATCAATGGGCACATCGCCGCCGATGAACCGCATCGTTCGATAGCGACTCGGTGTGATCCCCACGCACTCTCGGAAGGCCCCCGATGCCCGGTTCCGGGACTGCCAGCCAACCTGGCGACCGGCCTCCGTGACGGACAAGTCGGTTTCCCGCAGGAGCCTGGCCATCTCCTCCACACGGAGCATCGTCAGGTAGGTCATCGGGGTCTTCCCAAAGGCGTCCGCGAACACTCGGGTGAGTTGCTTCGACGACAGATGGACCATGTTGGCCAACTCTGGCAACGTCCATGCCCTGGCCACATCAGCATGTAAAGCGACGTGAACCTCCCGGGCCTCGACACGCAGCGGCGCGAAGCGGCGATCGCGCGGGATTGTCGGCCGAATATGGGCCCGTTGCAGCGGTGAAGTGCGGAGCGGCGAGATGCGGATGAACGGAGCAACCACGTCGATGACCGCGTGCAACAGTGCCTGCATCCGATGGAAGCGCTGCCGGTAGGCCTGACCGATGCTCAAGGCGACCAATTCATCCAACCACGGCATCAACATGCCGGTCCGATCTTCACCGAGGCGGAGCAATTGGGCGGGCTCGGTAAAGGTCGTGTCCGCGAAGCCTTGCGCGTCCAGCCGGTCGTGCAGGAGCTCGACATGCTGCCAGAACAGTTGATCGAGGACGTAGTCAGTGTCGAGGTAGATCGTCGTGACCGTGATGTGCCCCTCCGGCTCCGATCCGCAGAGGACGTTCGCGCCGAGCAGGATCACGTCGCCGACATTGACGGGCTGTTCACCGAACTCGCTGAAGAGGATGGCGCCACCGTCGCGGACCACGATCAGCTTGACGCAGTCGTACGCGACGGGGCCACTGGGATTGTGGATGGTGCGTGTCCGGGCGAGCAGGGGGTCGTACGGTGCCATGTCCGCCCCCCAGCTCTCTCGTTGTTACGCCCGTGTGGAGATGGAGAACGGGCTATCGACAGCTTCTGTCGGTTGACGTGCGTGCGGTGATGACCCATCGAAGTGCATTGCAGCAACGGCTGATCGAGACGCTGACGTCGCCCGAGTCGAGAGCCGATTTCAATGTGTGGGCGAGGGTTCTCATGTGTTCCTCCTCAGGACTTGACGAGTCTGGCGATGGCTTCGGAGGCTTCTCCGATCTTCTCTTCTGCCTCGGCCCCGCCGTTGTGGATGGCTCCGGCGACACAGTGTTTGAGGTGGTCGTCGAGCAGACCAAGGGCGACGTTCTCCAGGGCGGAGGTGATGGCACTGATCTGGGTGAGGATGTCGATGCAGTACGTGTCTTGGTCGACCATCCGGTGGATGCCGCGGGCCTGGCCCTCGATACGCTTGATGCGCGCCAGATAGCGGGTCTTGTCACTGATATAGCCATGGCTGGCTTCGGTCACTGATGTGGTGACGGTGTCCATGACGTCTCCTCCTGATTCGAGTGGTGTCGGCTCCGGCAGCGGCGGCCGTTCATGTGGATGGGCCAGCGTCGAGAAGTCTTGTCGTGCTGGCCGCGGGCTTGAGGTCGAGGCGACGGAGCAGCTGCGCGTTGAGGGCCACGACGACGGTGGAGACGGACATGAGGATCGCGCCGACGCTCATGGGCAGCACGAATCCGATGGGGGCGAGGACGCCTGCGGCCAGAGGCACGGAGATGAGGTTGTAGCCGGCGGCCCACCAGAGGTTCTGCTTCATCTTCCGATAGGTTGCGCGGGAGAGGTCGATGACGGACAGCACCGAACGTGGGTCCGAGGAGGCCAGGATGACGCCTGCCGAACCGATGGCGACATCGGTTCCTGCGCCGATCGCGATGCCGACGTCGGCTCGGGCGAGGGCAGGGGCGTCGTTGACGCCGTCGCCGACCATCGCGACCTTGCGACCCTCTTCTTGGAGGTCGGCAACCTTGGCGGCCTTGTCTTCGGGGCGGACTCCGGCGCAGACCCGGTCGATGCCCAGGTCCTTGGCCACGGTGTCTGCTACGGCCTGGGCGTCGCCGGTGATCATGACCACTTGCGCACCGACAGTGTGCAGGGCGTTGACGGCTTCGCGGGATTCGGGCCTGATCTCGTCGGCAAGGCGTAGTGCGCCGATGATCTGACCGTCGGCGAGTACGTGGAGAATGATCGCGCCTTCCTCCCGCCAGGTGTCGGCGACGGGGACCTCGTCCTGCTGGTGCTGGTCAAGCAGGTAGGGGCCGCCGACGGTGATGACGGTGTTCTGCACGGTGGCTTTCACGCCGACTGCTGGGGAGGAGGAGAAGTCCGCCGCGGCGGGTACGTCCAGTTTGCGGGTGTGGGCGGCGCCCACGATGGCTCGAGCGAGTGGATGTTCGCTGTCGGTCTCAGCGGCCGCGGCTAAGGCAAGCACCTCGTCCTGGCTGCGGTTCCCGACGGGTTCGACCGCGGTGACGGTGGGCTCGCCCTTGGTCAAGGTGCCGGTCTTGTCGAACAGCACCGTGTCGACGGTGCGCATGGATTCCAAGGCGAGGCGGTCCTTGACCAGGACGCCGCCGCGGGCGGCGCGTTCGGTTGCGATGGACACGACCAGCGGGATCGCCAGACCCAGGGCGTGAGGGCAGGCGATCACGAGCACGGTGATGGTGCGGACCACGGCATCGTCGGGCAGCCCGACCAATGACCAGACGGCCGCGGTGATCACCGCAGCGCTGAGTGCGTACCAGAACAGCCACGCCGCTGCCGTGTCCGCGATCCGCTGGGCACGGGAGGTAGAGGCCTGGGCATCGGTGACGAGTTTCTGGATGCCGGCCAAGGCGGTGTCGTCGCCGGTGGCGGTGACCTCGACCCGCAGGCCGGAATCGGTGGCGATGGTGCCGGCGACCACCCGTTCACCGGTCTCTCGCCGGACGGTCTTGGACTCACCAGTGACCATCGACTCGTCCATGCTGGCACTACCGTCGACGATCTTTCCGTCGGCGGGTACCGAGGACCCCGGCCGAACAATAACCAGATCGCCGACGGTCAGGTCGGCGGGTGCCACCTTCACCACGGCGTCGCCGTCGAGCTTCTCGGCCTCGTCCGGTAGCAGCGCAGCCAGCGAATCCAGCGCCGAGGTTGTCTGGGCCAGGGAACGCATCTCGATCCAGTGGCCCAGCAGCATGATGACGACCAGCAGGGCCAACTCCCACCAGAAGTTCAGCTCGTGGCTGATCAGGTACAGGCTCGCGCCCCACGAGGAGGCGAAGGCGACCGTGATCGCCAGGGCAATCAGCAGCATCATTCCGGGTTTGCGGGAGCGGATCTCGCTCAGCCCGCCGGTGAGGAACGGCCAGCCGCCCCAGAAGTACATGACCGTGCCCAGGGCCGGGGAGACCCAGCGAACCCACTCGGCCTCGGGCAGAGAGTAGCCGATGAGGTGGGCAAACATATCGTTGAAACCCACCACGGGGACAGCAACAACGAGCATGATCCAGAACAGCCGGCGGAACTGTCCCACATGGTCACCGTGACCGGCATGGCCGCCGTGCCCGTGATCGTGACCGCCGTGGCTCGTGGGGGCGTCGTGATCCGCGTGCTCGTGATGGTTGGCGAGAGTGACGCCCCCGCCTCGTCCCGAGCGGTCCTCAGAATGGCTGTGGTTCGTATGTTCGTCGTTCATATCCGATCCGTTCTTCTTGTTCCCGTCCGGGAGCACCTAGCCGTTGCCCCTAAGAAGCAGGCTGTATCTCGCTTTCGATGACCTACTTGTGGTTCGTCATCGTCATGCCGTCCGCCTCGTAGTTGACGACGTAAACGGTCTTCTCCGTTGAGTAGGCGATGGTGGCCACGGCGGCCTTCGTGTTGTCGATGCGCAGGGTCATCTCGGTGCTCACCGGGTATTTGGGCTCGGCGGCTGTCGTCATTTCGTCAGGCCCGGTTTGTAGGGGCCTTGGGTTCTCCAACGGGCAAACTCATCGTCCGAACGATCGCTGTGCTCGGTGGCCACAGGGTGAGCACGACTTGTCGTCACGTTCCACTTGCGCCCGGTAGTTGCAGCTTTGAGGAGAAGGACTCCGCGCTTCCCGATGAGTTTGAGAAGCGCGGAGTCTGCCCTGCCCATCGTTACGTGGCTGTGGCGTAGCGATCGGGGTCGGCGTCGAACAGTGGGCCGCACGAGGCGCAGCACAGCCAGTACCGCTGGCCGTTGTGCTCGCGGTAGAGACCGGCGGCCTCAGCGTCGGTCTTGACGACCGGGGTGCCGGCCATCACCGGGCATTCGGCCATCTCGATGTCGGGGGTCTGAGCAACGGCGTCGGCGCTCGGCGCGTGGCCGCAGCAGCCGCCTCCACTGGACGAGTTGTCGGTTAGGTTCAGGTTTTCGTGTGCAGTCATCGGGTTTCCCTTCTTGTTGTGTGATGACGGTTGGTCAGGCGTTCACCGGCTCACGGGCCGGCGTCGAGCCGGCAGGTGCCGGCGCGCTGTCGTCGTCCGCGCGGGCCTTGAAGGTCCGCAATCGGAGGCTGTTGGAGACCACGAACACCGACGACAGTGCCATGGCCGCTCCCGCGAGCATCGGGTTGAGCAGCCCGAAGGCGGCCAGCGGGATCGCGGCGGTGTTGTAGGCGAAGGCCCAGAACAGGTTCGTCTTGATCGTGCGCAGCGTCCGCCGTGCCAGCCGGATCGCGTCGGCGGCGGCACGCAGGTCGCCGCGGACGAGGGTGATGTCGGCGGCCTCGATCGCAACGTCGGTGCCGGTGCCCATCGCCAGGCCAAGGTCGGCCTGGGCGAGGGCGGGCGCGTCGTTGACGCCGTCGCCGACCATCGCTACGACCTTGCCCTCGTCCTGGAGGCGGGCGACGACGTCGACCTTGTCCTTGGGCAGGACCTCGGCGATGACCTTCTCGATGCCAACCGCGGCGGCGACCTGCTCGGCCACGGCCTGATTGTCCCCGGTGAGCAGCACCGGCGTTAGGCCCAGCTCCTTGAATTGGGCGATGGCCTGGGCGCTGGTGGGCTTGACTTGATCGGAGACCACCAGCACGCCGCGCGCGACACCGTCCCAGCCGACCGCGATCGCGGTCTTGCCCTCAGCTTCGGCCGCCTGCTTCGCCGAACGCAGATCCTCGTCAAGGTGCTGGGACCACTCGGCCAGCAGCGTCTCCCGTCCGGCGAGCACGGCGTGGCCGTCGATGACGCCCTGCACGCCCTTGCCTTCGATGTTCTCGAAGGACTCCGGCGTGGGCAGGTCGCCGACCTCACTGGTCGCGCCGGCGGCGATGGCCTGGGCGATCGGGTGTTCCGAGGCATCTTCCAGCCCGCCGGCCAGGCGCAGCAGCTTGTCCCGATCCACCCCGTTGGCGGTGATGACGTCGGTGAGGGTCATCTTGCCGGTGGTGACGGTGCCGGTCTTGTCCAGCACGATCGTGTCGACCTTGCGGGTCGATTCCAGGGTCTCGGGCCCCTTGATGAGCACGCCCATCTGCGCGCCGCGACCGGTCCCGACCAGCAGGGCGGTCGGGGTTGCCAATCCCAGGGCGCACGGGCAGGCAATGATTAGCACCGCCACTGCCGCGGTGAACCCGGCTGACAGCGGGAACCCGGCTCCGATCCACGCACCGAGGGTGGCCACGGCGACGGCGATGGCGATCGGCACGAATACCCCGGAGACCCGGTCGGCTAGCCGCTGGATTTCGGCCTTGCCTGACTGGGCGTCCTCGACCATTTTCGCCATCTGCGCCAGTTGGGTATCTGAGCCCACCCGGGACGCCTTCACGACCAGGCGGCCACCGGCATTGACGGTCGCACCCGTGACAGTGTCACCCTCGGAGACCTCGACCGGCATGGACTCGCCGGTGAGCATCGAGGCGTCGACCGCGGAGTTTCCAGAGGTGATGGTCCCGTCGGTTGCGATCTTTTCACCGGGCCGGACGACGAACTCGTCGCCGACCACGAGGTCGTCGATGGAGACTCGCTGTTCGGTGCCGTCGCGTAGGAGGGAGACTTCCTTCGCCCCCAGTTCCAGCAGGGCGCGCAGGGCGGCCCCGGCGCTGCGCTTGGAGCGCTTCTCGAAGTAGCGGCCCATCAGGATGAACGTGATCACCCCGGCGGCGACTTCGAGGTAGATGTTCCCGAGCCCGTCGGAGCGCGAGATGGTCAGCTCGAAGGGGTGGACGACGCCGGGCTGGCCAGCGGTGCCGAAGAACAGGGCGACGATCGACCAGATCATCGCCGCGGTCGTGCCCACCGAAATGAGCGTGTCCATTGTGGCTGCACCATGCTTGAGGTTCATCCACGTTGCCCGGTGGAACGGCCACCCGGCCCAAACCACCACGGGGGCGGCGAGGACGAGGGAGGCAAAGCCCCAGTAGTCGAACTGCAAGGCCGGGGTCATCGCCATCGCGATCACTGGCACCGCCAGGACCGCAGAGCCGATGAGACGCTGACGCAGAGATCGCAATTCGGCGTCCTCGGACGACTCGCCCTCCTCGTCTGAACTGTTACCGGAGCCCTTGGCACGCGCCGGAAGGGCAGCGGTGTAGCCGGTCTTTTCGACCTCCGCGATCAGAGCCTGCGGGTCCAGGTCGTCGGGGCCCGTGACATTGGCCTTCTCGGTCGCGTAATTCACGCTCGCGGTGACACCGTCGAGCTTGTTGAGTTTCTTCTCGATCCGGTTCGCACACGAGGCGCAGGTCATGCCACCGATCTGCAACTCGATGCCGGCGACCCCAGTACTGGTGTTGTCAGTGGTCATGGCCTTCTCCTTCCTGATGCTCGCCACCCGTGCCCGGCTCCTGACCGGAACCCCCACCATCGGAGTGCCCGTCGCCGCGCAGGCCCGAGCCGGTGGTCGTATCGATCACCAGAGGGGCGGTGTGGACCTCGCCGTCAACCTGGAAATCCAGGTAGAGCAGGTAGCGCCCCTCGGTGGGCGCGGTGGCCTCGAACACGATCTTCGGACCAGACATCTCGCCGGCCTGCGGCTCGTCCCCGTGGGGGTGGACGTGCAGGTAGGCCAGGTCTCCGCCACGCAGGGCGACGAGGTGGCCGAACGCGCCCAGATAGGGTTCCAGCTCAGTGACTGGTTCTCCGGCACGGGTGATGGTCATGGTCAGCGGCGAGGCCTCGCCTGCGGTGAGATCGCCCTCCACGCTGACGTCGAAGCCGTCGACGGTGGTCTCGGTACTCGGCCCGGTGGCCGGTGTGGGCTCGTAGTCGCCGCCCACGTGGACCGAGGTCGACAAGGTGAGTCCTTCCCCGGCCTCTGCGGGAACGAAGTCCGCGAAGACTCGATAGGTCCCGGCCGCGTCCCACTGCCAGGGGATCGTCCAGGTGCCGCCGTCGTTCATCTCTGGGTGGACGTGGCGGAAGTGCTGACCGTCGGCGCGAACGGTTATCAGGTGCAGTTCTTTTTCGTGCTCCAGCTGGAAGTCGGTAACCGGGTTCCCGTCCGGGCCGGTGATCGTCAGGGACAGCTTTTTCTCGGTACCGGTGTCGGTGGGGGCGGTCACTGCGGTGAGCCGGTAACCCTCCTGCGCGATGCCCAGGCCAAGGGCGGCTGTGTCGTCTGTGTGGCCCTCGTGCCCGGCGGTGTTCATGTTGTCTCCTTCGCTCTGATTGGTGTTCAGTTCGGTGCCTTCTGACCAGCTCTGCACGGTCTCCTCGGGGATGACCGCGTTCGCCGCGAATCCAGCCACGGCGAACACGGCCACGAGGACCAACCCGTACAGGCCCAGCCGTGCAGGTGCTTTCATGTCAGCTCCTGACGGCGGCGTATCCGGCCTCGTCGACCGCGGCGAGCACCGCGGTTTCGTCGACCGGTTTGTCGGTGGTGACGGCCAGCCGGCCGGTGGCTGCGCTGACGTCGATATCGGTAACGCCGGGGATCTCGGAGATTTCGGTGCGGATTGCGGTCTCGCAGTGTCCGCAGCTCATTCCGGTCACCTGGTACTCGGTCGTGGTGGTCATGATCACTAACTCCTTCATTCGTGTACGACTTCTGTCAACATATACCCCTATGGGGTATCCATCAAGGGGTGGGTTCCGGTGCTGCCACCCGAGGGCGTCCGGGGATGGCGATGCTGGCGATGATGGTCGCGGCGACCGCACCGATCGCTACAGCGAGGAACGCCTGTTTGAATCCGGCATCGCCACCAACGGTCAGGCTGACCACGGCGATGCTGGAGACGGTCGCAACACCGACGGAAGCACCGATCTCGTGGAACGTGCTCAGCAGACCCGAGGCAATACCCGCCTCCTCCGGCGCGACGTTTCCAAGCGCGGTGACCGAGGCGACGACGAACAGCATCCCGATGCCTAGCGAGCCGAAGCTGATCCCGATGGTCGTGGTCAGTGTGGTGGACCATAGTGCGGGAACAAGCAGGCCGATCGCTCCGACGGTCATGCCGATCGCCCCGAGCTTGCGGGCGCCGAGCCTGCCAACGAGCTTTCCTGCCGTCTGCGCACCGGCCATCGTCGCCAGTGCGACGGGTAGGAACAGTAGGCCGGTTGCCAGCGGGCCGAAGCCGGCGTACTGCTGGAAGTAGAAGGTGCCGAGGAAGAACACCGCGACCATGAGCGCAGTGGCGATCCCGAGCACGAACACGCCAGAGAACACCGGCCGCCTGCCGAGCAGCGATAGGTTCATCAGCGGCGAGCGCGCGGTCTTCTGCCACCAGCCGAACAGCAAGTAGAGCGCGACCGCGACCCCTGCGAAGATGAGCGTGCGCGGCGCCGTCCAACCAATCTCGCCAGCGACAGTCAGCGCGTAGATCGCCAGGCCGGTGGCACCGGTGACGAGGATGGCCCCCAGGACGTCCAACCGTTCGCGGGCACCGGGCTGCGGCGGCAGCGGCGGCAGCACCCGCAGCAGGCCGATGAGGACGATCGCGCCGACGGGAACGTTGATGAAGAACACCCACGGCCAACCGGGTCCGGCGCTGATAAGTCCACCCAGCAGCACTCCGACGGCGGCTCCACCGCCGCCGAGCGCGGACCAGATGCCCAGGGCGCGGTTGCGCTCGTCACCTTCGAACAGGCGCACGACGACGGACAGCGCTCCCGGGGAGAGCATGGCCGCTCCAGCGCCCTGGGCTACGCGCCCAGCGAGCAGCACGGTTCCGGTGTCGGCGAAGCCGGCGGCCAGAGAACCGGCGACGAAGGTCAGTAGGCCGGTGTAGACGATGGGTTTGGCGCCGAACAGGTCGGCACTGCGCCCGCCGAGCAGCATCAGGCCGCCGAAAGCGACCGTGTAGGCGGTGACAACCCACGTCAACGCCTCGCGGGAGAGCGCCAGGTCCGCCTCCATCTGCGGCAGGGCGATCGCCACGACAGTCACGTCGAGGATCAGCATGAACTGGGCCGTGCCCAGCAAGGCGAGCGCCAGCCAGCGTTTCGGGTAGGCCGACGTCGCGCTGTCGGGTTGTGTGCGGTTGGTCATCTCCGACTCCTAACTCAATCAATGGGGTACGAGTTGCAACAGCTACACTATCTCATACATTCCCATACGACTTACGAGGTGGACGATGCCGACGAAGAAGGCTCAGGCGACACGGGGTACCCGACGCGCCCCGACGACAGCGAACCGCGCGGCCAACCAGCGCGCCGACGCCCAGCGCAACCGGGCCAAAATCTTGGCGGCCACGGTGACGGCGATCCGCAAGAATCCCGATGCCTCGGTCGCCGACATTGCGGCGGAGGCCGGCGTGGGGCGGATGACCCTGTATGGCCACTTCCAGACCCGTGCCGAGCTCATCGAAGAAGCGTTGGTGGACAGCCTCGAACACGGCGAGGTCGTGCTGGAGGAGGTGTCTCTCGACGGCGAGGCCGCCCAGGCATTCCAGCGACTGGTTGCTTCCAGCTGGGTGCTCGTCGATCAATCCGGTGCCTTGTTGACGGCTGCGCAGAAGGAGCTTCCCGCAGCCCGCATCCGCGAGCTGCATGAGAAGGCCGAGGCGCGCATGCGCAGCCTACTGCTCCGGGGCCAGCGCGAGGGCGCGTTCCGCGTAGACCTGCCCGTGACCTGGCTGCTGACCACTACCCACGTGGTGATGAACGGCGCAGCCGAGGAAGTCCGAGCAGGACGCCTCGACCCCGATGACGCGCCATGGTTCATCGACGCGATCCTGCTGCCATCCTTCACCGCGAACGGAGCGCGATGAGCACCCGCACCGTTGGCATCATCGGCGCAGGCGCGGCAGGAACCTCCGCCGTGAAGACCTTGCACACCTCGGAGGCTGATGTCGAGATCGATCTCCTCGCCCGAAGCGGCGAACGCCCCTACAACCGGACACTGGTTAACAAGGGCGTAGCGCTCGGACTGCTCGAACCCGACCAGGCCGCGCTATCTGTCACGGATACCCGGACGAGTACCGACACTGTCCGCAGCGTCAACCCGCAGACACGAGAAGTGCATCTCGCCTCTGGTAAAACTAGGGCCTATGACGCGTTGGTCATCGCGACCGGCAGCCGACCGCGCACCCTCGACGAGACAATCATCGGTCGGGACCAAGCCGTGAGCGCCGGCCAGCTGACGACCTTGCACTCAATCGCCGACGCTGTCCGTGTGCGCAACCTGCTCGCGGGAACGCACCCGACGCGGGTACTGATACTTGGAGGCGGGTTGGTGGCTTCGGAGACCGCGTCCCTTCTCATCGAAGCCGGTCACGATGTCGCCTTGATCGCCCGCTCGCTCGTGCCCGGCGCCACCGCCATCGGCGAGCACGTCGCAAGACGCCTGCTCGATCTGAGCCAGCCCCAGCACGCGACCTACTTGGGGCGCCAGCCACGTGCAATCCGCACCCACGCCGATCGGATCACCATCATCCTCGACGACGGCACCCATGTTGAAGGTGACTTGGCGATCGTCGCCCACGGCACCCTGGCCGCCGCGCCAGCTCCCTGGACCGGGCCCGAGGGGATCCCCGTCGACGGCCACCTGCGTGCACTGCACGCCCCACGCCAGCGCATCTACGCCGCTGGCGGAGTCGCGGTGCACCACTATCCCGGTCATAGCTCCTACCGGATTGACCATTGGGAGGACTCCAGCGCCCAAGGGAACCACGCAGCGAGGACCTTGCTGCATGACCTCGCCCTAGCCGACGAACCCTGCCGCTACCTGCCAGCCTCACGATTCTCCGCACGTATCCACGGACATACCTTTACCGGCGCCGGCCACCCCGCGTTGGGTAGCACCACCCGGGTCGTCTCCACCGACCCATTGCTAATCGTCCATCACCTTGGCGACATCCCGGTCGCGTTGACCGGGATCGACTCCACCCGCCTCGTCCAAGACTGGATACCGCACCTGCACCAGCAGGCGATACTCCGCTACTGATCCATAAGCTTGGATCACGACCACTCCGGACACGCTAAGAAGGAACGATCATCCGAACCACAGCCAGAACCCTCAGCACCCTCACCGCCGCGCTCTGCGCGATCGTGCTCGTAACCGCCTGCGCCCCGGCCAGCACCGGCCCCGTTGCGGGCGAGACCGGCAACGCGTGGCTCAGCGACTATGACCTCGATGGGCTCGATGCCCGCGAGGTCATCGAACACCTCGACACCATGCCGGTCACGGAGCGCCCGGACGGCCTCATCGCCTCGGTCCAGCCCGACGTGCTCTTGCTCTCTGACGAGGCCGGCAACGAGTCTTCGCTTGATCTGCTCGAGGACGAGTTCTACGTATCCATCGCCCCGTACTCCGCCCAGACACATGACTGTTTCTCCCACAGCCTCACCACCTGCCTCGGTGAACTCAACAACGAGGACATCGACGTCACGGTCACCGACGCGGTGATCCTCGATGAGACCATCCGCACCCACGACAACGGATTCGCAGGCATCTGGCTGCCCCGCGATATCGATGCCACAGTCACCGTCGAACACGGCGATCAGACCGCGAGTACCACCATCTCGACCGCCAAGGACGATCCCACCTGTATCACCACGCTCCAGCTCACCTAGAACGCTTCCCGGCTTCTGTTTTCGCCCGAATTCGGCGCATCCGGCCAGTGGCGGACAAGCATGCGGAGGACGGGGGAATGAGCTCGGAGGACCAGACCGTCTCGCCGCCGAAGTAGTGCCCGGCGGCGAGGTTGATTGCTTCATATCCGCTGAACAATAAACCGATCATCAGTCCGCGGGCGTGCGTGGCAGTGTGAGGCATGAGAGTTCCGGCAGGTCGGTGAACCCGATCCCGAACCCTCCGTGGACTCCTTCGCCGGGTAGATCACCTACCAGGGCACCACCCACACACTGCATCCCCCTCGTCGTCGCCAGTCCGCCTCTCACTAGCCCGACGACAGCACCATCCACGATCCAGGGCTGCCCAGCCGACTCTCCACCACGCTCGATTCTTACTACCCGCCAGAGCTGCCACGCGTCTTGCAGGTCGAGGTTGAGCCATCGCGAGAGGTGCCGGACTTTGCGAACTACGGTGGGTGTGTGGGTGCCTGGGAAGACGTTGATGGAGTCGTGGATTTCCCAGACGGCCGGCGCGTCAGGGGCACGGGACTCCGCCGTCGGCGCCAGAACGTGCTGCCGCCAGAGTTCGCTGTCTATCTGCTGGGCAAGGACCCTTACATCGAGGACTTCCAGTACCGGTGGGTCCGGTGGCGCGACTTCCGCCTGCCCGACTCCACAGATGACGCTGTGGGTGGGCTGCGCGAGGCTCATAGGCGTGCGGAGTTTGAGCGCGTGGAGATCACCTGCGGCGGCGGGATCGGTCGCACCGGTACGGCCATGGCGCTGCTGGCGGTGATCAGCGGTGTGAATCCAGATGACGCCGTCGCCTGGATGCGAGAGCACTACACCCCTCGACGCCACGGTGGAGCGCTGCACCCCCTTCCCGCGACACCCGATCACATGCGCAGACGCATCGCCGCCTGCCAGACCCACCCTCGTTGTCGCCGCGTCTCCACGGCGCGCGGGTGGTTAACCCCGCGCAATGAACGCAAGGCGGTGGGTTGCATGAGACTCACGCGTCGTTGACGAACGACGACTTGAGCAGGTCGGCGGCATCAGCGAGGTCACCGGCAGCAATCTTCAGTTCGCCAGTCGTGGTGGCGTTGTTGCCGTCCTCGGTCAGGGCCCATGTCACGGCCACTGTCTGTGCTTGGGGGTTGCGTGCGAGGAGCACGTAGTCATCTCGATCGCTGACCCATGGCACGTTGGGTCGAAACGACTCGGGCGTGAGGACGACTTCGACATCGTTGCCGCGGTTGTTCCAGTCCACCGGGTAGTCACGGTGCGCCAGGCGGAGGGCGGATGGGTCGAACCCGAGCCCGTAGGGTTCCTGCCGGCGAATGACGGGTTCGACGAGCTTGTCCCAGTCGGCATCGCCTGGCTCGTGGTAGTCGAATGCCTCGCAGTCATGGAAAGTGATCGTGAGGTGCGGTTTGGCGACGAACCGATCCCGGCTGGTGACCTGGATTCCTGCCCCGGGAAGAGCAACCCTCATGAAGTGTGTACGTCCCGTCTCGATGTGTGCCGGCTTCTCGCGCCTCCAGGATTCAAGTCGGTTCGAACGATCTTCGGGGCTTGCGGGCGGAGACCCGCCCCAGATGTTCTGTGCGAGGAGCGCTGTGGCGGGCGAGACTTCTGGGGCTTCTCGGGGCTTAGTGAACTCTTCTTCCGTGAACTCGTATAGGCGCTCCATCACTTCATCGACCCGCTCGACGCGGCTGATCGACCCGAGGACCTCGACGTCGAGATTGATTGGAAGCTTGCCGCCGCGAGCCCGTTCAACGAGAGCGAGGACTTCACCTGCTCGTGCTGGCCGGGTGTTGCTGGCTCCGCGCACGTAGATCGCTCCATCATCGAGGCGTTCTTGCCCCTTGCCTGCATGGAAACTCTTGTGGCACGGGAAGATCGACTGCCCGTCCTGTGGTGGCTGAGCGATGACGAACAGCACCTCGTGGTCGCCGTCGACGCCGACCCTTCCGAACTCGAACGCGGGAAACTGTGGTCCCAGGTATGGGCGGAGACGATCTTCAAGCTCATGAGCCTCGACACCGCGAGCTACGCCGACCGCATGGTCCTTGTGGGCGCCAAGGACCAGCACGGCGTAACCGTGGAAGTACCGTGAGGCTTCTTGGGGGCGCCGATTCGCTGCCCCGAGGAGGAACTTGGCGACCTTCGCCACACCTTCGGTCGCGGTCAGGTCAAGAGCGCTCTTGACCTCCAAGTAGTTCGTCTCGGCCTCATCTCCGACGGCAAGCACATGATCCAAGATGTTCCGCTGCGCGCGCTCACCGAGAGGGACGACGTCGGTGTCCACCTTCATCACCTCCTTCGCTCTCGGTTTTCCTTCAACGGTAATGCGGCGACCGTGCCCGAGCATGCCCCGACACGTTCACAGCTTCTGCGCACCTCCACTGCATGACGGTCTCGATGCGAGTGATGAGCGCAGGCGATGGGTACAAGTACCTGCTGCGCACGGTCGCCGCCGCCGATGGCGACCGGTCCCTCTCGACCCCGCTCACGAGGTACTACGTCGAGGCGGGAACACCACCGGGCCAATGGCTCGGGTCGGGCGTCGCCTCGCTCGGGAAGGGTCGGCTCGCGGTGGGTGATCGGGTCTCGGAGGCGCAGCTCCAGCTCTTGATGGGGATGGGCCGTGACCCGATCATCGGCGACCCGCTGGGACTGGCGTTCCCCGCATACAAGTCCCCGGCGGAGCGGATCGAGGCCCGCATCGTCGACCTCAGCCCGGCACTGAGACCCGGCGCGAAAGCGGCGGAGGTCGCGCAGATCGAGGCCGAGGAAAGGCAGCGGGGAACCCGGCGAGCCGTGGCCGGCTTCGACTTCACATTCTCAATCCCGAAGTCCGCCTCCGCATTATGGGCGGTCGCCGACGCTGGCACACAAGCGCTCATCGGGGAGGCACACCATCGGGCAGTTGCGGAGGTGGTTGCGTTCATGGAGCGCGAGGTTGCAGCCACCCGCACCGGCGCAACTGCAGGCGACGGTGCGGTTGCACAAGTCGATGTCACCGGGCTCGTGGCTACGGCGTTCGATCACTTCGACTCCCGCGCCGGAGACCCCCACCTTCACACCCACGTCGTCATCAGCAACAAGGTCCAGACGGCGTTCGACGGCAAGTGGCGTAGCTTGGACGGTCGGCCGATGCACGCCGCCGTGGTCGCCCTGTCGGAGCTGCACCAGGCGGTGTTCGCCGACCACATGACCCGCACCTTCGGAGTCGAGTGGGAGTCCCGCGACATGGGCCGCGACCGCAACCCGTCGTGGGCGATCAGTAGCGTGCCGGAACAGCTCGTTCAGGAGTTCTCCACCCGTTCTCGGCATATCGACGCCGAGAAGGGCCGGCTCATCGCCGAGTACGTCGCCAAGCACGGCCACCAGCCTTCCACGACCACGGTCATCAAGCTCCGAGCCCAAGCCACCCTGACCACCCGACCGGAGAAGGAGGTGCGGTCGCTGGCCGACCTCACCAGCGAGTGGCGCACCCGCGCCACCACCGTCCTCGACCAGGACGCCACCTACTGGGCACGCAACGTCATGGACAACGACAAGCCGCTGCTACTGCGAGCCGACGACCTGCCGTTGGACGCGATCGCCGAAGTCGGCCAGGCCGTCGTCGGTGTGGTGGGTGAGAAGCGGGCGACGTGGCGGCGGTGGAACCTGATGGCCGAGGCGTCACGGCAGACGATGGGCTTACGCTTCGCCACCATGCAGGATCGTGAGGCGGTCGTCGGGATGATCACCGACGCCGCCGAACTGGCATCGCTGCGGCTGACGCCGCCCGACCTCGCCACCAGCCCGGTCGCGTTCCGGCGTATCGACGGCACGAGCGTGTTCCGGCCGAAGCACTCGACCGTGTTCTCCTCCGAGCTGTTGCTGGCCGCGGAGGACCGGCTGCTCGACCGCTCTCGCAGCATGACTGCGCCTACCGTCCGGCTGGGAACGGTGGAGAAGATCACCGCCCGGCCGGATAGGGAGGGGCGGCTGCTCGGCGAGGATCAGGCCGACGCTCTGTTGAAGATCGCCGTCTCGGGTCGGGTGCTCGATGTGCTGGTCGGCCCGGCCGGGGCCGGGAAGACCACTGCGATGTCGGCGTTGCGCAAGGCGTGGGAGAAGGAGCACGGTGCCGGCTCCGTTGTCGGGCTCGCACCCTCTGCGGTGGCTGCGCAGGTCCTCGCCGCTGACCTGGGGATCGCGACGGAGAACACGGCGAAATGGTGGCAGAACCACCTCACCCGTGGCACCACTTTCGAGTCCGGTCAGCTCGTCATCATCGACGAGTCATCGCTGGCCGGCACCCTGTCGCTGGACCGCATCACCCACCTGGCCGAGCGGGCCGGGGCGAAGGCCCTCCTGGTGGGCGACTTCGCCCAGCTTCAGTCCGTGGACGCCGGCGGTGCCTTCGGACTCTTGGTCGGTGATCGTGACGATGCGCCCGAGCTGGTCGACGTGCACCGGTTCACCAATGAGTGGGAGAAGGCCGCCTCCCTCGCGTTGCGGCACGGTCGCACGCAGGTGATCGACACCTACCTTGACCACGATCGCATCCGTGAGGGCGAGGCCGAGGCGATGACCGATGCCGCTTACAGCGGCTGGCGCGCCGACCGGAACCGAGGGTTGATATCGGTGCTGGTCGCTGAGACTCGCGACGACGTGAGCGCCCTCAACCAGCGCGCTCGTGCGGACCTGATCCTCGACGGCACCCTCACACCGGGCCGGGAGGTCGAGCTGAACGACGGCGCCACCGCTGGGGTGGGGGACACGATCATCACCCGCCGTAACGACCGTCGTCTCCGCAACGGCAAGGATTGGGTGCGCAATGGTGACACCTGGACCATCACCGGCGTCCGTGACGACGGCTCGGTCACCACCCGCCGCAGCGGACGTCGCTTCGGCGGCTCCATCGTCCTCCCGACCGGATATGTCGCCGACCACGTTGACCTGGGCTATGCGGTCACGGCGCACCGGGCCCAGGGCGTCACCGTCGACACCGCACGCGTCTTGGTCGAGCCGACGACTACAAGGGAGGACTTCTACGTCGCGATGACCCGCGGCAAGCACTCCAACCGCGCCTACGTGATCCTCGACCGCGCCGACGAGCACGCCCACCCGCACCCGGGCGACAACCCGGAAGCCACCGGCCGGTCCGTCTTGTTCGGAGTCCTGCAACATGTTGGTGCCGAGCGGTCCGCGCACGAGACCATCACCGCCGAACACGAGCACTGGGGCTCGATCGCCCAGCTCGCCGCCGAGTACGAGACCATCGCCGCCGCCGCTCAACGAGACCGCTGGGCCACCCTCATCCGTACCTGCGGACTCACTGCCGAACAGGCCGCCGCCGCGGTCGAATCGGAGGCGTTCGGGGCGCTCACCGCTGAGCTGCGCCGCGCCGAAGCGAACCACCACGACCTCGACACCTTGTTCCCGCGCCTGGTCGCCGCGCGCGGGTTCGCCGATGCTGACGACATCGCCTCGGTGCTGCATCACCGGGTCGCGCGTGCCACAGCACGCCCGGCAGGCTCGGGTCGTACCCGCAAGGCGCCGCACCTGATCGCCGGACTGATCCCGTCCGCCGATGGTCCGATGGCCGATGACATGCGCCACGCCCTTGATGAGCGACGAGAACTGATCGAAACCCGCGCTGACGCCGTGCTCGACATCGCATGCGACGGTGGAGAAGCCTGGACCAAATCGCTGGGTGCACCACCTCGCGACCGGCGCAAAAACCAGACGTGGAGCCGGTACGCCCGTACGATCGCCGCCTACCGCGACCGGTACGGCATCACCGATGTGGCCCCGGTAGGAGCACCGGCCGAGAGCGACGTTCAGAAGATCGACCAAGCACGGGCTGCCGCCGCGCTACGGGCGATCACGTTGGCAACGCAGGCCCCGCAGCGCGAGCAACGGCAGGTCAGGCAGGTGACTCGCGGGCTCGGGCTCTGAGGCGGATCGCATCGGTCTGTCATCCTTGTTGAAGATGATTTGGACGGAGGGATGAGCGATGACTCAAGCCGAGCTGGCGGATGAGGTGGCGCGCCGTCTCGGAGTCGGCGCGCATCCCGCCACCACTCAGATCGCCGAAGCGGTGGCGCTGTTCGCCCCGCTCGGGTGGGCGATGTGCGGTCGCTGGCACCAGGCCGGAACCGTCCGGGTCCTTCGCCTTGCTGCGAAGGGTGCTGAGCCGGCGGTAATTGATGAGGCGATCGCCGAGGTCTGGAACTCCGACAGTCAGGTTCTTCTCCGGCACGCGGCGGCACCGATACGCCGATGGTCGAACTCGCACTACCCGTTCAAGCAGGTCATTTGGGATCGCGTCGCTCTCATCGAGAAGGCGATTCAGCATCATCTCGCGGGAGCCTACGAGGCGTCGATCCCGATCATCCTGGCGCAGATCGACGGAATGAGCCGCGATCTGACCGGACAATCGTTCTTCTCCAAGGCCAACGCGGACCCCTACCTTGACGATGCGACGCTGGCCGGGATGGAGGAGAACCTGCCGGTCGTCCGCCGCGTCTTCTCCGAGAATGTAGATGAGTCCGGCAACTTCGGCCTCGTCTCACGCCACGGCGTCCTGCACGGTCGAGACCTTGGCTACGCGACGCGAGTGAACTCGACCAAGACGATCGTGCTCTTCGCAGCTCTGGGCGAGTACTTCCCGCGTATCGCGGATGACGCCGGTGCTCGGTTACGCCGACTCCACGAAGAGTCCGTTATCGGCTCGCGGGAACTCGATGAGATGGGTCGGCTGGTCGATGACCGACACGTCCCCGAGCTACTCAACTTCGCCTACGACTTCGACACCGAGTACCTCAACGCTGTGCTGCTTCGCCCCGGCCCGTTCGATGCACACGCGACGCTCGCAGAGCTTGCCAGGAAGCACAGCCTCGGTCCCGACGCCTTCACCGCCGGGCAAGATCAAGTCGGATGCTGGTGGCACTACACCGTCCCCGCAGGACAGACTCTCGGCTATGCGGCTCGGCCGACGACCAGCACGGAACGGCGCCACCCTGACGTATGGCGATGGGACGCCTCCGATGCGCCCATCCAACCGCCGTGGACGAACGCGGAGGGGTGGCGCTCAGACGATAACTTCCCGCGATCGCCCAACTGGGAGCGTGACCCTGTCACCTGAGGAGGTGACGGTCGGCAAGACAGGAAAATATCGGCAGCGGTGATCGCGGAGAGTGGGAGACGAAGTGAGTGAAGATTCGGTTGGTCGCGCCGAGGACATCATCGCGGGGTTCGACGCGATCTTGCCCGAGCAAGAACGGGTGCTGGAACAGGCCGCTCAGAACGTCAAACTCGGTTTTGAACGAGATTCCCAGGTCTACCGAGGGTTCACGCAGCTTCAATTCTTCATCCTCACGGTCGACTTCGACATGAGGGTCATGCTCCGCGCTCTGCTTGCCGACCCGCAGAATCGGCTCACCGCCGAGAAGTTCCTTGCTCTGACGCTCGAAGAGGCGGAAGAGTCGGCAGGACGGATGGTCAATGCAGTGTCGAGGGCGATGCGGACTCTCCCCAACGACACCGGAATCCACCTGTTCGATATCGCGAAGTTCGATGAAGCCGTGCACGCGTTCAAGCAGGCGATGTCGGAGATGAGGGACGACAAGGAGTTCAACAAGACCCTGCGTCTCATTCGGAATACCGTCTCCGGCCATATCGTCGGCGACGAGGTCGGCGTCCAGAACAGCGCGATCTGGGTCCTTACCCGCCAAGGCGTCCCACGCGATATCGATGGAGTGTTTCGGAGCCAGATCGTCTACTACGCCATCGCGACGTTGAAGGCACTGAGCGACTTCGCACGGGGCCTTCAAGGAACCCTCCGCGCGTGACCCACTCTCCAGAGACCGAGCGGTGCTGACAGTTTCCTAGGCGAACAGCGAGGACCTGCGATGTTCGGAGCGGAGCGTGACGATCGCGCTCCTGGTGCTGCCGACAGGCGTGTAGCCCCACGACGGAGCAGAAACACCGTTTGACGAGCCGATCTCGTCCACGGTCACGATCGTCAGCGGCGTCGAGCGGGAGCACGCGATCCCAACAGACACGTCGTATGAGTCGATGCCCGTTGCCGGGGCAGTCCTCGGCATCAGTGCTGATTCGTCATGCGAGCACGTCAGTGATCGGTCCGTCCGTCACGCCCGGTTCAAGGATGATGACGGGCTTGTAGCGGGGGCCACCCTTCGTGTTGCCGTCCCACTCGTAAACGGTGGTTCGCAGAGTGTTGAGGTAGCGCCCGATGAGTACGGCCATCGTGTAGGGGCCGTGGAAGGCGAGATGCACCTCGGCGCGTCCTTGGCTGGCGGAGAGCCTTTTGATCCGCTGCGCTACGGCCGCACTGAGACGAGCTGCTTCTCGTGGGTCGATACGTTCTGTGCCCGCGACTGAGATCGCCTCGGCTGCGTCGAAGCCATCAAAGGAATCGTTCATAAGCTGCTCGAACGCAGTCCAATCTGCCTGTGGTGTCAGGGTCACGAAGACTGCAACGCGATTCTTGGGCGCCGCCGCTCGGTCCTGTTCGATCTGGACTGGCTCGATCGTCAGCTCGGTGCTCTGCGGGTCATCGTCGGGCGCGGCTGATGTCCAGGCGTTGTCCTCCGTATCAATCACGACCACCTTGCCGATCTTCGTCTCCGGCAGTGCGGCGCCCAGTGCGAGTCCGACTGACAGATGGGCTCCACCCGAGATGCGCACGTTCTTCGCGCCGGCCGCGTACACGGCGTCGCTGATCAGCGGGAGAGTCTTCTCCAGGAGTTCCAGCCCTGTCTGTGAGGGGAGTCGTCCGTCGTCGGACGGTTTGAGCCGGATGTGCAGGTCGTCCTGGTCGGCGTCGAGGGCGGATGAGGCTGGACGGCTTTGCACCCGGATCGTGAAGTCACGTCTTTCGGCGCGGATTATTCGCTTTCGTTGCTCAATGCGGTGCATGATGAGGTCGCGCACGATCTCGGTCTCGCCGGATGGGCGGAGCATGTTGGCCTGCTTCTTGTCGGCCAGAGTCCGTGCTGGTGAGAGCCTCAAGAGCCGGTCCGGGGCATCGTAATCACACTTCGAGTCTTCTCCTGCTATTGCGACCTTGTTCGCGATGCACAGGCTGAAGTTGGGATCAGCGTCGAGCTGGAGCAGGCGAGGCAGTTCGCGCTCGCGGACAATGTCGCTGCACGCGATGTCGGGTGTGACGACGAGTACGCCTGCCGAGAGACCTCTGGTGAGCGCCTGTTCGAGGCGGTCGGTGGTTGTGCCCGGTCGCAGGTCGGTGCGGTCTCTCCACACGACGAGGCCGGCGGCCCTAAGCAGATTCTCCAGCGCTTCCGCCTGTGGAGTCCCGTCTGACTGGCGATAAGAGATGAATACCGGGCCGTCGCCCCGGACAGCGCCGTCAGGTAGTGGGCCTAGCGGATCGAACCGCGGAGGCGGAACGGAGACCGTTCCCTTCCTCGTCGTGGCGCGTCCGAACCGCTGGCGGCTGGCGATGAGTCCGAAGAACTCGTCGGGTCCGCCGGGCGCGTAGACGAGCAGTGCGATCGGACCGGCGCCAACTTTGGCGGTTGCGCGCATCGCGGCGTGATCGATGCGGCTCGGGACGGACGGAGAGGGGTGGCTGTGCCATTCACCGATGTAGCCGGTCGGATCGTCGTCAGCTCGCTGCTCCAGGAACTCCGCCAGGAGCGCGTTCGCGCGAACGTCGTCGC
The DNA here is from genome assembly GCF_900169365.1 of Brevibacterium sp. 239c. Taxonomy (GTDB): domain Bacteria; phylum Actinomycetota; class Actinomycetes; order Actinomycetales; family Brevibacteriaceae; genus Brevibacterium. The sequence goes on from NZ_FXZH01000002.1 coordinate 43,770, forward strand.
GAACGTACCTGTTCGTGGTCGTCCCTTGCCCGTTCACGACCAGGGCATGAGATGCCACGATGGTGCCGTTCTCCTGGTAGCCGAGGAGGATGCCACCGGTCTCCCGCGGAAGGTGCTTCGCCGTCTCGGACGCGATGGTCTCGTATGCATCAGCCCGCAGGTCGATACGCGTTGGTGGTCGAGTCATTGGCGATTCCTCGCTGCTCCGATCCGTAGGTCTCGCACTTCCCCGGCCGGGTGGAGGGGGCGTTCGACGAGCAGGCCGATTGCGTGGCGCACGGTTGCTGCGGCTGCCTCGATCACCAGGTACGGCGGTGTCGGGGAGATCGGGCTGCCACATCCGGCTTCGAACAGGTCCGGCACGGACTGGTCGACATCGACGGAAGAAGGTGGCAGCGGGTCAGCCCCATCGAGCGGTGGCAGCAAATCAATCCGGTAGCTCGTGCCGTCGTTCTGGATCGCCGCCGAGACGATCCGCTTGGCCAACGTCTGCGCAGTGACGTGGAGGAGTGCGGTGGTGGTGAAATCAGCCGTGTCGTTCACCACGAGGTCGTGGCCGCTCAAAAGCTCAACGGCCTCGTCGCCCGAGGTTAGCGTTTCATCGATCACCGCGATGTCAGGGGCCGCAATCCCGCTGCGTGCAACCAAGTGCTGCTTGACCGCCTCAACCTTCGACCGTCCGACGGCTTCGGGGCCGACAAGGTGACGGATAAGATTACCGGGCATAACGACGTCACTATCGACGAGCGTGAGATGCCGGATACCGGAACGCTCAAGCATGTCCGCGACGAACGAGCCGAGGGCTCCGATACCCACGACCGCAACGCGGCATCCGCGGAGTTCATGAGCGAGAAGACCCGCGCGCGCCATTTTGGCGGCGTCCGTGTCGGCACCTGAGCGCAGGCGTCTGACGGCGGTGCCGCCATCTACAGTGGGCCACACTTCAAGTGTGATTGCGCCGTCGTGAGAGCCACGACGGTAGATCAGCACCACGATCTCGATCGAGTGGTTGCGAATTCTGCGGTCCAGGTCGACGCTGGGGTTGATCCGAGCGGCAACCTCGTCCCATGTTCTTGGCGGCACGTCTACAGCGCCGAGGCCGGCAACATACCCGAAGCGATCCTTGCTGTGTTTCGAAGACTTCGCTGGCTTGGTACCGCCACTGATCCGCATCGTGTTGTTCGCCGTCGGTCGGAACCGAATGAATCCGCTGGGATACCGGGTCAGGTCATCGTAGAGATAAAGGCGCTCATCCTCGGAAGGTTCGAAGTAGCGGTCGAGGTCGAGGTCGAGTCGGTCGTCTTGCCAGCCTGTGGTCGATTGATCGAACCAGGCAGTGACATGTTCGAGGAACGCGGGCGCGTCGGTCCACCACAGCCCCTCATGATCGTCTTCGGCGACCAAACACAGTGATCCGTCCAACTCCCGGTGCCAGGACCAGGCGACCGCGTCTGGGTCGAACGGAACCACGCGGGGTGGCTGGAACGGGTAGCGAGAACGCAGCGCGATCAGAACCTCGGTCGTGCCCCCGGCGTGAATGATTGTCCCTCGCCAGCCGGTCTCATCCTCCGTGAAGCCGGCGCGGATCAAACCCTCCTCGAAGTGCTGCCGTGAGTAGGCGACGTAGTCGTCGTACTTGGTGAGGGTCACCCGAAGGTCCTGGTACCAGCCGGAACAACCCGCGCGCCGGCTGAGATAGCGGACGCGCGCTTCGTCCCGTCCTCGTTGAATCCTGGGGGCATCGGGAACACTGGTTCGTCGTCCCCGTTCTTGCCCAGCAGTTTCTGGAACGTCAGCGCTGCCTTGCCCTCGTCCTCCTCGGCGAGCGCTTCGCGGGCGGTTTCCACCGCGTCAGCGAAACGGGTCTTGGCTGCATCCAGCTCGTCGTCGGTCGCACGAATGCTGATCGTGTGCCCGGGCAACGTGGGGTCGTTCACCCCGATGCCGTAGTTGACATAGCTGTCGATGATCTTGCTGACCTCTTCGAGAGCAGAGACGTAGTACTCCGCATGATCGGTGCCCGCCACCAGCCCGGAAGCGAAGGCCTGGTATGTCGCCACCTCAATGAAGAACCCGCCCGGCTTCTTATCGAGGCCAAGTACGGAGCGTCGGGTCTGACGAAGCAGCTTGACTATCGGAACGTAGTAGCCGTCATGGGCCGTGTTCATCTCGCTCGACAGAGATGTGAGCTTCTCGGGATTGGTACGCACCCACTTGTCTGCATCGCCCTTCTGCGGAATCTCCCACGTCTCGCCGTCCCAGTACGGGCGGGCAGGCACGGCATCGACATACAGGTCGTACTCCGGGAAGGACACCTGAAGGCTGCGGTCCTGACGCTTGGTCCGTCGGTGACCATCGTCATCGCTGCCGAACTCCGCATGCAAGACAGTGAAGAACCGATCGAGGATGTCCTTCGACGTGACATCGCTCGGTACGTCCGGGAGTCGCACGAACACGTCGACATCCTTGACCCGCTTGATCGACACGCTCCTCTTGTAGGAGCCGATCAGGACCGGGTGTACTCCGTATTCGGTGAGCTTCGCGTCGGCTTCGAGCGCATCACGCACCAGCTGGTGTGCCTCTGGCGCGTTGGCCTTGTCATCGCCAGGCTCAATGGAGCTCAGTGCGTCCTTGAACTGCTGCTTGAGGTGAGCCATCGGGCCCTCCGATCTTGTTGTGACTGTCTTCCGTGGCGCTGAGCCTGCCCCACACCACCGACATCGTGAGGCGGGCATCGGTTCAGCGACCTACTTCTTGCCGCGCTTGCCGGTGCTCTCGTTGGTCGTGGTCTTCGGATGACGCTTCACCGTGGACTGCTTCACGAACCGTCCCGTGACGGCGCTGCGCCCTCGCTTGCCTGCCATACTGCTCACCTCCTCCGTGTTCCACACTCGATGCTACGTTTCAATTCTAACACAGACGTGTCGGAGGCGACGAGCCGTTGCAGATGTGACACACTAGGGGTATGGCCAAGACCACGATCAACACGGCCGGGCTGTACTCCGCGCTCGACGCCGCGCGAAAAGAGCGGCAACTCTCCTGGCGAGCATTAGCCGGCGAAATCGGTGTGAGCCCTTCTTTGCTCTCCCGGCTCGGCAACGGGCTGAAGCCGGACACCGACGGCTTCGCGACCATCATCGCCTGGCTCCGACTCCCGGCCGAGGACTTCTTCGAGCACAAGGGACAGCGCGATGCCGATGACACCCGCGAACCCGATCTCATGGCACAGCTCGCGCCGCTTCTGCGGGCGCGTAAGGACCTCAGTGAGACAGACGTCAAGTACCTGCAACAGGTGATCGGCGCGACCATCGAACGTGCACGGGCCCAGGGATGACTCGTGCGTCGAGGATTCAAGACCGAGGCGAAGAGCCTCGCCCTGGAGCTACGGGCCGAGATCGGTCTCGACGCACACATGCCGTTCGATCCCTACACCTTCGCCTCTGAGTATGGCATTCCAATCGTCCAGCTCAGCGACCTCGACGGTGTCGCACGCGACCACTTCTTGCGAGCGGACGGAAGCGCTCTGTCCGGTGCGTTGATCCCGAACGGAAGTGGCGTGGTCATCCTGGAGAATGACGCTCAGCCCTTAACCCGCCGCCGCACCACCATGTGCCACGAACTCGCCCACGTCGTTCTGGAACATGAGTTCGGGGTTTCTCTTTCCGATGAGAGGAAGTGCGGGCTCGGCGGCGACCAAGAAGCCGAAGCTGACTGGCTCTCCGGTGAGATGCTGATCCCCAACGACGGAGCCTTCCGGCTCGCCCGAGCAAACGCCACCGACGAGGACGCAGCCGATGCCTACGACGTCAGCCTCGCTGTCGCCCGCTGGAGGATGAACCATAGCGGCGCCCGCAAGGTCATGGAACGTGCTCGCGCCAAGTGGGGCAAGACCCCCAGCTCCTACCGATAACTGCGATCCAACAACCGACGATCGGCCTACGCTCCGCACCAGTTCGCCAGTGCCTTCCTTCCTGTCGGGCCTGGGCGTAGACTCGATCTTGAGGCAGATTTCTCCTCTGTAATGCGCCGGTCTCGGCAGACCCTCAGGGTCACTCGTCAACGCACTGCCTCATCAGATGCACTGTGCGATGGAGAGGAACAAGTGCCATGATCCGCCTGATCTGGGCTGCGAGCGTCCACACCCGCTACTTCTTGCGGCGTTACATGCCGACCAACATCCTGCTGGATGCGATCCGCACCCGCCGGCGCGGTTTGAAGTGGGGTGTTCCGGCGATGCTGCTCGCGATCCCGTACCTGCTGATCGCGAACGTCTGTGTCCAACTCATCGAGGACGGTGCCCCCGGCTGGCTACACCTCGTCGTGTTGTGGGCGATATGGAACATGCTTAAGATGCTCTGGATCGGGCCGATCAGCGTTGTGCTGCTGATCCGCGCCCGTGTCCGCGAGGCCGTCGACCGGGCCAGCTTGACTGGCCTAGCGAACGACGCCGAAGAGGGTGCTCTCTTGGACGCGGTAGGTATCCGGTGATGTGCGCGGACTCAGGCACTGACCCGGCGACGACCGCCGGGGCGGATCGTGCCACCGCCCGCAATCACCGCCGAGCGCGCGGCCTCGTTGCTGATTCCAAGTCGCGCGGCGACCTGAGCGAGCGTCAGTCCACCTGCGTAAAGCTGGGCTACTTCTTGTCGGATCGGGTCCGGCAGCTCCGGTCGGCGGGCAGCCAAGCCCGCCTGTCGGGCTATCTCGCGCACGGTGCCGCGGTGCACGTTGAATCGAGTCGCCAGCTCCCGCACGGGCACGCCATCGGCGTACCCGGCGAGCAGCTCGACTCGATTGGAGACGCTCAAACGGGTTTGAGATTGACGCGAATTTTGACGCACCGGGCCGCGCTCATCGGTGATCCGAGCACCCTGAGCGCGCGAACGTCGAGCCCGCGCACCCCGCAGAACACGGGAAATCAGCGATCCGAGCGGCTTCCGGGGGTTTGAGAAGCTACTACGGAGGTCCACTCGAGAAGCTATTGAGACAGCACTCGTAAAAGAAGATCCCGCCGACAGCAATATGGAAGCTGTCGGCGGGATCTTTGTCTGTGCAGATTCGAGGATCAGGCTCAGGCGTGGACGCGAATGAGGTGATCGTTCGTGAAGGCCTGGAAGGCCCACTGCGCGTTCTCACGACCGTAGCCCGAGCGGTTGATACCGCCGAATGGGTACTCGGGGCCGGATTCCATGTGGGAGTTGATCAGCGTCATGCCGGCGTTGACCTTGGCAGCGAAACGCTCACCCTTCTCGAGGTCATCGGTCCACACCGAGGACATGAGACCGTATTCGGTGTCATTGGCCAGACGCAGAGCGTCTTCTTCGTCCTTGGCCCGATAGACCATGACTGCGGGACCGAAGAGCTCGTTGCAGCCGAGGTCCGACTTCGGATCGATGTCAGAGAGCACGGCCGGCGACATGAACCAGCCGGGACGGTCGAGCTTCTTGCCTCCGGTGTGCAGCGTGGCACCATCGGACACGGCCTTGTCGATCATTTCCACGATCTCATCGCGGGCACCTTCGGACGACACCGGACCCATGCCGACGTCGGGGTCGTCGAAGGTCGAGACCTTCGTCGCTTCGGCAGCCTTGATGGCTTCGGCAAGGAACTCGTCGTAGAGATCATCGACGACGATCATGCGCTTTGGTGAGGTGCAGACCTGACCGGCGTTCGCCAGACGCAGGCCGACGAGCTTCTTGGCGAGTGCAGGAACGTCCTCGGAGTCGAGGACGACAGCAGGATCGTTGCCGCCGAGCTCGAGCACGGCGCGCTTGTAGTACTTGGCGGCGATAGCTGCCACGGAGGCACCTGCACCCTCGGAGCCGGTGAGGGAGAAGCCCTTGACGCGGAAGTCCTTGAGGACCTCCTCGGCGTGGGAGCTGTCGAGGTAGATGTTCTGGTACACACCCTTGGGCAGACCCGCCTCGGTGAGGAGATCTTCGAAGTACTGTGAGGACTTCGGGCAGATCGAGGCCTGCTTCATGATGATCGCATTGCCGACCATGAGGTTGGGCAGCACAAAGCGGGCGATCTGGTTGTAAGGGAAGTTCCACGGCATGATGCCCAGCAGCACACCCAGCGGCTGGTGTCGCACGTAGCTGCTGGCTGCACCGGCGGCGGCGAGATGCGTAGGAGCCAGATGAGTGGCGGCATTGTCGGCCATCCAGCGGGCCGTGCGAGCAACCTTGTCGACCTCGCCGAGCCCCTGCTTCTTGACCTTGCCCATCTCACGGCCGATGATGTCGGTCATCTCATCGGCATTGGCGTCGACGAGGTCCGCGAACTTCCTTAGGATCGTGGCGCGCTCATGTAGCGGCGTCTCCTTCCACGACATGTGAGCGTCATGGGCACGATCGATGTAGCCGGGAATGTCTTCCTTGGCGACGGAGGCGAACTCCTCCTCAACTTCACCGGTATTGGCATTTGTCACTGCGAACTTGCTCATAGATGGTCCTTTCGCACGTATGAATCAGCTTGTGGTCTTAACAAGAAGAATGACGTGCGCATTCCAGGAGGGCAAGTCGGTCTCACGCCTTGCCCTCCTCCTCTTCTCGGAATGCGGGCTCAGTCCCGAGCGCGGGGGACGTGTCAGTCCTCGATTCGATCCTCGGCGCGGTCAGCAGCGCGGGGAGACGCCTCTGCGGTGGTCTTTGCTTCGCAGAGGGCGCATGCGATGGGCACGGCCCAGAACGAACGATGGCGCGCCGCGAAGATCTCGGCCCGGCGGGGTCGCTGGCTTAGACTGCGATCATGCCCGATCAACGAAGACTGAGCTATTTCGTCGCCTCCTCTCTCGACGGTTTCATCGCAGGACCCGATGGGGGCGACCCGAGTTCCTGGTGGCCGATCACCGACGACTACCTCGACTTCATCCGCTCCGAATATCCGGAGACGTTGCCCGGACCTGCGCGGCAGGCATTGGGAATCACCGACCTCGGGCATCACTTCGACACCGTGGTCGAGGGGCGGCGATCATTCGACCTCGGATTGGCCGCCGGACTGCCGGACGCCTACCCTCATCTGCGCCATCTGGTGGTCTCGAGGACCCTGGAGTCCGCACTCGATTCAGACGTTGAAATCGTCAGCGGCGATCCGATCGAGCGGATCAGGCGGCTGAAGGACGAACCTGGCAAGGGCATCTGGCTAGTGGGCGGAGGCACCCTCGCTGCGAGCCTGCGCCCGGAGATCGATGAGCTGATCATCAAGCTCGGGCCTGTGACACTGGGCGCGGGAATTCCGCTGTGGGGCTTCGACGCGGGCTTCGACAAGGAGACATGGACTCGGACCGAGGCAACTCCCCACCCTGGTGGAATGACCCTTCTGTGCTTCGAACGTAAGTTCACTGTCTGAGCTGCGAAGTGCTTGACCGCACGCCGGGTCGCGCTTAGGTTGTCGTCATGGAACACGTGAGTGGAATCGGCGGATACTTCATACGCGCGAACGATCCGGAGAAGCTGCAGGCCTGGTACCGGGACGTGCTCGGAGTCGACCTCGGCGATCACGGACTCTGGAATCAGGAGGCCGGGCCCACAGTATTTGCCACGTTTGAGTCCGATACCGACTACTTCGGCTCCACGTCTCAGCAGACCATGCTCAACTTCAGGGTGGCCGATCTCGAGGCTATGCTCGTCCAACTGCGCGAGGCCCACGCCCGTGTCGACGACGAGATCCAGGAGATGGAGGGGGTCGGCCTCTTCAGTTGGGTGCATGACCCCGAGGGGAACCGGATTGAACTGTGGCAACCGCCTGCCGATTGACTCTGACAGGTGTCCGCGTCGACTGAACCCGCCTGCCGATTGACCCGGGCCTCAGTCGGCGCCGCCGGAGGTGTCGACTGGGGAACGATCTGCGTCCACCGGTGCTGAAACGGTGCCGCGAAGCACACGCTTCCGCTCGATCCTGATCGCAATCGCAACCACCCCGAGTGCTGCCAGGGCCAACACGATGGCAACGACGACCGGTGCTGTGAAGCCCCAGCCGAGCGCGATGACCGTGGCTCCGAGTGCCGGTCCGATGGCGTTGCCGACATTGAACGCCGAGGTGTTCACGCTGGCCGCCAGGGTCGGTGCCCGGGTGGCGATCTGGAACACGCGGGCGTTGAGGGCCCCGGCGATCGAAAAGCCGCTGGCGCCGACGAGAACGATCATGACGATCGCCGCCCAGCCGTTTCCGGCCACGAGCCACAGGGCGAACAGACTGATGGCGAGGGCGATGAGGCTGCCGATGATATTGCCGAAGATGTTCTTATCAGCGAAGCGCCCGCCCACGACGACTCCGATGAAGGCACCGATGCCGAAGGCGGCCAGAACTCCGGGGACCAATGAGTGGGAGATGCCGGCGACCTGAGTCAGCAGCGGAGAGAAATAGGAGAAGGCAGCGAAGACGGAAGCCTGGAAGAGCGCCGTCGTTGCCAGAGCCAACCAGATTCGAGGGCCTTTGAACGCCTGGATCTCCTCTCTGATCAGAGTGGGTAGGTGAAGGTTTGACTCGCTGCGCTCATCGGGCGAAGTGCGCGTTGTCGCGGCGATGAGGACAGCAGCGAGTGCGGTGACGATCGCTACAGCCCAGAAGGTCGCCCGCCATCCGTACTGCGTGCCCAACCAAGTGCCCAAGGGCACGCCCACGAGGTTCGAAACGGTCAGGCCGCCGACGAGACTGGACAGCGCACGCCCATGCACCTCGGCGGGGGCGATGCGCGTCGTATGGACTGCGGCCACGGCCCAGAACCCACCGCAGGCGATGGCCGCCAGGACACGGGTGACCATGAGGATCGAATAGCTCGGCGACAGCGCGGCCAAGATGTGGAGAGCAGAGAATGCGATGATCGTGATGATCATCGTCGCCCGACGCGGCAGCTTGAGGGTCAGCAGCGCCATTGCCGGTGCCCCGACGATCATTCCCACGGCGAACCCGGTGATGAGCAGACCCGCCTGCGGGATCCCGACCTGCAGATCCGCACTGATGGGCTCGAGGATGCCGGCGATCATGAACTCGCTGGTGCCGAGGCAGAAGATCACCGATGCCAGGAGGTAGACCTGCGCCGGGACACGGACTCTGGTGGGAGTCGAAGTCGTCACTGTGTGCTGCTTTCGGTTGTGATGGGGTGTCCGGGTGTTTTGCGGCCATACGTATGAGGTGCCGTGTGGCCGTGCAGTGCTGCGAAACCCTCGGGGGTGCACAGACCTTCGATGAACGCGCTCGCCTGAGCCAGGACATTGTCGGCGGGCATGACCCGAGCGGCGATCCGCAATCCGGCGAGCACGCTGTGGATGAGTTCCGCGTGAACCTTCGCATCGAGCTCGGAGTGGATGTGACCCTCGACCTGGCCGCGTTCTAAGACGAGCCGATACGAATCCAGCCAGGCCTGACGATCAGGATCGAGGATGGTGCACACCGCGTCGACCTCGCGGCCGAGTTCAGCCGCGGTATTGGCCGACAGGCATCCGATCCGCTGGTCGTCCTCGCACTGTTCGGCCAGCTCCCCACCGAGACGGTCCATGATGAGCGTCGGGGCCGGTGCTGTTCCTGTGCGCAGTTCCTCCCGGGCCGGTATTCCCGTGGCAGTGTAGTCGCGCAGGGCCCGCAGGAAGAGGGCGTCGAGGCTGTCGAAGGTGTTGTAGAAGCTTGAGCGGCCGATGTTCGCACGCTCGCAGACCATGCCGACGTCGGTGCCTGTGTATCCGTGCTCGCTGAAGACGGCAATGGCGGCCCTGATCACCGTCTGCTCGTCGAAGGCCCTCTTCCTGCCCATGGTGCGAGCCTAAAGTATTTTGGACATCTCTGTCCAATAAACTGTCGTGGGCACCCTCTCGGCTGTTCTGACCTCGTCGGAGGCCAACAACAGGTGTACCGTGACGGCAAGGGTCTCTGACACTATCGCGGGTGAGACGCCCGCGAAGAGCTATCCGCGACGAGGAAGGGAACATGCATGAGCACAGTGAGCAGGCAACGCAGGAAGCAGCTTCGCGATGATGATGCGAACTGGAAGTTCGGAATCTTCTACTTCTGTCCCCAGGATCCTTCATTCCTGATCCCGAAGCGTGTCGGCATCGGATGGTCGCTCAACTTCGGCAGCCCGTGGTCGCTGCTGTTCGTCATCGTCGTCATCGCCGTCTTGGTGTGGGGCGTCTTCTTCTGAGGACGAGTTCAAGCACCGAGGGCCACACTCAGACACCGAGGTTGTCAGTCAGACAGGGTCCAGGTCTGTTCTGTCGGAGGCACCCACGCACTACTTCCTGCGAGACGAGAGCACACAGAACTCATTGCCTTCCGGGTCGGCCAGGACAACCCAGGGTTCGTCCGCAGTCTGGCCCACGTCAGCTCGGCGGGCGCCGAGAGCGAGCAGTCGATCAACTTCGGCAGCCTGATCTTCGGGTCGGAAATCGAGGTGAAGGCGATTCTTCACTGTCTTGGTCGCCAGGTCGGCTCCGAAAAGAAGGCCGGGGAGAGTGTGTGCCTCGGCTCTGATCTCCACTTCGTCCTCGTCCTCATCGACGACGCTCCACCCGAGGGCCTCCGCCCACCAGTGGCCGAGCATGTGCGGATCGTGGGCATCGACGACGAGCTGTTCCCATTCCAGTCCCATGTCAACAGATTAATGCGTCCGCATGTGACTGTGAATGGCATTGTGCCGATTCAGGCGCCGACATCCTGCAGGTGATGCCTGAGCTCATGAAACCCATAGCGAGTCAATGAGGTCACGGTGAACTCGCGTCCATCGGAGCGGTAGCCGGTGCGATCCCACTGGTCATCGGTGATCTGGACCAGATCAGCCGCATAGGCCAGCGCTGCCGCTCTCAGGTCGATGGCCACCTCGGTGGGATTCTGATGTCGATAATCGGACTCGATGGCCACGGCGTCGCCGTCGAAGTTCGGCAGGGTCGGGGCCGATTGGGAGACGATCAGCTGCGTGCGTTCGCGGAACAGGTCGAGGATATCGCGCACATGGGCCGCGTACTCGAGGTCCGACCAGCGATCCGGACGGACACGAATATCGGCATTCGGCCTGGTCAGCACCTGATCCCAGGTGTCAGCGGAAGCCGAGACATAACCCGGGACCATGCTGACATCCACATCGCCGGTGAACCCGCATTCGGCGCACCCGGTCTCCAACACGTCAGCCCAATCGCGTGTGTCCGGTTCGATGTTCTGTTGCGCATCGGGCAAAGTGCCCTGTGCATGTGGTTCGGTCTCGCTCATGTCATGCCCCTCTTCCGTTGCCGTCTCGCCCGCTCGCGTTGCCGCTGCCGCCAACGAGACTGCTTTTCGACTACTTCTTGTCCAGAACCTTCTTCAGGACCGTCGCGTCGCTGATGTCGTCGCGCTTCGACGCGGTGAGGAGGGTGAGTTTGCCCTTCTTCGCATAGTCCTTCAGCGCCCTGAGAGCCTCGGCATGGTCATCGTCCTTGAGCTCTTCTCGGTAGCGTCGGGAGAATTCCTCGAACTTATCGGGATCGTGGGAGTACCACTTGCGCAGATCGCTGGAGGGCGCGAGGTCCTTGAGCCAGTCATCGAGATCGGCCTTGTCCTTGCTGATCCCGCGCGGCCAGATGCGGTCGACGAGAATTCGAGTGCCATCGCTGTTGACCGGATCATCGTAGATCCGACGAACCTGAACCTGATGTGTCTCTGCCATGATCGTCCTCCTCAGTCTCTGGTGCTGGTGTCCATCGTGCTGATTTCAGTCTAGGACGGAAGAAGGGGGACGCAAGGCAGAAGCGAACAACTCATTCGATGGGCCCCTCGAGCGTAGACTCAAAGTTTGAAAACCAGAGTGCTGAAGCGAGGTGGCGATGACGGAGATTCCGAAGATCAACCGGCTTTTCCCCGACCAGGTGACGGATGTGAGCCTGTCCGAGGCCCTGGCATTTCCCCGAGAGGTCGACCAGTGGGTGCGGGCAGTATTCGTGTCCTCGGTCGATGGGGCGGCGACCATCGCCGGTCACGCCGGCGGCCTGGGCAATGACATCGACACTCAGCTCTTTGCCTTCAACCGGGCATCGGCAGATGTCATCCTCGTCGGCGCTGGCACTGCCAGGACCGAGAACTACGGTCCTGCCGAGGATGATCGGCAATGGCGGCATCTGCGGGTGGGCCGCAGCCCCACAGCCCCCATCGCGGTGGTCTCCCGCAGCCTGGACCTCGATTTCTCGGCCCCGCTGTTCACCAAGGCTCCCGAATCCGCCCCCACGATTCTCATTACCTGTGCTGATGCTCCCGAGCCGGCCAGAGCCCAAGCTGCTGAGGTCGCCGAGGTGATCGTGGCCGGTCAATCGTCTGTGGACCTGGGCGCGGCGATCGCCGAACTCCGGTCGTGTGGATTCGCCCGGATCATGTGCGAGGGCGGGCCGCAGCTGTTCACCGACCTGGTGGAGGCCGGAGGTGTCGATGAGCTGTGTCTTACCCGAAGCCCGACCCTGGTCGCCGGAACTGAGACGAACATCCTGCGCGGCGCCCAGTTCGACCCACCGGTCGAGCTCGAGCTGACGACCCTCTTCGGCACCGACGACGGATTTCTCTATCTGCTCTACCGACCGGCCGGGTCATAGGGGCCTGGAACGTCACAGGCCCGTCGAACCCTAGTTCAGGTTCACTCTCTTCCGCGCGCTGGTGCTGAGGTTGCTCAGCACCACGGTGCGAACCTGCCGGTCGATGTACTGGCTGAGACTGACCTGCGTCTGCTGGAAATACCAGTGTTTGAGTGCCCACATATGGGCCAAGGCCATGAGGTCGTGTCCGAGCGTGCCGGCGTCGACCTCGTACAGGTCACCCTTGTCCACAGCCTCACCAACGACATCGATGAGCGGCTGCAGAGTGGCCAGCTCCTGAGACTGGATGGACGCCAACCCGTCGCGTGAGAGAGACCTGGAAGTCTGATAGGTCAGAACGACGGCCTGACGATGCTCATCGACGACCTGACAGAACTCGGTGAACGCCGCAATGATCCGATGGACCGGATCTTCACTCGCCTCGATGGCTGCCGGCACGCGCACACGGAAGCCCTCGAGAACTCGGGTGATCGCGGCCAGCAAGATCTGCTCTCGGTCCGAGAAGTATTTGTACAGCAGCCCGACGCTGACGCCGGCAGATTTGGCGATCGCCTGCATCGACACGGCATGTGAGCCCTTCGTCTGCATGAGACTCACAGCCGCCTCGACGATCTGCTTCTCACGGTATTCCGCGCGAGCACCGCGGACTACGGCGTTGACGTCTTGAGTCTCACTTGTCATGCCTGCTGACCACTTCCTCGCGGAGCTTGAACTTCTGAATCTTACCGCTCGGGGTCCGTGGGAACTCATCCAGGATCTGCAGCACCTCGGGCCAGTAGTGTTTGGTCACGCCCTTGGCGGCGAAGAATTCGCGCAGGTCATCCATGGTGAATGTGTGGCCATCTTTGAGGGTGACCACGGCGCACGCGATCTCCTGCAATCGGGGGTGGGGCACCGCTACGATCGCCACTTGGGAGATGGCGGGATGCTCGTACATGACGTTCTCCACATAGGCGACGGGAATGTTCTCCCCACCTCGGATGATGATGTCCTTGGACCGTCCGCCGATCTTGATGAAGCCGTCTTCGTCCATCTCCGCGATATCGCCGGTGTCCAGCCAGTCACCGTCGAAGGCCTCCTCGGTGAGGTTCGGTTCGCTGAGATACCCGACGAACAGAAACGGGCCCTTGACCTGGACCTTTCCTTCCGTTCCGGCGGAGACCGGTTCGCGGAGGGGATCGACGATTCGCACCTGCATATCCCCAAGCGCCCGACCGTCCGTGCTTGTGACCTTCTCATCAGAGTCGCCGGGGGCGGTCATGGTGACCAGTCCGCATTCGGTCTGACCCCAACCGCCGAAGACGTTGAGTTCCGGGAGCACTTCTTTGGCCTCCTGGACCATGACGCGTGGAATCGGAGCGCCCATGCAGCAGAAGTGTCTGAGACTCGACAGATCGCGGTCCGTCGTCGTGGCAGCGTCGATGAGATCGTGCAGGAACGGAGTGGCGCCGGAGGTGTGTTCAATGCCGAACTCTTCGATGAGCTTTGCGAACTCCTCACCGTTCCAGACATCCTGGAACACGCCGGTTCCGCCGATGAGCAGCGGCAGGCAGACCCCATACATGTACCCGGTGAGGTGTCCGAAGGTCGACGCCATGTGGACGACGGAACCCGTCTTGAGTCCCAGGTGGTCCGGCCAGGGAAGGGCGGCCGAGAGCACCGAATTATGGGTGTGCATGACCCCCTTGGGATCACCGGTCGTTCCTGAGGTGAAGAGGATCAGACCGACATCGTTGGGGCCGGGTCTCCGCGCGTTCCAGTCGATGCTGGCGCCCACTGACTCTGAACTCGGCGTACGCTCTGAACCCGCCGTGCTCCGTCCATCACGTTCGAGGAAGTCCGACCATCGTTCGAGTCCCTCGCGGGAGGTGAACGGATCTTCGCCGGGTGCATCGAGGACGATCGTATGGCGCAGGTCAGGCAGATCGTTCTTGAGGCGGTCGACCATGTCCGGGTAGTCGAACTTCCGGAACCGGTTGGGGACGAAGAGGACTGCGACGCCGGACTTCTTCGCCATGTACCCGATCTCACGATCGCGGTAGATGGGGATGAGGCCGTTCGTAACCGCCCCCGCTTTCAGTGCGCCGAGGTGGATGACCAGCCATTCGTACCAATTGGGCAGATGGATCCCCACCACCTCGCCGGGCTGCACACCGAGGTCGATCAGCGCCCTCGCACACGCCTCGGCGTCGGCTGAGAGCTGACGATATGTGTGGGTTCCATAGGGATCCCGAGAGACGACCGAATCGGGAATCTCGGACGTCCAGTGGTCCAGATGATCGAGCAGCGTCTTGTTCTTCCAGGCGCCGGTCGAGGTGTGTTTCTCAATGAGGGAATCAGTGAGGATCGTGTCGAATCGGGTAGGCATGTCAGGGCTCCTTTGCTCTGGTTTGGTGCCGGTGGCGGGAGATCGTTGTGGTGACTCGGTGGGTAGGGCTCAGGCCATGGTGAGCCCGCCGGAGACGGAGAGAGTCTGACCTGTGACGTAGGTGGATTCGGGGCGGGCGAAGAAGGCAACGGCATTGGCCAGGTCATCGGGCTGAGCAAGGCGACGCATCGGGATGGCCTTCTCCAGAGCGGTCCGCAGCTTCGGATTGTCCTCGGAGATCTCAGCGAACAAGGGGGTGTCGGCCGGACCTGGGCACACGCAGTTGGAGGTGATGTTGTGTCGTGCGACTTCGCGGGCGAAGGTCTTGGAGAAGGAGATGATGCCGCCCTTGGCCGCAGAATAGACGGCTTCACCGCTCGAGCCCACGCGTCCGGCGTCGGAGCCGATGCTGATCACGGCCCCTGATTCGGCGGCGATCATGTGGGCTGCGGCCGACTGCGTGCAGTTGAGGGTGCCGATCAGATTGATCGCGATGACGCGGTCCCATGTCTCGGCCGTCGACTCCATGAAGGGTTCGACCTTGTCCCAGCCGGCATTGTTGACGAGCACGTCGATGCGGCCGAAGGTCTCGATCACTTGGGTGGTCATGGCATCGACTTTCGCCCGATCGGTGACATCGACGGCGAGGCCGATGGAGTTGTTGCCCAGCGCCGAGGCGGTTTCCTGTGATTTCGCAGCGTCGAGGTCGGCGACGACGATGGTGGCACCGTCTGCCGCCAAGCGGGTGGCGATCCCTTTGCCGATCCCGGAGGCGGCGCCGGTGACGATGATGATGCGAGAGTCCAGTTCAGACATGATATGTGGTCCCTTCGGATGGTGTCGTTGTCAGATATGTCGGATATGTGTGGCCGGGGTTCGGAGGACGGAGGTGGCTCAGGGGGCGAAGGCACGTCCGGCTGATTCTCGGGCGATGACGAGCTTCATGATCTGTGCTGTTCCGTCCCCGATCTGCATGCCGAGCACATCGCGGAGGCGCTTCTCCACGTCGCGGTTCTGCATGTAGCCGTTCTGGCCGTGCAGGAGGAGGCATTGATGGATGGCATGGTAGGACTCGAGCGGGGCCCACCATTTGCACATGGCTGCCTGTGAGGTGTGGGGCAGGCCTTCGTCGCCGAGCCACAGGGTGTTCAGACACAGGAGCCTGGCGGCTGCCATCTTCGTCTCCGCCTCGGCCAGGGGGAATGAGACGCCTTGGAACGTCGACAGCGGCTGGTCGAAGGCCTCCCTGCCCTTCACGTAGTCCCATGCGTCTTCGATAGCCCTCAACGCGCTGCCGGTGCATTGCAGTCCGATGAGGGCGCGGGAGAAGTCGAATCCCTGCATGACCTGGGAGAACGCTGCTCCCTCCGCGCCGAGGAGGTGATCGGCAGGGATCCTGACATCGGTGAAGTCGACGGAGCCGCGGGCCACCGCCGACTGCCCCATGTCGGTGATCGCTGTGCGGGTCACCCCGGGGGCGTCAAGGTCGACGAGGAAGGCAGAGATGCCCTTTCCCCTCTTCGCATTCGGATCGGTCCTCGCGAAGATGACCGTGGCCGCCGAGGTCAGTGCCAGGGACATCGACTTCGTGCCGTTGATGATCCAATCGTCACCGTCGTGCGTGGCGGTGGTCTGCGGATTCCCGGCGTCCGATCCGGCGTCCGGCTCCGAGAGCCCGATAGCCACTGTCTCCGTACCTGAAGTGATGAGACGGCAATAGTGCTCGGCCACCTCGGCGCTGGCATTGCGGGCAATGACCTGGCCCATCAATGAGCCCACCACCTGCAGGTACGCGACGTTGAGGTCTCCCCGGGCAATCGCCTCGGTGACCAGCCCCGCGGTCACCTTCGTCTGGCCCTGCCCTCCTAACTGGACTGAGAGCTCAGGTGCGATGAGTCCGGCACGACCCATTTCCTGGGTGATCTCAGCCCCGATCTGCCCAGCGGCTTCCCGGTCACGTGCCTCGGAGATGAGGCGCTCCTCGAAGGTCGCTGC
Organism: Brevibacterium sp. 239c; assembly: GCF_900169365.1. Lineage (GTDB taxonomy): Bacteria > Actinomycetota > Actinomycetes > Actinomycetales > Brevibacteriaceae > Brevibacterium. Next base: position 60,681 of record NZ_FXZH01000002.1, read on the forward strand.
GGTGTCGAGCAGTGATTGAGCCTCTGGGGTGATTGCGAAGTCCACTGTGATCCTCAAATTCTGGTGGGATGGTCGTTGTGTGAGCTGGTCCCGGGGATTGGGTACGGCTCAGTAGGCGTTGTCGAAGCCGCTGAAGTCCGGGTCGCGTTTCTCGGCGAAAGCGGCCGCGCCCTCATGCGACTCTGGTGAGTGTGCGTAGAGGTCCAGGGCGCTCATGGCCAGGTTGGTGAAACCGGTCTGCATCTCACTGTCGGCGTTGAATGACTGCTTGAGGAAGCGCAGCGCAGTGGGCGCCTTGAGTCCCAGGGCTCGGGCACGGTCCTTGGCCCGTGGCATGAGGTCTTGGGCCTCGACGACCTCATTGGCCAGCCCCCAGCTCTCGGCCTTCTGGGCGTCGATGAGTTCGCAGAAGTACCACATCTCGCGGGCTCGCTTCTCACCCACGACCCTGGCGAGGAAGGCCGTTCCGTATCCGGCGTCGAAGGACCCGACTTTCGGCCCGGCCTGTCCGAAGCGAGCATGTGCGGCAGCGATCGTGATGTCGCAGAGTGTGTTCAGCACATTGCCTCCGCCGATGGCGACACCGTTGACGGCGGCGATGATGGGCTTCGGCACAGAGCGCATGGTCTTGTGGAGTTCGGAGATACGGAACATGCCGTACCGGCTGGGACCGTAGTCTCCGGTCTTCGCCTTCTGCTTGACGTCGCCGCCGGCGCAGAATGCCTTCTCTCCCGAACCGGTGAGGATGATCGAGCGGACCTGGTTGTCTCCCCAGGCCTGTGTCAGTGCCTCGATGAGTTCGTCGACGGTCTGGGAACGGAAGGAGTTGAACGAGTCGGGACGATTGATGGTGATGACCGCGAAGGATTCTTCGACCTCATAGAGGATGTCCTCGAAGTCCTGTGTGGTAGCAGCGGGTTCGTGTGTCTCTGTCATCTTTGCCTCCTCAAGCTGATGTCCTACGGGGGGCGGCAGCCTGTCCCGCAAGAAAATGAATCTAAGTTCACTCCAAGTGAACACTAGTTCAGTACTGAGGTCAATACCCTTGAGTCGGTGAAGTGGGAGTGGTGAATCCTCATTTCTACTGCGGGTTCGCGGCAGCACCCGTTTCTACTGTGGGTTCGCGGGAGCACTCGGTGCGGAGTGCGAGAATGTGATGGTAGAACCGATCCTCGTAATCCCGTGGTATCCGTGCACAATCGAGAGGGCAGTGATGACTCAACCCCGTGAGACCAGACCTCAGCCGGCTGCCGGCGCGGAGATCGGCTCCCTCATCGGCGGAGCATTCGGCCTGGTGTTCCTCATCGTCAACAGCGCATCGTTTTCGACCCTGGGCCGTATCCTCGTCCTCGTCATGGGGATCGCGGCCTTCGCCGTCATCGTGTTCTTCGCGATTCGTTCACTGGGCCGCATGAAGCGCGCCCAGGTCTCCTCAGCAACGTCCGTCGAGTCCGTCGAGTCCGCTGAGTCCGCTGAGTCCGCCGAGGGGCAGGCTGCGGCCGGACCGCGTCGGACCGTTCCCTTCGGACGCAGCTACTGGATCATCGTCGGGATCGAAGCACTGGCGCTCTTCGGCGGTACGCGCCTGCTGAGCGGTTTAGGGCATCCGGAACTCGGCGTGGCCTGGGTGGCGTTCGTCGTCGGCACCCACTTCTATGCTCTCGGCCACGTGTTCAAACTCAACCGGTTCCATATTCTCGCCACGGTCGTCACCCTGTGCGGCATTGCCGGCTTCATCGCCTTCTTCGCCTCGATCCCAGCGTTCATTCCCATCTTCAGCGGGATCATCTCCGGATTCGTGCTCCTGGCGTTCGGCCTCTGGGCGCTCGTCCCGGTCGACGGTGAGCGTGCGTGAAACGCCGATTTGCTGTCCGCAAACGGTCGCCTGGTCGTTCTGGGGCGAACGTCTGCAGACAGTGAAAACCGTTTGCGGACAGTAATCGGCTGACCGAAGCCCGTGGCCAGTGACTCTTGACGAACAGGTCCCGTCGCCGGCTGCAGCGGTGGCGCGGGCCCAGGTCCTGGTGCTTCGTCGGAGGGTTGGCTCCGTCGCCGGTCCTACTCCGTGGGCGCGCCTGGGGCCTGCACCTTCGGCACCGACTGGACCCGTGGGGCTGGGAACTCGGGCGGTTGGGCCGCGGGTGCATCCTCCAAGCCAGCGAGCACCTCGGCGATGGCACGGTCGAGCTGCAGATCGTCCTCGCTGAACAGCTGCGAGGGATCATGCTCGACCTCGATGTCGGGATCGACACCGTAGTTCTCCACATCCCAGCCCTTGCCTTCGAGCCAGAAGGCGTAGCGCGGCTGAGTCACGCCGGTGCCGTCGACCAGGTCGTAGCGGCCGTCGATGCCGACGACACCACCCCAGGTGCGGACTCCGATGACAGGGCCAAGGCCCTTCGCCTGCACGCGGGCGTTGATGATGTCACCGTCGGAGCCTGAGAACTCGTTGGCGAGGAAGGCCACCGGGCCACGGCGGGTATCCTCCGGATCCGGAAGCATGGTGTCGTAGCTCCTGGACGCGTTCCAGGCGATGACCCTGTCCGCGAAGCGTTCGGCGACCAGGGCACTCGTGTGACCACCCCGGTTGAACCGGACATCGGCGATGACGCCCTCGGCAGACATCGCCTGCCGCAGATCACGGTGCAGCTGAGCCCAGCCACCGGCCATCATGTCGGGGACGTGGACGTAGCCGATGCGACCATCTGACTTCTTCGCCACGTACTCACGCCGGGAGCGGACCCAGTCCTGGTAGCGCAGCTTCTCCTCATTCGCCAGAGGAATGATCGCGACCACACGGTCCTTGCGCCCCCGCCGCAGGGTGAGCTCGACGATCGAATCCGCCGCTCCCACCAGATGGGCTGCCGGGCCGCGGACTTCGTCAACGGACTGACCGTTGACGGCGACGATGAGATCACCTTCGCGGGCTCCGACGCCGGCTTGGCGTAGGGGCGACCTGGCGGCGGGATCGCTGCTCTCACCAGGAAGAATACGTGCAATCGTCCAACCCTGCTCAGTCCGTTCCAGATCCGCACCCAGGAAACCGAGCTTCTTCGACTGATCACCAGGGGGGCTGGATGGTGAGACATAGGCATGTGAGGTGTTGAGCTCACCCACGGTCTCCCACAGGATGTCGACGAGGTCGTCATGGGTCAGCGCCTTCGCAGCGACTCGACGCCAGCGCAGGGTCACACCTTCCCAATTCACCCCGTTCATGTCCGCACGCCAATAGTGGTCACGCATGATGCGGGAGTTCTCCTCGAACATCTGCAGCCATTCGGCCCGCTGATCGAGTTCGAACCGCAGCCGTGTGAGGTCCACGGAGACCGTATCGTCATCATCGGATTCGACCTTGCGGGTGGCTGGTCGCACCGCGACATCACCATCATTGGTCACGATGATGAGTTTGCCGTCACCAGTCACCTCATAGTCATCGGCTTTGTCGACGACGGTGGTGACCTTGCGTTTTGTGAAGTCGAAGTACTGGACCACCTCGCCGGGCTTCTCACCGGCATCCCCTGAATGCTTGTCGCCGAGTTCGCCATCTTCGGCATCACCGGTGCGCATCCACAGGACTCCGCCTTCGGCCGCCTTCAGATTGCGGAAGACACCAGAAGAGACCGGGAACGCCACGATCCTCTCCTCTGCGCCGGCAAGTTCAACCTCTGCGGTGACAACGGTCTTCTCCGCCTTCGCCTTGTCCGCCTTCGAGGTCTCATCGGTGACCTCACCGATCGCCCACCCGCTGGCACTCGGGCCGAAGGGTGCGGGTTCGGTGGAACTCAGCGGCAGCAGCCACGGCCTGGTCACACCATTGAACGACAGGTCGAAGGAATGCTGATTGTAGGAGGGATCGAAGGTCCGATCGGAGAGGAACGCGACGTATTTGCCGTCGACGGTGAATGCCGGCGAGAAGTCATTGAACTTCCCACTCGTCAGCGCCTGACCCTCACGGTCGGACTTGGTGTCGACGATCATCAGCCTCTCCAGCATCTCCTCGCCCTGAGTCGGCTGTGACCACACGAGGTAGCGGCCGTCGGGAGAGAACCGAGGAGTCTTGGCCTCACCGAAGCCCGAATGGCCCACCAGACGAGTCCTGCCATTGCCGACATCGACGAGGCGGATGCTGCCATCGTGAGAGATCGTGGCCAAGGTCTTCCCCGCAGGATCCGAAGCCATGTCGAGGACACGTCCGAGTGCTCCGGCCCCGATCCGCCGAGGCGGTTTGTCACCGGAGACTGCCCGCACCTCGATCGAGTCCTCACCCTCGACATCGGTGATGTACGCGGCGAGTCCGGTCTGTCCGACGACGACGGGCTCACGGGTGCGGATCGACGAATCCGCACACAGCGCCCGTGCAGGACCTTCGCGATGGGCCAGCCAGAAGGTCTTTCCGCGCCATTCCACCACCGAGGCGTTGCCACCATGGTCCGGGACGATGCTCACAGTGCTGGAGGTGGGATCAATGTTGAGCGGCTGCACCCCAGTGCCGGGAAGCTGCACGTTCAGGGTCCTGATCTGTGCGTCGAGACTGTCGAGGATGCGGATATCACCGTGGCTGTGCCACACGATGCGGGTTCCATCGGTGGTGGCATCGCGGACATAGCCCTCGGCCTCGGTTTGGAACGTCAGCTGCCGCGGTTCACCGGTCGCGGCCTGATCCGACGTGGGCTGTGTGGCCAAACCGTCCCAGATCCACAGATTCGCCTGCTCATGAGCGTGATTCGGGAAGGTGGCGGCACGGTCAGAGGTGAAGACCAACGAGTCACCGACCCAGATCGGATCGGTCAGCGACGCCGCTTCCTCACGCAGCAGACGCTGCCACTGGGCACCTGTGCCCGAGGCGTCACCGGCCCGATCGAGCCACAGCCTGGGCGCTGTGCCGCCGCGATAGCGCTTCCAGTGCGCGGGGGGACGAGAAAACGGCGTGGACAGAGCGGTCACGCCCGAGTGATGTCTGCCCAGACCCGAGGCCCGACCCAGCGACAGGCGTTCGACACTGCCGTCGAGGCCGACGGACTTCACAACGTGGTTGCGGACCTCGAACTCACCGGCATTGGACCCGATGAGAATATGGCGCTCATCGGCCCACCCGAGCATTGTCGTAGTCGTTCCACCCAACCAGCTCAGCCGTCGCAAGGACCCGGAGGCCACCTCGGCGAGCATGAGTTCAGGATGCCCGTCGCGGAAGGACACATAGGCGACACGTGTCCCGTCCGGCGAAATCCGCGGACTGCGGACTGGGACATGATCCGAGGTCAGACGCCATGCACGCCCGCCAGCTGACGGGGCGATCCAGACATCGTCGTCGGCGGTGAAGGCGATGAGATCACCATGGATGTGCGGGTACCGGAGGTAAGAATTCTGAGTCACGTGACCTACATTACAAGCTTGGGCGCCGAGGTGACACGGCCCATGCGGCGCAGTCGGTCCCCGACCAATAGAATGGTGACATGCCATCTCTGACTTCGCTTCTCAACGATCGTTTCGCACTTGCCCTCGAACAGTCCTTCGGCGAGGATTTCGCGCGACGCGACCCCGTGATCAGGAGCAGCCAGTTCGCCGACTTCCAGGCCAACGTGGCGCTGCCCCTGGCGAAGGAGCTGAAGTCCAAGCCACGCGATATCGCGACCACGATCGTGGATAATCTCGACCTCGAGGGGATCTGCGTGACCCCGGAGATCTCCGGGCCGGGCTTCATCAACCTCACCTTCACCCCCGAGTTCCTGGCATCGACCCTGAACCAGGGACAGGTCACCGAAGTCGGGGCCGAGACGAGTGCAGCAGCCGACGGCGCAAGCTCCGCCGGACAGCGGATCGTCATCGACTATTCGGCGCCCAACGTCGCCAAGGAGATGCACGTCGGTCACCTGCGGACCACCGTCGTCGGTGATGCGCTGGCCCGCACCCATGAACTCTTCGGCAACACCGTGGTCCGCCAGAACCACATCGGTGACTGGGGCACTCCGTTCGGAATGCTCATCGAGCACCTCCTCGACGTCGGCATCGAGTCCGAGACGGCCCAGGACATCTCGGCCAACCCCAACGCCTTCTACCAGGCAGCCCGCGCGAAGTTCGACAACGACGAGGCCTTCGCCACCCGCGCCCGCGCCCGCGTGGTCGCGCTGCAGGGCGGGGACAGCCAGACCCTCGAGCTGTGGGAACGCCTCGTCGGGTTCTCACGGATCTACTTCAACCACATCTACTCACTCCTCGACGTCACCCTGACCGATGACGACCTCGCAGGTGAGAGCATCTACAACGATGACCTCGCCGCGGTCTGCCAGGACCTCGAGGACCAGGGCCTGGCCCGCATCAGCGACGGCGCACTGTGCGTGTTCCCCGAGGGATTCACCGGCCGCGAGGGCGAACCCCTGCCGCTGATCATCCGCAAATCCGACGGCGGCTACGGCTACGCGACAACAGACCTCGCGGCCGTCCGCCACCGGGTGCGCACACTCAACGCCGACCGTGTCCTCTACGTCGTCGGTACCCCGCAGGCTATGCACTTCGAGATGGTCTTCGCCATCGCCCGGGCCGCCGGCTGGCTGCCAGAGGGCACCGAGTTCGAGCATGTGAAGATCGGCAATGTGCTCGGCGACGACGGGAAGATCCTGCGCACCCGCTCCGGCGCGCCCCTGCGTCTGGCCGAACTCCTCGAGGAGGCGGTCGCCCGCGCCAAGACCACTCTGCAGGAGTCCAACACCGAGTTCGCGGCCGAAGAGGAAGCCGTCGTGGCCAAGGCCGTGGGCATCGGTGCCGTGAAGTACGCAGACCTCTCCGTCGCCCACGACACCAGCTACACCTTCGACCTCGACCGCATGCTCGCCCCCTTCGGCAACACCGCCCCGTACCTGCAGTACGCCGGGGCTCGGATCCGTTCGATCCTGCGCAAGGCGGACGGGGAGGCATATCCGGTCGCGCCGATCCACCTCGGCGAGGCGGCTGAACGTGACTTGGGTCTGGCGCTGCTCGGGTTCTCCGATGTCCTCGCCGATGTCATCGCGGGCTCCGCGCCGCACCGACTGTGCACGTACCTCTTCGATCTCGCCCAGTCGTTCACCTCGTTCTACGAGCAGTGCCCGGTCCTCATCGCCGAATCCGCCGAGGTGCGCGATTCCCGGCTGCGTCTGAGCCAGACCGTCCTCGAGGTGCTCGAAGCGGGTCTCGGAGTTCTCGGCATCCGCGTGCCCGAGCGCATGTGAACCAGCCTGACCCATCCGTTGCCCGGCGGATGCTGCCGTGGATGGTTGTGGGCATCGTCGTTCTGGCGATCAACCTGCGGGCACCGATCATCGCTCCGACGGCCGTCCTCAGTGACATCCAGGACGACACCGGGCTGAGTGCGGCCGGGGTCGGCCTCCTCACGGGTCTGCCGGTGCTGCTGTTCGCCCTGGTCACCCCTGTGGCGGGCAAGATCATCGGACGCTTCGGTGCGGAGGCAGCAGTGCTGTCGTGCCTGACCGGAGTCCTGCTCGGAACCGTGCTGCGCTCCGTGGGTCCGCCCTGGCTCGTGCTTGTGGGCACCGGAATCATCGGGTTCGCCATCACCTTGGGAAATATCGCCGTGCCGGTGATCATCCGCCGCGAGGTCCCGTGGAGCCAGGTGTCGATGGTGACGGGCCTGTACTCGGCCACCATGAACGTCGGATCTATGCTCACGCTGCTCGGCACGGGGCCCTTGGCGGCAGCGTTCGGTTGGCGGTGGGCCATCGCCATCTGGGGCGCCATGGCAATGATCGGACTCGCCTACTGGCTATTCGCGATCCGGCTGCGGGTCCGTCGCAACGCGATCGTCGCAGCGTCGGCCGAAACACCACCGGCACCCCAGCCCACACCGGTACGGCGCCCGTGGCGCGAGGCACCTCCTGAATTCCGTGCCATCATCGCGCTCCTTGTGGTCACCTTCAGCGGACAGTCGATCGCGTACTACACGACCACGACGTGGCTGCCGTCGATCCTGGCGGACACGGGAGGGTTGAGTGCAACCGCGTCGGGCGGCACCGCTTCTCTGTTCCAGGTCGCAGCCATCCTCGGCGCATTCGGTGTCCCGCTGCTGGCGGCCCGAACCAAGCCGTGGGTGCCGGTGGCCATCATCGCGGCGCTGTGGCTCTCACTGCCCGTCGGGCTGCTGCTGGCTCCGAACTCATATGTGCTGTGGGCGATCACCGGGGGTATCGCCCAGGGCGGCGGATTCACTGCGATCTTCTCCATCATCGCCCGCACCGCCGGCAGCGACCGGGAAACCGCATCCGCCTCGGCTCGGGTGCAGGGCGGCGGCTACCTGGCCGCCACACTGGCGCCGCCCTTCGCGGGCTGGCTGGGCAATGTCACCGACGGATGGACGGCCCCGATCCTGCTCATCCTCGCAGCGACCCTGGCCTTCACCATCGCGGGGCTGCTGGCCGTGCGGATCTCCGGCCGCTTCCGTGGCGGTGGGCCTGCCAATAGGCGTGAGGTGCTTGATGGTTGACGACCGGCCTCCTGAGTGACGCTCGCCTGAATGACGAACGGCTCCCGCTGCTGAAGTTGCCTCACGTGGATAAGTGAGGAATTCAGCGGCGGGAGCCGTTCTTTCTGTCTGTGCCAGCCAGCCGACCGGTCAGTTGACCAAGTCGGTCGACTTCTCAGAACAGATCAGTGCTTGGCATTCTTGTCTTCGACTGTCTCGGCGGCCGACTTCGAATCCTCTGCAGGCTTGGCGATGGTCGCCGGTGTGGCCTTGGTGTCCTTGGACTCATTGGCCTCGGTCGCAGGCTTCGGTGTGGTCGTGGCGGCCGCCTTCGACTCAGGCACTGCTGTCTGCGAGACCTCAGGTGCTGTTCCCTGGCGGGATGCGGGGGTCGAACCCACCGGGCGAGCATCTTCGGGACGGTTGTTGGGCAGCGGTGTCGACCATGGGTCCTCGACCGGCTGCGCCTTCTTCCACACGTAGTAGCCGATGCCGGCTGCAGAACCGATGACCAGGGTCCACACGACTGCGGCCTTGCCACCACCGGACTTGCGTGCGGTGTCCTTCTGGATTCGTTTGCCGGCGTTTGTGAGGGCCTTGCGAGCCTTCTTCACGGCTTTCTTGTCGCCGGTCAGGCGCACAGCGAGATCGTCGACGAGCTGAGGAGTCTCAGCGGCTGCAAGCGAGTTCGCGGCGTTGGACGCAAACTTGCCGGCACGTTCGGTGGCTTCGGGACGGTAAGCATCGAGCTTGTCCGCCCAGGCATGAACCTGCTCATTCGCTTTGTCTGCGAACGCTTCGACCTGGGGACGGGCCTTGTCGGCAAGGTCTTCGGCCCGATCGGCCAGTGCTTCAACCTGCGGGCGAGCCTTCTCAGCGAGCGCCTCGACCTGAGGGCGTGCCTTGTCAGCGGCTTCGCGGAGTTTTGGACTTGCGGCCCCGCTGGCATCGGCCAGGACTCGGAGTGACGTCTTCTTCGCGGAATCGAGCTTCGAAGCGAACGGATCTCGAGCTGACTTCTTCGACATGAACATTCCCAATCCTCTTTGTCGGGGGCAATTGATCTGTCTCAGTCTACGGCCTAGGTGCAAGCTGCTGGACATCAGGCCGTCATGAAATTGTCTGCAGAAACGCTGACAGAGTCCGCAAACGGGGCCGAGGGAATCTGCAGAAGCCACGAGGGCGTGGAAGAATGGTCGTATGACTACAGCTTCTACGCACACAGCGATCCTGCACACCAACCATGGTGACATCACCATCAACCTCTTCGGCAACCACGCTCCGAAGACCGTTGCGAATTTCGTGGAACTGGCCAGGGGCGAGCGTGAGTTCACCGATCCCGCCACCGGCGAACCCACCAAGCGTCCCTTCTTCGACGGCCTCAACTTCCACCGCATCATCGCGGACTTCATGATTCAGGGCGGCTGCCCACTGGGCACCGGCACCGGCGGCCCGGGCTACACCTTCGACGATGAGATCCACCCGGAACTCCAGTTCGACCGCAAGTACCTGTTGGCCATGGCCAACGCCGGCAAGCAGATGGGACGCGGCACCAACGGTTCGCAGTTCTTCATCACGACCGCCGAGACCCCGTGGCTCAACGGCAAGCACTCCATCTTCGGCGAGGTCGCTGACGAAGCGTCGCAGAAGGTTGTCGACGAGATCAACAACGTCCGCACCGCGGCCATGGACAAGCCGGTTGAACCAGTCACCTTGGAATCGGTCGAAATCAGCGGCTGATACGGATTCGTCGGTGAGCATCGGTACTTGCAGCTATCGAGTACTGAGACTCACTGAACTGAGTACCATGGTGTGATGGACACACCTGAGGAGGGCTCGGCACGGGAGACCGGCCGGGCCCTTTCTGTGTCTCCACCGCTGGTGACGAGCACGATCATGATCCTTACGGGCGTGGTCTTCCTCGCCCAACTGCTGCCCAGCCTGGATCTCGTCCATCGACTGAGCTTCGTGCCCGCGCTCGTTCTTGACCAGCCATGGCGGATCCTGACCGTGGCTCTGGTGCACGAACAACCCTCGCCGTACCACCTTCTGGCCAATATGATCGGCCTGTTCTTCTTCGGTTCTTTCGTCGAGCGAGCCCTGGGCCGGTGGCGATTCCTCGTCATCTACCTGCTGGGGACGATCGGCGGATCCGTCATGGTCCTCGTTCTGGCCAAGCCGTTCTCCGTGGATTGGGTGACAAACAATATCGGTGCCTCCGGCGCTGTCTTCGCTATCGTCGGCGTGCTGTTGGTGCCGACACGCAGGCTCGACCGCAACATCACAGGGGTCGTGCTGTTCGTGGCTCTCAATTTCGGATACGGACTCCTCGTGGCAGGAGTGTCCTGGCAGGCCCACCTCGGCGGGCTCCTCGCGGGTTTCGTGCTTGGCTGTGGCGCTCTGCTGGTGCCTAAGAAGCGGTCGACGCTGGTCTTTGGACTGACGGCTCTCGGACTGCTGCTGGCAATGGCTGCAGCTGGCACCTGGCGGATCAACGAGGCCTGGCGAATCCTCCCCGTGTGAAGGGTGCCGTGAAGGGTGCCGGGTCCCTGTGTCGGGAGGGTGCCGGGTGGCTCTCAGGCTTATAACAGACTTCGGTGGAAAATTGGCGTCTCCATGGACTGAAATTAGTTGTCCACACCCTTTATCCACATGGTGGATAACTTACATGTGTGTATTTCAGCAGGTCACAGGCCCAAAATAAGTTATGCACAAGCGACGCTCCCGGCTTGGGTATAACTTCGACCTTGTGGACAAGCGTGCTGGCAAGGCAGTTGAAGGGTCAATATCGGGTCACCGACCCACTCGCAGGTGAGCCTGGCGTGGACCTGAGCTGCTTCGCTCCCGCCTTCGAAAAACGGGGGTCGCGTCGACTGCCGGGTTTGTGCCCCCGTGCGTCGACGCAACCCCCGTTAATCGGGAGAAACGTGAACTAGCGCCAGCGCGTGGACATGATCAGTCCCGCCACGAAGAAGGCGAAGCCGATGAGGATGTTCCAGTTGCCCCATGCCTCGACCGGGAAGGCACCCTGCGAGACATAGAAGATCACAAGCCAGATCAGGCCGATGACCAGGAGGCCGATGAGCACCGGCAGGAACCAGCTCGGGTTCGGCTTGATCGTCTGCTGACCGGACTGCGAAGTGTACGAGGCGGTCTTGCGCCCCTGGGGCCGCTTGGCCGGATTGCCAGAACGTGAGGTGCGTTTGGCTGAGGAGCCCTTCGCAGCAGAACCCTTGGCCGTTGCAGCCTTTGCCTTATCGCTCTTCTTCGCAGACTTGCTGTCCTTGTCGGACTTGTCTGTCTTATCGAGCTTCTCGGCCTTCTTGGTTCTCTTGGCCTCAGCGGTCGAGTCATCAGCTGTCTCGGCCTTGTCAGCCTTGTCGGCCTTGTCAGCCTTGTCGGCCTTGTCAGCGTTCTCGGCGTCGCCAGTCTTCTTGGCCGCGGAATCCTTCGACGTGGACTTCTTGCTCGTTGCGGCACCAGCGGCTGTGGGTTTCTTGGCCACCTTGTCGTCTGCGGCCGTGTCGTCGCCTGCAACATCACTGTCGCCAGCAGCATCAGCATCGACGTCGCTGACAGTGTCGGGTTCGTCGGCAACCACATCGGATGAGTCGGAGGAGTCATCCAAGTCGAGGATGTCGCCGTCGAGGCGCTCGTCCTTCAGATCTCCTGTCGACTCAGCCTGCAGATCCTCGACTGCCTCCACATCGTCATTCGGCGCTGCCGTGGTTTCGACATCGGCTTTCGACGAATTGCGAGAAGTGCGCTGGGGGCGCTGGGTCCGTCCGTTGGACTTGGCCACGAGTACTCCTTATACGGTCGACCATTGCTGAGGTCACCGATTGATGAATAGGGACAATCGGACATCAGTCTACTCGTGACATACAGCAGTTTTAAAAACTCCAACTACCCTGAGAACGACCTGTTTGTGGAGCTTCATGCGATAAAGTGCAATACGGTGTCCCCGCTTGCCCTTTGGGCCAGCCCCGGATTCGAAATATTAGGCACGGTGCAGCAGTGGTGAATAGTCCCCCCTCGGGTAACGAATCAGACGCGGATGCGTCTTCGCGACCCACTATTCGTCCTGCTCAGAGGCAGGACTCCTCGCACTACCCGCCCAATGACCGATATCAGCCGCAAGGTGGGTACGGCGGGCACGAAGCTTCCCCGGCCACACAGCCTATGAATGCCGCACCAGATCTTGGTGGTGCTCCGAATTCCGGCGTCGATGCTAACTTCGTCCCCGGTTCGCATCCAGGGGCCGATCAACCGCTTCCCAGCCGGCGCGAACTTCGGCGCCGCGAAGCCGAAGCTGCTGCAGCCAACGGCGCTCCGACCGCCGTGTACTCCGATGCCCCACCCGCGTACCCCGATTCCACTCGGGCCCAACCGGCGGTCAACAGCGGACCAGCGGGCAACGGGGGAACAGACCCCCGCCTCGGCGTCACGATGGGTGCTGCGGCTGCCGGAGGAGCCGGGACTCGTGCCGGAGACCGTCGCACCAATCGTCGGAGGCAGAAGCCAGAGCGCGAGCCACTCGGCCCCGTCCGCGGCACCATCCGCACCTTCGGCGAACTCTGCATCACGGCCGGAATGGTTCTCATCCTGTTCGTGGTCTGGCAGCTGTGGTGGACCGATATCGAAGCCAACCGCGACAACGAAGTGCTGGCAGACAAACTCACCGAAGACTGGTCCAACCAGGACCCCAACAAGCTTCCGGACGACCCCGACGAACCTGTCGTGGCTGACCCAGTGGAGAAGAATCACGCATTCGGCATCTTCTACATTCCACGGTTCGGCGACGACTACTACCGCACGGTCGCCGAGGGCGTCGATCTTGAACCCGTCCTCAACCGGATGGGCGTGGGCCGGTACCCGAACTCCGCGATGCCCGGCGAAGTCGGAAACTTCTCGATCGCCGGCCACCGCGTCACCTACGGCAAACCACTCAACCAGATTGCGAAGCTGCGTCCAGGCGATGAGATCATCGTCCAGACCAAGGACGGCTTCTACACGTACACGTTCCGGAACTTCGACATCATCCTCCCCGATGCCGTCGAGGTGCTTGCCCCGGTCCCCAGCGAACCCAAATTCAAGGGCAAGGACCGGATCCTCACAATGACGGCCTGCAACCCGATGTTCTCGGCCAGGGAGCGCTACGTCGCCTACGCCGAGCTCACCGACTGGACCCCTGCCGGAGACGGCGCACCAGAGAACATCAAGGATTCCAAGGCCTACGACAAGGTCAGCAAGAATGGTGGTGCCTGAGTATGTACGGTCTGATCTGGCGACTGCTTCCGGGCAACTGGTTCGTCAAACTCATCTTCGCCCTCATCCTCATTGCGGCCGTGGTGCTGCTGCTCATGCAGTACGTCTTCCCGGTCGTCGCACCTTATATGCCCTTCAACAACGCAACAGTGACCGATGGAAGCGGTGGCCAGTGACGAAGATCCTCGTCGTCGACAACTATGACAGCTTCGTCTACACGCTTGTGTCTTACGTTCGTGAGCTCGGGGCGCAGACGCACGTCATCCGCAATGACGATATGCCCGCCGAGGCTGTCGTGGCCTTGGCCGCCGACTACGACGGAGTCCTCCTGTCCCCAGGTCCGGGTGTGCCGGCCGAATCGGGAGTGTGCCCGAACCTCATCGCCTGGGCTGAGAAGTCCGGGACCCCGGTGTTCGGAGTCTGCCTGGGCCACCAGGCGTTGGGAGAGGTCTTCGGCGCCACTGTGACTCACTCGCCGGTGCTCATGCACGGCAAGACCTCCGTCATCACCCACGACAGTCAGGGCATCTTCTTCGGCTGCAAGAACCCCCTCACCGTGACCAGATATCACTCCCTGGCGATCGTGGACGAGACCATCGACCTCGAGAAGTTCATGGTCACCGCCCGCACCGAGGATGGCGTCGTCATGGCCATCGAACACCGTGAGCAGCCGCTGTTCGGCGTCCAGTTCCATCCGGAGTCGGTGCTCACCGAATGTGGCTACCTGATGCTGGGCAACTGGCTCGAGGTCTGCGGAATCGAAGGCGCCGCGGCGAAGGCCGCCGCAATGTCTCCGATGGCCTCGGCGATCGCAGCGAAGTCCGTCCCGGCCGGAAACCCCGCCTAAGTCTCAGCGGCTAGCCTAGGCCGCAGCGACGGCTCGGCTGGGCTCAGGCTCTTCCGGTGACCCTGCCCGACATATTAGGATCGTGACACACCAAGCGATCCAGAACTGTTGGCGGATACACGGAACCGAGAGGACCACTGATGTCAGAGTCGAGTTTCAACCGGAGCGAACCATTCTCCGAACTCACCGTGTTCGAAGCGACGCAGATCCCCACCGCGGTGGTGGAGGCGAGAAATGTCGCTTTGGAGGACCTACCCTCACTCTTCGACGCCACATTCTCTCGGCTGATCCCGGCCCTGGCCGAGGCTGAACAGGAGATCGCCGGCCCCGCGTTTGCGCTGTACACGCGCCAGCCCAGCGACACCGTCGATCTGGAGATCGGGCTTCCGCTGACTTCGGGGCTGACTCGCGCCCTGCCACTGGGCGAGGAGCTCATCGCGATCCCATCCCAGCTGCCTGGCGGATCAGTCGCAGCTTTGACCCACATCGGTGGATATGACGGATTGGGTGAGGCCTGGGCGGGGTTGATGAAGGAGGCCGTCGATGCCGGGCACCACCCGGATCTGCCGTTCTTTGAGGTCTACGTGACCGAACCGAGGCCTGACATGGACCCGAAGGACCTGCGCACCGACCTCTACCTCGCCCTGTCTTAAGGGCTCGACTCAATTGGCGTCTGAGAAGCCGTCGAACCAGCCGCCACCGTCGCCAGGACCCATGGAGTTGTCGTCGTCCTTGCCGTTGTCCTTCTCATCATCGCCATTGTCATCGCCGCTGTCGTCGCTGCCACCATCGTCACTCGGTGCGGTGGGAATACCGCCTGGGACCGAGGGGATGCCCGGAGACGACGGCTCCTCAGGCGGCTTCTTGGCCACCTTCACCGTGATCTCTGAACCCTGCTTGACCTCGCTGCCGCCAGCCGATGACTGTTCGAAGACCTTCTTCTCTTCCTCATCGGCGGTCTCGACCTCTTCGGTCTTGCACCCCAGTTGGTAGTCGTCGCCCTTGAGGATCTTGCAGGCTTCCTTCGCGGACTTGCCCGTAACATCGGGGACCTCGACCATTCCCGAGGACACGACGAGGTCGACGTTCGAGTCCACATCCACCTTGGAGCCGTTGCCGGGCTTGGTCTCGATGACCACACCCTTCTCCACGTCCGGAGAGTTCTCGGAGATGTGCGTGCCTGCCTGGAGCTTGGCGTCATTGAGGACCTTGCGGGCATCCTCCTCGGACTTGCCGGAGACATCGGGGACCTTGACGCTCTTCGGGCCGGAGGAGATGATGAGCTTCACGACGCTGTCCTCCTCGACTCGCTGACCGCCGGCAGGGTCGGTCTTGATGGCTTTGCCCTCGTCGACGTCTTCGCTGTACGACTCATCCCTGTCGACTCTCAGGCCCTGTTGGATGAGGGCGGACTCAGCCTCATCAGCGTCCAGGTTGGCCACGTCTGTGACCTCGATCTGGACGGGCGGCTCGGGTTTGTTGATCTCGTAGACCCACAGAGCCACGGCAGCCAGGGCGAGCAGCACGAAGATGCTGCCGATCCAGATCCAAGCGCGCGAGCGCTTCGGCGGCGGTGGTTCGTCCTGCTTGGCCATGATCGTCGACACGGCACCAGTCTCAGGGCCCACCTCGGAGTCCTGAGCGTACTGTGGGGGACCCATCATGGCCCCGGCCATCGGGAACGCCTGGGTGCGATCCAGGTCATCGTCAAAGCTCAGAGGGCGACCGTCACGTGCCGCGAGGACATCCTCGCGGAAGATGTAGGCGTCCTGGTAGCGCTCGTCGCGATCTTTCAGCAGCGAATGCATGAGAAGGCGATCGACTTCAGGGGGAACATTCGGATTGTAGAAGCTCGGCGGCTTCGGCGTCTCGCCCACGTGCTGGTAGGCGACCGCAAGCTGTGAATCGCCGACGAACGGGGGCCGGCCGACGAGGAGTTCATAGAGCAGGCAGGCCGTCGAATACAGGTCGGAACGGGCGTCGACGACCTCACCACGGGCCTGCTCTGGGGACAGGTACTGGGCGGTGCCCACGACCGACTGGGTCTGGGTCAGACCGCTGTTGTCCTTCAGCGCGCGGGCGATGCCGAAGTCCATGACCTTGATGTCACCCTCGGGGGTGAGCATGACGTTGGCGGGCTTGATGTCGCGGTGGACGATCCCGTTGCGGTGGGAGTACTCGAGTGGGGCGAGCACACCGGCGACGACGTTGAGCGCCTCGTCGATGGTCAGGGTGCCGTGTTCGTTGAGGACCTCGCGCAGGGTTTGGCCCTCGACGTACTCCATGACGATGAAGGGCACAGAGACGGAGGAGCCGCCGGTCTCAACGAACTCCTCTTCGCCCGAGTCGTAGACTGCGACGATGCCCGGATGGTTCAGACCCGCCGCGGACTGAGCCTCACGCTTGAGGCGCGTGTGGAACGAGGGATCGCGAGCGAGATCGGACCGCAGAAGTTTGATCGCGACGCGCCGGCCAAGCCTGTTGTCGACGCCCTCGTGCACTTCTGCCATGCCCCCACGGCCGAGGAGCGCACGAACTTCGTACCGCCCCGACAGCACCTTGGGTTCATTCATTCTGGTCCTCCGCTTGGTTCACCCACGTCGTGGGAAAGTACTTCGCATGTCAAGTAGATTACTCGTCTTCTCGGCGCATCGTTTCAGCCAAAGATCGACTCGTCCAAGTTCGCGCCGGCACTCGAATTCTCTTTGTCGCCACCGCCGGACTGGTCCCCGCCGCCGTCGGTCGAACTCGACGAACCGGTGTCCGAGCCGTTGCTGCCCGAGTTCGAACTGCTGCCGTCGCCACCGTTGTCGCCCCCATTGGAACCGTTGTCCGAACCGGAATTTGAGTCCGAGCCCTCGTTCGAGCTCGCCGAGTCATTCGAGGCGCCGCTGTTGGAATCGCTGCTCGAGCCGTTGTCATTCGAGGAGGCGTTGTCGTTTGAGCTGCTCTTCTCATTGTCGCTGTCGGAGCTGGAACCGTTGTCGGAACTCGAACCGTTGTCACCACTGGTCTTCGACGGGCTGGGTTCGTTCGTCGGCTCCGGTTCCTGCGTCTTTTCGGGCGGGCCCGATGAGATGTAGAGCGTAACGGTGTCGCCCTCTTCGAAGGTGTAACCGTTCTCGCCCTCGCCCACATCGGCAACGGTGCCCGCAGCGCGGGAGGACTCGATGGTCTGGGTATCGGCTTCCAGACCCTGCTGTTCGAGGTTCTGAGTCGCCGAGGATTCGGAGAGTCCGATGTAATCGCTCTTGTCGATCTCGATTGTCTTCGCAGCCTCGGAGGTCGTGGGTGCGCTGGTGCTCGGATCCGGCTCGGGTTCTGCATTGCCCCCGCCGAGGAAGAACCACAGCAGAGAACCGACGGCGATGAGTGCGATGATCGCGAGGATCCAGATGAGCGCGCGGCCCTTCTTCGACTGCTTCTCGTCGAGTTCCTTCTCCTCTGCGTTCTCCGCATCGAGCTCGCTGCCATTCGCCGCCTCGGCGCCGGCACCCGCGGCAGCGGCACCCGGGTAGACACGAGTCTCGTCGTTGGATGCCGTGACCGGCATCGCCTTCGTCGTCGGCACGGGTTCGGGGTTGTTGAAGACCTGGGTCAATGCCTCGGAGGCGGCGCTGCCCAGACGCATCTGCGGCAGAATCTCCTCTGCACCGGCAACATCGCCTGCGGCCAGCGCATCGGCGGCTCGGGACACGGCCATGGCGTCAGAGGGCCTGCGTTCGGGCTTCTTCTCCAGCAGGCAGTCGACGAAGCGGCGCAGCGGTTCGGACACCGTGTCCGGCAGCGGTGGATGCTGCTGGTTGACCTGGGCGATGGCGATCGCGACCTGCGAGTCACCGGTGAACGGACGTTGCCCGGCAAGTGCCTCATAGGCGATGATGCCCAGGGCGTAGAGGTCTGAGCCGGGGCCCGAGCCCTTTCCTGTGGCCTGCTCTGGTGCCAGGTACTGGGCGGTGCCCATGACCTGTCCGGTCTTTGTCAGCGGAGCCTGGTCGGTGACGCGGGCGATGCCGAAGTCCGTGATCTTGACCCGGAAGTCCGGAGTCATGAGGATATTGCCGGGCTTGATGTCGCGGTGGATGACTCCGACCTTGTGCGCCGCTCCCAGCGCCTGAGCGGACTGGGAGACGATGCTCAGAGTGTCCGTCTCCGACAGCGGTGCACTGCGTTCGATGATCGCTGACAGCGCCTCACCCGGCACGTACTCCATGACCAGGTACGGTGAACCGCCCTCGTCGCCGTAGTCGAAGACTCCGGCGATTCCGGGGTCGGAGGCGCGTCCCATGTTCTGCGCCTCGGCGCGGAACCGGGCGAGGAACGTGGTGTCGGAGAGGTATTCGTCCTTGAGGATCTTGGCTGCGACTTCACGTCCGAGCACGGAGTCCGTGCCCTTCCAGACCTCGCCCATACCGCCCACGGCGATTCGGGATGTGAGCGTGTATCGGTTTCCCAACACGGTGCCTTCGACGGGTCTCATTTTTCGACCACCGCTTCCATCATGTTCTTGGCGATCGGTCCTGCGACCGTCGCTCCATAAGCTTCGTTACCCGCATTGCCGCCGTTCTCCACGACGACCGCCACTGCGATCTTCGGATCATCGGCTGGGGCAAATGAAATGAACCAGGCGTGCGGGGCCGCGCCAGGTCCGTGCTGCGCTGTACCGGTCTTCGCCGCGACCTTCGTGCCGCCCATCTTGGCCACGGAGGCGGTTCCGTTCTCGACCACGCCTTCCATCATCGTGGTCAGCTGATCCGCGGTCTTACCTGAGACTGGCCGGGACTTCTCCGCCGGACGCATCTCCTTGATGGGTTCGAGAGTGTTCGCGTTCAGCACCCGGTCGACAAGCTGCGGCTTCATCATCTTGCCGCCGTTGGCGATTCCCGCTGTCATCATCGCCATCTGCATCGGCGTGGACCTGACCTCGTACTGACCCAGCGAAGACTGTGCCAGCTGTGGTGGATTGAGGTCATCGGGGAACGTTGAGGGGCTGACCTTCAGCGGAATCTCCATGTCCTGGCCGAAGCCGAACTTCTCCGCCTGGTCCCGAATCGCGTCCTGACCCAAGTCCATGCCGAGTGAGGCGAACGAGGTGTTGCAGGATTCGGCGAGTGAGTCTGCCAGAGACGGTTTTCCGCCATTGCGGCAGGCGCCCGGATGGGAGTTGCCGATTGTGGAAGTGGTCTGGGGCAGGTCGAGCTTCGCCGGACCATTCAGGGTCGAATCCGGTTTGTAGTCGCCTGATTCCAGTGCGGCCGCGGCCACGAGGACCTTGAACGTGGAGCCCGGTGGGTACAGGTTGCCGCCGATGGCCCGGTTGTAGGCAGGCTTGCCCTCAGCATTGTTGAGAGTCTCAAAGGCGGACAGTGCCTTCTCGGAGTCATGGCTGGCAATGGGGTTGGGATCCCAGCCCGGCGTCGAGGCCATGGCGAGGATCTTGCCCGTCTTCGGGTCGATCGCGACGGCCGCACCGTTCTGATTGCCCAGTCCGTCCCACGCAGCCTGCTGCACCTTCGGGTCGATCGTGAGCTCCACGGCCGCCCCACGAGGCTGTTCGCCCGTGAAGAGGCTGCCGACCTTGTCGTAGAACAGGGCGTCGGAGTCGCCGGAGAGGTAGTCCCCGGTCGCGCGCTCCATGCCGGAAGCCCCCGAGACGATTGAGTAGTACCCGGTCATCGAGGCGTACGCGCGGGGGTCGAGGCCCTCCGCGCCGTACTTGCGCTGGTACTTGTATTTGTCGTCGACGGGTTCGGAGTAGGCGATCGGCTTGCCGTCGACGAGGATCGGACCGCGGTCGCGAGCCAACTGGTCGAGGACCCGCCGGTTGTTGAGCGAGTTGTTGTTCAGCGAGTCGGCGGTTACGAACTGGATCCAGCTGGTGGAGGAGAACAGAAGGGCGAACATGACGAACCCGACGATGCTGATGTGTGTCAACGGCTTCTTCATCGTTCACCTCCGGTAGTGCCCAAGTTGGTTGTCGGGTCCTCATCGGACCCGGTTGCTGTGAGGTCGGCGGCGCCGAGATTCGTCGTCGGAGCCTCATCGCTGGTGGCGCGTTCGGTCGCGAGTTCGCCGGCAGCGTGTTCGCGTGCCCCTTCGACGCGTTTCGTATCGTTGCGGTTCTCAGATCTCCTCGCCGAGGTGGCGGAGGCTTCGGGGTCTTCCGTGATCTTGAGGACGCCGGTGTGGAATTCCTCCACCGGACGCCGAGCATTGTCGGAGATGCGCAGCAGCAGGGCGATGATCATCCAGTTGGCGACCAGAGACGATCCGCCTTGGGCGAGGAACGGCGTGGTCAGACCCGTGAGTGGGATGAGGCGGGTGACACCGCCGACGACGACGAAGACCTGCAGAGCGATCGTGAAGCTTAAGCCCGTGGCCAGCAGGGTGCCGAAGCCGTCGCGCAGCTGCTGCGCGGTCTTGATGCCGCGCTGGAAGATGAAGAGGTAGCAGAGCAGGATGACGAAGAGTCCGGCCATGCCCAGTTCTTCGCCGAGGCTGGCGTAGATGAAGTCAGACTCCGCATAGGGGACCATATTCGGTCTGCCCTCGCCGAATCCGGTTCCGGTCAGGCCACCGTTGGACATGCCGAACAGGCCCTGGACCAGCTGGTATGAGCCACCGGGGGCCTTGTTGTACTCCTCAGAGGTGAGCGCATGGAGCCAACCGTCCACGCGCTGTTGGACATGGGAGAAGAGTAAGGTCGCGGCGACCGCGCCAGCGGCGAAGAAACCGAGGCCGAGAATGATCCAGGAGACCTTGCTGGTTGCGACGTAGAGCATGGCGACGAACAGGCCGAAGAACAGAAGTGAAGTGCCCAGGTCCTTCTCGAAGACGAGGATGCCGACGCTGGCCACCCAGGCGATGACGATGGGGCCGAAGTCGCGCAGGCGCGGGAATCGGATGCCGAGGATCTTGGGTCCGGCCAAGACCAATTGGTCACGGTAGGACACGAGGTAGCCGGCGAAGAAGATCGCCAGCAGGATCTTCGCAATCTCACCGGGCTGGAAAGACATTGTTTCGGTGCCGATCCAGATGCGGGCACCGTTGACGGTCTTACCCAGGCCCGGGATGAGCGGAAGCATGAGGAAGATCAGCGCGGCGAAGCCGGACACGAAGGTGTAGCGGCGCAACCACCGGTGGTCGGTGAGGAAGAAGAGGATGCCGACAGCCAGCCCCACACCCAGAGTCATCCAGATCAGCTGCGTCATTCCGCTGTTGAGATACTCAGGCCGGCCGAGGTCGACACGGTAGATCATCGCCAGGCCGAGGCCGTTGAGCAGGACCGCAATAGGGACGAGGACAGGGTCGGCGTACTTGGCCTTCCACCACACGACGACGTGGAGGATGAGACCGAGCGCGGCCAACCACGCCGCGTACTGGTAGACGTTCGCGGGGATCGTGTCCTCGGTGCCGAGTCCCACGAGCGCGTAAGCGCTGGTGGATACCGCGATCGCGAGGATCAGGAGGCCGAGTTCAGCCAGGCGATAAGGCCGTGGCCGCGCGCCTTGGTTGGGGTTCTCGGACATTACTGTGACTCCTCAGTGATGGCATCACTGGGAGCGACCGATTGGGAACTCGGTGGTGACGGTGCCGGATCGCTGGGGCTCGTAGAGTCCTCGACATTGCCCGAGACTGTGCCGGACTTGTCGGCTTCCTGACGCAGGTTCTCAATGATGCGCTCGGCTTCGTCGCGGGAATCGGCCTGGATGGAGCTGCGCAGACGGTCCTGTGAAAAGCGGTTGAGGGTGCCGACTTCGATGTCGGTGGTGTCCTCGAGCCTGCTGAGTTCGATGGGTCCCAACGTGGTGTCAAGACCCCGGTAGAGGGTGACCTTCCCATCGAGATTCGTCAGGTAGTAGTGGTTGTTCATGTAGTTGTAGGCGAAGAATCCGCCGACGGCGATAGCGACGATGACGATGGCGGCGATGATCCAACCCAGGTAGGACCGCTTTTCCACCTCGTCGTCGTCAGCGTCGAGGTCATCCTCCTCGGTGGCTTCGTCCCTGTCGGGCGACTCCGCGTCAGTGCGCTGGGAGGGTGAGACCACCTCGGCGTTGGGCTCCTGCTTTTCGGAATCGGACACCGCCTGCAGAGGCACGGTGTCGGTGGGGATGTCGCCGTTGCCGTAGTGGGGCTGGGTCTCGGCGGCGTCTTCGTCGGTGCCAGCGTCAGCGTCGGTGTTCATGCCGATCATGGCGTACTTCGGGTTGAGGTGGACAGAGCCCACGGAACTGCCCTGCACGGTGTCGACGGTGCCCTCTAGAACGTCACCGATGACGACGGTGACGTTGTCGGCGCCGCCTCCGGCCAAAGCCAGATCAATGAGCTGACGGCAGCATTCGTCGGGGTCGGAGACCTCGGCGAGGATGCGGGCGATGTCATCAACGTCGGCGAAGCCGGTCAGACCGTCCGAACAGAGCATCCAGCGGTCGCCGACGTGGGCTTCGCGCAGGGTGAGGTCGAGATCAGGGGAGGCTCCGACGTCGCCGAGGACCTTCATGACGACCGAACGCTGCGGGTGGGTCTCTGCCTCATCAGGGGTGATGCGGCCTTCGTCGACGAGCATCTGGACGAACGTGTGGTCGTGGGTGACTGTCTGCAGCTCGCCGTCGCGCAGCACATAGCCGCGGGAGTCACCGATGTGAGCCAATGCGAAACGATTGCCGGGAGCTCGCAGGAGAGCGGTGACCGTAGTGCCCATGCCGGCGAGCTCGGGCTGTTCGGCGACACCGCGGCAGATACGGTCATTGGCTTCGAGGATCGAGGTGCGCAGGATCTCCAGAGCGTCTTCGCCGCTGGGTTCCCGATCGAGGTCGGCCAGTCGGGACACGGTGATCGCCGAGGCGACATCGCCACCTGCGTGGCCGCCCATTCCGTCTGCGATGAGCAAGAAGTTCGGACCCGCGTAACCGGAGTCCTGGTTGTTCTTACGCACCAGCCCGGTGTGAGACCGGGCTGCTGAACGGAGGGTGATGGTACCGTCGGTCGTCACGATTGGGTCTCCAGCGTCGTATGGCCGATGGTGATCTGGGTGCCGATCCGCAGGCTGATGGGCGAATGCATGGGCGAGCCGTCGACGATCGTCCCGTTCGTCGAGCCCAGGTCTTCGAGGACCCAGGAGCCGTTGGAGGCCACGATTCGTGCGTGATGGCTGGAGGCGAAGTCGTCACTGATGACGATCGTATTGTCCGGTGCGCGCCCGAAGGTCACGGGTGCCCCCGAGAGCGTGACCAAGGTTCCGGCCAAAGGCCCACCGGTGACCCGGATGGCACCCGGATGAGCGTGTTGCTGCACAGGGGCTGGCGCGGGTGTCGGCGCAGGTCTGCTCGGGGCAGGACTCGGCGCTGCCTTGCGGGACGCCTTGCCGCCTCGGCGAGATTTTCTGGGGCCTTTCTTGGCACCGAAGATATCGCGTTTGAGGACACCGGCCACGCCGAGGACGAAGAGCCAGAGGATGATGAAGAAGGCGAACCGGAAGACGGTGACGGTGAACTCGCTCACTGGGCGTCCTGTTCGATCTCGTGGTAGCGCACCTCTGCGTCTCCGGCCATGAGGACATCACCGTCGGAGAGGTTCGCCGAGGTGAGCTTGCGTCCGCGCAGAAGTGTTCCGTTGGTCGATCCGAGGTCGTTGGCGACCGAATGATCGCGTTCGACGGTGATTTCGAAGTGCCGGCGTGAGACACCCGGATCGTCGATGACGTAGTCGGAGCTGGAGGAGGAGCGTCCGAAGACGTTCGTGCCCTGGCGCAGTTCGTAGTCCTGACCGTGGATGGTCACGTTCGCGACTATCGAGCGAGACCTCGAGGGAGCCGCCTGTCGCACTGGTGCCGAGGCCGGTCGGCTTGTGGCCGTTGGTCGGGCCGGCGCAGGTTCAGGGGTGCGCCTGGGTGCGACCGGACGGGAACCGGAGCTGGCCTGCCCTTCGCCCACGATGTTGTGCGAGCGCGACACGGGGTCATAACCACCGCGGTTGGCCGGTTGGGCCGCAGGAGAACCATCGGGACGCTGAGTACTGGAGACGACACGGTACATTCCCGTGTCGAGGTCTTCCGCTTCGACGAATTCGACGGAGACGGGTCCGACGAAGCTGTAGGCCTGCTCCACTGCGTGATCGCCGATCACCTGGCGCAGGTCGGAGCGAAGTTCGTTCTCGAGGCCCGAGAGCCGGTCGAAATCTGTGGGAGACAGCTCAATGCTGTAGTGGTTCGCCGTCAGTGTCCGTCCGCGTGAAACTACCGCAGCCTTGTTATCGGCTTCGCGTCGCAGAGAACCAGCCAGTTCGACCGGTTCCACCTGAGAGCGGAACGCTTTGGCGAAGGCGCCGTTGACGACATTCTCCAATCCTTTCTCGAAACGATCGAGAATCCCCATGGCACCTCCTCATCCAGGTGTCGTGCGCGTGACGAACCGTTCGCCACCAGCCCGGACTAAGAGTCCGGACGAGTCTGTATCAGTGAATCCGCCCTCGGAAAACGACACCGAGAAGGAGACACCAACACCCAATCCTAACGCGGTGAAGCTCTCAACTCACGTCACTAGGTTTTTCGGGACCGAGGTCTGCACGGATTCCCGGCAGTCGTCCAGCTTAGGGAAGGTCACTGAGTACTCCATGAGCCGCTGACGAGCGGGGATGAGTTCTGGGTCACCTGCGATGCGGGTATTCGGGACAGCGAATGTGAACGTCGACACGTTTCGGGCGTTTCGGGTGACCTCGGTTTCATTCTTCCCGGCCGCGATGCTAGAGTTTTCTCTTGTTCGCGCGAGTGGCGGAATTGGTAGACGCGCTGGCTTCAGGTGCCAGTGATCGCAAGGTCGTGGGGGTTCAAGTCCCCCCTCGCGCACAGTGAACAACAGCCCTTCACCGGGACCCTTCGGGGGCCAAGGTGGAGGGCTGTTTCGTGTGTGGAAGTGTTCGGAGGCCTGGACCGGGGTCAGCTTCCCGAGCGTCGGGACAGTTCCTCGACGTTGATTCCGCGCAGACGGCAGAATTCGCCGAGGCGGCCCCGCGTGAGCAGGTCTGTGCGGGTGAGGTCTTCTGCCGTCTTGGCTCCGAGCAGGGCGAATAGCGCCCTGGTCTGAGACTGCCACGTGTTCACCACTTCAACGAGACGGTCCGCGCCTCCATCGAGCACGGCTTGGAGGAACGTGCCGGCAACCCCGACGGCCCGCGCACCGCAGGCAAGGGCCTTGACGACGTCATAGGGGTTGCGCACCCCGCCGGAGGCGAGGAGCACGGGCCCCTGGTCGGGGGAATCGAGCAGGCAGGCCAGGGCGGATTGGCCGAATCCGGAGAGCATCGAGAAGTCCTCGGCGCCGGCGCGGTCATTCTCGATACGGAGGAAGTCCGTGCCGCCGGCGCCGCTGACATCGGCGAAGCGCACGTCGATCGAAGCCAGCAGCTCCAGCGTGCGACGGCTGAGCCCGAATCCGACCTCCTTGACGATGACCGGCACGGGGCAGGATGCGACGATCTGTTCGAGCCCGTGTGCCCATTCGGAGAAGTCGCGGGTGCCCTCGGACATCGCGGTCTCCTGCACCGGGTTGATATGGATCTGAAGGGCGTCTGCCTGCAGCAGGTGGACGGCACGGCGGGCATCCTCGGCGCTGCGACCAGCACCGAGGTTGGCCATGACGAAGCCGTTCGGGTTCTCCTCGCGGATGATCGTGAAGCCCTTCGCCGCGTCCGAATCGTCGAGAGCCACACTCATCGAACCGCAGGCCATCGGCAGCCCGGTCTTGGCGGCCGCGATCGCAAGGTTGCGGTTGATCGCCGCCGTCGTGTCGGTGCCTCCGGTCATGCCATTGACATAGAAGGGCGTCGGCCAGGTCCACTCGCCGAGGCGGACGCTGAGGTCGACCCGTTCCGGGTTCGTACCTCCGAGGGCATGGTGGATGAACTCGAGATCGTCGAAATCGGTGCGCCGCGGCGCTTCGGACTGCTGCTCGGAGGCCAGCCGGACGTGATCGTCCTTGCGTGTCGCGCGGGCGGAACGGGCCTGGGGACTCTCAGAAGTCATCGATGCTGCCTTCGGGTCGGTGCGGGGTCAGGCTGAGCCGGCGGATGCCGTGGCGCTCCCACTCGCGGAGGATGTCGATCGTGGGCAGTTCGGCGTCGGAGAGGGCGATGCCGCAGTCTCCTCCGCCGGCGCCTGAGGGTTTGGCCGCGGCACCGTAGGTTTCGGCGATATCGCACAACGCGGCCAGCTGTTCGGTCTCGATCTGGCTGTCGGAGGACTCGCCGAGTCGCTGCAGCAGTCGGCGTGCCTGCCGGATGCGGTCGAGGGCGCCGATCGCATCATCCTCGTCGAAGGCGGCGACGAGTGCATTGACCGCGAGCCGGCTCTCGTCGGTGAACGACTCGAAGGGACGCGCCTTCTCCCTGCCCGGGGTGTGCACGCGCTTGACGAGATGGTCAGTCGAGGCCGGGGAACCGGTCCAGCCGACGAGCAGGTGCAGGGAGTCAGGTGGGCTGACGCGGGTGGCCCCTGACCCAAGCCATTCGCTGCAGTGCAGCGCCGAGGCGACTCCGTGGACTTCGCGGTGGAGTTTCAGGGCCGCGCGGTCGGGTGAAGAGTAGCGGATCCACCCTCCGAAGGTGCTCGCTGCGAGATCCCCGCCCGAGGCGTTGGGAGAGATGGCGATCGTGGCCAGAACAGCGAGCTTATAGCGTTCGGTCCGAGTCAAGCCCAATGTGTAGAACTCGTCGAGGGCGGCGATCGTGGCAGTCGTGACCGCGGCCGAAGAGCCGAGACCGAATTTCCGTCCGCTGGCATCGTCGAGCTCGCTGGAGATATCGAGGTCGAAGTACCGCGGCGGTGTCCCCATCTCTGCCCGCAGCTCTTCGACGACCGAGATCGCAGCGAGCACATAGTCTGTGGGCCGGTGGTCGAGCACGATGCTCTGGCTGTCTGCCTCGCGGAACCAGACCAGCGGGGTCTGACCGTATTCGCTGGAGTGGATGCGGCCGGCATCTCGGCTTTCGGTGAGCCGGACGGTGATATACCGGTCCACGGCGACGAGCACGGCGGGTTGGCCGGGTTCGACGACGGCGTATTCGCCGGCGACGAAGAGCTTGCCTGGTGCACGCGTCTCGATCATGAGATCCCCTCTGTCGCTGCGGGCACCTCGGAACCCTCGGGCAGCGGATGGGCTCCCGGTCCGGGGCCGACGATTCGGAGCTCACCGAGTCCGTCGAGGGCCGCAGCCACGGCCTCGGCGTTCTCTGGTCGTACGAGGACGATGACATTGGGCCCTGCATCTGCTGTGGAGTAGGCCTCAAGTCCGTTCTCGCGTAACTTCTCGACCGCGTCGAAGATGGCCACGCTCTGAGGCCGGAGGAACCGGATGGGCGGAGTCGTCGACTGAATGAGAGCATGCATTCTCAGTGCATGCGACTCCGTGATCTCACCAATTCTCGTGAAATCGCCATCTCGACAGGCGTCGATCATTGCCGCCAGGCTGTCCTCGGTCGAACTCACCCAGGCATCGTAGAAGGGAGAGGTGGCGGCGGTCAGGCGCATGGCTGCGCGACTCGACACCGGTTTTCGACCCCGGTCAACGGTGACGACCACCATCCGCATATCCGGTGCGTCGACGGGCTCGGCGTACGAAGCCTGATCATCACCCGCGTGCCACACGGCCACCCTGGGCACGACGGAGCGGCAGGCCGAGCCCGAGCCGAGCCGGGCGAGCCGGCTGAGAGCGCGGGTGTCGAGGTCGAGCTCGAAGGCAGCGGCGGCCGCAGTCGCAAGGGCGGCGAACCCGGATGCAGATGAAGCGAGGCCAGCTCCCGTGGGCACGGAGTTGCGCGAGCGAACGATCACCGGCTGCTCGGAGCCTGCGAGGGAACGGACGTGGTCGAGAAACGCGGTAGTGCGTCGTGTCTGCTCCTCGTCGGCGGGTTGGCCGTCGAGTTCCAAGCTGTCGGCATCACCGGCAGGATTCGGCACGACCGTGGTCGTCGTTTCGAAGGCGTCGAGCGTCACCGACAGGCTGCCCGCCGCCGGGAGAATGCGGGACTCGTCGCGCTTGCCCCAGTATTTGATGAGGGCGATGTTCGGATAGGCGCGGGCGGTTGTGGTTCTCATGTCGTGGATACCTCCGTTGTCCAGGTGCGCGGTGCTCCGGCGGTGCGAAGCGCGAGCGCCAAGCGTTCGGCCTGTTCGTCCGAGTCGGCGAGAGCGAGGACGCAGCCACCGAGGCCGCCTCCGGTGAGTTTGGCGCCGTGCGCTCCGGCTCCAAGGGCTGCCTCGACGAGCGCATCGAGGGCCGGGCTGCTGACTCCGATGCTCCTCAGCAGCTTGTGTGCGTCGAGCATTCGCGACCCGAGCGTGGCGCGGTCGCCGGACCGAACGTCATCGACCGCGTGCTCCGTGAGTTCCGCGAGGTGGGAGATCGCGGTCTCAACGATCTTCGGCTGTGCGGCGCGAAGTTCGCGAACCCCGGCGACCGCCTCGGCGGTGGAGCCTTGCAGGCCGGAGTCTGCGACCACGAAGATCAGTCGCCTGCCGACGTCGATCGCTGCGGCCCGACCGCTTTGGAACCTTATGGGCACCTGAGATGCGACAGCCCATGCATCGATTCCGCTGGGGCGACCGTGCGCAACAGATTCCGCCCTCGCCACGACGGCGTGGAGAGCGTCACGGTCGAGGACCTTCCCACGGAGATCAGCCACTGCCCGTGCGATCGCGGTGGCAACTGCGGCGCTCGATCCAAGGCCGCGACTATGGGGAATCGCACTGCGAATGCCGACCTGGACCTCGGCGGTCTCATCACCTGTGGCCTCGAGGGCCGCGCACAGTCCGGCGACCACGGGCCCCATCTGAGGTGGTGCCGCCTGGGCAGTGCCGGAGAACAGTTGGCTGTCGATGCGCGTCTCCCGACCAGGGGTGAGGCGAATGTCGGCCTGTGCTCCGAGTCCGTGAAGAGGGACGGCGAGTGCAGGGGCTCCGTAGACCACGGCGTGTTCGCCGAAGAGTATCGCCTTTGCATGGGCGTGGCCCTCTGCTGGATTTCCGAGCCCAGCGCCTCGCGCATTGGAGGGGGCGCTTGGGTCGGTCGGAGAGGAATTGTGCATGCGGCGCGAAGTCAGGGGGTGTCGTCGCGGTCGAGGTCGATCGCTGATGACCTCGTGCAAGGGGCGTGATTCTGTGTTTCGGTCATGGTTGTTCCATCCTATGCCGTAATCCGGTTCTGCTGCCGGGCGAGGGCACGGAGACGAGACCGGCGACGGAAACCGCCTATGCCTGTCCGAGCAGACTGCTGAGTACCAAGCCCGATCAGCAAGGAGGCTGACCGGATATGGACCATCTCTGAGGAGCTGACCGGGGTGGGGTTGTCGGTGAAGTGAGAAATCGCCCTGAGTCCTGGGCGCACAGTCTGCCGAGGTCAATCCTGACAGCGCTCGCCAGCACAGCCGTCGGCCTCGTGCTCGCCGGTGAGCACAGACACCGGTGCGGCGCAGCAGGCATCCCCGCGCCATGCTTCGATGCCCTCTCTGATGGCGAAGACGGCGATCACGAGAGCAGCGACGGAGTCCGCCCATGCCCACCCGATGATGCTGTTGAGCAGCAATCCTGCGAGCAGAGCGGCAGAGAGATACGTGCAGATCAAGGTCTGTTTGGAATCTGCGATCGCCGAGGCGGACCCGAGTTCGCGACCCGTGCGACGTTCGAACCAGCTGAGGAACGGCATGACGAGAAGGCTCAGCGCGGCGATGACGATGCCGACGGTGGAATGCTCTGGATCGCGCCAACCGGTCAGGGAGGCGATCGCATCGACGCTGACGTAGATTGCCAGGGCGAAGAAGGACACCGCGATCACGCGCAGGGCCGTCTTCTCCCTCCGCTCGGGGTCGGGCGCTGCGAATTGCCATGCCACGGCTGCCGCGGAGAGGACTTCGACGATCGAGTCGAGCCCGAACCCGATGAGAGCCGCCGACGAGGCTGCCCCACCTGCGATGAGAGCCACAACGGCTTCGATGACGTTCCAAGTGATGGTGATGGCCACGACGATCCTGATGCGTCGACGCAGAACCTGTACGCGTGGTGGAGCTATGGGAACAGCCGTGTTGCTCACGCCTTGGTCCCACTGTCATGGTCCTCGGCAGGTTCGCGATCGCAGCAGCCGGGCACGGTGCAGGAGGGGTTGAGGCAGGGGGCGCTCTCGTCGACTGCGAGAGTGACGTCGAGCAGACTGTTGAGGGCCGAGCTGATGTGGGGATCCGCGATCTCGTATCTGGTCTGTCGCCCCTCAGCCTCGGCAACAACTATTCCGCATCCGCGCAGACAGGCGAGATGATTTGAGACGTTCGTCCTGGTCAGATCCAGATCGCGCGCGAGCTGCGCAGGATATCTGGGAAAGTCCAACAGCGAGAGCAGGATTCGCGAGCGGGTTGAATCGGCCATGGCTCGACCCAGACGGTTCATCACGTCGACGCGAGAAGCAATAGTCAGCATATACTGACCATACAGTATACGCTGACCTATATCGATAGGGCTGAACGTATATGTTGGCCTGTTGGATCACCTTCCGGGTCGCATGACTGCAGAGAGCATGCGCAGCGGTCTGACTCCCGGATCGATGTCCGGGTGAGCGCATGCGCCCAGAAGTTCGAGGCGTCGATCAGGCAGCACGTCCTTTCGTGTATTGAGGGCAACCCGATAGAGCCACCCCCTCGAGATTCGTCGGGACTCCGCGCTCCCGCCACACATCCACGCCGCGTTCGGGAGCCGAGCTCAGGGCTGTACCCAGTGACCGTCTATATAGGAGACTGCCGCCGCTCTGACCTCGACGACTCCATAGCTGGTCCCGGGGAACTTCTCTGCCCAGGCCAGGGTCGCGTCTCGGCTCTCGACGTCGATGACGAAGACTCCGGCCAGCGCCTCCTTCGTTGCTGCGAAGGGACCGTCCTCGATGACGACACAGCCACCTCGGCGAGTGATGGTTGTCGTCTTTGCCTGCGGTTCGAGCATCTCGGCGGCGACGAAGACTCCTGCGGAGTAGAGAGCATCGGCGTAGTCGGACATCAGCTTCTGCATCTCTTCGATCACCTCGGGGGAGGGCTGGTGGCCGACTTCGTGGGGTTCGGGTGCGTGGAAGACCAGTGAGCAGCGCATTGTTTCGCTCCGTTCATCTCATGTGCGACCGCGTTTCGGTCGCTCATCATTGAGACGACTGAGTACACGTCGATTCGACACGTTGAGGACTATTATTACCGGAATTCACCTGTTGCGCGAGAGCCTCAGCGCTTTGCAATCGTCCGCCGCAGCAGAGGAGTCACGCGATACTCCACCATCTGCTTCATCGACACCAGAGTTCGTGTGCGTTCTGGTGGGGCTGGCGCCGGACCCACGGTCGCGGCCACGTCCATCCTTCGCAGTACTGTTGAGGCATGACCAACCCAGCCACCGACATGCCTGAATGGTGCGTGATCGGACGTGCTCCCGACAGCGCCCTCGGCGGCGTGCGGGGTATGGGGTCGAAGATCGCCGTCGTCGACCTCGACGGTGCCCGACAGCGGATCGGCAGCCACCACCTCGGCGCCGATGAGCTGCCCAGGTTCGTGCGCGAATGTGAAGCACAGGGGCGGCCGAGGTGGGTCTTCAGTGACACTCCGAACTGGTACCCAGCCCTGCTGGCTGCCGGTGTGCAGATCGAACGCTGCTATGACCTGCGGCTGGCCCACGCGATCCTCATGCGCTCGGAACTCGTGAGCGACCGCAGCGACGTCGCCGGCGCCGAAGAATGGGACGCGGGCCCAGTGAGCGCACCGACCGCGCCGGAGGCGGAGGCACTGTTCGAGGTCACCGAGCGACGCAGCCACATCAAAACGGTCCCGCACGACATCGAGTCTGCGCTGGCCGAATTCGCACGTCAGTCCACGGCCCTGCAGACTGCCTCCGATCCTGGTCGGCTGCGTCTGCTGCTGGCCGCGGAGTCCGCCGGTGGGCTGGTGGCCGCAGAGATGCAGGCGGCCGGGGTGCCCTGGGACGTTGCCGAACACGACCGCATCCTCGCTGAGGAGCTCGGACCCCGTCCGGCCCGCGATGCGAAGCCGGCCAAGATGCTCGCCGTCGCCGAGGAGGTGCGGACCGCTCTGGATGATCCGCGGGCAAATCTGGACTCCCACGTCAAACTCCTCCACTCTTTGCACAGTGCCGGAATCAACGTCGCCTCGACCTCGAAATGGGAGCTCGAACAGAGCGAACACCCGGCCATCGCACCCCTGCTGCAGTACAAGAAGCAGTCTCGTCTGCTCTCTGCCAATGGTTGGCATTGGCTCGACGAATGGGTCAGCGAGGGTCGGTACCGTCCCGTCTACGTTCCCGGAGGCGTCGTCACCGGACGCTGGGCGGCCAGCGGTGGCGGGGCCCTGCAGATTCCCCGTCAGCTGCGGCCGGCACTGCGTGCGGACCCGGGGTGGCGTCTGGTCTCAGCCGATGTCGCCCAGCTGGAGCCACGCGCACTCGCCGCCATGTCCGGTGATCGGGCCATGGCCGAGGCCGGGCGTGGCCGTGACCTCTACTCGGGCCTCGTCGACGAAGGCATCGTCGCCACCCGGCAGGAAGCGAAGATCGCCGTGCTCGGCGCGATGTACGGTTCGACGACGGGTGACAGTGGTCGGCTCGTGCCCCGCCTGCGCACTAGTTTCCCCGCCGCAATGGGCCTGGTCGACTCCGCCGCCGAGGTGGGCGCGGCCGGAGGCGTCGTGTCCACATGGCTGGGTCGAACCTCTCCGGTGCCAGGCGAAGGCTGGCGACGAGTCCAGTCCGCGGCCAACCAGTTCGACGCCACACCGGCGGATGAGAACCGGGCCCGTCGTGCCGCCGGTGATCAAGGCCGCTTCACCCGCAACTTCGTTGTTCAAGGCACCGCCGCCGAATGGGCGTTGGCCTGGTTGGCCGACCTGAGACTGCGGTTGTCACAGCTGCCGAGCGTCGATGACGGGAACCCGGGCACCGCGTCGGCGGGGGAGCCGGTGGGTCACGTGGCCGCAGCCTCGGGACCGGTGTTCTCCCGGCGGGCTCACCTGGTGTTCTTCCTTCACGATGAGGTCATCGTGCACGCGCCGGCCCAGCAGGCCGAAGCCGCGGCGGAAGCGATCAGGGAAGCGGCCGCCTCGGCGGGGAAGCTCCTATTCGGCAATGCACCTGTCGACTTCCCCCTCGACCTCACGATCTCCGAGCGGGCCGCGAAGGACTAGGGGACGGCAAACGACTAGCGGGCGACGAACCGGCAGCGGACTGTGCAGGGACATCAGCTGTCGCAGAGATCACGGGTGGGCCCCGGAATACGCGACAGATAATCGGTGCTGCATGTAAGGTATCCGCGGCCCCGCAGCGGAGTCGCTACAGCACTCGGAGTCGCCACAGCACAGAGGAGTTTTCATGACCTTCACCGTCAAAGCACTGCAGAAGACCGGCCCTGACGAGCCCTTCCGCGTCGCGAACATCGAACGCCGCGATCCTCGGCCCGATGACGTGGTCATCGACATCAAGGCCGCCGGGATCTGCCACAGTGACATCCACACCATCCGCAATGAATGGGGTGAGGCGAGCTTCCCTCTGACCGTCGGCCACGAGATTGCCGGCGTCGTCGAAGCCGTCGGCAGTGATGTCACCGGTTGGAAGGTCGGCGACCGGGTGGGCGTAGGCTGCATGGTCGATTCCTGCGGCGAATGTGAAGAATGCCGCGCCGGACAGGAACAGAACTGCCTCAACGGCAGCGTCGGCACCTACAACGCCCCTGACGTCGACGGCACCATCACCCAAGGCGGCTACGCCGAGAAGGTCGTTGTCAACGAGCGCTTCGTGTGCCGCATTCCCGACGCCCTCGATTTCGACGTCGCAGCCCCACTGCTCTGCGCCGGCATCACCACTTACGCTCCGCTCAACCGTTGGGGTGCAGGTGAAAGCAAGGACGGTGCACCCAAGAAGGTCGCCGTTCTGGGTCTCGGCGGACTCGGCCACATGGGTGTCCAGATCGCTGTCGCTATGGGGGCCGAGGTCACCGTCCTTTCCCGCACCCTGAATAAGGAGAAGGCGGCGCTCGAGCTCGGCGCGAAGCAGATGCTCGCCACGACAGGCGATGACTTCTTCAGCCAGCACCGTGGAGAGTTCGACCTCATCCTCAACACGATCAGCGCCGGCATTCCCGTCGACAAATACCTGAGCCTGCTCAAGCCGCGCGGAGTCATGACCGTCGTCGGCCTGCCTCCGGAGAAGCAGCAGCTGTCCTTCGCCTCCGTCATCGGCGGCTCCAAGGTGCTGGCCGGATCGATGAT
The DNA here is from genome assembly GCF_900169365.1 of Brevibacterium sp. 239c. Lineage (GTDB taxonomy): Bacteria > Actinomycetota > Actinomycetes > Actinomycetales > Brevibacteriaceae > Brevibacterium. The sequence continues at coordinate 95,537 of NZ_FXZH01000002.1, forward strand.
CGGCGGCATCGCCGAGACCCAGGAGATGCTCGACTTCTGCGCGAAGCACGACATCGCGGCGAAGATCGAGACCGTCGGCATCGACGAGGCGGATGCGACCTACGAGCGCGTCGTCGCCGGCGACGTGTACTTCCGCGCCGTCATCGACACCGCGGACTTCGAGGGCGCCGAGGTGGTTGCGAACGTCTGATCGTCTCACCTAGGCGGTCACCGTTGGCCGGGGGTCGACGGGTGCGCAGAATACGAGGACTGCGGGAGACCGCAATGCATGTGCTGCCTTAAAGATGTACGGGTAGTCTGAATCGCATGACAGGCAGGCGTGGGCGGATGGGCGATGCGCCCCTTGTGCTGCTGATCCTCTATACCCTGTTCATCGGCTTCGTGACCTTGACCCCGATGCAGCTCGACACCGGCCCTGCTGGCCCGATCGGCAGGCTGCTCCAGTTCTTCGCCGATCATCAGGTGACATCGTGGCTGACCTATACGCTCGTCGAAAAGTTGGCGAATGTCGCCATGTTCGTTCCGTTCGGGTTCCTGATCGCACTGCACAAGGGTCGCAGGCGCTGGTGGGTCGGCTGGGTGGCCGGCGCGGTGTTCACCTGCCTGATCGAGGGAACCCAGGCGACACTGCTCTCACCCACCCGCTACGCCACGATCAGCGACCTCATCACGAACACGCTCGGGGCCGGAATCGGTGCTGTCCTCGCGCTGGTCCTCATGATCCTGCTGCCCTCGCGAGGCGACCCGGACGAGACCGACCGCGTGGTGCGTTGAAGACGGGCGTCTCTGCGGCCTCAATCCTCAAGCTCGACGATCTCAGCTCACGTAGGTGTGCTCTTCGGATCCTCGTTTTCGAGGGCGCCGATGCACAGGTCGAGAGCCTCGCCGAGGTGGGCCTTCAGTTCGGGAGCGAGTGTGGAGACCATGAGTGCGGAGATCCTCTCGACCCGTTCGACGGCCTGATCGAGGGCCTCGCCTCCCTCGGTGGTCAGGGTCGTCGGCAGGGCCCTGCCTGTTTCGGCCTTCGTTGCACGCGTCACGAGACCACTGTCCTGCAAACTTCTCAACAGGGTGTTCATCGTCTGTCGGGTGACGAATGCCCCGCGGGCGAGTTCGGAGTTCGACGCTCCCGGGGACCGACGCAGCAGCTCGAGGCAGGCATACTGCGGGGTTGAGAGGCCCAAAGGCCGCAGTGTCTCGTCCATGCGTGAGCGCAGGACCGACTGCAGGTGCTTGAGCTGGTAGCCGATCATCGCTTCGAGGGCGCCGGGAGCAATTGACTCTTGACTCATGTAAGTATTCTGACATACATTGATTATGTCAGCACACTGACATTGGAAGCAGGAACAGGAGATTGGAGCGATCATGACAGTGACAGGACCGGATTTCCTTGCACTTCAAGTACGAGACCTTGAGAAGGCGGCCGAATTCTACGAAACGCAGATCGGACTCAAGCGGGCGCCGACAGCGCCTCCCGGTGCAGTTCTCTTCGCCACCTCACCGATACCATTCGCCGTCCGTGAGCCTCTGCCCGATGTTGATCTCGACTCGGTCGAGCGACCAGGCACCGGAGTCGCACTGTGGTTCAGTTGCGATGACTCACAGGCACTGCACGATAGTCTCGCCGCCTCAGGCGTCGAGATTCTGCGTGCGCCCGCGCCGAGTCCCTTCGGGCTGACCTTCACCTTCGTCGATCCTGAAGGTTATGCGGTGACGGTCCACGACGCGAGCTGAGCACTACTTCTCGCGATCGCCCAAGCTGTCGCCGAAGTCATCGTCGGCACCATCGTCTGAATTGTCGTCCGTGGTGTCGTCGGAGTCGTCGTCAGAACTGGAGAAGTGCGGAATCCAGCAGGAGACACGTGCAGCGTAGTCGTCGTACTCGGCGCCGAAGCGCTGACGCAGGTCGGCTTCCTCGTGCGGTCGGATCAGCCAGTTCCACAGCAGGGATCCGACCAGGGCGTAGACGATGACCATCCAGGAGCCGATGAAGATGCCGATCGCCACACCCTGGCCGATGCCGGCGATCGCCATCGGGTTCCGGACGAAGGCGTAGGGGCCACGGACGACGAGGTGGTTCGCCATCGCGGCAGGCAACGGCGTACCCGAACCGAAGTTCGCCACGGCCCGCGCCGACCACACGCCCAGGACGCTGAAGAGGGCAAGGAGGGCGAAGCCGGCCACGATCACGAGGATCGGGAACTTCACCGCCAGGTTCCAGCGGTCTTCGAAGGAATTGATGATCGCGGGCAGTACCACGAGGAACACACCCCAGAAGATCACCAGTTGGATCGTGGTCCGCACCAGCAGCTGGCCGCGGATGCGGGTGTGCGAGCTGCGGAAGGCGAACGGACCGGCAATGAGCCGATCAGACGGAATCTTTCCGAGGATCATGAGTGTCCCGGCGATGACGCTGCCGAGTGCGGCGGCCACCATGAGGACTGCGCCCAGTCCCGCCTCGGTGGTCACGGTGGCATAGATGACCATGAAGACCGCGACGAGGGTGGTCCAGGAGGCGGCGATCCACACGGCCCAGCGGAAGTTGAGGGCTGACAGGGCAGAGCCGATGACGAAGAGCGGGATGTCGATGATGGAGACGAGCAGCGGGTCGAGGCCGCCCAGTGTCGCATCGCACACTGCAGGCAGAGTGATGACTCCGAGCCACCAGGCGGCTCCTGCAAGGGCCTGGAGGGCGAAGTACATTCTGCCGTGGAAGATTCGCAGCGGCTTGTCCGGCGTATGGCGTTTGTTGTGCCTGATCCCGGTGACCGGCTTCTTGTCGGTAGGGCTCATGCGAACGCCGTCCCTCGGAAGCACACGGACGTGGGTCCGCCGACCCAGACTTCACCGTCTTCCTGGGAGATCGAGATGACTCCGGCTCGTCCCAGCACTGTGCCCTGGGTGACGGTGTACTTCGACGGTGCCAGGCTCGAACCGATGAGCCATTGCGCGACCGAAGCGTTGAGGCTGCCCGTCACAGGATCTTCGGCGACCCCTGCGCCGGGGACGAATGCACGGATCTCGTACTCATGGTCGCTGTCGTCGGGGTGGGAGCCCAGCACGCCGAGTTTGATGTCGGGAATCTGCGAGAAGTCGGGCTTGAGGCCCAGGACCTGCTGCGCACTCGTCAGTCTCACCGCTGCCCAGCCGGGTCCGTTGTCGACCCATTGGTGACCGAGGATCTCGGCGCGCTCGATGTGGAGTGCTGCGGCGATCTGCTCGACTAAGCCTTCGTCGAGGTCGCCGGTGCGAATCGGGTCGGGAGCGGCGAAAGATAAGGTCTGGCCACCTCGGCGAAGGTTGACGAGCCCGGCACCGCACTCCTGGACCACTGTTCCCTCGTTGCGCGGAATGCCTCCGGCCTCGAGCCATGCGGCCGCCGAGCCGAGGGTGGGGTGGCCTGCGAAGGGGAGCTCACGGGCAGGTGTGAAGATTCGCAGGCGGTAATCGGCGCGAGGGTCACTGGGTGGGAGGACGAAGGTGGTCTCCGAGAGGTTCGTCCAATTCGCGATCCGAGCCATGTCCTCATCGGTCAGCCCGTCGGCATCGAGGATCACAGCCACAGGGTTGCCGCGATAGGGCTCGCTGGAGAAGACATCGACTTGGGCGAAAGCTCGATTATGGGGCAAGAGGGGACTCCTTTGTTGAAAGGGCGCTGTTTCTTGGGGGTGCGCACTTCCTATGGTAAGGGTGCGACCTCGTGGAACAGGCACTGAGGAGGAGTGGGGCGTGTGGGACCTTCCTCACTGCGGCTATCGGCTGAGCGCGGCGGCAATCCGGTCGGGCGACAAAGCCGCGTCGATGGCTAGACGAGCTGCACCCAGGATCGCGGCATCTCCGGCCGCCCGCGATGGGGCGATCGTCAGATGCTCGGTCGACAACGGGATGGAGCGCGCATAGACGACTTCGCGAACTCCGGCCACGAGGTGTTCGGCCGCTTGAGCCATGGTCCCGCCGATGAGAATGAGCGAGGGATTCATCAGGCTCACGCAGGTGGTGAGCACCTCGCCGAGGTCGCGGCCGGCTTGACGGACCGCCTGTATCGCCTGCAGGTCACCTGCCTTGACGAGTCCCACCACGTCGGCCGGTGTCGTGGCTGCCAACCCCGATTGTGCTAGCTCGCGAGCGATCGCCCGTCCAGAGGCGACTGCCTCCAAGCATCCGCGATTGCCGCAGGCGCATGGAATATCGGCTGCGCGAGGTAGGGCGACGTGGCCGATGTCTCCTGCGGCGCCGTGGGATCCGCGGCGCAGAGAGCCGCCGGAGATGATTCCGGCTCCGATGCCGGTCGCGACCTTGACGAAGATGAGATCGGTGGTGTCGGGCCAGGCCGATGTCTGCTCACCGAGGGCCATGATGTTGACGTCGTTGTCGACGAGGACCGGGGCGGAGAACGTCTCTTTGAGAGCTCCTGGCAGATCGAACCGGTCCCAGCCGGGCATGATCGGCGGATTGATCGGGCGCCCGGTTGAGAACTCGACCGGTCCGGGCAGCCCGATGCCCACCCCGACCACGTCCGCGGAGCTTCGGTCGGCCTCCTCGAGCAGACGCAGCGCCGAGGTGGTCAGCCACTCGATGGCACCGACAGGTCCCTCGGAGATCTCGCGTTCCTCGCCGAGCTCCGCAAAGACAGTGCCGGTCAGGTCCGTTACCGCCAGCCGAGCGTGTGAGGCACCGAAGTCCGCAGCGACGACGACCCGAGCCTGAGGATTGAAGGCGAACTGGGAGCTCGGACGGCCCCCTGTGGATACGGCGTCACTGACCGGGGTGATGAGCCCGAGGCTGAGCAGTTGGTCGATTCTCTGTGCGACGGTGGGACGCGAGAGGCCGGTCGATTGAGCCAGATCGGCCCGAGTCCGCGGCTGTCCGTCACGCAGAAGCTGGAAGAGCCCGCCGGCATGCGACAGGTCTGGGGCTTGCGAAACGGTCGCCTGGTTCATCCCTTCAGTAAAACACATTCCGTAATTGTCATTGCCTAAAGATGACGATTGTGAACATACTTTTAAAATTTGCTTGACAAAAGTAGGCAAACTGGCGTCAGAATGGTTCATGGACATTGTCGCCCAGGCTTCTGCCTCACCTCCGCGAATCGGGATGGTGGGCGGCGGCTTCATGGCCCGTACACACACTCGTGCCGCTCGCACCGTCGGAGCTCGCCTCGACGTGATCGCAACCTCGAGCGCAGCGGGTAGCCGGAGGGCCGCGATGGAGTTGGGCTATAAAGCAGCCGTGACCGGTGCCGACTTCTTCGACCACGACCTCGATGTCGTCCACGTCTGCACTCCTAACAGCACCCATGCCGAACACTCACTGCGTGCTCTCGACGCGGGTTTCCACATCATCTGCGAGAAGCCGCTGGCCGTCGATGCTGCCACCGCGCGCACCATCAGCGACCGTGCGAGCGCCCTCGGACTGGGCGGAACAGTCCCGTTCGTCTACCGCTATCACCCGATGGTGCGCGAGGCTCGAGCCCGAATTCGACGCGGAGATGTCGGGGCTCTTCTGACCATCGATGCCAGCTATCTTCAGGATTGGATGCTCAACGCCGAGGACGACAACTGGCGCGTCGATTCCGGTTCCGGAGGGCCGTCCCGCGCATTCGCGGACATCGGCTCCCACCTCGTCGATCTCCTCGAGTTCATCACTGACGAGGCCATCGTGTCCTTGGTCGCAACGACGAGAACCGTCCATCCCCGCCGAGGTGGCGCCGCGGTGACCACGGAAGACACGGTAGCGCTGACGGTCGAGATGAGCGGAGGCGGAATCGGTTCGGTGCTCATCTCCCAGCTGGCACCAGGGCGTAAGAACGGCCTCGTCATCGAGGTCGCAGGGTCGAAGGAGAGTCTGCGGTTCGCCCAGGAGCGGCCGGAGGAGCTGTGGGTAGGCCGCCGATCCGGCAGTCAGCTCCTGATGCGTGACCCCGACATCCTCTCTCCCGATGCCGCCCGGCTGTGTACGGTCCCGGCAGGACATCCGCAGGGCTATCAGGATGCGTTCAACGCGTTCGTCGCCGATTCCTACGCTGTCTTCGCCGGTGAAGAACGTGAAGGTGTGCCGACCTTGGCCGACGGCGTTCGTGCGGCACTGGTGACCGAGGCCGTGCTCGAGTCGGCGACCGAACGTGGGTGGGTCGAGGTCGAACAGCGATGACTCAGACACCGGTGCTCAGTGCCAAGGGGATCCGCAAGCAGTTCTTCGGAGTCGAAGTGCTCCACGATATTGCCCTCGAGGTCCATGCCGGTACGGTCCATGGCCTCGTTGGTGAGAACGGGGCCGGAAAGTCGACCCTGATGAAGATCATCGCCGGTGTCTACCGCAGGGATGGCGGCGAGGTGCGCATCGATGGGGAGATCGTCGACTTCGCCCATCCCGTCGACGCCGGGCGCGCAGGCGTGGCCACCGTGTTCCAGGAATTCAATCTCCTGCCCGATCGAACCGTCGCACAGAACGTCTTCTTAGGACGCGAGCCCCGAAGGCGCGGACTTGTCGATGTGGCCACGATGCGAACTAGGACTCAGGCCCTTCTCGACGACCTCGCCGTAGAGGGAATCACCCCCGATGCGAAGGTCGGCTGGCTGACCGTGGCCGAACAGCAGATCGTCGAGATCATCAAGGCGCTCTCCGTGGACGCTCGGGTGATCTCCATGGACGAACCCACCGCAGCACTGTCTGACAATGAGGTCGCTGTCCTCTACAGGGTCATCGAAGCGCTGACGTCCAAAGGTGTGGCGATCATCTACGTCTCGCACCGACTGCAGGAGGTCTTCGATCTCTGCGACACGATCACCGTGATGAAGGACGGTGCTCTCATCACCAGCAGGCCGGCGGCCGAGATGGATCAGGCTGGGCTTGTGCGTGCCATGGTCGGCAGACCCATCAGCGCGTTCTTCCCCTACCCCGAGGCGGGAACACAGATCGGTGACACCGTGCTCTCGGTGACCGGTGGAGGCAACGAGCAGCTCGATGACATCACCTTGGACCTTCGTGCCGGCGAGATCCTCGGCCTCTCTGGGCTGCAGGGTTCGGGTCGTTCGGAGCTGCTGTCCGCGCTCTTCGGCGCCGAGCCATTCACTCGCGGGATGTTGCGCCTCGACGGGAGGACGGTGCGCATCGCCACTGCCCGACAGGGAGTCCGGCAGGGTCTGGCCCTGGTCACGGAGGATCGCAAGGGCACCGGTCTGGTGCTCTCCCAGTCCATTCGCGACAATGCGCTGCTGGCGATCCGTTCGGTGTTCCCCTCTCGCACTTCGGGCATGCGCGCCAAGATTCCAGAAATCCTCGAATCGCTCGAGGTCATCAGCCGCAATGCGGACCAGGAGGTCCGAGCACTGTCGGGAGGCAATCAACAGAAGGTCGTGCTGGCCAAATGGCTGGCCACCTCCCCACGCGTGGTGCTGCTCGACGAACCGACGCGAGGAATCGATGTCGGTGCGAAGGTCGCGGTCTACACACTGATCCGCAGCCTCGCCCGCCGAGGTGTGGCGATCATTCTCGTCTCCAGCGAGCTCCCGGAGGTCTTGGGAATGTCCGACCGGATCCTCGTCATGTCCGACGGTCGCATTGCCGGAGAGCTTCCTCCGAGTTCGACGGAGGAAGAGGTCCTGACTCTGGCCACTGGAACCGAGGCCCAGGTGGTCAGCGATGATGCGCGTGCAGCCAGCGATGATCCTCGGGTGGTGGGGGAGCGATGAGTGCTTATCTGCGTCGCCTCGATACCACCGCTCTCGTCTACCTCGCGCTCATCGGAGTGCTCATCATCGGTGCCGTCCTGGTCGCTACGACCGGTCGTAACTTCTTCAGTCCGGGAAATATCCGTGACATTCTCACGGGGATGAGCGTGTTGGGATTCGTCGCCATCGGACAGACACTGGTGATCCTCGGAGCTTCCCTGGATCTGTCGGTTCCCTATGTCATGAGCCTGGCCAGTCTGGTCGCGGCACAGACGATGAATGGCAGCGATGCGATGGTGGTTCCCGCAGTGCTGCTGACGCTGGTGGTCACGGCCTGCATCGGGCTGGCCAATGGTCTCATCGTCACCGTCCTCGGAGTTCACGGATTCGTTGCGACCCTTGGGGTCGGACTCATCCTCAAAGGGTATCTGGACACGAACTATCAGGGCACAGAAGGCAGTGTTCCCTGGTCGTTCCAACTCTTCGGTGCGACCGGCGTCGGACCGGTTCCGATCTCGACGATCGTGATGCTCGCCCTTGCCGGGCTCGTGGCCTTCCTCTTAGTCCGAACCAGGTTCGGGCACCATCTCTTCGCTGTCGGCGGCAACTCGGAAGTCGCGCGACTCTCCGGCGTTCGGCAGCGTCTGCCGCTGATCGGCGCCCACATCGGCAGTTCCGTCTGCGCCGGACTGGCGGGCCTGCTGTTGGCGAGTCGCCTGGGGGTCGGCAGCCCGACTGTCGGCTCCCAAGGCAGCTACGATCTGCTTTCGATCGCGGCGGTGGTCCTCGGCGGAACTGTGCTGATGGGTGGGCGTGGCTCGATTTGGGGAACCATCGGCGGCGTCGCGATCTTCGCGGTCCTCGACAACCTCATGAGCGTCATGCAGTTCAACCCATTCCTCAAGGACGTCATCCGTGGACTCGTCATCATCATCGCCGTTGCGCTCTATGCTCGCCGTCGTGTCATCGCTCGCAGAATCCGCTTCGCCGACTCACCTACCGGACCCAATATCGCTGCCGGAGCGGTTCCGGCCGCAAAGTCGGTGCCCGCTGTAGGGCCTGTGTCCGCTGCAGACCCAGAGTCGGCTGCAGAATCTGCGCCCGCCGCAGGGCCAGCGTCCACCGCCGAGTCGGCGCCCGCTGACGCAGACGGAGTGCGCAGTGATCATGAGGGGAGCCGAGGATGAATTCGAGTGCTGCCCAGACCCACCTCGGCGACGGGGGACTTCGTCGCCTGCTCGAGCGGGCCGCGGATCCGCGTGGAGCCGTGGTAGTCCTCCTCATCGTCCTTCTCATCGCCATCGTGGTCCTCAATCCGGGCTTCGCAGAACCCGGGGCACTCATGCGCTTCATCCAGCGGGTCTCGCCCGTGGCCATCGTCGCCATCGGCCAGTACTTCGTCATCGTCAGCGGTGAGTTCGACCTGTCGATGGGAGCAGTGGTCACCGCCCAGGTGATGACCGCGGGGCATCTCATCGGCGAGGACGACTCGAAGACCGTGCCGGTGCTCCTCCTCATGCTGGTCATCGGCATCGTAGTCGGCATCGTCAACGGGCTGGCGACGACGCTGCTCAAGGTCCCCTCGTTCATCGTCACCCTCGGCACCATGCTCGTCATCCACGGCGCAGTCATGTGGTGGACGGGCGGAGCCGCGACAGGTAACCCCGCCGAATCCTTCCGGCGGCTGGGACGTGGCGGCATCGAAGGACTCCCCATCCTCGGCCTCCTGCCCTATGCCGTTCTCATTCTGCTCGCAGTCATCGTGTTCGCCGTTTGGATCTCGCGGCGGCCATACGGCAGGATCGTGGTCGCCATCGGCGACAACGCGCAGGCGGTGGCCTTCGCCGGAGCGAACGTGTGGAGAACGAAGACTTTCGCCTTCGTCCTCTCGTCCCTGGCGGCCACGGTGGCCGGAGTCCTTCTGGCCGGTTATGCCGGAGTTCATCCTTCGGTCGGTCAGGGGTACGAATTCACTGCGATCACGGCCGTGGTCCTGGGAGGAGTGGTCCTCGGCGGCGGACGCGGCACGGTTCTCGGTGCACTCATCGGTGCCTTCACACTCGAGTCGCTGTTCACTCTGCTCAACTTCACCTCGGTGCCAGCGACCATGCGCGACGCGATCCAGGGAGCCATCATCATCGCGGCGGTTGCATACTCCGGCGTGATCTTCGCGAAGAAACGCAAGCGGCCGAGCACTTCGGCGGATACCACCTCGGCGGGGGCAGCTTCGCCGATCCAACTCACCGGCGGCGACGATGCCGCACGGAAATGACAAGGGAGAGGACATCATGAGAAGAGGACTGAGGAGCGCGATCGGCATTGCCAGCGCCGCCGCTCTCATTGCGTTGGCGGGGTGCACGACCGACCCGTCTGTGGAACCGGCGGCCGAAGGCGATGGGGCGCAGGAAGAGGCTCCGTCCGAGGACTGGTTCGACCAAGAGGTCTACGACCAGCAGTTCAAACAACGCGAGGTCGTGCCTGAAGGGCCGGACGACAAGCCCTATCTGCAGATGATCAACCCGGAGATGGGGGACACCTCGGAATTCAAATCCGACGGTGGGAAGAAGATGTGCTTCGCGAACGCATCGATCTCCAACCCCTGGCGCCAAACCGGGTGGATCACGATGAATGAGCAGCTGAAGGAGCTGAAGCAGGACGGTGTCATCACCGAGATGGAGACTCGGGACGCCCAGGACAACGATGACACGCAGATCGCGGACATCGACTACTTCATTGCCGAAGGCAACTGCGACGGCTTCATCATCTCCCCGAACTCGACTGCCGCAATCACGCCGGCCGTCGAGCGCGCCTGCAAGACCGACAAACCCGTGATCGTCTTCGACCGGGGAGTCGAAACGGACTGTGCCGTGACGTTCATCCACCCCATCGGCGGATTCGCCTGGGGCATCGACACCTCACAGTTCCTCATCGACAACCTCAGCAAGGGCGACAAGGTCGTGGCTCTGCGGATCCTGCCCGGAGTCGACGTGCTCGAACAGCGCTGGGCGGCAGCGGACAAACTCTTCGACGAGGCCGGAATCGACGTCGTCGACTACTTCACCGAAGGCGACCCGGCCGAGATCAAGAAGGTCGTCTCCGATGAACTCGCGAAGGGCGACGTTCAGGGTATCTGGATGGACGCGGGAGACGGCGCCGTCTCCGCCATCGAAGCCTTCGAAGACGCCGGCAAGGACTATCCGGTGATGACCGGCGAGGACGAGCTGAGCTTCCTGCGGAAGTGGAAGGATACCGAGATGACCGCTCTGGCGCCTGTGTACACGAACTTCCAGTGGCGGACACCTCTGCTGGCTGCGGAGAAGATCTTCAAGGGCCAGGAAGTCCCGACAGAATGGGTGCTGCCCCAGAGCCCGATCACGGCCGAGGACCTGGATGAGTACCTCGACCGGAACAAGGGAATGCCTGATGGCCACTATGCGAAGTTCGGCGGCGAAGACATGGCCGGATTCCCGCAGGTGTGGCAGGACCGAGTCATCCCCTGATCGGGGAGTTCCAACATGACCAGACCACGTGAGATCGGCGTCAACACCTGGGTGTGGACATCTCCGCTGACCACGGAGAGCCTCGGCGATCTGGCGGACCGAGCCCGAGGATTCGGGTTCGGTCTGCTGGAGCTGCCCGTCGAGCGCCCGGGTGATTGGGATCCAGATGTCACCGCCGAGGTGCTCGCTGAGTTCGGCATGGGTGCCCGGATCGTGGGAGCGATGGGGCCAGGTCGTGACCTCATCGACCCGCTCTACCGTGCCGACACCCAGGATTACCTGCGGCATTGTGTCGATGTGGCTCTCCAAGTAGGTTCACCCACCGTGGCTGGACCGTTCACCGCGGCGACGGGCCGAGTCTGGCGGATGGATGCCGACGAGCGCAGAAAGGTCATTGACACGCTGCGGGAAGCACTGCGACCCGTGGCCGACTACGCCGCCGAACGAGCCGTGACCCTGGCCGTGGAACCGCTCAATCGCTATGAGACTAGCATCATCAACACCGTCGACCAGGCACTTGAGGCCCTGGAGCCTCTGCTGAGACGCGGAGTCGGGCTGGCACTCGACAGCTACCACCTCAACATCGAAGAGCGCTCGCCGGCAGCCGCGATCCGAGCCGCCGGCGCTCACTGTCGGGTCGTGCAGGTGTGCGGCAACGATCGCGGACCCATCGGCGGTGACCATACGGACTGGGATGCCTTCTTCGACGCACTCGACGACATCTCCTACGCAGGGGCTCTGACATTGGAGAGCTTCACCGCAGACAACGACACCATCGCCGTGGCCGCATCCATCTGGCGTCCCTTGGCGAAGACGCAGGACGAGCTGGCGCGGGCCAGCGCCGAGTTTCTGACCGAACTGCAGCGTCGGCGAGCCTCCACAGCAGCGAATATCGACGAGACAGCGAACATGAACGAGCCAGCGAAGATGGACGAGCCAGCGAAGATGGACGACCCAGTGAATCCAACTGCAAAGGAGCAGCAATGACCGACTCATCGCATCCAGTCACCCTATTCACGGGTCAATGGGCCGATCTGCCATTCGAGGAGGTGGCTCGGCTTGCCGCGTCGTGGGGATACGACGGGTTGGAGATCGCCTGCTCGGGTGATCACCTGGATTTGGCCCGAGCCGATGAGGATCCGGCGTACCTGGAGTCACGCCTCGATATTCTGGACAGGCACGGACTCAAGGTGTGGGCGATCTCTAACCACCTGGCGGGGCAGGCCGTCTGCGATGACCCCATCGACTTTCGCCATCAGGCGATCGTGCGTGACTATGTCTGGGGAGATGGTGAAGCGGAAGGCGTTCGCCGACGAGCGGCGGAGGATATGAAGCGGGCGGCACGAGTGGCCCGAAAACTCGGGGTCGACACGGTCGTCGGGTTCACCGGATCGAAGATCTGGCCGTACGTGGCGATGTTCCCGCCGGTGCCTGCCGAGGTCATCGATGCCGGCTACGAAGACTTCGCAGAACGCTGGAATCCCATCCTCGACGTCTTCGACGGTGAGGGGGTGCGCTTCGCTCACGAGGTTCATCCATCGGAGATCGCATACGACTATTGGACGACGGTACGGGCACTGGAGTGCATCGATCACCGGGAAGCATTCGGTCTCAATTGGGACCCGAGCCACCTGCTGTGGCAGGGATTGGACACGATCGGCTTCATCACTGATTTCGCCGACCGCATCTACCATGTCGACTGCAAAGACACACGGCTTCGGCCTGCGAGCGGACGAAGCGGAATCCTCGGGTCACATCTCCCCTGGGGCGAGCCTCGGCGAGGGTGGGATTTCGTGTCGACCGGACACGGGGACATGCACTGGGAGGACGCGTTTCGAGCGCTGAGGTCGATCGGCTACAGCGGGCCGATCTCGATCGAATGGGAAGACGCCGGAATGGATCGACTCCACGGTGCCGCCGAGGCGGTCGTGCGCATCCGTGAATTGCTGTGGAAGGGCCCCGAGACGTCCTTCGACGCGGCCTTCTCCAACCAGTAGCCGGTCACTCTCACACCGCCCGTGCTGCCTATTTGACGCCGCCGGTGGTGAGCCCGCCGACGAGGCGCTTTTCGATGAGCATGAACAGCAGCACGACCGGCAGGATGCCGATGATCGAGACTCCGAAGACATACTGCCAGCTCGTCTCGTACTGCCCGACGAACTTCGTCAGCGCCACTGAGATCGGCTGATTGCCCGCGGTCGAGAGAATGACAAGTGATGCGGCGAACTCGTTCCAGCACGCCACGAAGGTGAAGATGATCGCCGTGACGATGCCCGGCCACACGAGGGGCAGATTGATCCGGAACAGAACGGACATCTGCGAGGCACCGTCCATGCGAGCAGCCTCGTCGATCTCCTTCGGAATCCCGGCGAAGAACGAGTGCATGATCCAGGTCGCGAACGACAGGTTGAATGCGGCGTTGACCACGATCATCGCTGCCCATGTGTCATTCATTCCCAGCATCGAGAACTGGCGGAACAAGCCCGAGGTGAGCACCGCCGGCTGCAGCATCTGCGTGACGATGACGAGGAAGAGGAAGACCATCCGTCCGGGGAACTTGAACCGGGCTGTGTAATAGGCCGCCGGCAGGGCGACAGCGAGGACGAGCAATGTCGCACACACCGCGATGATGACCGTCGAGATCATGTTCTGCACGAGCGGCGTCTCCGGAGTCGACCACATGTCGACGAAGTTCTCCCAGTGCCATTCCTGCGGGAAATACGTCGGATCGACGGACCTGATCTGCGACTTCGTCTTCACCGAACCGAAGAACATGATGAGGTAGGGCAGGATGAAGACCGCGAGTATGAAGAACCCGACGGCCATGCGCAGAATCACGGTGCCCAGGGGGACCTTGTCGGCGGTGTAGCGGCGGGTGCGCGGAACCGGTCCAGATCCGGATCCTGATCCGCCGTTATTGTCCACCGGCGAGGTGGTGGCAGGAGAAGTCGGTGCAGCTTCCATATCAGACCTCTCGCATGGGTTTGACGACTTTGACGTAGACGATGACGACGACGATCACGATGAGGAAGGCGATGACGGACAGGGCACTGGCCACATCGACCTTTCGGTGCAGCTCGATGTACTTGAAGATGAGCGTCATGATCGTGTCCGCGCCGTACCCGGGGATCGACCCGGTCATCACTTTGAGGATCGGCAGCGAATTGAAGACGTTGATGATGTTGATGAGCACAGCGACGCTGAGTGCGCCACGCAGCTGCGGCAGGACCACCGCGAAATACGTGCGGATGGGGCCGGCGCCGTCCATCTTCGCAGCCTCGACCGTATCGACGGGCACCGTGGCCAACCCCGCCAGCAGGGTATATGTCGTGAACGGCAGAGACACGAAGATCGCAATGACGATTGACCAGATGAATCCAGTCGTCGGGTTCTTCGTCCATCCGTATCCGGTCGAATTTTCGATGAAGCCGACATCGACGAGGAACTTGTTGATCACTCCGAAATACGGTTCGAGGCCGTAGTAGAAGACCATGGTCGTCATCACCACCGAGGCGGCCCACGGGATGATCACGGCCATGCGGACCAGCTGGCGACCTGGGAATGCCTTGTTGAGCACCTGTGCAAGACCCAGGGAGATCACGACGGTGAGACCGACAGCGGCCACGACCCACACGAAGGTTCGGAAGATGATCGGCCAGAACTGAGAGAAGCCGAACACCTCGGCGTAGTTGGCGAAGCCCACCGAGCCTTTGTCGAGACCAGAAATCGCGAGGTCCCTGGTTGAGTTGAAGAACATCAGCCCGGCGGGGAAGAACACGACCCCGACAATGAGGATGAGCGCGGGGGCCAGCCAAGGCAGGGCCCGCAGCGTGTCCTTCCAGCCGACCTGACCACGCACGACACCTCTGCCCCCACGAGCTGCACCGATTTTGCTGGTGCCGCGGTTTGCAGCGCCACGTTCAGTGACGCCACCATCAGCGGTGTCCCGGCCGCCGATGGTGCCGACGTCTGAACCCGACTGCGAGTCGGAGGTCGCGCGACTCACCCTTCGTCGACCTGATCCTGGATCTGCTTGAGGACATCAGCGGCCGGCTTGGATTCGAGTTCACCGAAGAGTGACTTGAACGCACCGTCCGCGGCAGACCACTTCGAGTTGGTCGACGGGTAGAACTTCGAATCGGGCAGCAGGTCGAGGAATGGTTTGAGGTCCTCATCGGACTCAAGCTTCTTCGAACCGGACTTCGTCACGGGCAGGAAGCCCTCAGCCTCGACCCAGGGGAGATAGTTGTCGGTGGTGTAGAAGTAGTCGAAGAACTTGGTGATCGCCTCGGCCTTGTCGTCGTCGTTCTTGAACGCCATGAGCTGGTCACCGACGCCTAGGGTCATCGCCGATCCGTCCTTCGTCGGGATCGGGACGACCGAGTAGTCGAGGTCAGGGTTGGACTCCTCGATCTGGCCGACTGTAGGGGGAAGGCCGACCTGCATGCCGATCTTTCCCTGGACGAAGATGTCGAGGAGCGGCGTGCGCTGAGAGGATCCTGGGTCATCCTGCGTTGCACCGGCATCGATCATCTTCTTGATCTGCTCGGCACCCGCCTTGTTCTCCGGGGAATCGATCGTGATCTTCTTTTCGTCGCCGAAGGTGCCTCCTCCGCCCCACAGCCAGATTGCGGCTTCGGCCTGAGCCTCCTCGGATCCCAGCGGCATGCCGTATCCGGCGACCCCATCACCGAGTTTGGAGACCTTCTTGGACGCGGAGAGGAGCTCGTCCCAATCTTTGGGTGCCTCTTTCACGCCGGCCTTGTCGAGCAGTTCGTTGTTGACGAACAGTGCCCTCACCGAGGCGATGAGGGGGACGGCGTAGGCCGTGCCGTCTAGGGTCTCATTCTTGAGGAATCCCTCGTCGAAGTCCGACATGGTCTCGGGGCTCGTGACCTCTTCGGCCTTGTAGAGCAGGTCGTCAGAGGCGAAGCCGGTGAAGGGGCCGCCGTTGTAGATGTCGGGAGCCTCGCCGGCCTGGATCTTCGTTGACACGACCTTTTCGAGGTTGTCCCAGGACTGCACCTCGAGATTGACCTTGATGTCGTCGTTCTCTTTCTCGAATCCCTTGATGACGTCCTCCCACAGTCCCTTCGTTGCGTCGGAATACGTGGGTACGAGGAAGTCCAGGGTGGTCTTGTCTGTATCGCCGTCGGAACTGGATCCTCCGAAACCGCAGCCGGATATCGTCATCGACAGGGCTGCAGCGGCGGCGAGGATGCCAAGGCTGCGTGTTCTCTTCATATGCTGTTCTCCGTGACCAGAATTGGTGTATCCGATGTCCCAGTCGCCGTCGACTCGTCACATTGACCAGAACAGATGCAATGAATGAAAGTATGTAGTGAGTAGGGTCACAGGTCAAGTATATAATCGCATCAGTGATGTAATTGAGGTCAAATCGAGCATTTTGGCGTATTGTTTATCATACTTTCGTGCAAGACTATGCTCTAAGTTTGGTTTTCTAAGGAAGTAGTTCTCAACGGTGAGGCGAGTGAAGGAAGTCTATGGTCAACGTTTCATTGAGCGGTGTGGGGCTGAATTATCCGGGCACGGACCGTCCTGCTGTCTCAGATGTCGATCTCGACGTCGTCGACGGTGAGTTCCTCGTCCTTGTCGGACCGTCGGGATGTGGCAAGTCGACAACGCTGCGAATGCTGGCAGGACTCGAATTTCCGAGCGTCGGCAGTATTCTCTTCGACGGTGAAGACGTCACCGATGTCTCCGCCAAGGTGAGGGACGTGGCGATGGTGTTCCAGTCCTATGCCCTCTATCCCCATATGACTGTCTCGGAGAATATGGAGTTCGCTCTCAAGAATGCCGGTATGCCCAAGGCGCAACGACGGGACCTGGTCGCCGAGGCTGCGGCGATGTTGGAGTTGGAAGATCTGCTCGAGCGCAAGCCCAAGGCTCTCTCCGGCGGTCAACGTCAGCGGGTGGCGATGGGGCGCGCAATTGTCCGACGCCCCAAGGTGTTTCTCATGGACGAGCCCCTGTCGAACCTCGATGCGAAGCTGCGAGTGCAGACGCGCGCGCAGATCTCGGCACTGCAGAGCAAGCTCGGTGTCACCACGGTCTACGTCACGCATGATCAGACCGAGGCGATGACGATGGGCGATCGGGTCGTGGTGATGAACGAGGGGCACATCGAACAGATCGGTACCCCGCGGGAACTCTACAACTCTCCGGCTACTCTCTTCGTCGCCGCATTCATCGGATCCCCGACGATGAATCTCATTTCCGCAACGCGGAACGCAGATGGCAGTGCGAGCGGTTCTGGAATCACCGTGCCTCTGCGCTCGGATCTTCCAGACTCGAGTGACGAGATCGTGCTCGGAGTCCGTCCTGAGGACTTCTCCGTGACCCCGGGTGAGGGCACCAGCCCACTCGACCTCGAGATCTCCCTCGTCGAGGAGCTCGGCTCCGACACCTTTGTCTACGGCACCACCCCGAATCAGGATCCCCTGCGATTGCGGGACAAACCTTTCGTTGCACGCCTGAGCAAGGGCGGAGTGCCCCGCCGGGGTGAGCGGCTGACCGTCCATATCGACCCCACTCAGGTCCGAGTCTTCGATTCCCAGACGCAGCAGCTGGTCGGCTGAGTCGGTGACTGACGCCGAACAGCGTCAGCAGCTGGAACTGAACGGTGTCACTGGCTGGAACTGAACGGTGTCACCGGCTGGATCCGAACGGTGTCACCGGGCTGGCACCGAACACTTTCACTGGCTGGCGAAGGCCAGGGTTCCGCCTAAGCCGATGAGCATGCCGCCGCCGATTCCACGGATACGCGACATCCGCCTCGGCGAGCGAGCGAACCAGCTTCTCGCCGTTCCGGCGATGAATGCCCAGGAGCCGTCGGAGAACAGGGCGAGGGCTTGGAAGAAGAGACCGAGGATGATCATCTGCAGCGGCACATGTCCGGCTTCGATCGAGACGAATTGCGGGAGGGCCGCGACGAAGAAGATGATGGTCTTCGGGTTCGAGATGCCCACGATGAAGCCCTGCATGAACATTGAGCGGTAGCTGAGTTCGCGTCCGGCAGGGACAAAGGAATCCACCTCGCAGTCGCCGCTTGTGGCGAGTGTCGGGTCCTCGGGCACTTCATTGCCGATCTTGCGATGACGGATGCCCTGAACACCCAAGTACACGAGGTAGCCGGCGCCGAGGATCTTGACGATCGTGAAGATCACGACCGACTGGGCGACGACCGTGCCCACTCCGAAAGCCACGGCCACAATGAGCGGGATGATGCCGACGCTGCCGCCGAGTACGCTCGTCAGGCCCGACCGTCGTCCATGGGACAGTGATTGGCCGACCACGAAGAGCACTGTGGGCCCCGGGATCACGATGATGATGAGGGCGGCGGCGAGAAAAGCGAGAAGAGCGTCGGTGGTCGGCACAGAAGAATTCTATGGTCGCGACTGAACCGCAGGTAAGGGGCTGACGCGGAGATTTCGATCACGTGACGGGTGCCGGGCGGGGAGATGTCGGGCGGGGAGACGTCGGGCGGAGGGGACCCTGAAGACTCCACTCAGACTCAATTCATAGACTGGGCCGCTATGAATGAGCAGCAGTTGTCTGTGGTGCGGACGATGTCGGCGGTGCCCGCGTGGATCTGAATCAAGGCCTATCGACATGGTGGGACGCCATCACGTCCGGATTCGGGCGCCAGGACGGCCTTGAGCCCGATGCCGTGCAGCTGCTCCTCGTCATCGGCATTCCTCTTCTCGTCACGCTGACGCCCGGAATCTGGCGCTTCTTCGGCATGTTCGTCACCTTCGTGCACGAACTCGGCCACGCCTTCGCCGCGCTGATGACCGGTCGAGTCGTGAAGGGAATCTCCCTGAATTTCGACCACTCCGGACAGATGAACTCCTTCGGCAAGGTCGGCTTCTCCGCGACCTGGTCGGGCTTCTGGGGATATCCGGCACCCGGCGTCCTCGGATTGGTCCTCATCACCTCGGCGACTCAGGGCTGGGCTCCTCTGGCGCTGTCGGTCGGTGCCCTCATCCTGCTTGTTGCGCTCATCTTCATCCGGAACCTCGCGGGCGCCTTGATCGCGGTGGTCACGGCTGTGGCCGCGCAGCTCGTCGTCGTGTTCCTGCCGATCGAATGGATCTCCGTGTTCGTCGCCGGCCTGGGAACAGCTCTGGCTATCGGCTCGCTCAAGGACCTCGTCAAGGTCATCAGAGTCCACACCCGCAGGCGCCATATCCAGCAGTCCGACGCCTACATCCTCGCCCAGGGCTCCAGCCTGCCCGCGGGCGCCTGGCTGAGTCTGTTCGCGCTGGTCATCATCGTCTGCGCGCTCGCCTCCACCTCCATCCTGTATTCGGCATCCACGCTTTCGCTCGGCTGATCTGAGGCTGGGTGTTCCACGACCGATCTGAGGTCACTCGGGGCGGCTCGAGACCGAGGGCGGCGGCAGCTGGGTCAGTGCCGAATGGCAGAATCGGAGTATGAATCTGAGCCCGAAGTATGCCGCTGTGTTGTTCGACTGCGACGGAGTGCTCGTCGACTCTGAGCGCCTCACGAACACGGTTCTGTGGGAAATGCTCAATGAAATGGGGTGGCAGATCTCGCGGGAGGAGTGCATTTCCCGGTTCGTCGGGAAGATGCTCCGCGATGAGGCCGACGTCATCGAGGAACATTCCGGAGTCCGCATCGACGCGCAGTGGCTCAGCGAGTTCCGTGAGCGTCGCAATGACGCTCTCGAGGCTTCATTGGAAGCAATTCCGGGAGTCGCCGAGGCGGTTCGTGCCCTTGACGCCGCCTACCCCGGCCGGCTCGCGGTTGCATCGAGCGCTGACCGTCCCAAGATCAACCTGCAGCTGCAGAAGATTGGACTTTTCGGCGTCTTCGACGGCCGGATCTTCTCCGGTATGGAGCTGCCGCAGTCGAAGCCGGCTCCGGATGTGTATCTGGCGGCCGCCGATGCTCTCGGCGTCGATCCTGCCGAGGCAGCAGTGATTGAGGATTCACCGACCGGTGTGAAAGCGGGAGTGGCGGCGGGCGCACACGTGCTCGGGTTCTGCCCTGACTCACCAGTCCACCAACGGCCCGAAGTGCTCGAAGACGTGGGAGTCCATGAGATCTTCACCGAGATGCAGCAGCTGCCGGGGTTGCTCCTGCGCTGATATTGCTGGATCTGGACGGAGTTCGCCGGGCCTGCTGGGAGGTGCGCCCGGATAGGTTGCTCAGTGAAAGTCGCTCAGACATCCAGGTCAATAAAGCGATGTGATCGAATCATTCTCGAACTAAACCACTGTTTGTGATCATATTGTGATGTTAACCACCGATGACTGCGACTAGAATTGAGGTAGGCACACACAGCGACGTGAAGATCAGGTGACCACCCGTGAAGCTTCCTTCCGATTCCGACAGAACCGAATCCGAACCTGCACGTGACTTCGTTGGAAATCCTCGTCGCCTCCGCATCGATGCGGATTCTCCTTTCGCCGATGCCGCTCAGATATTTGCCGCAAGCGACCAGGCGCAGCTGTCGGCACTGGATGTCTCTGCCGAACTGTTCTTCAACGAAACCGTAGAGAATCTGCGCCTCTACAACCCTCGGCCCGGCCAGCCATATGCACACGCGACGATCGCCGAGACCGTCCGCAGGTTCCAACATGACCGTCGTTCGTCCAAAGTTTCGAAGGCCAAGAATCGGAAGAAGCAACTTCCGTCCTTTCCTCGCTTCAGGCTGGACCAGACCTTCTACGGCTGGGTGCACGACCTTTCCCAAGCTGAAGACATCGCGGAGTTCACTACAGTTTTGGGCACGACGACCGCACGAGCATTTGCGCAGATAACTTCAGCGATGATTCTCCTGCACGGACTGCCCAAATTCTTTGCGCGCTGCCTCGCCGGTGACTTCACCATCGAGCACGTCCACGCCACTGCTCATGCCTGCCGGGACGTGAAGTTCGAGAATCTTCCTCTCATCGATGACTACCTTGCGCAGCGTCGCCCCGACATCACCATTGAAACCTTCAAGAAATCCTTGGGCATGAAGATCGCCGTCCTCGAGCCCCTCGAAGAGCGTATGGAAGAGGCGAGCAAGCGTCGCCGAGTCTCCATCACGACCACTGCCGATGGGACCGCGTTCCTCACCTTGGCTGGACCGGCTCCCGAACTCCAGGCGTGCTATCTGCGGATAGCAGCTTTCGCACGAGCGATACGCTCCGGGAATATCGCAGCATTCAGCGACCAATTTGAGCCGGGCACCGCGATTGACGATGACCGGGGAATTGATGCGCTGATGTTCGACATCCTCACTCGAACCGTTCCCCAGCTCAGCATTCAAGTCACCTCGACCGATACGACGACGGGGGAGACGTCGACACGCGACATTCCCCTTGATCTGTCTGCTGAGCAGCCTCCGACTCCGGCGTCCGTCGTCAATGCCGTGAATAAGAGTGTCACCGGGGCTTCTGCTGACAACGCCAGCGGTTGCGAATCAGACAGCAGAGGTGGCGCAGACGCTGGTGAAGCTGCGAGAGGAGCGGAAGTCGTTCTCACGATGCCTACTCACGAGCAGTGGCTGGACTCGCAGGCAAAGATGATCACGACGGTCCCTTTCCTCACCCTCGCAGGCTCTGCCGAACTCCCCGGAACGTTCTCTGATGGTTCTCCGATTCCAGCGGATACCGCGCGACGCGTCGCCCAACACGCGAAGTCCTGGACTCGGATTCTCACAGACCCGGCCAGCGGTACACCGGTCGACGCCAAGGCTACGACCTACCAAATACCCGCAAATGTTCGCCAGACTCTGATTGCGAAATGGCAGTCATGCACGATTCCCGGTTGCACGCGCAGAGCGGAGACCACTGAGATCGACCACATCGTCCCCTTCGACCACGATCATCCGGCCGCCGGTGGACTTACTCGATTCGGTAATCTCCACCCGCTGTGCAAGCTGCACCATCAGGCGAAGACAGATCGTAAGTACTCGGTACGGATGAATAGATCGGGTTTCGTGCAGTACGTCTTCCGACACGGCATGAGCGCCGAAGTTGCGGCCGGAGACCATCCGATCAATGCCGCTCACGCGAAGATATTCGCTGAGTTGCAGCAGCCCGTCACCACGTCTGATCCACCGAAACCGGAAAGCCGGCCCGCAGGCGAGCCGTGGCACGGGGAGAAGCGAACGTCTCAGGAATGTCCAGGGCCGGCGGCTGCCAATGGGCAAGCCGGATGGGTGAAGAACAGCCCGATGCTCAGCGATCACGCGAGCGAAGACGAGTGGATTTGGGATTCCGGTGGCCCGCCGCCCTTCTGAGCCTCAGGTTCCAGCAGAAAGCCGCCAGTGCTGGGTGCGTATGCACCACCACCGGCGGCTATGACTGAGCTGCGGGACGACGAGTCTATGGAGCTGGGTCGTCCGTTCAGTTGGACAGGTGTCAGTCTTCGGTCTCTCTGATCACTCGGCGCACGTCATCTTGAGTCTGCGCCTCGCCCTTGTTGATCGCCTCCACAACCTTCTCGTGCTGATGGTCGGTGACGACAGGAATCTCCTCACCGTTGCAGTCGACGATCTTTCCGTCCTTTACGGTGTCGCCCTCCGCGAGAAGAGCCTCGCGGTTGATGAGTCGTTCGAGTTCGTCCTTGCGGATTGCTCGGCCGGTGCCTGCGACGAACACCGAACGATCTGTGCGGTCCTTGTTCTTCACACCGATGTGGTTGAACACCAGGTTGAGCAGCACAGCCATCAGAGTGGCCGAGGAGATGCCGGACTGGAGGATGATGCCGACCCAGGATGGGAACGAGCTGTAGAACTCGGGCTCGACGACCGGGATGATGCCGAACGCCAGGGCGACGGCGACGAGGATCATGTTGAGGTTGCCCTCGTATTCGACCTTGGACAAGGTGCGGATGCCCGAGGCTGCCACGGTGCCGAAGAGGACGATGCCAGCGCCGCCGAGTACCGGAGAAGGAACCGCGGCGACGACTCCGCCCATGACCGGGAGCAGGCCGAGGACGACGAGGATGGCACCGCCGGCAGTGACGACGAAGCGGGACTTCACCCCGGTGATCGCCACAAGTCCGACGTTCTGAGCAAAGGCTGACTGGGTGAAGGAGTTGAAGATCGGTGACACTGCCGAGGACAGCATGTCTGCGCGCAGGCCCGAGGCGATGCGCTTGGAGTCGACCTTGGTCTTCACGACCTCGCCGACAGCGATGATGTCAGCGGTGGTCTCTGCAAAGGTCACGATGATGACGATGAACATCGAGACGATGGCGGCCGCTGAGAATGTCGGCATACCGAAGGCGAAGGGCTCCGGGAATGCGAAGATTCCTCGATCGAGGACCTGGGAGAAGTCGGCCCAGCCGAAGATCGCGCAGACGACCGTCCCGACGACGATGGCCAAGAGGATCGAGAGTCGAGAAACCATCGCCACGGGAATTCGGCTGAGCACGAGGACGATCGCGAGTGTGCCGACGGCGATGAGGATGTTGCGGCCACTGCCGTAATCGGGGGCCTCGGCGTTTCCGCCCATTGCCCAACCGGCGGCCACCGGCATGAGGGACAAGCCGATCGTCGTGATGACGGTGCCTGTGACGACAGGTGGGAAGAACTTCACAATGAGCGCGAAACCTGGTGCGACGATGAGGCCGATCACCGAGGCGACAAGGACTGCACCGAAGACCTCCGGCAGTCCGTCACCTCCAGCGAGGATCGACGTCATTGTGGCGACTCCGGCGAAGGACACTCCCTGGACGAGAGGCAGCTGTGAGCCGAAGAAGGGAACGCCGAATGACTGCAGAATGGTGGCCAAGCCGCCGACGAACAGGCAGGAGGCGATGAGTACGCTGATCCCGCCGCCATCGAGGCCGGCTGCTTTGCCGATAATGAGGGGGACGGCGATGATGCCGCCGTACATGGTCAGTACGTGCTGTAGACCGTAGGCGAATGAGGTGCCGACCGGAAGTCTCTCATCCTCCGGACGAGTCGATTCCGTTCGCGTGTTCTTAGGAGCCTGCTGAGATGCCGACATCTATCTCTCCGTTGAGTTCCTCCCTGAGTGACAGCCTCGGGCCCGTTGCCGCGATGGGCGATTCGGGTGGTCGACTGAACGTGAGGGATCGGTTTCACTACTTCCGAGATGTGAAAGTATATTTCCTTATCGCAAAATGCTAGGTGAATGGTCAGTGGATGGCAACTTCATTTGGTGACCTGCCACACATGCTAGAGTTCAGTCTTGCCGGTGGCGCCACGGGGGACAAATAAGTGCCCCCTGAGGTGCATTACCCGAAGGTAAGCGGTATAGCGCGGTATTGCTGCGAGTGCGGAAAGCACTCGCATCCTGCGACCCGCACCATCACACCGGACGGCGGAGCAGCAGACGCCGAGAAACCTGAGCTGGCGGCGATTCGCCCCCAGTCGTGTCGCCGCACAACGGTCGAACTGATGATTTGACCGATTCAGCACCGAAAGGCGGCACCATGAACACGGGAATCGAAACTCCAGCAGCCAACACCCCAACTCCAGCAGCTCGCACCCGGGCAGCCAATACCTCGGCAGGCTCCACAATGTGGCTGCGCAATCCTATGGCCGTCCACCTCGGCCGTGGTATCGATCCGGCTCAGGCCTTGGGCGGAATCGTCGTGGACACGACGTCCGGAACGATTGTCGAGCTTGTTCCCGCAGGTGGTGAGCCCAGTGGGGGAGCACAGTCCGTCGCCGAGGTGGTCGATGCGAGTGCGCACGTGATCACTCCGGGACTCATCAACACCCATCATCACTTCTACCAGACCTTGACTCGGGCCTGGGCTCCCGTGGCGGATTTGCCGCTCTTCGGTTGGCTGACCAATCTCTACCCGGTGTGGGCCCGTCTGACACCGAAGGCCCTCGAGCTGGCCACCACGGTGGCCATGGCGGAACTGCTTGAATCGGGATGCACGACAGCCGCCGACCACCACTACCTGTTCCCGACCGGCATGGATGAGGCGATCGACATTCAGGTCGACGTGACCAGAATGCTCGGCATGCGCGCCATGCTCACCCGCGGATCGATGTCCCTGGGAGAGAAGGATGGCGGACTGCCGCCGCAGCAGACCGTGCAGGATGCGGACGTGATCCTCGCCGATTCCCGCCGCCTCGTCGAGGCCTATCACGAACGCGGCGCCGGGGCGCAGATCCAGATCGGCTTCGCCCCATGCTCGCCCTTCTCCGTGACCACCGAACTCATGCGCGATAGCGCGATCCTTGCCGAGGAGCTCGACGTCCGGCTTCATACTCACTTGGCGGAGACCCTCGACGAGGAGGAGTTCTGCCGGGAACGATTCGGACTGCGCACCGTCGACTACCTCGAGTCGGTGGGTTGGCTCACCGATCGATCCTGGCTGGCCCACGGTGTGCACTTCGACAGTGATGAGATCACCCGCCTCGGCGAGGCCGGTGCCTCCGTGGCACATTGCCCGACCTCGAACATGCGACTGGCCTCGGGAATCGCTCGGGCCGTTGAACTCGAGGATGCGGGCGTCAACGTGGGCCTCGGGGTCGATGGTTCGGCGTCGAACGATGCCTCGAATCTTATTCGTGAGGTCCGCCAGGCCCTGTACATTCAGCGTCTGCGCTACGGCTCGGAAGACGTCACCTGCGCTCGCGTCCTCGACTGGGCCACCCGTGGATCCGCTGCGGCGCTGGGCCGTGATGACATCGGTCGCATCGAGGTCGGCAAGCAAGCGGATCTGGCGATGTTCCGCCTCGACGGACTGGCCTTCTCCGGCTCACACGACCCGATTCCTGCGCTCGTTCTCTGTGGGGCGGAGAAGGCG
The DNA here is from genome assembly GCF_900169365.1 of Brevibacterium sp. 239c. GTDB lineage: Bacteria > Actinomycetota > Actinomycetes > Actinomycetales > Brevibacteriaceae > Brevibacterium. The sequence goes on from NZ_FXZH01000002.1 coordinate 121,485, forward strand.
GATCGGGTCATGGTCGCCGGCCACTGGCGCGTCCTCGACGGCAATGCCATCGGCAGCAACGGTGTACAGCTGGACAAGGAAGCACTCATCGCAGCCCACCAGGAAGAGGCCCGGAAGCTCGTGGCTGGCTGAGCTGCAGTCCCCGAGCTGAGTCCAGCCCTACCTGAGTCCAACCCAGCCGTACCTAAGCCCAGGCTCAGTTCTCGGGTTTCCGGAATACTTCGCGCATGTGATCGCTGGTGAGGAAGTCGCCGACGCCGATCATGATGAGGCTGAAGACGATCTGCTCGGTGATCATCCACACGGGATAGAGGCCGGGGATGGCGGCCATGACCAGGGTGATCACCGGGAAGATCTGGGCAAACAGGCGCAGCCGCTGGTAGCCCCAGTAGAAGCCCTTTGTTGAGCGCCAGAAGAAGTAGAACAGTGTCGCGGTCATGCCGAGGACGACGACGGTGCGCATCCAGACCGCGAACGGCACAGGTTCGCCGGCGCGAGCGATGATGATGGCGAAGACGACGGCACCGAACCCGAGGACCAACTCGAAGATGAGCAGCCCCGTGATCCACGCGAACGCGCGCTTCGTCTTCGGGTGAGTAAGACCTTCGGCCGGAACGATGAGCCCGGCCTTGCTGCCACCCGCGATACGGTCGATCTTTGCGAACACATTTTCGAAGGCCATGACTTCAGGCTAGCCTCCGAACACGCTGGTTCTCCGCGAATCAAGGGATTTTGACCGTGTGAGGACGAACATCAATCAAAAGTTGGGAATAGAGTTCAATCCTCTGGGTCAGGATACTGGGGCCGAATCTTGATGAAGTATAAGCATGAAGAAAATATTCAACGCGGCATTCGCATACATGATCATCGGTGTCCTCGCCGGCCTGTTCTACCGTGAGTTCACCAAAGCCAACGACTTCCCTGAAGGAGACTTCACCCAACTGAGCGTGGTTCACACGCACCTGCTGACGCTCGGCTTCATCGTCCTGCTCATCGTCCTCGTCCTCGACAAGGTCTTCGGGCTCTCGGGCACGAAGATGTTCTCCTGGTTCTTCTGGACCTACAACGCAGGCATCATCCTCACTGTCGGCATGATGGTTTGGCATGGATCGCTGACTGTCCTCGGCCAGGAATCCAACGCCATGATCGCGGGCATCGCCGGACTCGGCCACATCGCGCTCTCCGTGGGCATGGTCCTTCTGTTCCTGTCACTGCGGAAGGCGATCGTCACCGGTTCCAATAAGGTCACCGGAACCGATCCGGTCGCACCGTCGATCACCAACTGATCACGACCACCAAATGATCGTCACCTACTGATCACGACCAGCAGCAGGCCAAGCCCGATCAACTGATCACCGCCGCCGAGGTGGCTCAGGGGCCCGCACCGAACGACGTCATCGTTCGGGGCGGGCCCCTGTTCGACACTCTGCGATTCGTCGAAGGCGCGCGACTCATCGACGCTCTACGATTCATCGACAGCCTGCGGCTCGTCGAGGGCGCGCGATTCAGCTCGTGATCGGCTGCTGAAGTTCGACCACCCAGCCGGAGCGGTCTGAGTCGCTGTTGCTGGAGTCGGCACTGTCGTCGCCGACTTCCAAGTAGACCTCTCGGCACGGACCGATGAGAGAGTATCCCTGAGTAACGCACCACTCCGAGAGGTGCTGCCAGCTCGCGCCGATCCGACTCATCGACCCTTCGTGAATGAGTGTGCCCGCAGTGCACGACGGCAGCTCGGTGATGCGGAGGTCATCAGCGTGGAATTCAACGGCGTGTAGCGAGGCGCTGTTCTGACCGTCGGACGCGGTCGCACGGTAGCCGCACGCGACTTCGGTTCCTGCCTCGGCGACTTTCCTGAGCGGGATGCCCAGAGAATTCAGCGCCATGATTCGGTTCAATCGGGTCAGCTGAGCCACCGAATAACTGCGATGGCCGCTGAAGTGGTCGACCTCGTACGGCGGCAGCAGGCCAAGTGTCTCGTAGTGCCGGAGCATCCGGACGGAGACCTGGCCGAGCCGGGCGAATTCACCGATCTTCATGAGTTGCCCTCTGCATCACTCAGATTCTGGAGCTGTTCGTGTCGTCATTGCCATTGACTCACCTGCCACAGTGTCAGATTCGACCCTCTGTCAGACACAACCCCGTGTCAGGTTCAAGGCTATGTCGACGTTCGTGTTCGACATCAGTGACAATGGTCGGCATGAGCGATATGAGGATCCTGGTCATCGAACATGAGGCCGGCGCGGGACCGAAGAGATTCGGCGAATGGCTGACCGAGGCCGGCGCCGAGGTGGTTGTCCTTCGCCCCTACCTCGGCGATGAGATTCCTACCGCTCTGGACGGCTATGCCGCTCTTCTCGTCCTTGGTGGGTCTGCCGGGCCACTCGAGGACACGGTCAATCCATGGCTGCCCGAGGTCAGGGACCTGTTGCAGCGATCGGCGGCCGGGGAGTTCCCGAGCTTCAACATCTGCCTCGGCGGTGAGCTCTTGGCCGCTGCCACCTCGGCGAAGATCATCCGCCGGGAGCACCCGCAGATCGGGATCTACGACCTGCACACCACCTCGGCGGGAGAAGCAGATCCCGTGTTCTCCGCCATCGCGGGGGAGACGATTCCGGCGGTCCTCTTTCACCAGGAGGAGATGGAGCTGCCCGGCGGTGCCGAACTCCTGCTGACGGGATCCGACGCACCGATCCAGGGCTACCGCGTCGGCGAATTCGCGTGGGGCACCCAGTTCCATCCCGAATCTGATGCCGCGCAGGTTCAGCTGTGGCTGAGTTCGGATCCCCTCCAACTGCCTGCGGGCAAAACCAATGAGTCCATCACGGCCGAAGTCGCCGAGGCGGACTCCGATCTGATCAGGATCAACCGGGCACTCGCGCACAGCTTCGTCGACTTCCTGCGCGGACGCGAGTGAATTCTGGAAGAGCCCCGGTGACCTCAGGGTTTGTTGAAAGCTGAATGTCAGCTGACAGCCGGTGGCGTTCTTGCTAGGTTGATCTCAGGCGCCGGTCCCGGACCGATCCTCCGGACGAATCGCAACCAAGCGCCCGTGAAGATGAAACCTATAATTGAAAATTTTGGCCAGATCCACGACATTGCCGTTGTGGATTCCACTCCGATCAGTGCAGACCGGATGACCACCGTTTCCCAATCCGTTGACGTATCAGCAGGCGGAGACGTCATAGCAAACACGGGCATCACAGCAGACACAGGCATTACAGCAGGTACAGACGTCACAGCGGCAGGCGTCGACCAGGCGATCGAGTCGTTCTTCGGTCCGATCGCTCAGACCTTCAGCGAGATCGTCTTCTTCGAACTCAACATCGGCGGACTGGGCATCCCGCTCATCGTCGTCTGGCTCATGGCAGCAGCCGTCTTCCTCACCATCTATCTGAGATTCCAGCCGGTCACAGGACTGAAGTACTCAGTCGGAATCATCCGCGGACGCTTCACCCGCAAGACCGACCCCGGGCAGGTCTCGAGCTTCCAAGCGCTCGCCACCGAACTCTCCGGCACGGTGGGCCTGGGTAATATCGCCGGTGTCGCGGTCGCCATCACGATCGGCGGGCCCGGTGCTGCCCTGTGGATCATCATGTTCGGCTTCTTTGCCATGACGGTGAAGATGGCCGAGGCTACTTTGGGCGTGAAGTATCGCAAGGTCCATGCTGATGGGACAGTCTCCGGCGGGCCCATGTATTACCTGCGTGACGGGCTGGCTGAAATCGGGCGCCCGAAGTTGGGTAAGTTCCTCGCAGTCTTCTACGCAGTCACCACAGTCATCGGCGTGATCGGTGCAGGCAATCTGTTCCAGGCCAATCAGGCGGCCTCGATCCTCGTCAAGGCCTCCGGTGGTGAGGGCAGCTTCCTCGATGGGAAATCCTGGCTCATCGGTGTTGTGTTCGCAGCGCTGACCGCGTTGGTTATCCTCGGCGGAATCAAGAAGATCGGGCAATGGACGTCGAAGCTGACTCCGCTGATGGCGATCCTCTACTTCTTCAGCGTCATCGTCATCCTCGCCGTGAACGTCGGAGAGATTCCGCACGCCTTTGCCCTCATGTTCACCGGCGCCTTCAGCCCCGACGGGGTGACCGGCGGAATCATCGGCGTTGCGATCGTCGGGATTCAGCGTGCCCTGTTCTCCAATGCCGCAGGCGTCGGCTCGGCCGGTATGGCCCATGCCGCGTCGAAGACGACGAAGCCAGCGACCGAGGGGTTCGTAGCGATGTGGGAACCTCTCATCGACTCCGTCATCATCTGCACCCTGACCTCACTGGCAATCATTACCACAGGCCTTTACGGATCGACGACCGAAGACGGAATCGGTTTGACGTCGGAGGCCTTCGCGACCGTCGCCGGTTGGTTCCCGCTTCTGCTGACGGTCTGCGTCGTCCTCTTCGCATTCTCGACGATCCTCGCCTACGGCTACTACGGTCAGCAGGCCCTGGGATACCTGACCGGCAACTCGAAGAAGGCAGACAAGGCCTATCAGATCTTCTGGATCCTGGCCGTCATCATCGGCGCGTCCATGTCGCTGGATTCGGTCATCGCGTTCTCCGATGCGATCTTCTTCCTCATGGCATTCCCCAACCTTCTGGGACTCTACTTCCTGTCGAGGATCTTGCGGCTGGAGATCCTGCGCCTGCGCAAGCGCATCGATGTCGGAGTGATGCGGGAGATCACGCCCGCCGAACTGCAGGTGGGCATGGGTGACCATGAGCCGACCGCCGAGCAGATCAAAGCCGCCGAGGCGGGCCGTCGTCGCAAGCGGGACAAGTTGCGTGAGGTGCGGGATTCCCTCCGAGCAAAAAAATTGGAGCGTACGAAGAGGAGCGGCTGACCCGTCGCTGAACCGATGGCCGCAATAGGTGTGAGCGCGTCGCAGATCCCGGTGACCCGGGAAACTTCCCTGGTGAGAACATTTGCAGTAGTTTTCGGTCCGCGAACTGGCGGGAAAAGGTTGTGGGGATTTATCCTGGGAGACAAGACCTCTTGGTGTGCATCGGCTGAAAAGAGAGTCGTCTCGAAGTGTTGACTCGAAGTCCAGGACCGATATACTCGTCGGTAACACCTGCTAGTAACTTACGTCACAATAGCGGCTCCGACATAGCAGTCGGTGTCGACAGGAGGATCAATGAAGTTCCCGAAGTTCAACAGTCTTCGCAAGATCGGCTCGTCCCACACAGGACGGATCGCCCTTGTCGGAATACCTGCCGGCATCGTCTCCGCAGCCCTGCTGGGAGGAGTCGCACAGGGTGCCGTACCGGTTTCATTCGCCATCTCGGGCACCCAGTTCAAGATTTCGTCCTCGCAGCTTGAGGGAACTGGGTTCTCCCAGTACAGCGGCACCGCAAAGGACGCCGAGGGCGTTGAGCACTCGGTCGTGACCGCCAACATGAAGGACGCCACGCTCAAAGACCTCTGCCAGTCGGCCGTCACGAAGACACCGATGGGCAAGGTGGGCGTCCTCATCAGTGCAGGCGGCGGCAAGGAGCCAGCATCTGCGAAGAACCTGCAGATCGGCATGACAGGACTCAGGGGCGACGCTGAGTTCAAGAACATTCGGATCGGCGTCGACGCATCAGACGTCAACACCAAGGAAAAGGGCTCCAAGGGTGACTTCGCTCAGGACTCCGACACGGTGTCGATCAAGGACCTGAAGCAGGACTCGTGGAGCACCACGGCATCGGTCTTCACCCTCAAGGACATGAAGTTGAAGCTCACCGACGGAACCGAGACGTGCTTCTGATGAAAGAAGCGGGTACAAGCGCCCAGCAGCTCAGTGAACAGGAGGCAGGTGTGCAGAAGACCAATGAACAGCGGACCAGCCTGCTCGCCTTGTCCCGGCGAAGTCGTCGCGTCGCTGAGCAGGAAACAGGTACTGAACAGGACACGATCGAGATGGAACGCTCCGAACAGGAGAACGACGGTTCGGCTCGGGAGGGGTCCCAGGAGGACGCCGGTTTTCGGCATTGGTGTCGGCAGCGGCCGTTCATCAGTGGACTGCTGGTCGTGGTCGGCGGAGTTGAGCTCTTCTTCTCCGGCCAGCTTGATCTGGGGAATCTGCAGATTCAGTTCGGAATCGAGGGTCTGCAGGCCACAGTCATTCCGATCGTGCTCGTTGTGCTGGGCGCCCTTGCGATCTTCAAGCCGACGCATCACGTGTTCTACGGAATCATTGCGCTCGTTCTTGCGGTCTACTCGCTGATCGGGGTGAACCTCGGTGGGTTCATCGTCGGCATGCTGCTGGCGAGCATCGGTTCGGTTCTCGTGGTCGCCTGGATGGGTCCACGTGAGCCAAAGGCCAAGAAAGCCAAGAAGCTGAAGAAGTCCCGTAAAGCGGAACTGGACGCCGAGGCGCCAGCGGCTGAGCGGAGGGGAAGCCAGGATTCCGTCGGCGAAGAGGGAGATTTATGAAAATGCCCAATCGCCGCACGGCGTCACTCGTTGCGGTACTCGCTCTGAGTGTCGCTTCGACGCTCAGTGCGACGGCGGCGGCCACGGCCGACCCCGCCGCCCCGCTGTGCAACTCACAGACCGGGTGTGAAAGTCCTGACGCATCCGGACCCGGAGAGAGTTCGAAGCCGAAGGTTCCGAGCTCGCCTGGTGCCCCGACGCCATCACCGACGGACCCATCAACTCCGGGACCCAGCGAGTCGCCTGCTCCGACAGATGAGCCGACGGATCCAGCGACACCTGATCCCACCGAATCTGGAATTCCGACCAAGGAACCGACCGAAGAGCCGAGCGAAGAGCCGAGTGAGCCTGTCAAGGCGCAGAAAGATGACGACGCACCGATCTTCACGAAGACTCCGGCGGCAATGGGTTCTGAGTCGCTGTCGTTCAAGGGACTCAGCGGAATCGCCATCGTGAAAGTTCCTACGGCTGATGGAGGGTCCACCCGTGCGCTGAAGATCTCGGCGGATGAGATCAAGATCGAAGGGTTCTCGCTCACGGTCAGCCCTCCCGAGCAGGCTGGAGAGGGCGGACTGGTGACCAAGGCCGACACGATGACGCTCAAGGGAGACGTTGAGGTGTACATCGGGTCGATCACCGCGACGACGAAGGATGGTTCCTCGTTGACGATCGGCACCGACACGCCGCCGCCACTGGATGACGTGGAGCCCGGGTTGCTTCGAGTCACGATGGGGCTGGTCGGCTCCACTGCGGATTCTATTGAGTACACGAACACCGACCAGGCGATCGTCGAACCCTGACCCGCCTCGGGCTGCGTTCGTACGCTGCCCATCGTTCAGGCCCCGTCTCCCACCACGTCACAGTGCTGGGAGACGGGGCCTGACTTGGCTCCTGGCTGCGAGGACCTGCCGAACAGAACAGGGTGATCTTCGTCGGTCTCGACCGATCACCGAACCGGTGCATCGGGGCCCAGCGGGATGCCCAGGCCCCACCAGAGGAAGAAGAGCAGGCTCCACATGATCGTCATGCACACCGCAAGCGGCAGGGTGTGGGAGGCGAGTGTGCCGATGCCGGCGGACTTCTGATAACGCTGCATGAAGCCAAGTGCAAGGATGAAGTAGGGGCTCATCGGGGTGATCGCAGTCGAGCCCGAATCGGCGATGCGGAAGATCGCCTGCGAGGTCTCGGGCGGAACCTCGAGGAGCATGAGCATCGGCACGATGACCGGGGCCATGATCGCCCACATCGCAGATCCGGAGGTAATGAGGACATTGACGACCGAGAGGACGAGCAGGACGAGGACGAAGACCACCCAGGTGGGCAGGCCGAGTCCCATAAACAGCTCCGAGGTCGACACCGAGACGAGCATGCCGATGTTCGTCCACTCGAAGTATTCGAGAAACTGGGCGATCGCGAAGAAGAGAACGAGGACTGGTGCCATAGACACGATGCCCTGGCTCATGAGCTTGGGGACATCGGCGAACTTCTCGACCGTGCCGTCGCGGAAGCCGTAGACGATTCCGCCGACGCCGAAGAGCATGGCGATGATGAAGGCGATGCCGGTGAGGAACGGGGACTCGCCGATCGGGCCGTCCCCGCGCAGCGGCGCATTGTCCGGCACGATGAGGACGACGATGAAGATGACCATCGCGAGCACGGCGACCATCGCGAGCTTGAGAGCCGAACGTTCCTTGTCGCTGATGATGAGGTCCTCGTGCTCGGCGTCTTCATCGGCGTCGAGGTTCTGCCGCTTCGTGAGCACAAGTTCGGTGACGATGGTGATCACGATGGCCAGAAGGATGGAGCTGGCGATGTTGAAATACCAGTTGCCGATCGGAGTCACGATGTAGTCGGGATCGATGATGTTCGCCGCCGCCGAGGTGATTCCCGCGAAGATCGCGTCATTCGGCGTCGGGATGGGGCTGGCGTCGTAGCCCGATGCGATCGAGGTGTAGGCGACGATGACGCCGAGGACGGGGGACCGCCCGACCGCCTTGAACACCATGCCGCCGAGCGGGACGAGGATGACATATGCCGCAGCCGAGGCGACGTGTGAGACCGTTCCCATGAAGGCGACGGTGAAGACGACGAGAGACGCCGGGACTCGGGCGATCGAGACCTTCATGGCCGTCGACAGCAGCCCGGTGCGCTCGGCCAGTGCCACACCCATGATGACGACCATGATCGTGATCAGCGGAGGGAACGACTGGTAGGCATCGAGCGAGGTGCTCACGGCCATCGCGATCCCGTCGCCGCTGAGCAGGTTGTTCACCGGGGTCCATTCCCCGCTGCCGGGATCGTTCACCCCGACTCCCATGACAGAGAGGACGAGGCTGAGGACGGCGAGGATCCCTGCGAGGATCCAGAACAGCCAGAACGGATGCGGCAGTCTGTTGCCGACGTTCTCGATGACATTGAGGAACCGGATGACTGCCGGGAGTCGTTCCTGAGTGGGTTTGTCGGAGGTGGTCGTTTCCATGTCTTACTCCTGAAATCCAGGTGAGTGAAGGAGTGACAAGGCACGACTCGGCGATGCCCGTGAACTCCATCGGTCAAAGTGGTGGGAAGGAAGGCTGGCGGTAGGTGATGGTCTGGTGCGTGGTGGCCCTGCAGTGGCTGGCTCGCGCTCGGCTGCGAGCGGGGGAGGGGGAGTCCTGCAGGTCGGCTCAGGCGGTGGTTGCTGTCATAGGCGCAGCATCTCCCGGGCGTAGGCGGTGAGCTTGCCGGTGATCTCGCCTAGGATGTCCCGCCCGGCCTCGGCAGTTGCGGTACGGGGATCCCCGAGGACCCCGTTCTCGGCGTACTGGTCGAAGGTGACCGCGCTCGATGGCGACTTGGTCCGGCTCAGTCGTGCCCGGGGGCCGAGCTCATCGAGCGTCGTGGCCCCGGGCGTCAGTCGCGGAGAGTCGACGAGGCGGTCATCGATGGCGAGGATCTGCGCGGTCTCTGACTCCCCGCAATGGCCGCTGACCTCGGTGCGCGGCAGAGCGGAGGTCGTCTCCGTCGCTAGGGCACTGACGGGCGAGTAGGCGAAGACCAGGTCCGGATGGGAGTCGAGAAGCGCCTGCTGGGCCACACCGAGTGCTGCCAGGTTGCCGCCGTGGCCGGTGATGACGAGGATCTTGGCGAATCCCGAATCGGCGAGTCTGCCGGCGACCGTGGTGACGATGTCGATGAAGGTCCGAGGGTCGAGGCTGATCGTGCCAGGGAGGAACTTATGGTGCGGAGACACTCCGTAGTCGATGCTCGGGAGGACGAAGGCTCTTCCTGCCAGCTCTTCGGCCACCGTGAGAGCCACATGGTCGGCGCGGATACTGTCCGTGCTCAGCGGCAGGGCATCGCCGTGCTGTTCGCAGGCTCCCACCGGGAGGATGAGAAGGCTGCCGCTGTCCTTGGCAAGCTCGACCTCGAGCGAGGTCAGCTCCCCGTAGGAGCGGATCGCCGGTCGGATCTCGCCTGGCGTTGGTCGTGTCATCCCTCGGCTCCGTTCTGTGGGGCGGCCAGCGGTGAGGTGCCCTCGGAGCCTTCGTCGTTCGTCCAGTCTGCGAGGACGACGGTCTTGATCGCCTCGAGATGCTTGCGGGTCCGATGTGCGGCTTCGAATCCATCCCCGCGTTTGATCGCGTCGAGGATGTCCGCGTGCTCATCGTGATCGCGCAGTCGGTCATAGGTGGTCCGGGCCGCCTGCTGAGTCCGCGAGTGGATCGCGAGCAGGGAGACGAGCATCTCGTGCAGGGCACGGTTTCCCGAGGCTCTGGCGAGTTCGACGTGGAAGTGTCCGGCCGGCACCGCTGTCTCGACCTGCAGTGCATTGTCGAGTGCAGACTCCATCGAGGCGACAGCCTCGACGTCTTGGACCTGAGCCGCCAGATCGGCGATGCCCGGCTCGATGGCGATGCGGGCATCGAGGAGCTCGATCGCCGCAGCAAGGTCGACGGGCACATAGTGCGGGTTGTCGAGGATGCGGCGGTTGATCGCTTCCCGCACATAGGTTCCCGAGCCGTGCATGAGCTCGACCGAGCCCGTGGCTTCGAGCCGGCGCAGCGCCTCGCGGACGGTGGGGACGGTGACCTCGAAGCGTTCGGCGAGGACCTTCGCCGAGGGCAGCGACTGGCCGGGCTGAAGATTCTCGGTTCGAATCGTGTGAACGATTTCTCGAGTGAGACGTTCGACGAGTCCGATAGTTGATGTCATGCCACTCTCCTTCAAGTGTTTAAGTCATCTAATCACTTTGATATGTGTGTGTCAACGGTCACGTGCCGATCCGCTGCCGGCGGGCGCGACTGCGCCGGCTCGACGCGCCTGCGCCGCTTCAGTGCGCCTGCGCTGGCTCGGCGCGCCCGCGTCGGCCGGGGCCCTCAGCGGCTCGTCGGTCCGGGGTGTTTCTTGAAGAACTCCCACAGGGTGTCGGTCGCCGAGAAGTTCTTCGTCACGTACCCGCCGCCGCTGTAGACCACTTCACCAGGCCAGACGTGCCCGCCGTCGGTGACGGAATAGAGCTCGACATCGCCCGTGCGCGAGCCTTTCGCGTCCTGCTTCGACGTGCCGGACGAACACTTCTTCCAGCTCGTGCGCAGGACGTGCTCGCCCTTCTTGCCGATGTCGCGCTCTGTCTTCACCGTGCAGTTCGAGGCCTCGACCCAGGGTTCGATCCATTCGCGCACGCCCGGATAGGTCTCGCCCTGACGCTCGCCTCCGTCGTAGTCCATCGTCGCGTCGCCGGTGCCGTGGATGGCGAGCATCGGCGTCGGCTCCGTGTAGTCGCAGCCCTGCGTCGGCTCCGTGTAGTCGCAGCCCTGCGTCGACTGCGGATAATAGGCTCCGGCGACGATGCCGAAGGCCGAGAATCGCTCGCGCAGATTGCAGGCCAGCACCGAGACGAAGCCGCCGCCGTTGGACTTGCCGGTGGCATAGACACGGCTGAGATCGATGCAGTGCTCGTCCTCGATCGAATCGAGCAGATCGGAGACGAATCGGACGTCGTCGGCACCGCTGGCATAGGGGGCGCCCTGCCACGATCTCTTGCCGTCCTTGAGCGCCCCATCGGGGAAGATGGTGATCGCAGGCAGTGTGGGCAGGCCCGTGTAGTTCTGGAACTCGGCGCCATCGGAGCCGTTTCCGTGGAACCCGATCACCAGCGGCAGGGGCGTCGATGCCTCGTAGTCCCGAGGAATGTTGATTCGATAGGTCCGCTCCTGACCCGCCGAGGTGATCGTCCGTTCGTCATTGCCCGGAGTCTGCTCGGTGCCGCAGCCCGCGGAGGGAATGGGCTTGACCGTCGCAGAGGTGTCGGCTGCCTCACTCGGGTTCGAGGCCTGGGCTGGTCCCAAGGCCGGGCCCAAAGCAAGAAGGCTTGAGGTGAGTACCGCGGCGGAGCTTGCCGCGAGGATGGTGGTCAGGGTGCGTTTCGTTCTCGATTGCATCATGAGTCCTTTGATCGTCGGTGATCGTGGACAGGACTCTAGCACAGGTCATTAGATGACTATATGACTCACGCGATTCCAGGCTGCCCGGATGTCGAGTGTCGTTACGTGGCGAACGGGATCGCTCAGGGAGCGGTCTGCCCGGTGAGGACGGACCAGTTCTCCCTGGTCAGCTCCACGGCTCGGCTCTGGTCGCCGCGGCGGATCGCGGCGATGATCTCGGTGTGCTGCTCGGGGGAGGCGGAGCCCTTCACGGAGTCGAAATGCAGATACTCCGCGCGGCGCAGGGTGGCCGTGACGACCTCGAGGTGATCGGGGATGAGCGGATTCTCGCTGCGCGCGAGGGCCACCTCGTGGAAGTCGTCATCGGCGGTGATAGCCGCGTCGATGTCGCCCTTGGCGAGAGCCGTGCGCAGCCGTTCATTCGCCTCGGCCATCTCTGCGAGGTCCGCCTCGGTGAGGGCGGCGAAAGCGAGTGTCATCGCCAGGGCATGAAGCTCGGCCGCGATCTGGCGCGCGTTGATGATGGCTTCGGGATTCTCCGGTGCGACCCGGGTCATCCTTCCCGGCTGGGCGACGACGAGTCCGGCTTGGGCCAGGCGCTGAAGGGCCTCGCGCACGGGTGTGCGGGAGACCTGCAGCCAGGCGCCGAGCTCTTGGTCACGCAGCTGCTCACCGGGCGCGAGCTGTCCGCGCACGATGGCATCGCGGATCGAGCGGTAGACGTCATCGCGCAGCAGGGTGCGATGCGGCGCGGGCGAATTCTCTGGAATAGGCACGCGCCCATTGTAGTCGAAGCCGAAATGCAATATATTGCATATTGCAGGGTGCGAACCAGATCACACTCTGCGGCAGGTCACCCCACCACACGAAGAGGACGTCATGGCCATCACTGATTTCGAACGCTATCCGCTCACATTCGGGCCGAGCCCGGTCCACACGCTCGACCGACTCGGCGACCACCTCGGCGGGGCCAGGGTCTGGGCCAAGCGTGAAGACGTCAACTCGGGGCTCGCCTTCGGCGGCAATAAGACCCGCAAGCTCGAATACATCGTTCCCGACATTCTCGCCTCCGGGGCCGACACCCTCGTGTCGATCGGCGGCTACCAGTCCAACCACACCCGGCAGGTCGCGGCGGTCGCCGCCCACCTCGGGCTGGGGGCCCGACTCGTGCAGGAACGCTGGGTCGATTGGGACGATCCGGTCAATGACAAGGTCGGCAACATCGAGCTCTCCCGGATCATGGGCGCCGACGTCCATCTGGATTCGGCCGGTTTCGACATCGGCATCCGCTCGAGCTGGGAGCACGCGATCGCCGAGGTCGAGGCCGCAGGCGGCAAGCCCTACCCGATCCCGGCGGGTGCCTCCGAGCACAAGTTCGGCGCCCTCGGGTTCGTCAACTGGGCCTACGAGGTCGCCGAACAGGAGAAGGAACTGGGCGTCTTCTTCGACACCATCATCGTCTGCACCGTCACCGGGTCGACCCACGCGGGAATGATCGCCGGATTCGCGGCCCTCGAAGCCGCCGGGGGACGCCCACGCCAGGTGATCGGCATCGACGCCTCCGCGACCTTGGAGAAGACCCACGACCAGGTGAAGCGAATCGCGAACAACGCGGCACAGCTCATCGGTCTCGGCCGTGAGATCACCGATGCTGATGTCGACATCCGCTCGGGTTGGGAAGGTCCCGCCTACGGCATCCCCGATGAGTCCACCGTCAACGCCATTCGAACCACCGCGCAGCTTGAAGGCGTCATCCTCGACCCTGTCTACGAGGGCAAGTCGATGGCGGGTCTGATCGATCTCGTCGGAGAGGGTACGGTCGGCAAGGATTCGACGGTGCTCTACGCCCACCTCGGCGGTCAGCTGGCGCTCAACGCCTACAGCTCGATCTTCTGACCGCGCTTCGATCTTCTGACCGCGCCGTCAACCACCCCGCCCGCCAACGAAGGATCAATGACGATGAACACGCCGGCCGCCCAGCACTCAAGTGACCTCGACCCGGACCGCGCCCCGGACCCGGATCACGCCCAGGACCGGGACCATATCCAAGTCCCGGACGAAGAACTCCACCAGTTCGAAACGTCCCTGCAGGTCAGTCCGCCCGGGACGAATGACCGTCCGCTGCGGGCATCGGTCTCGGGGGAGGACACGGTGCTCGACGAGATCGCGCAGCGGGTGCTGTGGCTGGCGACATCGATCATCGACCGGGCCAATCGGGGGCGGGCCAACAGCGACGGCGTCAAGGTCGGCGGGCATCAGTCGTCCTCGGCGTCGATGACCGGCATCATGACCGCGCTGTGGTTCACCCAGCTGCGCTCGATCGATCGGGTCTCGGTCAAGCCGCACGCCTCGCCGGTCCTCCACGCGATCAACTACCTCCTCGGCGATCTCGAGGAGAGGCACCTTGACTCGCTGCGATCGCGCGGGGGTCTGCAGCCCTATCCTTCGCGGACGAAGGACCCCGACATGGTCGATTTCTCGACCGGGTCCGTGGGCATCGGCGCGACCGCACCGATCTGGGCGGCGCTGTCCCACCGCTATGTCTCCGATCGGTTCCCGGAGACCCCGAGCGCGGGTCGCTTCTACTCGCTGCTCGGGGATGCGGAGATGGACGAGGGCGCGGTGTGGGAGGCGATCATCGATCCCGAGGTGCGCACGCTGGGCGAAATCGTGTGGATCGTCGACCTCAACCGGCAGTCCCTCGACCGTGTCATCCCCGACGTGCAGATCAAACGGCTGCAGGGCATGTTCGCCGCAGCCGGCTGGCAGGTCCTCACCTGCCCCTGGGGGCGCAGACTCGAGGCCGTGTTCGCCGGGCCCGGCGGTCAGGCGCTCAAGGACCGCCTGGTGTCGATGCCCAACCCCGAATACCAGCGGCTCCTGCGCGCCCATCCGACGGAGGTCCATGATCGGCTGCTCGCCGGCCTCGCCGAGGCGGCCGATCAGTCCCTGAGGGCCGTGATTGACCGTTTCGACGCCGATTCCCTCGCCTCCCTCATCCGTGACCTGGGAGGACACGATCTGGGTCAGCTCGTCGAGACCTTCGAGGCCATCGATGACACACGGCCCACCGTAGTCTTCGCCTACACGATCAAGGGCAAGGGGCTGGCCACGGAGGGCCACCCCGGCAACCATGCCGCGCAGCTGACCGAGGCGCAGATGCGCGACCTCGCGACCGCCTCGGGGATGGATCTCGACAATCCCTGGGTTACCTTCGACCCCGACACCTCGGCCGGACGGCTGTGCGCGAAGACCGCTGCTTCACTGGAGCGGGATGGCCACGAAACCCATGCCGTTGCCGAGGTGCCTGCAGAGTTGGGCTTCACCCCGCGGCCCGTGATCTCGACCCAGGCCGCACTCGGTCGTTTCCTCTCCGACCTCAAACACGTCGCTCCCGAGGTCGCCCGCCGGGTCGTGACCGTCTCACCCGATGTGGCCACGTCGACCAACCTCGGCGGGTGGATCAACAAGACGGGGATCTGGTCACCGGCCGGGCGCGAGGACTGGTTCTCCGACGATCGGGAACGGATCCTCAAATGGCAAGAAGGCTCGCGCGGACAGCACATCGAAATGGGCATCGCCGAGGTCAACCTCGTGTCCCTGGCCGGGGAGCTGGGCTCGACAGGATCCCGCTGGGGACAGCCGCTGCTGCCGATCGCGACGATCTACGATCCATTCATCAACCGCGCGCTCGAGCCGTGGACGTTCAGCCTCTACGCGGGCGGGCGCTCGATCATGGTCGGCACGCCCTCTGGGGTGAGCCTGGCGCCGGAGGGTGGGGCGCACCAGTCGTTCAACACTCCCTCGGTCACCCTGGAGATCCCGGGGCTGACGAGTTGGGAGCCGGCGTTCGCCCAGGACCTGGAGTGGACCCTGCTGGAGGCCCTGCGGGAAATGGCCGACCCGGATGGGGACTCCGCCTACTTCCGGCTCACCACACGACCTGTGAGTCAGGACTTGGCCGCCGTGCCCGGGGACCCCCTGCTGCGGCAGCGCAGACGCGAACAGGTCATCGCCGGTGGTTACCGCCTCAGCGCGCATCCGGCCAGCCAAGATCAGGTGACGTTGGTGGGTGCTGGGGCGATCATGACCGAGGTGATCGAGGCCGCAGCCAGGCTCGAATCGCTGGGGGTGCGGGCAGGTATCGTGTGCTTGACTTCGCCATCGAAGCTCTTCCGTGCTGTCCAGGAGCGCTCACGCGTGAACTCGACGCCGCGCTCGGCGATCGCGGAGGAGCTCTTCCCGGCCGCGCATCCGGCCCCGCTCGTGACCGTCCTCGATGGACACCCGCACACGCTGGCCTTCCTCGCCGGTGTGCGCGGGGATCGCACCCGCAACCTCGGTGTCACCGAATTCGGTCAGGCCTCCTCGGTGAGCGAGGCCTACGAGATCCACGGGATCGACACGGCCTCGATCGCCTCACATGCCTTGGATCTGCTTGGCGTGTGAGGTGCTTCTGCGGTGTTCGGGGACAAGGTGGGGGCGCCGATGTCCGACGCCTCTGTCATTGCCCACCGATCATCGCTAGACTCACAGGCGACTGCTTCTGTTGTGTTCGCTGTTGAACACAAACTCAAATGGTGAAAGGACAACCGACGTCATGGATGCCGTTGCAGAATTTTTCGACACGATCAGCGGATTCGTCTGGGGTCCGTTCCTCCTCATCCCCCTGCTGCTGGGGACAGGCCTGTACCTGACGATCCGTCTGGGTGGACTGCAGTTCACCAAGCTGCTGCCGGCTCTGACCCTGGGGATACTCAAACGCAAAGATGCCGGCTCCGAAGGCGACATCACCCAATTCCAGGCGCTGACAACGGCTCTGGCCGCCACCGTGGGCACCGGCAACATCGTCGGCGTGGCCACAGCGATCGGCGTCGGCGGCCCTGGCGCGCTGTTCTGGATGTGGATGACGGGGCTCCTGGGCATGGTCACCAAATACGCAGAGGGGTTCCTGGCGGTGCGCTTCCGCGGTACAGATGATGCGGGGGAGAAGTCGGGCGGCCCCCAGTACTATCTCGAACGCGGTATCAAGGGGCCGTTGGGCAAGGTCCTGGGACTGATGTTCGCTGTCTTCGCCGTTTTCGCCTGCTTCGGCATCGGCAACATGACCCAGGGCAACTCGATCGCGGCCAATGTCGAATCCAGCTGGTCGATCCCCGCCTGGATCACCGGTGCCGTCCTCACCGTCCTCACCCTGGTGGTGCTCGTCGGCGGCATCAAGTCCATCGGCCGGGTCACTGCCGGACTTGTGCCGGTGATGATCGTCTTCTACGTCCTTGGGGCCCTGTTCATCCTCCTCGCCAACATCGACAAGGTGCCCGGCGCCTTCGCTGCGATCTTCACCGAAGCCTTCACCGGCACCTCGGCGGTCGGCGGATTCGCGGGGTCGGCGATCATCATCGTGGTGCAGATGGGCGTGGCCCGTGGTCTGTTCTCCAATGAGTCGGGCCTCGGCTCGGCGCCGATCGCCGCTGCTGCCGCGCAGACCACGCACCCTGTCCGCCAGGGGCTGGTCTCGATGACCCAGACATTCATCGACACCATCATCGTCGTCAGCTTCACCGGACTGACGATCATCGCCACCGGCACCTGGAATCAGGTCGACCCCGAGACCGGGGAACAGATCAGTGCCGCACTCATGACCGGAGAGGCCTTCTCCAATGGGCTGCCCGGGCAATGGGGCCATTGGATCGTGACCATGGGCATCGTTCTCTTCGCCTTTTCTACTCTGCTCGGTTGGTCGTACTACGGCGACCGCAATGTCGAAAGGCTCGTCGGCCGCCGCGGTGTCCTGCCGTTCCGGATCTTCTTCTCACTCGTCGTGTTCGTCGGCTGTACCACCGAACTCGAGCCGATCTGGAACTTCTCCGATGTGATGAACGGTCTGATGGCCCTGCCGAACCTGCTGGGCATACTCATCTTGTCGGGTCTCATCTCTCGCGAGACCAAGCACTATCTCAAGAACGACCCGAATCTCACCGCGGACAAGTCCACGATCGAGGCGTTCATGGTCGGTCAGCCGGGCTGGAGTCAGTGGAAGGCGGGCGACGTGGTCGGTTCCTCACGACGGTTTGACTGAGCGACCGTCCGGTCGGCAGTCTGTCTGATCGCTCGTGCGGCCGAACGCTGGTTTCGTCGAGCTAGTAGTTCGCGCGGAAATCGTCGCATAAACTGCGGAATTCGCAGCAATGTAGCAATTCGCCAGGGCTGTGTGCGGAACTGATGATTCCCCCAGGCTGCGGCACTTGTTGCGCACGTCACGTGTTGATAGCGTGAGAGGTGGGCCTACGCAATCCGTCGATTTCGACGGTGATCAGGTAGGCAAACGCCTTTTCCGGCGCCACCCGGGCGCCACACAAGTCAAAGGAGTCTGGAATGAGCAATGTAGGCAGTGCTGCAGGCGGTTACCGCGTCGAGAATCCGGCCACGGGCGAAGTCGTCGAACGCTTCGAGAACGCCACCGACTCACAGATCGAGGAGGTCCTTGAGGGCGCTCACCAGGGCTTCCTGAGCTGGCGGGAGAAGACCACCGAAGAACGCGGAAAGATCGTCAATAAGGTTGCCTCGCTCTTCGGGGAGCACAAGGAAGAACTCGCGAAGATCATCGCAGAAGAGATGGGAAAGCCCGTCGCGGAAGGCATCGAGGAGGCCGAATTCTGCGAGGAGATCTTCAACTACTACGCGGACAACGGACCGGATTTCGCCGCCGACGAACCCATCAAGTCGATGTCGGGCGGCAAGGCTTTCATCCAGCGCCGCCCCGTGGGCGCGCTGCTGGGCATCATGCCGTGGAACTTCCCGTATTATCAGGTCGCCCGCTTCGCAGCACCGAACCTCGTCCTCGGCAACACGATCATCCTCAAGCACGCTGAGATCTGCCCTCGTTCGTCGGCGAAGATCGCCGAGATCATGAAGGAGGCCGGCGTTCCTGAAGGTGTGTACAACAACATCTACGCCACCCACGATCAGATCGAGACCATCATTGCCGACGATCGGCTCGAAGGCGTCTCGCTGACCGGTTCCGAGCGCGCCGGTTCGGCCGTCGCGGCCACAGCGGGCAAGCACCTGAAGAAGGCCGTACTCGAACTCGGCGGCTCCGATCCCTACATCGTCCTCGACACGGACAATATGGACGAAGCCGTCGACACTGCTTGGGGCACTCGTCTCTACAACACCGGCCAGGTCTGCAACGCGAACAAGCGCATGATCGTCATGGACGACATCTACGACGACTTCGTCACCGGACTGACCAAGCGCGCCCAGGATTGGACGAAGGGGACTCCCGCCGAGGCGGGCGACGGCAAGTACTCGCCGCTGTCCTCCCGTGGAGCCGCAGAGAACCTGCGCAAGCAGCTCGACCGCGCTGTCGAGCAGGGTGCGACACTCGTCGGCGGCGAGCTGGCATCGGACGGCTCGGCTTACGTCTCGCCAGCCGTGCTGACCGGAGTCACCTCTGACATGGACGCCTACCGCGAAGAGCTCTTCGGGCCGGTGGCCACGGTGTACAAGGTGACCAGCGACGATGAGGCCCTCAAGCTGGCCAACGACACGCGCTTCGGCCTCGGCGGCGCGGTGTTCGCCAAGGACGAGGAGCGTGCCGCGAAGCTCGCCCAGCGCCTCGAGGTCGGCATGTCGAACGTCAACACCCCCGCCGGGGAAGGCGCCGAGATCCCCTTCGGCGGCACCAAGCGCTCGGGCTTCGGCCGCGAGCTCGGCCCCTACGGCATGGACGAGTTCGTCAACAAGCGCATGTACTACGTCGCTGGCTGACCGTCACCGATTCCAGACGCGGGCGCTGAACTGAGACGCGGGTGCGCACCCGTTTCTCAGCGCAGCGCCCGCGTTGTGCTGTCACGGTGGGATCAAGACTTCACCCTATGACGGGCACCGTGGGTGAGGTTCGTCGGAACCTCGACACTCGGGGAGGCACTCGGTAGCGTCTGTGACGTCCCTGACCGATGAGCGAACCCATGAATGAGGCGAGACGGATGCCCAGAATGCTCATCCTCGGCCTGTGTGCCGGACACTTCCTCGTTCTCCTCGATGTGACAGTGGTCAATGTTGCGCTGCCGCAGATCAATGCTGACCTCCAGGCAGGTCAGACGGGGATGGCCGGGGTCGTCAATGCCTATACCTTCGTCCTGGCAGCGCTGCTGCTCGCGTTCGGCGCAATCGGGGACAGATGGGGCCACCGTCGTGTCGTGGTTCTCGGTTACCTCTGCTTCTTCCTCGGTTCGCTGGCCTGCTCGCTGTCGCCGACGATCGATCTGCTCGTCGCCTCGCGCGCCCTCCAGGGCGTGGGGGCTGCCGCAACGATGGCTGGGACCCTGGCGATGCTCTCCGAATCGGCCGCGGACGAGCGCGAGCGAAGCAAGCTCGTCGGACTCTGGGCGGCTCTGGGCGGGATCGCTCTGCCGATCGGGCCTCTGCTGGGAGGACTGCTCGTCGACGTCGGCAACTGGAGGGCGGTCTTCTGGCTGAATCTGCCGGTCATTCTGCTGGCGCTCATCCCGATCCTTGTGCAGTCCTCACCGTCGAGAACATCGGTCCCGTCGAGAAGACTCGGCCGAGGAGGCGGTGACCTGATCGAGGATGCCGGGCCGTCCGAGTCCTCGCACCCAATGCGAGCGAGGTTCGCCATCGCCTGCGTCATTGCGGGACTGCTGAACTTCTGTGTCCTCGGCTCACTGTTCCTCCTTACCCAGTACTTCCAGGACGAACGAGGGCTGTCTCCGTTCCAGGCAGGGCTGGCCACACTGCCTGCCCTGCTGCCGCTGCCGTTCTTCGGGGCGTTGTCAGGGGTGATCAGCAACCGGCTCGGCGTCTGGAAGACAAGCGCAGTGGGGCTCATCGTGGCTGGAGTGGGCCTGGGGCTCATGGGGCTGACGATCTCGGGGGCACGTCTGTGGCTCCTGTCGTGCGCCCTCGTCGTGTGGGCGATCGGTGTCGGGATCCTGATGCCTGCGATCGTGGCGGCGGCCATGCATGCCCTGCCGCAGAGGCCAGGATTGGCCTCGGGTGCTGGAAGCACTGCGCGCAACGTTGGAGGAGCCCTGGGCGTGGCGGTCTTCGCCGCTCTGCACGAGGTGGAGACCGGTGTCCTGATGGCAGGGGCCGGCGTCGCCATGGTCGCCGCCGCATTCCTCTGCATGAAGGTGCAGCAGCGTGGGAGAGCTCAAGTCTCGAGCGCCAACCGCGCATCAGTCGGCCGTGAGGGAAGCGGTCACTCTGGGCCTCCGGGGCACGTCATCTCCGAGAATCGGCGGCATTGACACCGGAACCCGATGTCAGGGTCGAGATCACCTCTGCCGGACTGAGTGCGGTGTCAGTGAACCAGCGGCTTGCCGCGTTCTCGGCAATGCCCTCAGCCTGGTCGATGAGTACTCGGCCGCTGTCGGTGAGGGTGAAGTCGCCGGACTCCGAACGTGAAAGCCAGCCGAGCTTGACCAGAGGAAGGCTGGAACGCACCGTAGACGACCGGGTCTCGCCCATCGCCTCGGCGAGATTCTCCCGGGTCAGTCCCTGCGGGCGCGCGCCGATGATCCGCAGCCGGCGGAGATCGTCGAGTGACAGGCCCACGCGAGAGAGCGCAGTGCCGATCACAGTGTCCAGTGAACTCTTCGCCCCGGCTAGGAGCAGTGCAGCATCCAGGTTCGGTGCTGCATCCGCGGTCTCGAGCGTCGGATGCTCAGAATTCATCGGCGTGGCCCCGAGCGCACTTTGACATCCTCGACGCACACGGGGGAGACATCGACGGTCCTGCCGTCGAGACCCCGATTCTTGAGGTCGGCTTCGGAGAGTTCCTGAGCTCGGATGCTCGCCGCCACATCGGCGTCATCGGGATTTGCTTCGTCGATGGAGAGCAGAAATCGGTGCTGATAGTTCACGAGTTCGGGTGTGTAGAGGAACGTCCCCTCCGGTGTGAAGCGCGCGGCGAACATATCGTGGTCCTCCTGTGCTTCTCGCAGGGACGTGCGCTGGGAGTCATCGAGGTCGATGAAGCGGCCTCGGACCGTGGTGCGGTAGGTGCGAATCATAGATGTGTTCCTTCTGGAGCTGCGTTGGTGGTGCTGCGGGTGGCATGGTCGAAGAGCGACACGAACTCAGCTGTCATGGCTTCTGTGCGGGAGGCACCAACAGGTGCTCTGCTGCTGCTGCTCAGGCTCGCGGCCGCCGTGTCGAGGACCGAGCGGAGTGCCAGTGCCATCGTGAGCGGGTCGAACCTCCGCATCTCCCCCAGCCGCTGTCCGTCCTCGAACAGTGCGATCAGATCGCCGACGGAGTCCCTGGCGCGATCTTCGTAGGACTCGGTGCCGTTGCGGCTGAGGTAGCCGACGGCGGCGACGATGGCTGCGGCCGAGGCCGGCTTGGCACGGGAGTAGTCCATCGAGGTGGTGATGTAGTCTGCCAGCCGTGTTCTGCTTGAGGCGGCGCGGGAGAGAGCTTCAGCCAGCTGTGCGCCGAGGTCATTCGAGACTGAGTGGACCACGGCGCGGGCAAGCTCGTCCTTGCCGGAGAAGTTCCCATGCACTGCACCCCTGCTGAACCCCGCGTGCTCGGCCACAGCATTGAGCGGGGAGCCTGACACCCCCTGAGCGGCGAAGAGTTCGATCGCCGCAGCGACGAGGTCTCGCCGAGTTCTCTCGCGACTCTCCTTGCGTGTGAGGCGAACCGGGCGGTGCTCGGAGTCGGTTGGTGATATCATAAATATAAGGATACATGAGGGTATCTGAATACTTAAATGTATCTTTAGGCGATGCCGACGGCTGCCGATCCGGGTTCGGCCGCACGCCTGTGTCAGGGGCACGGGCGGGTGGAGGCAGCGCGCGCAGGTCAGCTCTGGCGCGGTACAGTTTCAAACGCGGTTCAGCCCTGGAGCTCAGCTGCCTTCGCGGCGGCGCGCTCTTCGGCGGTGGGAATCTGGACGATGGGGCCGAGCACCACGGTGAAGAAGAAGATTCCGATGGCCAGTATGACCGCGCAGACGATGAAGGCGGCGCTGAAGCCGCCGGTCGCCTGCACGACGAAACCGGTGACGATCGGTGCCGAAACGCCGATGAGGTTATTCACTGAGTTCATGATCGATCCGGTGGCCCCGACTCCGCCCTCGGGGGCGATGAGCGCGGGCAGTGAGTTCGTTACGCAGAAGGTGATCGTGATTCCGCTTGTTCCCAGAGTGATCCAGAACAGTGCCCACGCCGGATCGTGCGTGAATGCCGCACCCATGACCGTCATGGCGATGAGCATGCCCGAGATGATGAAGACCTTGCGAACCGCGGTGCCGGACTTGCCGATGCGCATGAGGTGGTCGAGCAGCCAGCCGGGGAAGATGAACTCCACGGCCACTGCGACGAGCCAGGGCAGTGCGGTGAAGATGCCTGAAGACATGATGCTCATCCCCATCTCCGACTGCAGATATCCAGGCAGCCAGGTCAGCAGCATCCACTGCGTGTAACCGGCGCAGCCCAGGCCCAGTGACATCCCCCAGACCTTGCGTTGTTTGAGGATGTATCCCAGGTTCGCCAGGGGGTTGGGGCGAGGCGCGTCCTCGTCCTGTGCACCGCCCTCCCGGATGTAGTCGAGCTCGGTGTCCTTGAGTTTGCCGAGGCGGTTCATTGCACCGCCATTGCCACCAGGGGGAACCCGACGACATTGGACAGACGCTGCCCGGAGTCGAAGATGGCGGTCGCTGTCCCGCGCTCAGATCGCGGGAACCAATAGCCGGTGGCCTTCATTGCGCCCGGGAAGATCGGTGACTCGGCAGGCCCAGGATGATGCGAGCGAGGATGAGCAGCCCGGTTCCGCTGATGATGGCAGTGAGAAAGCAGGAGAGGCTCCACGGTGAGTCCCTTCGTTGGTGTCTCGCTCGTCAGTGAGCGTGTGGCGTAGTGGACTCCGCGGCGAACTCCCCAGAACTTCCACGCTATAGAAACATGATTTCGCTGGATCGAAGTCAATGTATAGCGGCGATTAGTCGAGTGTCGAAGCGAAGATCTACCCCGGGTGTCGTTTGGGGTGTTTTCCGGCGCGCATTAAGTCCTGTGATAAATCATCATCCCAGGTAATCGAGGCTCCTGGCTTGATTCGCCCCTCGGTATATTGGAATGACTCAAATGAACTCCATGGTCATTCTGTGCTCAGATCACCGTTAGCGAGAATCGAATCATTCCACAATAGGCAAACTGCGAAAATGCGACTCAGGAAACCGTATCGACTACCGGGCTGAGTGAGAGCAGAACTGCATCGAGTCGTGTGCGCTCCTATACTGAGAAGGCGAGTCCCGCAGGCGTAATGACTGCCCGTGGACGCGATGAACACTCGTCGATCCAGCGAATCCAGGAGGCTGCACTTGCCGATCACCGCGATGATCCTCAACGTTGCGCAGTCCGATCCAGAGCAGCTCGCACTTGTCGGTGCCCGAGATCGCCTGACCTACAGCGGGCTCGTCGAGGACTCACGGTCCATGTTCGCCATCGTCGACGAACTGCATCGGACGCAGCCACTGCCTCCCACGCCTGCGCCGGAGACCGACAACATACCGATTACGGCGATCAGCACCACCTCGGCGTACGACACCTCACGCATCATCGCCGGACTCGCCGGCTACCGTGCCGTGTCCGCGACGATCGACCCGCGGTGGCCGCTGAACCACCAGCTCGGCGTTATCCGAACCACCGGGATCGGCGTCGTGATCAGCGACTCGCCCGCCCTTGCCGAGGCGCTCGCCGCCTCCGGGTGGACAGGCACGGTCATCAGCCTCACCGACTTCCGGGCTCGTCAAGCAGCCGCTCTCCCCGCTCCCGCACCTGCCGTTCGGGACGGGAATGAGCCGTTCCTCATGCTCTTCTCCTCGGGTACGACGAGCAATCCGAAGGCCTTCATCAAAACCCGTCAGCAGTATCGGGAGAACGTGGCCGTCTCTTCGGCCCACCTGGGGCCCTTGCCCGGTGTCGCGACCTTGGCACCAGGGCCGGTGTCCTACAGCCTCACGCTCTACGCCGTCATCGAAAGTCTGGCGATTGGCGGCAGCGTGCATCTCGCCGACGAATTCGATCCGATTACGATGGGCAGCCGCATTGCCGCGGAGGAGATCACCCGCGTCGTTGCGGTCCCCGCAGTGGTCCGTGCCCTCGCCGAGGCTGCCCGCCGTGACTCCGAGCGCTTCGCCTTTGTCGACCTCGTCGTCACCGGGGGAGCCAATCTGCCCGCGAGCATCCGGGACCGCCTCGGCGAGATCCTCCCCGCAGCTCGCCTCATCAGCTACTACGGTGCTGCCGAGATCGGATTCATCGGTGACAGTCGAGACGGTGACGGCACCTGGATCCATGTCTATCCGAGCATCGGTGCCCAGATCCGTGACGACTCCGGTGCAGAGCTTCCCGAGGGCGAACTCGGCACTCTGTGGATTCGAGCCGCCGCCTGTTCCTATGGCTACGTCACTGGCACCACTGAGGCGGTGCTGCGCGGCGCGGACGGTTGGGCCACCGTCGATGACCAGGGGCGGGTCGTCAACGGCATGCTGCAGCTGGCCGGTCGGGCCGGGGACATCGCGATCACCGGAGGTCACAAGGTCTCACTGCCGGAGGTCGAGCGCGCATTCGAAACGTACGACAACCTCGGCGAGGTCTGCGCTATCGCCCTCGACGACCCTGCGTTGGGCAGCATCATCGTACTCGTCATCGAAGCGAGCACAGACAACGCAGACAACGCAGACAACGCAGGCAAGGCTGCCCTGCTGAATCACGCACGCGCCCGCCTGGCACCGCAGTTCGTTCCGCGTCGCATCTATCGGCTCGATCGCCTACCCAGGACGGTCGGCGGGAAGGTTCGGCGGACCGAAACCGTTGACCTCATCATGGACGGACAAGGACAGAGACTGTGAGAGAAGAACGCCGCGTCGTCATCACCGGGATGGGCGCGATCACGCCGAGCGGCAATGACGTCGACTCCCTCTGGGACTCGGTGGTCACCGGCCGCAGC
Organism: Brevibacterium sp. 239c; assembly: GCF_900169365.1. Lineage (GTDB taxonomy): Bacteria > Actinomycetota > Actinomycetes > Actinomycetales > Brevibacteriaceae > Brevibacterium. The sequence continues at coordinate 147,305 of NZ_FXZH01000002.1, forward strand.
GCGATCGGCGTGCTCGAGGGGGAGCAGTTCGCGGACCTGGCTGTTCGCATCGGAGGCCAGGTGAGAGATTTCGACGCCGAGGCAGTCCTGCCCCGAACGCTTGCCCGACGTCTCAGCCCGGTCCAGCACTGGGCTGTCGCCGCGGCCGACCAGGCCCTGGCCCAGGCGGGGATCGCGAGCCCGACAGCTGGCGCGAAGACGGCTCAGAGGGAGACATCGCGTGGTGGAGACGCCGACGAACTCCCCTGGGTCCGATCCCGCGTCGCCGTCATCGCGGCCACCGGCTCCGGACCTGTCGATGCCATGCAGAACGCTACACGCTCGCTGCTCGACGGCGGCCCCCGCTCGGTTCCCCTGACACTGGCGATTCACGGCGCACCCGACTCGGCCGCGGCGCTGCTGAGCCAACGCTTCGACTTCCGCGGGCCGGGGCAGGGAGTCTCGGCCACCTGCGCCAGCGGAGCGATCGGCCTCGGCGAAGCACTGCGGCGCATCCGTCACGGATACGCCGACGCGGTGCTCGTCGTCGGGATGGAGGACTGCCTCAACGCGATCAACCTGGCCTCGAACGCGAACATGAGGGCCCTGGCCGCCGGCTTCGAAGACGACCCGAGTTCGGCCAGCAGGCCCTTCGACAGTGCGCGGACCGGGTTCGTCATGAGCCAAGGTGCCGGCGCGATCCTTCTCGAGTCCGAGACCGGCGCCGCAGCCCGCGGGGCCACCGTGCTCGCCGAACTCGCAGGATTCGGTGCTGCCAGCGACGCCCACCACCCGACGAATCCGCACCCCGATGGTCGCGGTGCTGCCTCGGCGATGCGAGAAGCCCTGGCCGACGCGGACCTGAGGGCCGCCGATATCGATCACATCAACGCCCATGCCACCGGTACCCCCGCCGGCGATGCGGCCGAGCTCAAGGCCTTCGACGCGGCGCTTGGAAAGACCGCGCACTCGATTCCGATCAGCGCCACGAAGTCGTCCACGGGCCACCTCCTTGGTGCCTCCGGTGTCGTCGAAGCCATCATCGCCATTCGTGCGATGGCAGATCAGAGGCTTCCGCCGACACTCAATCTCAAGAACTGCGAATTCGACGGCTGGGACATCGTCACTGATCAGGCCCGTGCAGTTGACCATTCTGAGAAGCCGATCGACACCGTCTTGTCGACGTCGTTCGGATTCGGCGGACACAACGGTGCAATCATCCTGCGCCGAGTCCGCACCGACTGATTGCCCGCTGTGGTGAGCAACCGACCCAATGAGCAATCGACTCCATGAGCAACGGACCCCGTGAACAAGGAGACATAATGTCTGACCGTGAGACCCACCTCGGCGAACTTGCCGAAAAATACCTCCCCGACGAGGTGCTCGAGCGCTTCCGCGAACGCGCTGGCGTCTATGACCGCGAGAATCGCTTCTTCGACGAGGACCTCGCCGAGCTGAAGTCGCTGGGCTACCTCACGCTGTTCGTTCCAGACGCCTACGGCGGTCCCGGACTGAGCCTGCACGAGGTCTCGCGCCTGCAGCAGCGATTGGCTGCAGCGGCCCCGGCCACGGCCTTGGCGATCAACATGCACCTCATGTGCACCGGTGTCGTCAAGGCCCTCAACGATCGCGGCGATGCCTCCCTGAACTGGGTGTTCGAGGAGGTGATGGCCGGAGAGATCTTCGCCTTCGGCATCTCCGAACCCTCCAACGACTGGGTGATGCAGGGGTCGAACACGGTGGCCCAGCCGACCTCCGACGGCGGCTACCTGCTCACCGGAGTGAAGATCTTCACCTCCTTGTCCCCGGTGTGGACCCGACTAATCGTCCACGGAGAGATCGTTGCCGATGAGGAGGGAATCGCAGGCCCCAATGCGGAGCAGCCGGCCGAAGGCCAGTTGGTCTATGGCTTCATCGAACGCGGCACCGAGGGCATCACGATCTCCGATCACTGGGACGTCATGGGGATGCGGGCCTCGCAGTCGCGGGCGACGATCCTCAAGGAGGTGTTCATGCGACCCGAACGGGTCTCGCGCATCATCCCGGCCGGCAAACACCCCGACCCGCTGACCTTTGCCATCACCAGCAATTTCCAGCTGCTCATCGCCTCCGTCTACGCCGGTGTCGCCGCCCGAGCGCTCGAACTCGGCGCGGCTGGTCTGAAGAAGCGCAAGTCTGCGAAGGCCGGAACCACCTTCGCCGAGGTGCCCGAGACTCGCGCTCGCCTCGCAGACGCGCACCTGGACTACCTCGCCGTGCCCGCCATGCTCGATGCCTACACCAGGGACTTCGACGCCCTCGTCGACCACGGGGCAGGCTGGCCATTGCGCCTGGTCGGAGCCCGGATCAAGGCTTCCGATGCGGCCCGGAACGCGGCCGAGACAGCACTCATGTGCAGCGGTGGCAGCGGCTTCGACAACAGTCACGAACTCTCCCGCCTCTACCGGGATGCGACCGCCGGCCTGTTCCATCCGCCGAGCGCCGATGCCGCCCGCCCGATGTATGCGGCGGCACTGCTCGACGGCTGAGGAGAATTGTCTGCTGGTCTCAGCGGCGAAAGACGTCCGACCGTTGAAGGTTGTGACGTGGCACGATGGTGAGCAACTCACACCAGCTGCAGAGACGGAGCATCCCATGGAGGAGAGAACACCGACGATCGTGCGCGCGGATTCGATCGTGTCGCAGGCAGGGACGCCAGCAGGGATTCAAGCAGGCGCCCCCGAGCCCGAAGCGCTCGCGATCACCGGCGAGACCGTCAGCGCGAGCGGGACGCTGGCCGAACTGCGGGAGCGGTTCCCCGCCGCCGAGGTGCTCGACTTCGGTGACTCGACCATCATCCCGGGGCTCAACGACGCCCACATCCACCTCGCCATGACCGCCGGTGATGCCCTCCACCTCGACCTGTCCCATGAAGCGGTGGGAAATGTTCCCACCCTGTTGGACACGATCGCCGCTGAGGTCAGCACCACCTCGGCGGGGGAATGGGTCAAAGGCAGTCGCTATGACGACGAAAAGACCGGGATCGTCCTCCGCGACGAACTCGACCGGATCGCGCCCGAGACCCCGGTGATCGTCAACCACGTCGCCGGGCACTGGGGCGTTCTCAACTCTGCCGGACTGCGATTCCTCGGGATCGAGGAGTCCTCTCCCGACCCTGACGGTGGCCGCTTCGACCGCTACTCCGACGGTCGACTCAACGGGAAGCTCATCGAGCGGGCGCTGATGAACGTGCTGATGCCGGCCACTGCCCGCGGTGACCGTTTCATCCCCGGTGACACGGTTGAAGATCTGCAGCTCGGTGCCGCGCGGACGATCGCGAAGTGGAGCGCCGCGGGCCTGACCTCGATTTGCGACGCACTCATCAGCCCCCAGGACATCGGGATCCTCTCCGCCGTGCGCGATGCCGATGCGCTGAACCTGCGCATCGGAATGCTCCTGTCCATCGACCACTATGACAAGGCCGTCGAGCTCGGAGTGGGCAGTGGATTCGGTGATGATCGGCTCAAGCTCATCGGCGTCAAAGCCTTCCTCGACGGAGCGATCGGGGGACGAACCTGCCTCCTCTCCGAACCCTTCACCGACCCGAACTATCAGGGTGTGCAGACCACCTCGACCGAGGAGCTGCGGGCAAACGTCGAACGCGTCCATGCCGACGGCAACAGGATCGGCGTCCACGCCAACGGGGACGCCGCGATCCGTCTCGTCCTCGACGCGTTCGAAGACGTCGCCCAGCGCATTCCACGCCCGGGCCTACGTCATCGGATCGAACACTGCAGCCTCATCGACGACGACATCCTCGAGCGGATGAACCGCCTCGGCGCCATCGCGGTCCCCTTCGCCGGATATCCCGGCTATCACGGCGGGGCGCTGAACTCCTGGTACGGGGAGGAGAGGATGGAGAGGATGTTCGCTCACCGCTCGTTCCTCGACAAGGGTGTGACGGTGGCAGGTTCCTCGGACTATCCGTGCGGGCCCTACCAGCCGCTGTTCGGACTGCAGTCACTGATCACCCGCACTGGCGTCGACGATGGGACCACCGTCGGAGCTTCGCAGAAGGTCGCTGCGGCCGAGGCGCTGTCGATCTTCACGCTCGGATCCGCCGAAGCCTCAGGGGAAGAGTCTTACAAAGGCAGGCTGGCGCCGGGTTACCTCGCCGACTTCACCGTCCTCGGAGACAACCCACTGAGCATCGACCCGCACGGAATCGCGGACATCGACGTGCGAGCGACCTATGTCGGTGGGGACGAGGTGTACGCGGGCTGAGGCCTCCGGCGCCGTGCGTGCAGGTGCCGCTGCCGTGCCTCAGGTGCCCACCTTCGCCCGCTCCGCCGCCGGAACCCAACGCGGGTCCGGCTTAGCGAGAGTGACAACCACGACGACGATGAGGTTGGCGGCGACGGCCCACAGGCCGCCGTTGATGCCCAGCAGCGGATCGTTGCCCGTGTAGTGCAGGGCCACCATGGTCACCGATCCGACGATGAGTCCGGCGGCAGCAGCCTGCTTGCTCATCCGCGGCCAATAGAGGGCGAGGAGCGCGGCGGGCACGACCTGTGCCAGACCTTCGTAACTGAGCACGGACAGCTCAACCAGTGCGTCGGGCATGAGCAGGCTCATCACCAGGGCAATCACACCGACGATGAGACACACCCACTGGGACAGTGTCTTCTGCCGCAGACCCCGCGCAGCCAGCTGGTCCTTCGTCATCGTCGCGGAGTTCTTCGGTCCAGACAGTCCTCCGCCGAGGACCGTGCGTCCCCACATCGAGCCGATCGAGAGCATGTACACGCTCATCGGCACGATGGCTGAGAGTGCACCGGCGACGCCGATGACAGCGACGAGCGGGGCCGGCAGCGAGTCGATGACCACGGAGAACAGCGCCAAGTCTGCATCCTTGAGAGCGGGAATGACGAAGAGCGCTGCCACACCGACCATCATCGGCACGAGAAGCAGCAGCTGGTACCAGGGCAGGATGATGGAGTTGCGGCGCAGAGTGTTCGCCGAGGTACCCGAGAGGTAACCAGCGATCGACGTGGGGAAGACGGTGATCGTGATCCCGTTGAGGATGATCGTCGAGATGAACCAGGCGCTTCCATACGTTCCCTCGCCCGCACCCGGGAAGGTCAGCCACTGTGACTTCTCGACCACGAGCCGGTCGAGCAGCGGGGCCAGACCGTCGAAGTAGTGCAACGGAACATAGATCGCGAGGAAGGCCACGGCGAGGATGACGAGCCCATCCTTGAGCGCACTGACCCAGGCGGAACCGCGCAGACCGGAGAAGAGGATGAACGCCTCGGCGACGATGAAGGAGATGATGGCGGCGACCTTGAGGTCGATGGCCCCGTAGCTCATGGCGTTGACGACGGCGCCCATACCCTGAATCTGCAGCTGGATGTAGGGGACGATGAACACGGTCGCGAGCACGGCCACGAGGATCGCCAGACCCCGCGAGCGGAAACGGTGCTCGACGATGTCGGAGAGGCTGACGAGTTTGTGCCTGGCCGCATAGGTCCAGAACAGCGGTCCGACGAGGTAGGCGACAACGAGCCCGACGCTGAGGTAGCCGATGAGGTAGAGGATCGGCACACCGTAGGAATACGACCAGCCGGCGGTGCCGAGGAACGAGAACGAGGTATAGGTCTCGCCCGCCATGAGGAGGAGGATGAAGATGAATCCGAGGCCGCGTCCGGAGACCGACCATTCGTCGAGTGACTTCTCACGTCCCCTGCCTGACCAGACGCCGATGCCGATGGTCGCGAGCATGCTGAGGCCGAAGATGATGCAGGCGATGATCGCTGAAGAGCTCATTTCTGGGTCTCCTCTCCACCGGCTGCGGGGGTGCTATCGATCGCATAGTCCTCACCGAAGGCAGCGTCGGCTGGGACGTATTCGGCCTTGTCGCTGCGGTAGTAATGATCACCGCGTGCGGCCATCCACACGAAGAACCAGGTGAGGATCGTGACGACGATTGTGTAGGTGAGAATGAACGGCATCCCGAAGATACGCGGTTCGATCGTGTTCGCCACGAACGGGGTGAGCAGATAGAGAACGACCGGAACGATGAGGAAAAGCAACGAGAACCGCCGCCGAGGCGGCCGCGGCGGCGGTGACGAATCGTGAACTCCCGACATGCGCAACCTCTTCCCCATCGAATGGACACCGCAGGTGAGCGGACTGCGCCAGGTTAGTGCTGCGCGTCACGGGAGGTGAAAGTCAGTCCGAAATGTGGAATCGGGGTGCGCCGCGCACAATCCTCAAAGGAGAGAGCTGAAGATCTGCTCCCTCAATTGGCCCCAGGCGACTACAGCTCCGGCAGCAGCGAGATCGGGTTTTCGATGCAGTCGGCGATGAAGGTGAGGAACTGGCTCGGTTCGGCACCATCGCAAGCGCGGTGGTCGAAGACGAATGATAAGAACATGACCTTGCGGACGGTGAGTTCGCCGTCGACGACCCAGGGGCGATCCTTGATCCGTCCGAGGCCGAGCATCGCAACCTCGGGCAGGTTGATGATCGGCGCAGAGCCGTCGACTCCGAACACGCCGTAGTTGTTGAGCGTGAACGTCCCGCCGGTCAGCTCCTGGGTGCTGAACTTGCCGGTCGAGGCCTTGCCGACGGTCTCGGATACCGAGTCGCGCAGCTGCCGCAGGCTCATCTCGCCTGCGCCATGGACGACGGGAACCATGAGACCACGTGGCGTTTGCGCGGCCAGGCCTAGGTTGATGTCCCCGTGGGTGACGATCTCGTTGTTCTCGGTGTCGATCGAGGAGTTGATGATCGGGTGCTTCTTCAACCCCGCGACGACGAAACGGGACACGAGTGAGAGCAGGGAGTATTTCTCCCCGGTCCTCGACTCGAGGGCGCGTTTGGTATTGAGCAGTTCGGTGGCGTCGACGTCGAGCCAGATCGTGGCTTCGGGAATCTCCTGCCGCGACCGCGTCAGACGCTCGGATACGACCTTGCGCAGTCCCGTGATCGGAGTCCTGGTATCGCGGTCGGCGGGTGACCCGAAAGGGGCCACGTTCGCCGAGGTGGTAGTGCCGACGTGGCCGTCACTGGCCAGAACGGTGTTGTTCGGGACGGAGGTCGTCGTGCCGGACTCGATGGCCTTGAGCACGTCCGCCCTGGTGACGATACCGCCAGCGCCGGTACCCGGGAGATGTTTGGCGCTGAGTCCGTTGTCTTTTGCGAGCTTGCGCACGATCGGGGAGGAGACCGGAGAGACTGAAGGTTCGGCCGGGGGAGTGGCCGCCGGGACTGCACTGTGAGCAGCCGTTGAGCCGCCGGTCTTCGCACCGAAGGACCGTTTCTTCGTCGACCGCGTCTTGGGCTCGGACGTGCCGTATCCGATGAGGTTCGCGCCGCTGCTATCTGAACCGGCACCGGAATCGGAACTGGAACCGGGACCAGAGTCCGCGTTCGCACTCGAACCGGCACCTGCCTCGGCGACGGAAAGCAGGGGCTGACCTGCGGACACGGTGTCACCGGCGTTCGCGTGCAGCGCCTCGATTCGCCCCGTAAATGGGCACGGCAACTCGACGACGGACTTGGCGGACTCGACCTCGACGACCATCTGATCGACATGGACCTCATCGCCGACGTTGACCAGCCAGCTGATGAGCTCGGCCTCGGTCAGTCCCTCACCCAGGTCGGGGAGGATGAAATCGCGGGCGTTCGTCGCGCGCGCGGAACTCGTCTCGGCACCCATCACAGCTCCCAATCCCAGGATTCGAGGGCATCAAGAATGCGTTCGGCGGTCGGCAAGAAGTACTCCTCAAGCTTCGGCGACGGATAGGGCACATCGAAGCCGGTGATCCGCAGGATCGGAGCCGAGAGGTGGGTGAAATTAGCCTCGGTGACCCGGGCAGCCACCTCGGCGCCGTAGCCACCGAACTGGGCAGCCTCATGGATGATCGCGGCACGAGACGTCTTTCGCACCGACGCGGACACCGTCTCATCGTCGAAGGGCGAGAGCGACCGCAGGTCGATGACCTCGATCGACAGTCCATGCTCTGCACCGTCCTCGGCCGCGGCCAGGGCGGTGCGCACGGTGGGACCGTAGGTCAGCAGGGTCACGTCCGAGCCTTCGCGGACAACCTGCGCTCGATCCATCGGTGCGGTCTGCACGGGCAGGCTGAGCTTGTCCTTCATCCAGTACCGGGACTTCGGCTCCATGAAGATGACCGGATCCTCGGAGGCGACTGACTCGCGCAGCAGAGAGTAGGCATCGGCTGGGTTCGAGGGCGTGACGACGGTCAGGCCCGGAGTCGAACACCAATAGGCCTCTGAGGAATCCGAGTGATGCTCGACGCCGCCGATGTCACCGGCGTAGGGAATCCGGATGGTGATCGGCAGGCTGACATGGCCCTTCGTGCGGTTGCGCATCTTCGCCACGTGGGACACGATCTGCTCGAAGGCAGGATAGGCGTAGGCATCGAACTGCATCTCGATGACCGGGCGCATCCCGGCCATCGCCATACCGATCGCGGTGCCGACGATGCCGGACTCCGCCAGCGGCGAGTCCCAGACCCGTTCGGGTCCGAATTCCTTCCGCAGACCTTCGGTGACACGGAATACCCCGCCGAGGCGACCGACATCTTCACCGAAGACCAGGACGGTGTCGTCCTCGGCCAGACTGTCGCGCAGAGCCTGGTTGAGTGCCTTCGTCATCGTCACCGAGGCCGGTGCCGGAACGTCTTCTGCCGTGGTGAGCGCGGTGACGGTCATGACTGAGCCGCCGCTGCCAGCTCGGCTTCGAGCTTGCCCTGCTGGGCGATGAGGTTCGCACGCGGATTCGCATAGACGTAGGCGAAGAGTTCGCTCGGATCGACCTCGGCCTCGGTGTTCATGGCGTCACGGACCGAGGTGGCAAGCTCCTCTGCGCTCGCCGTGATCTCAGCGGCGGTCTCGTCATCGAGGACCCCGGCTGTGCGCAGGTGCTTCTCGAGGCGGTCGATGGGATCGAACTGCTTCCAATGCTCGACCTCCTCGGCGTCACGGTACTTCGTGGGATCGTCGGAGTTCGTGTGCGACTCCATCCGGTAGGTCAGGCACTCGATGAGGGTCGGCCCCTCACCGTTGCGGGCGCGTTCGAGGGCTGCCGTAACGGCGGCGAACACGGCGGCGATGTCGTTGCCATCAACGCGCAGTCCCGGCATTCCATAGCCGGCGGCGCGGTCGGCGAGCATGGTCGCGTTCGACTGCTCACGCAGCGGAGTCGAGATCGCATACTGATTGTTCTGCAGCACGAAGACGGTCGGGGTCTGCCACACCGAGGCGAAGTTGAAGGCCTCATGGGTGTCGCCCTCGCTGCTGGCGCCATCGCCGAGGAAGGTCAGGGTGCAGGCGTCTTCGCCCTTGAGCTTCGCGGCCATGGCGAAGCCGGTCGCGTGCAGGGTCTGCGTTGCCAGGGGTGTCGCCGCAGGTGAGGTGTGATATTCGTTCGGATCGAACCCGCAATGCCAGTCGCCGCGGAAGGCCGCGAGGATCTCTGTCACAGGAACACCGCGGGTCAGCAGCGACGCGGAGTCGCGGTAGGTGGGGAACAGCCAGTCGTTGGGTGCCAGTGCGGTGGTCGCACCGACCTCGATGGCCTCTTGGCCGGCGGCGGAGGGGTAGGTCGCCAGGCGTCCCTGCCTGGTCAGATGCGTAACCTGTGCCTCGAATCGACGGACCTGCACCATCTTCTGATAGAGCCCCAAGAGGGTGCGATCGCTGGGGATCGTGAGCCCATCGGCAGGGACATCGGCGGGCTGTCCGTCTGCACCGATGAAGCTGACGGGCTGCAGCTGGGGCAGTGCGCGGCGAGAGGTGGGAACGTCAATGGTCATGACCCCATCGTGGCGTGAGCCGAGTCACCGATCCAGGGTCTGCGAGCAGCCCCGGACGCCGATGCCGATTGTGTTGAGAAGTGTGGACGAAGTGCTCGGTTGTCGTATGGGCGGAGGGACGTTTGGCCGGGGTGCGGAGCTCAGATTTCGCCCCATCGATAGTCGCGCGAGGTGAACGCTTCGGCGACCTCATCCTTCTTGCCTTCGACGTCTCCCTTGTACGCCTGGTGACCGCCTGCGGTGAGGACCGTCAGTTTGCCGCCGTCGAAATAGGCAGTGGAGAAAGAGGCTCGCGAGATCCGCAGCGGATGGTCGTCGGGGCGCCCGATGAGGATGTCGTCATCGCTGATGCGCAAGGGAGTCGTCGAGACGGTGATGACAACGGTGGCGATCGCGCCGATTACCGCACCGATGATGGGTCGGGCGATGACGACCCAGGCCTGGTCGAATTGGCTGAGCTTTTCGACGGCATCTCCGAAAGGGATCGGGAATCTCGCGGCGAAGGCACCCAGCGCGGGAAGGAAGAATCCGAGGGCGATGCCGACCCCCACGCAGACTGCGCCGATGACGATGACCTCGGTCCAGCCGAGGGCGAACACCGAGGCGTCGTCGGGTGCGGGACTTCCTGAAATGCCGTTTGGCTCGGACGTCTCGATCGAATGTGTGCGGTTGGTGTGGGGTTCCCTGTCTGCCATGGTCTCTCCGAGCCTTGCTGCGACGACGATCTGTGGGGAATCGTCGGGCATTCGCGTCAATGTCGATGGTTCGCGTAGGGGTCAGCGAACCAAGTGGTATATAAGTGTACCAAACTGGAACAATGGTGTACCACCATAAATGTGATCAGGCATGATTGACGGAAGGAAGAGACTGGCCGAAGGAATGAGGGCGTTGATGGGTGAGGTGAACGGCGGAATGCGTCGGCTGGGGAAGGGCGCCCTGGTCACGGAGGCGCTGGCCGTGCTCGCCGAGGATTCGGGGGCGTCGATGGCTGATATCGCGAATTCCATCGGTGTTGGGCGGACGACTCTCTACCGGCACTTCGGTGACCGTGAGGCCCTGATTGCCGAGGTGGCTCGGCAGGGGGCGCGCATGTTCACCGACGCATTGCAGGGCGCTCGCCTGCACGCGGGTCTCGGCCTCGAGGCCGTCGAGAGAGTCTGCGCGCAGCTGTTCACCGTTCCGGATGTCCTCACGCTCATGTTCGCCGACAATCCGATCATCACAGACGATGTATTCGCCGAGGTGGAACGTGAGCAGAGTGCCGGGCCGGGAGCCGCCTCGACGGGCGGTGACGACGCGACTGGCGAGGGTGGCCCGGGAGAAGGCGACCCCGTCGAGGCGATCATCCGGAGGGGCCAGGGCGACGGCTCCATTGCTCGGGATGTGCCTGTCGAGTGGGCGGCGATGTACGTGTTCCTGACAATCGGATCGGGGCACCTCTACGATGTGAGCTCTCGCTCCGGTGATCGCGACCAGAGCGGTCGCGCGGCCGCTCTGGAGCTGACGATCCGAGCGATCAGGAAGACTCTGAGCCCAGCCTAGGGCAACCTCGGCGTCGGCACTTGTAGGGTTTCCATCGGTTAGGTTAGGCTGACCTTTGAGACAGAAGGAGCATTCGTATGCCTCTGGCAGTTGACACACCTGCTCGAAGCGGCGAACTCCTGGTCTCGACGTTTCATCCGTCAAGAGACCCTCGGAGCTGAATCCATGCCGCGAACTTCCAGGCCTATGCAGGTATTGCCGATCATCCTGCGCGAGGTGGAAGTCACGGACATCACGGACATCACGCCGAACATGCGACGCCTGACAGTGGCAGGCGACGACTTGTCGGCGGGCATGGTGAACGGGATGCCACGGCCGCAATTCCGCTCCGAGGGCTTCGACGATCACGTCAAACTCGTCATCCCGACGCCCGAAACCGAATCCATCGACATCGGTGAGCAGGGAGAATTCCGGTTCAACTGGAATCGCGAGGCTCTGAACTTCACCCGCGACTACACGGTTCGAAGCATCGCCGCGGACTCCAGCTCTTTCACCTTCGACGTCGTCCGCCACGACTCGGGACTCGCCTCTGATTGGGCCTTCGACGCAGCTGTCGGCGACAGCCTCAATTTCGCCGGACCCAAGACCTGCTCCGGCATCAGCGAAGGAATCGATTTCCACCTGCTCGTCGCCGACGAAACCGCCCTGCCCGCAGTGGGTCGCTGGCTCGAGACCGCTCCCGCAGGCACCAGGGGACATATCATCGTCGAGGTCGCGAGCACCACTGATATTCAGGAGATCCGCACGGAAGCCGAAGTCGAAATCGACTGGCTGGTCCGAGGCTCCACCGCGCCGGGGGAGTCCACCCTCTTGTACGAAGCCGTGCAGAACATCGCTCTGCCCCCAGGCCGAACTTACGCATGGTGCGCGGGTGAGGCGCTGACCGTTGCACCCATCCGGCGTCACCTGCGACGTGACCTCGGGCTGCCCAAGGAAGACGTCGAAGTCCTCGGGTACTGGCGCAAGGTCTCCACGGTGAAGGACTCCGAGCCCGCAGCGCACGAGAACACTGAGGCTGCCGCAGGTGAGAAGGGCGAGAATGCCGAGGTTGCCGCAGGCGAATCAGTCGGTTCCCCAGAGGCTTCCGATAGCAGCCAGAACATCGTCAGTGACGTCCATGAGATGACCGAGATCCTGCCCCCGATCATCACCCGTATCGCAGTCACCCTCGGCATCGGCGATCTCATCGCAGGGGGAGCCACCACCGCCGAGGCGATCGCCGCCCAGGCGGGCATCGATCCCGATGGTGCACGCGTAGTCCTCACCGCCCTGTGTGCACTCGGCCTGCTGACACGCGAGGGCGAGAACTACCGCAACACTCAGTCCGGCGCCGTACTCATCGGCGACGGTGTCGGGGACGGACTCAACCTTGACGATCCGGCGGCGCGGGACCTGTTCTCGATCGTCAACCTCCTCGACCTCATCAGGGGCGGTGGCAGGTCCACGGCCACACCCACCTCGGCGACGGAGTTCCTCGTCTGGGCGGAACGGCGCGCGGCCGACGCCACTCTCGACGCCGCTCACCGGAGCCGTACGCTCGAGCACCTGCAGTACGTCCTCGACATCATCCTCGATCTCGACCCCATCGCCTCCGCCTCGAGCATCGCTCTGACCGGCGACGCCGGCGCCGAGGTGGCCGCCGCCCTCACGCGCAAGGCCACGGAGGCAGGACGCAGCATCCACTCCCCCGGGCTTCGCGCCCATGCGGGCGAGGAAGCCTGGCCCGTCGTCGACACCACCCTCGTACTCGCGGGACTGACTGGCCGTTCGCGAGAGGATGCGAAAGCGCATTTGGCGCGAATTCTCGCGTCCAGTCGCAGCCTCGTCATCGTCGAACCCTTCACCGACGACGCCGAGGCCGATGACCATCAGGCCGAGGAGCTCGTCGCCACTTTCGCAATGACCGGAAACGCTTCGTGGACGAGTCGCGAGGTCTGTGCCTGCATCACCGAGCTCGGCGTCGAGTCGGTCGAGGTCGTCGACATCGGGTGGGGCTTCGGACGCTTCCGCAGTGCTGTCATCGCCCGAAGGCCTTAAGCGCTCACCCCTCACCTGTCCCTCTGACAACCCGCATTCTTCCCTCTGCCCAGGAGGGGTCATCAGTCGCGAGCCGCCTGCTCGACGTTGAAAGGAACACATGAAACTCAATCGCATCGCCACAGCCGTGATCGCCTCAGTGGCCAGTCTTGGACTATTGGCAGGCTGTGCAGGCGGTGGTGGAGGCGCCGAGGCCTCGGGTGAGGCCGAGACCCGCACCGTCACGGATTCCAGTGGCGCTGAGGTCGAAGTCCCCGCCGATCCGAAGAACGTCGCGACCCTGCACTATGCCGCCACCGAGACCCTCATGGACCTTGACCTGCCTCCCGTCGGGCAGGGCGAATTTCAGGAGCCCTCAGTGCCCGAAAAATGGGTCGATCAGCTCGGCGACATCCCTGTCGTGGCCCAAGAGGAGCCCGACCTGGAGAAGCTCGCCGAGGTGTCACCCGACCTCATCCTCGCCCCCAACATCTATGAGCAGGACATGATCAAGCAGTTGGAGGAGATCGCGCCGGTCTACCAATTCACACTGCGCGGCGGCGACCGGGCGAACTGGCAGCAGCGAGTCGAGGAAGTCGCCGAGGCGATCAACCAGACCGATGATCTCAAAGAGCTCGACGCCGACTTCCAGGCGGAGCAGAAGGAGATCGCCGAAGAGTACGGCGAGGTCACCAAGGGCACGAAGCTCGGAGTCGTCTCCTCCTTCGAAGACAACTCCGCCTACCTCTGGGGCAGTGAGAACATGGTCGGCACCCTGTTCACTCCGCTCGGCCTGGATTGGTCGGCTGACGAGGACGCCACTATCAAGAAGTACGCGAAGGCCAGCCAGGGCGGCAACAAGTCGGGCATCAAGGAGCCCGAGGCCCAGATCTCAATGGAGGTCCTCGACAAGAGCCTGACCGATGCCGACGTCATCTTCGTGACCTCGAACATGCGCGGCGAGTACGACGAGCTGACGAAGACGATGATGGATTCGGCGGTCTTCAAGGACCTGCCCGCGGTCAAAGCCGGACATGTCTACCCGCATGGCAAGGCCACGATCGCCGGATACTCCGACGCGAAGTACGGGGTCGAGATGGCCGAGAAGGCGATCAAGGAATACCAGAAGGGCTGAAGGCCGGGACTCTGAGTGAGTCGCTCAGTGGCCTGAGCCGGGCCTGTGTCCTTCCGCCTCATCGAGGATGAGCAGAGAGCGGGAGGACACCACGCCGGGTACTTCGTGGATCCTGCGCAGGATGACCTGGGACAGTGCAGTGTTGTCGGGAGCATTCACGGTCACCAGGGCATCGATGTCACCGCTGACAGCCTGAACCTTCTCCACGAACGGCAGCTCGGCAAGATCGTCTCTGACTTTGGGCCACGGGCGATCGCCGATTTTCACGACGACCACTGCGGTCACGGTCATGCCGAGGGCGCTGCGGTCCACCTCGGCGGTGAATTTCTTGATCGCCCCGGACTCGACGAGAACCGAGAAGCGTTTATGGGCGGCCGACCGGGAGATGTGCACCCTCTCGGCCAGTTGGCGCACGCTCAGGCGTGAGTCGTCGACAAGAGCGGCGATGATGCTGCGGTCGATGTCGTCGAGATCGAATGCCACGTGGCGCTCCTTCAACGTTGATGCGGGCGTCGGACTCTTCGGTCCAGTTCCGGTACCTGGTCGCAGTCGGTGGCTTCCGATGCCTGGTCACGGTCGGTGCCTCCATTCTAGGGCCCCTTCTCTGTGCGCGCTCCTCACTGCTTTCGGAAGCCGCCTCGTACATCGCGATGATGACCAATCTGCTTTGGAGATGACGACCCATCAGCTTTTGGCGGGTAGAATTTGTTCGAACGTTCGTACAATTGGCATGTTAGCTATGGCACACAGGAAGTAGGATGTCTGACTGAGTACTTTTCCGGGCTTCCTCGTGAACCCGGGTGTCGGGCGAGAACGTGCTGACGGTAGATTATGAGGCAGAAGTCTCATTTGCAGATGAATTGCCTCACGGAATAGGAGTCATCCTTGAAGATCGCGGTGTTGGTCAAAGAGGTCCCGGATACATACGGGGATCGGAAACTGAATTTGGAAACCGGCTTGGCGGATCGTTCCGCCTCGGAAGCGGTTCTCGACGAAATCGGCGAGCGTGCCCTCGAAGTCGCGCTTTCCTATAAGGACAGCAGTGACGGAGCCGAGGTGACCGTCATTTCGATGGCGCCATCGACCGCGACCGCCACGATCCGCAAGGGCCTGGCTATGGGCGCGGACAACGCCGTGCACATCTCCGACGAGGAACTCCTCGGCGCCGACCTCGGCCTCACCTCCGAAGTCCTGGCCGCAGCCATTCGCCGTGGCGGCTTCGACCTCGTCGTCACTGGCAACGTCTCCACCGACGGCAACGGCGGCATGATTCCCGCCATGCTCGGCGAGCACCTGGACTTCCCGCATGTGACCGGCCTGACCTCGGTTGAGATCAGCGACGGCAAGGTTGCAGGGACCCGCGGAGTCGAGGGCGGCAAGCAGGAAGTCAGCGCCGAACTCCCGGCCGTCGTCTCCATCACCGAGGCGCTTCCCGAGGCCCGCTTCCCGAACTTCAAGGGCATCATGGCCGCGAAGAAGAAGCCCTTCGAGGTGATCGCGCTGTCCGACCTCGAGGTCGATGCTAACGACCAGTCCACAGCACGATCAATCATGGTCACCGTGGCCGAGAAGCCGCCGCGCGAAGCCGGAGAGAAGATCGTCGACGAAGGAAACGGCGGAGCAGAGCTCGCCGAATACCTCATCAAGAACCGCCTGGCCTAAGGAGAATCGATATGTCCGAATTCGCACAAGACTCCATTCTCGCCGTCCTCACCGTCGACTCCGAGGGTCAGTTGGAGAAGCCGGCTGCTGAGCTGCTCGGCGGTGCCGGTGAGATCGGTTCACCCGTTGCGCTCGTGCTCGCACCTGCTGGTCGCGGCGAGGCCGCGGCGCAGCAGGCCGCATCATTGGGTGCCGTGCAGGTGCTCACCGCCGAGGTTCCAGAGGGCAACTCCGCTCTGGGAACCTTCGCAGTCGATGCTCTCAGCGCTGCGAGCGACCTTGTCGCACCCGATGCCATCCTCATCTCGCACTCGATCGACGGCAGAGACATCGCCGGACGCTTCGCAGTCCGCAACGGCTCGGCCGTCTCGGTCGACGCACTGGGCGTCGAGCGTGACAGCGAAGGCATCGTAGCCAACCACTCCGTCTACGGCGGCGGCTACACCGCAACCTCGGCACCGACCTTCGGTGCCCCGGTCATCACCATCCGTCAGGG
Organism: Brevibacterium sp. 239c; assembly: GCF_900169365.1. GTDB lineage: Bacteria > Actinomycetota > Actinomycetes > Actinomycetales > Brevibacteriaceae > Brevibacterium. The sequence continues at coordinate 163,959 of NZ_FXZH01000002.1, forward strand.
ATCCATCGAGACCCGTGGGGAAGCCCAGTCTGCGAACGCTCAGGCCCTCGAGGTTGCCGATTCCGGCAAGCGCTCGGCCCAGATCGACTCCTTCGAAGCCGTGGTCGAGACCTCTTCGCGTCCCGAGCTGCGTGGCGCCTCGAAGGTCGTCTCCGGTGGCCGCGGTGTCGGCTCCGAAGAATCCTTCGAGCTCGTCGGCGAACTCGCCGACGTCCTCGGTGCTGCTGTCGGTGCCTCACGTGCGGCCGTCGATGCCGGATACATCGCCCAGTCTCACCAGGTCGGACAGACCGGTGTCTCCGTGTCGCCGCAGCTCTACGTTGCACTCGGCATCTCGGGTGCGATCCAGCACAAGGCCGGTATGCAGACCTCGAAGACGATCGTGGCTGTGAACAAGGACGGCGAGGCGCCGATCTTCGACATCGCCGATTACGGCGTCGTCGGCGACCTGTTCAAGGTCGTCCCGCAGTCGATCGAGACCTTGAAAGAGAAACAGTCCTGATATGGCCACGTACTCCAGTTCGCTGCGCTCGGGCCTGCCCAGAGTTCCGGGCGGTGAGCCATGGCCCCCAGAGGGTGTCATCGGTGAGCCGGTCGAGCCGGGTGCCTCAGCTGCAGCGGAAGAATCGTTCGAGCCGGAATCAGCCGATGCCGGCGCCGAGGTGGATGACTCGGTAGACGCGGATGAGTCGGCAGCTGCCGAGTCGCCCGAAGCTGCCCAAGACTCCGGCTCCGTCGGGGCCGGTGCGGCAGTCGGCGTGGCCGGTGTTGCCACGGGTGCAGCTGCTGGTTCGGCCGCCGTTGCCTCCGAGGCGAGCAGTGAGGTTCCGCTGCGCCGGGGTCTGCCCCGCGTTGAAGGCGGCGAACCATGGCCACCCGAGGGGCTCGCGCCCGCCGGCGTGAAGGCCGCCTCGAGTTCGGATGCTGCTCCGGCGGCCTCCGACTCTGACGCTCAGGAAGCAACTGCTTCCGAGGCGCCTGCTTCCGAGGCGCCGCCTGCTGAAGCTGAGTCTGCTGATGCGAGCTCCGCAGCGACTGGGTCTGCAGCATCTGAGTCAGAAGCGACTGAGTCGGCACCTGCCGGCGACGTTCCCCTGCGCCGTGGACTGCCCCGCGTTGCCGGCGGCGAACCATGGCCGCCAGAGGGACTGGCTCCAGCCGGTGCGAAAGCCGCCTCGGCGACTTCTGCTTCCACGTCCGCGCCTGCAGCTGCCGCCGCTCCGGCCGCCGCAGACTCAAGCGCATCCACAGATACTCCAGCTGCAAGTGAGAAGCCTGCCGAGACGGAAAAGTCATCGGCAGCTCCCGCCGGTGCAGCAACCGCTGGCGCAGCCGGTGCAGCTGTTGGTGCGACTGCCGCCGGTGCCGCTGCTTCCTCCGGGAAGAAGTCATCCGGTGAGCTCAGCGATACACCTCTGCGTCGTGGACTGCCTCGTGTGGCGGGCGGGGATCCATGGCCTCCAGAGGGCTTTGCACCTGCTTCTGCCGAGTCGGCTCCAGTCTCCACCGAACCGGCTCCTGCTGCTTCAGGGTCGTCGGCTCCGGCTGAGAAGACGCCTGAACAGTCATCGAGTGATTCCTCTTCGGCTGCTCCTGCAGCCGCTGCGGGAGCAGCAGCCGTCGGTGCCGGTGCGGCCGGTGCCGCAGCTGCGGCCTCAAGCTCGGACGATAAGGCAGATCAGTCCGCTCAGGACGAGAAGCCAGCCGCCACCTCGGCGGCTCCGAAGTCGTCACGGTCCGGACTGCCGAAGTCCACAGGACCCGCGCAGAAGAAGCCGACGGCCAAACCCGCCGCTAAGGCGACGGACAAGCCGACCGCGAAGCCGGCAGCGAAGCAGGCCGACAAGCCTGCCGCCAAGGCGAGCTCGGCCTCGGCTGCCAAGAGCGCTGCACCGAAGAAGAAGGAACCGACGATGATCGGTTCGAAGTCCGTGGGTCAGTGGGCGAAGCTCGGTGGCTTGGGACTCGTCGGACTCGTCATCGTCGCGGGCGTCATCGTCCTCGCCGCAAGGGGTCTGACGACTCTGCCCGGTGTACCTGAGTTCCTCAAGCGCTACCCGGGCGAGTATGAACTGCCCGCGTTCGTCGATGACGGATTCCCCGGTTGGGCGAGGTGGACTCACTTCCTCAACATGTTCTTCATGGTCCTCATCATTCGGTCCGGGCTCCAAGTTCGGCACCAGCAGAAGCCGCCGGCTTTCTACACCCCGAAGAAGGGTGGCAAGAAGGTCAGCATCAACCTGTGGTTCCACACTGGTCTCGACCTGCTGTGGATGGTCAACGGCGTCGTCTTCGTCGTCCTGCTGTTCGTGTCCGATCACTGGGCGCGAATCGTACCGACCAGCTGGGAAGTGTTCCCGAACGCTGTCTCGGCCATGCTGCAGTACATGATGTTGGACTGGCCTGCGGAAGACGGCTGGGTCAACTACAACTCGCTCCAGCAGCTGATGTACTTCCTGGTGGTCTTCGTGGCAGCTCCGTTGGCCGCGATCACGGGTCTGCGAATGAGCGAATGGTGGCCGAAGGACGCCACCAAGCTCAACAAGATCTACCCGGCGCCGCTGGCTCGGGCGATCCACTTCCCGACGATGATCTTCTTCGTTGTGTTCATCCTCATCCACGTGTTCCTCGTCTTCACGACGGGAATGCTGCAGAACCTCAACCACATGTTCTCAGGATCGGATCAGCTCAACTGGGTCGGCTTCATCTGGTTCGTGGTCTCGCTGGCAGTCATCGTCGGCGGCTGGTTCGCCGCCAGGCCGATGCTGCTGGCACCGATCGCGAATATGTTCGGCCGGGTCTCCAGCCGGTAGCGGGATTCGCAGCACCGGACCTCGAGGGCCTCTGCAGGACGTTTGAGTTCTGCAGGGGCCTTCGTCGTGCCGCAATACGTCCTGCAGGTGAATGTGTGCCAGCGGTTGGCAAGTTCTTCGCGATCCAGCGCCGCTTCTCGAACATTCGATACCAACAGTTGTCGGGGGATGGCTGGCCCACAGCCCTTTGCGAACTGCGAGGTAGTCGATCAGTTGCGAAGAGCGTCGGCGTTCGATGCCGACCTGCGATAGTGCACCGTTGACGACTGACGTGTGTCGACCCAGCACACGGTTTCCTTGGCGACAACCCTTGACCGGGAAGTTCGCCGCCTCTATTGTTGATGCAACAGGGTTGCACTGATTGCAACTGACTCATATCAGTCACGATGATGGAGAAGACAAAGATGTCGATATTCGCTCCCATGAGATCGGCGGTGTGACCATGACTCAGGTCTCGGATCCCGCCACCTCCCCTTCGGTCAAACAGAAGCGCGTCCTGCGCCGTGTCATCTCCGCGAGCTTCATCGGCAACTTCGTTGAGTGGTTCGACTACGGCGTCTACGGATACTTCGCGGCTACGATCGCACTCGTCTTCTTCCCTGCCTCAGAGGGCAACATCGCTCTGCTCTCAACCTTCGCGGTCTTCGCGGTGTCCTTCGTCGTTCGTCCGATCGGCGGGTTCATCTGGGGTCACATCGGCGACAAGATCGGTCGTCGTTCGGCGCTGTCCTTGTCGATCCTCATCATGTCGGTCTCGACCTTCGCCATCGGCCTGCTGCCCAGCTACGCTATGGTCGGTCTGTTCGCGCCTCTCCTCCTCCTGCTCGTCCGCCTCGTCCAGGGATTCTCCGCGGCTGGCGAATATGCGGGTGCCTCGGCATTTCTCGTCGAATATGCGCCCCCGGGCCGGCGTGGTCTCTACGGGGCAGTGGTCCCGGCCAGCACCGCTTCCGGGCTCCTGCTGGGCTCCGTGCTCGCCGCGATCCTGACCTCTGTGCTCACCGACGTGCAGCTGGAGACCTGGGGCTGGAGGCTGCCGTTCTTCCTCGCGGCTCCCATGGGTCTCATCGGCCGCTATATCCGCACGCGACTCGAAGACACCCCGGCCTTCCGTGAACTGGCCCAAGAGGACGAAGTCATCAAGGCGCCGGTCTTCGCAATGTTCCGCGACCATTGGCGTCCACTCGTCATCGCCATGTGTGCGGTTCTGCTCAATGCGGTCGGTTTCTACGTGGTGCTCACCTATATGCCCACCTACCTCACGACGGAATTGGGATACGGTGCCACCGAATCCTTCGTCGCCACGACGATTGCGCTGCTGACGTATATCGGCTTCATCCTGCTGACAGGGCTGGCCTCGGACCGGTTCGGGCGTAAGCGGATGCTCTTCATCGCCTCCATCGTCTTCATCATCTTCACAGTTCCGGCGTTCATGCTTCTCGGCTCCGGCAGCTTCACCGTCGTCGTCCTCGTCCAGATCGCTCTGGGCGGCATGTTGACGCTCAACGACGGGACGCTGCCGACCTTCCTCGCCGAGATGTTCCCGACGAGGATCCGCTACACCGGATTCGCCGTCAGCTTCAACCTCTCGAATTCCCTCTTCGGCGGCACGGCACCGTTCATGGCCACCCTGCTCATCGGAGTGACGAATTCGCCGCTGGCGCCCGGCTGGTATCTCATGGCTGCCGCCGTCGTCTGCCTGGGCGCGGTCCTCTGTGCCAAAGAGACTTTCCACAAACCCCTGCGCGAAGTTTGATCCGCGCAGACGCACCCCTCCCGGCTCACTCGCAACGCACCCCGACCCACCCACGGTTCACCCACACGAGAAGGAGATCTCATGACCACCACAACCACCGACACAGCCTCCGTCGCCGACCTCGAGCGCCTCAAGGTCCTGCACAACGGTTCCAAGTCGACGCTGACGTTCTCCGACGCAGAGATGGAGCGGCGCCTGACCGGGCTGCGGACGATCATGGCCGAGAAGGAACTCGACGCCGTTGTGCTCACCTCTTATCACAACATCAAATATTATTCAGACTTCCTCTTCACCTACTTCGGTCGCTCCTACGCGATGGTCGTCACCCCAGACGACTCTGTGACGATCACGGCCAACATCGACGCGGGCATGCCCTGGCGGACGAGTTACGGTGAGAACATCGTCTACACGGACTGGCGCCGGGACAACTACCTCTACGCCATCCAGGAAGGTCTGCGCCAGCGCGGCATCGCCGCCCCCAAGCGCCTCGGCGTCGAGGACGACAACCTGCCCCTGGAGAATCGCAACAAGATCCAGGGGGCCTTCCCCTCGGCAGGCCTCGTCGACATCTCACAGGCCGCGATGCGTCAGCGTATGATCAAGTCAGCTGAGGAGATCGAGGTGATCAAGCACAGTGCCCGGATCGGAGACCTCGGCGGGGAGGCGATCAAGGCCGCGATCACCGAAGGCATCAGTGAGTACGAAGTCGCCCTCATCGGCACCGAGGCGATGGTCCACGAGATCGCCGAGACGTTCCCCGACCAGGAGATCCGCGACACCTGGGTGTGGTTCCAATCGGGCATCAACACCGATGGAGCGCACAATTGGGCGACGACGCGGAAGGTGCGCAAGGGCGACATCCTCAGCCTCAACTGCTTCCCGATGCCCTCGGGCTACTACACCGCTCTCGAGCGCACCCTGTTCTACGGTGAGCCCGACCAGGCCTCGCTCGACCTGTGGAACGTCAACGTCGAGGTGCACAAGCGGGGCATCGAACTGATCAAGCCCGGAGCGGTGTGCAAGGACATCGCGGCCGAGCTCAACGAGATCTACTTCGAGCACGGTCTGTTCCCGAACCGCACCTTCGGATATGGTCACTCCTTCGGTGTGCTCAGCCACTACTACGGCCGCGAAGCGGGCCTCGAACTGCGCGAGGACATCGACACCGTGCTCGAGCCGGGCATGGTCGTGTCGATGGAGCCGATGATCACCGTCCTCGAGGGGCAGCCGGGAGCCGGCGGCTACCGCGAGCACGATATCTGCGTCGTCGGCGAGTCCGGATCCGAGGACATTACGAAGTTCCCCTTCGGACCCGAGCACAACATCATCCCTGCCTGAGCGGCACGACCGCTCACGCAGGAGCTGAAGCAGGAAGGACCGGGTCGCTCCCGGAAATGTCCGCGGGCACCGCGTCAGTCGGTGCCCGCGGACGAATACACTGACATCATGCCTCGACAGTCTTCCGACATCTCCCACCGCGGTGCCTCCGTCATCGAGAACACGGTGTCGATCCTCCGCTGCTTCTCCCCAGATCGGCAGGAGCTCGGCGTCACTGAGATCGCGCCGCGAGTGGGTCTGCACAAGAGCACCGTGTCCAGAATCCTCACCGCGCTCGAAGCCCAGGGCATCGTCGAGCAGGAATCCTCACGCCGCTACCGGCTGGGTCTGGGAATCCTCGCGATCGCCGGGCCCCTGCTCGCCGACCTCGATGTCAGGAGGGCCGCCTATCCGATCCTCCAGGATCTCACCCGCCGGACCGAGGAGACGAGCGCCCTCATCGTGTGGAACGGGACCGAGGCGATCACGGTCGAGCAGATCCCCAGCCCGCAGCAGGTCAAGCACACCTCGAGCCTGGGGTCGCGCTATCAGACCGCCTACAGCGCATCGGTGCAGGTCTTCCTCGATTTCGCTGAGGTCGCCGAGGTCCAGGCGCTCGCCGACAGCGACTCCCTCCTCGGTCTGGACTCCAGCCCCGAGAGCTTCGACGCCTACCGCGCGCTTCTGCGCAGCAATCGGCAGCGAGGCTACGCGCTCAATGATGCCCACACGTCGCCGAACGAGGTCGGGATCGCAGCCGGGGTGCACGACCATCGCGGAGCGCTCGTCGCCGCCGTTCTCATCGCCGCACCCAAGTTCCGCACCGATGCGGATCAGATCGCGAAACTCGGTCAGTGCTGCGTCGACGCCGCTCGACGAGTCTCGCAGCGTCTGGGCGGCCACTGACTCGCAGCGGCCACTGACTCGCAGTGCTCGACCTGCCACGTGCCAGATCGATCCACCACGGGCCAGATCGATCCACCACGGGCGTCATCGCCGGCTTCTTTCCAGAACTCACCTCAAGGCTGCGCGCAGGGTCCTGTCGAAATCGCGGACATGGTCGGCGGCAAGTTCCGCCACTGCCTCCTCGTCGCCCTCGACGATCGCCTCGAGCAGGTCGATGTGCTCACGGATATGTCCGATGAGGTCCGGCATGCGCGGGATGACCAGGCACCAGATCCGCGTCGCCAGATCGTCGAGGCGCACGAGGGTCTCGGTGAGATGCAGATTGTCGACGGAGCAGTAGATGAGGCGGTGGACGGACAGATCTCGCTCCATCAGAGTCCGCTGATCAACGTCGGTTCCGAGGGCTCGGAGCTCCGAGATCATCGCGGTGAACTCCTCGCGGCGGGTGGCCTCGAGGTTGGCGGCCGCCTTGCGTGCGGCGATGGGTTCGAGGACTTCGCGCATCTCGGAGATCGTGCTCAGGTCGGTGAGATCGACGTTCGAGGCGAAGGTGCCGCGGCGCGGGAACGAGACGACGAGGTGATCGCTCTCCAGGCGTTTGAGCGCTTCGCGGATCGGGGTGCGACCGACATCGAGCTCATCGCTGAGCGTGGCCTCGTTGATAGCGTCGCCGGGTGCGATGTCGAGCATGATGAGCCGATGACGGAGAGTCTCGTAGGCGTAGTCGGAGAGAGACCCTCGGTTCGACTTCGGGGCTGCCGATGTGCGCATGGCTCAACTCCTGAAAAAGCTGTTGCATTCGGTGACTGACACTGCTTAGAATACAGGAAGACAACTGATATATTAGTTGATGATCAATGATCGAAGGAGATCACATGACACAGCAGATTGCAGAACGAGTCGAGCCCTCAGGTGTCTCCGTCGGCAACGCCGACGCCGGTTTCCCCAGCCGGGAGCCCGTCGAGCTGAGTACGTCCATCGCCGAACTCGATCCTGAGATCGCCGGCTTCATCGACGCCGAGCTCGGTCGTCAGCGCGGGGGCCTCGAGATGATTGCCTCCGAGAATCACACCGCGGCCGCAGTCATGGCCGCGCAGGGTTCGGTGTTGACGAACAAGTACGCGGAGGGGTATCCCGGTCGTCGCTACTACGGCGGCTGCGAGCATGTCGACGAGATCGAACGCATCGCAATCGCCCGGGTCAAAGGGCTGTTCGGAGCCGAGTTCGCGAACGTCCAGCCGCACTCCGGGGCGCAGGCCAACGCCTCGGTGATGCACGCACTCATCCGCCCCGGCGACACGGTGCTCGGCCTCGATCTCGCCCACGGAGGTCACCTCACCCACGGGATGAAGATCAACTTCTCCGGACGCCTCTACGACATCGTCGCCTACGGCGTGCGCGATGACACCCATCGTGTCGACATGGCCGAAGTCGATCGTCTGGCCCAGGAGCACCGCCCCCAGCTCATCGTCGCGGGCTGGTCGGCCTACTCACGTCAGCTCGACTTCGCCGAATTCCGTCGCATCGCCGACTCCATCGGCGCCTACCTGATGGTCGACATGGCCCACTTCGCCGGTCTCGTCGCCGCCGGTCTGCACCCTTCGCCCGTGCCGCATGCCCACGTCGTGACGTCGACGACGCACAAGACCCTCGGCGGGCCGCGTGGCGGAATCATCCTGTCGAATGACGCCGCCATCGCCAAGAAGATCAATTCCGCGGTCTTCCCCGGCCAGCAGGGCGGGCCCCTCGAACACGTCATCGCGGGCAAGGCCGTGGCCTTCGGACTCGCCGCCACAGAGAACTTCGCCGACAAGCAGCGTCGCACGCTGGCCGGTGCGGCGGAACTCGCCCGCCGCCTCGGCGAGTCCGACGTCTCCGAGCGGGGCATCTCGATCGTCACAGGGGGCACCGACGTCCATCTCGTTCTCGTCGACCTGCGCAACTCCGTGCTCGACGGCGGACAGGCCGAGGACCTCCTCGCCGAGGTCGGCATCACCGTCAACCGCAACGCCGTGCCCAACGACCCGCGACCGCCGATGGTGACGTCGGGCCTGCGCATCGGCACTCCGGCCCTGGCCAGCCGCGGATTCGGCTCGGACGCGTTCGCGGAGGTCGCCGACATCATCGCAGAGACCCTCATCGCCGGAACCGCAGAGAGCGGAGCCGCCGCCGAGACCATCGCTGAACTCGGCGCCCGTGTCTCCACGCTCGCCGCCGCCCACGCCTTGTATCCCACCATCGCAGAGATCGGAGCACCCTGATGGCCGACCAACTCCCCGAACATCCGGACTTCCTCTGGCGCAACCCCGAGCCTAAGGCTTCGTACGACGCGATCATCATCGGCGGCGGCGGCCACGGTCTCGCGACGGCCTACTACCTCGCGAAGGATCACGGCATGACGAACATCGCCATCCTCGAACGCGGATGGCTGGCCGGGGGCAATATGGCCCGAAACACGACGATCATCCGCTCGAACTACCTCTGGGACGAGTCCGCCGCGATGTACGAGAAGTCCCTCAAGCTCTGGGAGCAGCTGCCCGAGGAACTCGACTACGACTTCCTGTTCTCCCAGCGCGGAGTCCTCAACCTCGCCCACACCCTGCAGGATGTGCGCGAGTCCCAGAGGCGTGTGAATGCGAACGCGCTCAACGGCGTCGACGCCGAATGGCTCGACCCCGAGCAGGTCAAGGAAGTCTGCCCGATCATCAACATCGGCGATGACCTGCGATATCCGGTCATGGGCGGGACCTACCAGCCGCGTGCTGGCATCGCCAAGCATGACCACGTCGCCTGGGCCTTCGCCCGCAAGTGTGACGAAATGGGCGTCGACATCATCCAGAACTGCGAGGTCACCGGCATCGAGCGCATCGGCGACAAGGTCATCGGGGTCCAGACCACTCGCGGCAACATCGCCACCGAGAAGGTGGCCATGTGCGTGGCCGGCGACTCCTCGGTCCTGGCCGACATGGCCGGGATCCGACTGCCGATCCAGTCCCATCCGCTGCAGGCGCTGGTGTCCGAACTCTTCGAACCCGTCCACCCGACCGTCGTGATGTCCAACCACGTCCACGTCTATGTCTCCCAGGCGCACAAGGGCGAGCTGGTCATGGGCGCCGGGGTCGACTCGTACAACGGATACGGACAACGAGGCGGCTTCCACGTCATCGAAGAGCAGCTCGCCGCCGCGGTCGAACTCTTCCCGATCTTCGCCCGCGCTCATGTGCTGCGCACCTGGGGCGGCATCGTCGACGTCACCCTCGACGCCTCACCGATCGTGTCGAAGACCGAAGTCGCAGGACTCTACGCCAACTGCGGATGGGGCACCGGAGGCTTCAAGGGAACACCTGCCGCCGGCTACACCTTCGCCCACACCATCGCGAACGACGAACCGCACCCGCTCAACGCCCCCTACGCCCTCGACCGGTTCGAAACCGGCCACCTCATCGACGAGCACGGCGCGGCCGCTGTGGCCCACTGACCGGATCGACTCAGGAAGGACGACCATGCTTCTCATCGACTGCCCGCACTGCGGGCCACGCGACGAAACCGAATTCCACTACGGCGGACAGGCTCACGTTGCCTACCCAGCCGACCCTCACGCACTGAGCGACCGGGAGTGGGCCGAGTTCCTCTTCTATCGCGACAACGACCGCGGCCTCTACGCCGAGCGGTGGAGCCACAGCCTCGGCTGCCGCAAGTGGTTCAACGCCGTCCGCGACACCGTGACCTATGATTTCACGGCCATCTATCCCATGGGTGCTCCACGCCCGACTCCAGCAGAAGGCGAGGCCGCACGATGAACTCCCTACATACGAGCTCCGCGGACGCCGGCGCACGGCGCCTGCCGCAGGCCACCGGGATCGACTCCTCGCGTCCTTTGCGCTTCACCGTCGATGGGCGGGCCTACGCGGGCTTCGCCGGCGACACGATTGCCAGCGCGCTCATCGCCGCGGGCCGCATCGACTGCGGTGCTTCGACGTACCTGGGACGATCTCGCGGGATCCTCAGCGCCGGCATCGAGGAGTCCAACGCCCTCGTCCGCGTCCATCCGCGCGTGGCCGGCGACGTCAGCGAATCAATGCTTCCGGCCACCCGTGTGCCTATCACGGACGGTCTCGAGGCCGATTATCTCTCGGGTCTGGGCATCCTCGACCCCGGTCAGGACGAACTTGTCTATGAGCACAAGCACGTCCATGTCGATGTTCTCATCGTCGGTGCCGGGCCCGCTGGTCTGGCCGCCGCGCGTGAGGCCGGCCGCTCCGGAGCCAGGACGCTCCTGCTCGATGACCGGTCCGCTCCCGGCGGGTCGCTGCTGGCAAGCTCGGGACGCACCGTCGAGGGAGCCCTCGACGAGTCCATCGACGATGTCCCCGCGGCGGAGTGGATCGAGACCACTGTCAACGGCTTCGCCGAGGCGGAGGAAACCACTTACCGTCCGAACACGACCGTCTTCGGCAGCTACGATTCGAACTTCTTCGTCGCTCTCGAAGACCGGACACGCGAACACGTCGAGACCGAGGGCTCGGGCGCGAGCGTCGGCTCTGCGGACAGCGACCGCGACGGCACCGCCTCCCGCGCGGGCACCCGGCAGCGGGTGTGGCACATCCGAGCCAAGCAGGTCGTGCTCGCCACGGGAGCACATGAGCGCCCCATCGTGTTCGCCGACAATGACCGACCGGGCATCATGCTCGCCTCGGCCGTGAGGACCTATCTCAACCGCTTCGGCGTCGTCGCCGGTCAGCGCATCGCGATTGCGGCGACGAACGATTCGGCCTACGAACTGCTGGCCGATCTGCACGCGGCCGGAATCGACGTTCCGGCGATCATCGACTCCCGGACCACAGCCTCGGCGATGGCAGAGAGGGTCGTCGGCAGGACGGGAACCCGACTCATCCTCGGCTCCACGGTCACCGGCACCGCAGGCGAGGGCCCGGCGGGGCGCATCAGCCGGGTCACCGTCGCACCCCTCGATGAGGATGCTGTGGCGGCCGAGTACGGCGAAGACATCGACGTCGACCTGCTCGCCGTGGCCGGAGGGTTCTCCCCGGTCATCCACCTGCACGGACAGCGCAGGGGCCCAATCGTTTGGCGCAGCGACATCGCCGCCTTCGTTCCGAGAACACCGGTGCGCGACCAGTTCACCGTCGGCGCGATCAATGGTGACTACGCTCTCGAAACGGCTCTCAAGGACGGTGCCGAGGCGGGCAATGCGGCAGCCGACCGCACCGGCTTCGCCGCCGCGCTCACCGTTCCCAAAGCCGCGGCGATGACCTACGCACCGGCGCGCCCACTGTGGCTGGTCACCTCGGCCGAGGCCGATCACACGGCGCTGACCACGCACTTCATCGACTTCCAGCGCGATCAGAGTGTGGCAGACGTGCAGCGGGCGATGAACGCGGGCATGCGCTCGGTCGAGCACGTCAAGCGCTACACCTCGATCTCGACAGGAGGCGACCAGGGCAAGACGAGTGCGGTCAATGCCATCGGCGCCATCGCCAGCATCCTCGGCGAGACCGACCTGGGCGCGGTCGGGCACACGACCTTCCGCGCTCCCTTCGCCCCAGTGCCCTTCGCAGCATTGGCTGGCCGCAGGAAGGGTGAGCTGTTCGATCCGGCACGCATCACCGCGATCCACCCCTGGCACGTTGCCCACGGAGCCGAGTTCGAAGACGTCGGACAGTGGAAGCGGCCCTGGTACTACCCCCTGCCGGGCGAGGACATGGAGGCAGCGGTGCTGCGCGAGGGCAAGGCCGTGCGTGAATCGGTCGGCTTCCAGGATGCCTCGACGCTGGGCAAGATCGAGATCCGGGGAACCGACGCCGGCGAGTTCCTCGGCCAGATCTACACGAACGGCTTCAAGAAGCTCAAGGTAGGCAAGGGCCGCTACGGTCTCATGTGCAAACCCGACGGCATGATCTTCGACGACGGCGTCACCCTGCGCGTGGCCGAGGACCGCTACTACATGACCACGACCACCGGCGGTGCCGCGACCGTGCTCGAATGGCTCGAGGAATGGCACCAGACCGAATGGCCCGAACTCGACGTCGTCTTCACCTCGGTGACGGAGCAGTGGTCGACAGTCGCGGTCGCCGGCCCGAAGTCGCGAGACGTCATCGCCAAGATCGCCCCGAACCTCGACGTGTCCAATGAGAACTTCGAGTTCATGGGCTTCCGCGAGACGACCCTGGCCAACGGGATCCCGGCGCGCGTCTGCCGGATCTCCTTCTCCGGTGAACTGGCCTTCGAGATCAATGTCGAGAACTACTACGGCCTGGCCGTGTGGGAAGCCGTCGCCGAGGCGGGAGCCGAGTTCGACATCACCCCCTACGGCACCGAGGTCATGCACGTCCTGCGTGCCGAGAAGGGCTTCATCATCGTCGGTCAGGACACCGACGGGACCGTGACCCCGCAGGATGCGGGCATGGAGTGGATCGTCTCGAAATTCAAGGACTTCATCGGCAAACGCTCCTACTCACGGATCGACACGGCCCGCGAGGACCGCAAACACCTCGTCGGGGTCCTTCCCGTCGACGGCACGACCCGGCTGGCCGAAGGCGCGCAGCTCATCACCTCGGGCACCCCGGTGACTCCGGAGGCCGGGCCCGTGCCGATGATCGGCCACGTCACCTCCTCCTACATGTCGCCGAGCCTCGATCGCCCGATCGGTCTCGCCTTCGTCGAGAACGGCCGGAACCGGACGGGTGAGATCATCCAATCTCCGGTTGCCGGCTGCCTCGTCGACGTCGAGATCACCTCGCCCGTCTTCTACGATCCAGAAGGGAACCGCCGTGATGGCTGAAACCACCCACACCACCGAGCAGCGCCAGACTCAGCTGCGCAACGTCGAGTCCTCCGCTGAGGCACTCGATGCCCTCCGCGTCTCACCCGGTGCCCACCTCGCCGAGGAGATGGCCACCGCCACCGCTGTCGGCGGAGACGCCGTGGGGCTGCGGGAGCGAGCGTTCGCCGTCCAGCTCGGGCTGCGAGCCGCGCCGGGAACCGCCTCGGCCGAGGCGCTCGAGTCTGCTCTCGGGATCACCTTGCCCAAGCAGGTCGGCGAGGTCACCGGTGACGAAGCGGGACTGTATGCGCTCTGGCTGGGTCCCGACGAGTTCCTCGTCGTCGACGTCTCCCGGCGTCAGCGGCCCGGGGAGACACTCATCGCCGAAGCCTCTCTCGAGGGGTTGCCGGGACAGGCCGTGGATCTGTCCGCGAACCGCACGATCCTCGAACTGACCGGGTCGAAAGCCCGTGAGGTCCTCGAGAAGAGCGTGCGTACCGACCTCCACCCGCGGGCTTTCGGCGTCGGCACGGCGATATCGGCCCAACTGGGGCCGGTGCCTGTCATCGTGCACCACTGTGCGGCGCTGACGTACCGCATCTACCCGCGGGCGAGCTTCGCGGACTTCACGGTCCGCTGGCTGCTTGACGGAATGGCGGAGTTTCTCGCCGACGGTAGTGCCGTGGGAGTCGTCGGCAGCGCGAGTGCCGAGGCCGAGAGCAGCGACTGATGGCACTCGGTGTTCTCGACCTCTTCTCCATCGGCATCGGCCCTTCCTCCTCACATACGGTGGGTCCGATGCGGGCGGCGGCCCGGTTCCTGACCGACCTCGACGAATCCGGGGACCTCGATCGAGTTGAGAGGGTCCGGGTCGGACTCTACGGATCTCTGGGTGCCACCGGCATCGGCCACGGCTCCGACTCCGCAGTGCTGGCCGGGCTGTCGGGTCACGAACCCGAGACCCTCGACCCGGACATCATGGCACCGCTGGTCGCCGAGGTGAGCGCTCAGAGATCGCTCAACCTCGGCGGGCGGAGGCCGATCGTCTTCGACCCGGAGACCGACTTGGTTCTGCATCTGCGCGAATCGCTGCCCGGTCATCCCAACGGGATGCGTCTGAGCGCCGAGGTTGCCGGCTCCGTGATCGAACGCGACTACTATTCGATCGGGGGCGGCTTCGTCCTCACCGCCGACGAGATGGGAGGCGATTCCGACGTCTCACGCGACCGCTTCCACTTCTCGTCGGCCGATGAGCTATTGGCGCTCTGCCGGGACAACGAGCTGAGCATCGCCGAGCTCATGGCGCTCAATGAGCGGGAGCGACAGGCCGAGAGCGAACTGCGCCGGCAGGTGCTCGAGATCTGGGCTGTCATGCGCGATTGCGTCGATAACGGGTGCTCCCGCACCGAGAGGCAGCTTCCGGGTGGGCTGAAGGTCAGGCGTCGTGCTCCCGAACTGCGCGCCACGCTCGAAGCGGCCGAGTACCGGGCGTCGGGGTCCCTCGACGCTCTCGAATGGGTCAACCTCTACGCGCTGGCCGTCAACGAGGAGAACGCGTCCGGAGGGCGCATCGTCACCGCTCCGACGAACGGTGCTGCGGGGATCATTCCCGCAGTGCTGCACTACATGGACCGGTTCGTGATCAGCGATGACGAGTCACAGCAGTTCAGAGACGAGGCTGTGGTGACGTTCCTGCTCACCGCCGGCGCGATCGGGATCCTGTTCAAACGCAATGCCTCGATCTCCGGGGCAGAAGTCGGCTGCCAGGGTGAAGTCGGCTCCGCCTGCGCGATGGCCGCCGCAGGGCTGTGCGCCGTGCTCGGCGGGAGTCCCGAACAGGTTGAGAACGCCGCGGAGATCGGCCTCGAACACAATCTGGGCCTGACCTGCGATCCGGTCGGGGGACTCGTCCAGGTCCCGTGCATCGAACGCAACGCTATCGCCGCAGTGAAGGCGATCAACGGCGCTCGGCTGTCGATGCACGGCGACGGCAGCCACCGGGTCAGCCTCGACCAGGCGATCGAGACCATGCGTCAGACCGGTGCGGACATGAAGTCGAAGTACAAGGAGACCTCACGGGGCGGACTCGCCGTCAACGTCGTCGAATGCTGAGTCGCGGACTGGCGAACGGTGATAGCTGCGAGGGGCGGCTGCGAGGCCTGACGACCTGCGTGAAGTTGACCAGCACGACCAACCCGCCAATGATTGAAGACACCCACCGAGTAAGGAAGCAGCGGACATGCAGGACTACATCTTCACCCTTGAATGCGACGAACGACCGGGCATTCTCCATTCCGTCACCGGTGCGCTGCTGACTCATGGGGGTGACATCAAGGAACTCAAGCAGTTCGACGATCAGTACACGCAGCGCCTGTTCTTGCGCATTGATTTCAGCGTCGAGGACGAATCGAGCGCGGCGATCGATGGTCTGCGCAGCGACTTCGAGGCCATCGGCACCGAGTTCGGCGCCAGCTGGCAGCTGTGGCCGCAGGGAGAGAAGCGTCGGGTCCTCATCATGGTCTCGAAGTTCGAACACTGCCTCAACGATCTGCTCTTCCGCGCCCAGATCGGCGAACTGCCCATCGAGATCGCGGCCGTGGTGTCCAACCACCCCGACCACCGCGAACTCGTCGAATGGCACCACATCCCGTTCTTCCGCATCCCGGTGACCAAGGAGACGAAGCCCGAGGCCGAAGCGAAGCTGCTCGAACTCGTCGACCGCTTCGAGATCGACCTCGTCGTCCTCGCCCGCTACATGCAGGTCCTCTCCGATGACCTGGCCCGCGAGCTGACAGGCAAGGCCATCAACATCCACCACTCGTTCCTGCCCTCGTTCAAGGGCGCCAAGCCCTACCACCAGGCATGGGAACGGGGAGTCAAGACCGTCGGGGCGACCGCACACTTCGTCGACAGCGAACTCGACGAGGGCCCGATCATTGCCCAGCAGCTCGTCGAGGTCGACCACTCCTTCGGCCCCAAAGACCTTGTTGCCGCTGGTCGTGACGCTGAGTGCAAGGCCCTGTCCAATGCGGTGAAGTGGCACTGCGACGGTCGCGTGTTCCTCTCAGGGAAGCGGACCGTCGTCCTGCGCTGAGTGAGCGGGGCCGGGGGCGCCGGGGCCGAGGCACGGTCGCGGTGCCGCTGCATTTCATCGCGGGGCTACCTTAGCTTCGAGGGCAGAGAGTAGAGAGTGCGCGCTCGAAGCTAACCTGCACTCTCGGCGATCTGGCGATCACGGCGCTGGGCGACCACGGCGCGCTCAGCCGGCCGCAGGTTTCTCGGCCACGACGCTGAAGGTGTCCATCCTCGAATCCTGTGCTCCGCGGACATACCCGGAGGGAGCAGCGGCAGTGGCACGAAGGAAATCGACGACCTCTGCGCTGAGTACCTCACCGGGCAGAACGTTGGGCACACCGGGCGGGTACGCGGCCAGAGCATCGGCCGAGACTTGGCCGACCGCCTCGGCGAAGGGGACGGTCTGCGGCGTTGCAAAATAAGCATCGCTGATCTCCAGGTGCTTCTCGCAGCTGCCCGGAAGAACGATGGGACGCTCCGGCTCGGCCTCCGAGCGCGGCAGTTCCTGCAGCGCCGTCCAGAAGCGATCGACGTCGACGGGCGAGGTGGCGCCGATGAGCAGCAGCAGCGCCGAGGGCGTGGCCAGCTCGCAATAGATCCGGTGATCCCGAATCAGCTGATACTGGGCCTCGGCGCCTGTGATTCCCGCACCCCGGGTGTCGATGACGACCTTGAACGGATCGTTGCCGATCGCATCATGCCCGCCGAGGATGTCAGGAGTCGCGTCGCGGAATCGGGTGTCGTTCTTGACCCGGGTGCGGATCTCCTCGGCAGTG
The DNA here is from genome assembly GCF_900169365.1 of Brevibacterium sp. 239c. Lineage (GTDB taxonomy): Bacteria > Actinomycetota > Actinomycetes > Actinomycetales > Brevibacteriaceae > Brevibacterium. The sequence goes on from NZ_FXZH01000002.1 coordinate 181,383, forward strand.
GCCAGCGCCTGGTCGATCGCCTCCGGATGGGTGACCAGGTGGCGGCGCGCCTCGTCGAGGGAGGACAGCAGGATCGCACTCGATGACGTCGACTGATAGGACTTCACGACTCGATCGACCAGGGTCTCGATGCGTCTGGCCTGCGTGCCGTGGCCCAGGTGGATCATCGCGGACTGCGCGAGCGAGCCGGCGCCCTTATGGGTGCTGGAGATGACGAGGTCGGCGCCCAGGCGTACAGCGTTGACTGGCAGCTGCGGGTGCAAGCCGAAATGGGAGCCCCAGGCCTCATCGACGATGAGGGGAACATCGTGAGCGTGGGCCACCTCGGCGATGGCGGCGATATCGGACACGGCACCGAAGTAGCTGGGGGAAACGAGGTAGACGGCGGCGGACTCCGGATGCTCGGTCAGGGCGTACTCGACCTGGGCCGGAGTCACGCCGTGGGAGGAACCGAGTCCAGGATCGACGCGACCGTGGATGAAGTGGGGGCGCAGTTCGGCGTGGGTGACACCGTCGATGACCGAGGAGTGGACGCTGCGTTGGAGCACGAACTCACGGCCCAAACCGCGTACGACGGTGGTGGCGATGTGATTGCCGCCCGATGCTCCGTTGGTGATGAACCAGGTGCGGGACGCTCCCCAGGCCTCGGCGGCGAGCTGCTGCGCGGCCATGATCGGGGTGACGCGATCGTGGTTGATCATGCGCCAGTTCTCTTGGTCGACGCCGCTGAAGAGCATGGGGAAGTCGATGCTCATGCCGGCCTCACCGACGACCTCGGCGAGTCCGGGAGCATGCGAGCGGCTGCCCTGATGGGCGGGCACGTGCAGTCGCTGCCAGTCCTCGGCGGCCAAGGACCGCAGGGCCTCGGCATAGGGCGCGGTGTGCTGACGGGGGTCGATAGCGGAGTCTGCCTGTGCAGGCGCGGAGCCGATCGCGGTGGAGGACGCTGGGTCTGGCGCGGACGTTGAGTCGGCGTTCGCAGGGCGGGTCGCGGTGTCTGGGTGCAGATGGGTTTCGGCGAGCATGTGTCCCACACTAGGGATCACAGGCCGCCTAGGATATAGCAAGAAATCGTCCACAGTGTCATAGTGTCTATACTATGATGAATCTGCAGCAGTTCCGGGTGCTTCTGGCCATTCGGGACGAGGGAAGTCTCAATCGGGCCGCCGAGGTGCTCGAGCATGGAGTCCCGACCGTGACCCATCATCTGCGCACCCTCGAATCCCATCTGCGGGTCAAGCTCGTCGACCGCTCCCGAAACGGAACCCGTCTGACGCCTCTGGGCGAGTCCTTCGCCGAAGAGATCGAACCGGTCCTTGCCCGCATCGACCGGGCCGAGCAGCTCGTCACAGCCCAGCGCGATGCCGGTGTCGTCTCCCTGCGCATCGGGTCGTTCTCCTCGATCGGTTCGCGCCTCCTGCCGGCCGCGATCGCCGAGCTCCAGCAGCGGACGTCCGTGCGCGTCGAGGTCATCGAGGCCGAACCCAGTGAGGTGGTGAGGATGCTTCACAGCGGTGAGGTCCACGCCGGCCTCATCTATGACATTCCCGAACTGCCCGAGTTCGCGGGACCTGAACTGCGTCTGCGCACCCTCCTCGACGAGCCCTACCGGGTGATGGTCGCCCGCGACGGTGAGCTCGCGAGGCATGAGGTCCTCGACTTCGCGACGATGAGCGAGGTCGATTGGGTGCTCAGCCACAACGAATCCGAGGCTTCGGTGCGAGTGCTGCGACGGATCTCCCGCGGCCTCGGCTATGAGCTGCGCGAACTCATGCGCAGCGACGATCTTTACATGATCCATGGGCTCGTGGCCGAAGGCCTCGGATGCGCCCTGACCACCGAGGTGGCCGTGGACACCGACTTCGACGTGGTCTTGCGTCCGGCGAAGCAGGACCTCGGCCAGCGTCGAGTCTCCTTCGTCACCAGGCCGGGAGCAAACCCCGCAGCCGTGGGCTGGCTGGGCGAGATCCTGAGCTCGGTGGCGGCGCGACTGGGGGCCGCCTCGGCGAGGTGATCAGGGATCTGCCTGCGTGCTCAGCGCCTCGGTGATGGCGTTGGCTTCGCGGCGGAGTAAGGCGACGAGGCGTTCGACGCGGGATCCGGTGACACGATCGGCGATGCTCGCGATCGACAGGGCTGCGCGGGGTCGGCTGCCGCGGATCTTCAGTGGCACGCCTACAGCCCAGGAGCCTTGGGCGAAGAGGCCGGGATTGTGCACGAAACCGTCGACGCGGGCCCGGTCGATGATGTCGCGCAGGGCCGCGACGGAGACCTTGGGGTAGCGTTCGGCGAAGATCTGGGCGTTGGCCTCGAAGTGGGCATCCACCTCGGCGGGGGAGAGTTCGGAGAGGATCGCGAGGCTGCCGGCGCCGATGCCCAAGGGGTGGCGATCGCCTACCGACAGAGCGTTGTTCAGTATTTCGCCGAAGCCCTCTTCGCGCCGGGCACAGATTGAATAGCTGCCGGTGCGCAGGGTGAGGAAGGCCGTGTCCTGGCTGAGCTCGGCCAGGCGCAGCAGGCTCGATTCCGACTCTGTGACCAGGGGGTCCACGGATTTCTGCGCCAGCTGGCCCAATATCTGCGACTGCACGCCGAGTCGATATCCGCCTTCGTCGAGGCGTTCGACGTAACCCATGGCGATGAGCGCTTGGAGCATGCGGTGGACGCTGGCCTTAGGGCGTCCGCTGATCGAGGCGACCTCGGAGAGGCTGGCACCGGTTCCGCGCTCGCCGGCGATGAGTCCGACGAGGTTGAGCAGGGACAATGCACGCTGGATGCTCTGGGCGCCCGTGCCGGGTTCGAGATCATCGACGGCATGAGCGACGTTGAAGGACGCCGAACGGCGCAGGATCTTCCCCCGCATCTTCATCCGGTGTTCGTCTTGAGGATCGGCGCCGTTGTACATGCCTCTATTATGGTCCCGCTCGATGGCCGCAGCTGCAACGGGTCTGGTCATCATCGGCGACTGGGCGCACACTGAGTGCACCGCCTGAGTGCACCGCATCCGCTCTGGGAGGAGCAATCATGACTGCCACCTATACCTTCGACGTGTTCTCCAGCTTCGATGGGTTCGCATCGGTCGGCGCCGATGGCGACTGGGGAGGCTACTGGGGCAAGCAAGGTCCCGAACTCCTTGAACATCGGCTCGGACTCTACAGTGGCGAGAACCGCCTCGTCCTCGGCGCAAACACCTATCGCGATTTCGCCTCTATGCTCGCTGACTCCGAGGTCTACTCCGACGTGCTCGATCCGTGGGTCACTGCAATGCGCAACTGCCCGACCACGGTCGTCTCGAACTCGCTGACAGAGCCGCTCGACTGGCCCGACGCGACGCCGGCTGCCGGTGACGCTCTCGAGGTGGTGGCGCGGATGAAAGAGGAATCCGATGTGCCGATCCGCTCGCATGGAAGCCTGTCGATGAACCGCGCCCTCATGGATGCAGGGCTCGTCGATCGCCTGCAGGTCACGGTCTACCCGGTCATCACCGGCCGCACAGGCACCCAACCCATCTTCGCCGGAACACAGGACTTCGACCTCGAGCTGCTCGAATCCACACTGCTCGACGGGAGAACTCAAGAGCTTATCTATCGACCGAGACTGCACTGAATCCAGGATGTGGAACATGGTTCTGCCGGGCCAGGTCCACCTTCGCGACACCGGGACCTAGAATCGACAACGGCTCCGTACGGGAGTCGGCCCCGAGTGGAGCCGAGCGACCTTGACCTGGTCGGCCGAGTGGCCTCGACGTGGAAAGAGAGTGTGGACGACGTGGGAACGACTGTCCTGAAACTGGACGAAGTGACCTTCCGACGTGGGGAGACGAAGATCCTCCACGGCATCGATCTGGAGATCGGGCAGGGCGAGCACTGGGTCCTCATCGGCCCCAACGGCGCCGGGAAGTCGACGATCCTCAGCTTCGCTTCCGCACAGGTCTTTCCCACCTCCGGAACGGTCGACATCCTCGGACAGCGCATGGGCCGGGTCGAACTCCAGGCCCTGCGCCGCCACATCGGACACGTCAACCCACGCCACCCCCTGCGCTCGAACCTGTCCGTGCGCGAGGTCGTCCTCACCGGCCTGACCGGAACGATCGAACGGCCACTGCGATGGGAGCCGACCCCGGACGAGATTGCGAAAGCCGATGATCTCATCGCCGAGGTGGGTCTGAGTTCCCGTGCGGACGCAGGCTGGAAGGTGCTGTCCCAGGGTGAACGGGGGCGCGCACTCGTGGCCCGATCTCTCATCGCTGATCCCCAGCTCCTCCTGTTCGACGAGCCGACCACTGGTCTCGATGTGGCCGCCCGCGAGCAGCTGCTCGAGACCATCGACTCGCTCTCGGTCACCTCGCCGCAGCTGACGACGCTGCTGGTCACGCACCATCTCGAGGAGATTCCGGAGTCGACGTCCCACGCGATGCTGATCTCCCACGGCCGGCTCACCGCGGCAGGTGAGATCGCCGAGGTGCTCAGCACCGAGCAGGTCAGCGCCGCCTTCGAACACCCCATCGACGTCGGTTTCGCCGACGGTCGCTGGTCGGCCCGCGCGATCCGGCAGCGTCAGGCTGCGGTGCTCTAGTCTGCGAGCAGGCCCACCAGGTCATCGGCGATCGCCGTCATCCCTGCCTGATTCGGGTGAAACGATCCGCCGATCTTGTCGAGAGCGGTGTGCAGAGGCTGAACCCACGGATCCGCTGAACCGAGGCTATGACCTCGGCCCAGCTCGGACGCGAGCAGCAGATCGACGTCTCTGAGTGCGGCGGCCTCGGCGAAGACGCGCTCAATCGCTGACTGGAGTGCCAGCAGTTTCGACAGCTCTTCAACTGTGAACGGCGTCGCTTCGGGCGTGGAGATGTCTGCTTCCAGCACGGTGAGATAGTCGACGAGAACGACCCGAGCAGTGGGTGCCTGTGCCCGAATCCCATCGATGACGGCGACGAGACTTCGGGTCGCCTCGGCGATGACATCTTCTGAAGCCGGCGGAATCCCGTTGGGGAACATGAGCCCCATCATCTCCAGGAGCGGACTGCTGGGTTCTGCGTGTTTCAGCGCCGTGTAGAGCATCGACCCTGAGAATTGGAGATCGTTGCCGCCAACCGTCACGGTCACCACATCCGCGTTGCCGGGCAGCCCCTCCAGTTGGGGCGGAAACTGACCCGGTCCGATCTGTGACTGCTGCGGGGTGTCGACAACATTGGCCGATGTCGCACCGCTAACGCTGAGGTCGCTCAGCTGCCAGCCGAGTCGCCGAGCCAGCTGATGAGCGTAGTTGTTCGACGATCGCATCGCCTGGACGTCGGCGACCGGTTCGATGCCGGGACCAGCGGCGAAGGAGCTTCCGAGCGCGACGAGGTGCTTTGCCGTGGTCATGGGCTCATCTTCCCATGGTGAGACTGCGCAGCGGGGGTGATGCAATCGATGATTGCGCGCCCACTCCGCGCGGCTTAGTCTTGAGGTATGAAGATGAGTACCGTATGGAGCATCATTGGCGCAATCATCGCCATCATCATCGCGTGGTGGGTGGTCAACGTCGCGTTCTCGATCGCGTGGTTCCTCGTCAAAGCCATCATCGCCGTCATCGTCGCGGCCGCAATCTTCGGCCTCATCAAGGCCTCGCTGAAGTCCAAGGACAAGCAGCGCGGCTAGGGCAGCTTGCTGAGTCCTACAGGGTTGGTTGCTGCGTATTACACGGCTGGCTTCTGAGTTCTTCAGAGATCGCCGAGGCTGGTGTTCGCCCCGCACAGAACGACGCACACCTTCTCATCCGGTCCGGGAACGTAGCTCGCGGGACTGCCAGAACCTGAACTTGAACCTGAACCACCTGAGCCGTGGATTCCGGCCAGCGCCGTTGCCGCTGCATGTTCAACCGCCAAACGATGCTCGCTCCACAGGTGCTGGCGAGCGGAGATGATCTGCTCATCGGCGACGAACACCGAGGTGACAAGGTCACTCTGCGCGGCCGCCACCGCCAAGGACGTGGCTCGCCTGGCACCCAGAGAATCGGCGGCCACCGAATCGACCGGAACATCGACAGGCTCACCCGCAGCCAACGCAGCATTCAACGCCCGACAGTTCGCAGGCTCCACCACGACGGTGCGCACCCCGTGGAAGGTCGCGGCCGTCGCCACTCCGGCGAACAGGCCCCCTCCTCCGGCAGAGACGACGATCGTGTCGAGGTCGGGAATCTGGGACAAGATCTCGGTCATCAACGTGCCGGCGCCAGCGGCGATGAGCGGATTGTCATAGGCGTGTGAAGCCAAGGCACCGGAGGCTTTGACGAATTCCTCGCAGGCCAGGGCCGCCTCGGCGAATTCGGAGCCGATCAGGCGCACCTGCGCACCATAGCCGCGCAGTCGCTCGACCTTGACGGCCGGCGCATTGGTGGGCAGGAACACGGTTGCCGGAACGCCGGCGTCGCGGGCCGCCCACGCGCACGCCAAGCCCGCGTTGCCACCTGATGCGATCGTGACTCCGGCTTCGGGGAAGGTGCCCTCTGCCAGATGTGTCTGGATGAAGTTCTGCGCGCCCCGAGCCTTGAATGAGCCGGTGTACTGCATGAACTCGAGGGCGAAGTGGACCCCTGAGCCAGCCGGGTCATGAGCAGGTGAGGCAGACCACGTCGCGGCCGTCGGCGTCGGTGCGGCGGGTGCCTGACCGGGCTGGGCGGAGGCCACCGTCACCGGACGCACCCGCCCGGAGATCCTGGTCGCCGCCGCTTCGATATCGGGGTAGGACAACTGCGTCACTGGAGCCTCCTCAAATTGTGCACTCTCAGTTGTTGAGACTGGACAGGCTGATCACTTTTGATGCACCGAGCCAGTCTGCAGACTGGTCTGCTGCACCAAAAGTGATCGGTTCCGACTCCACCCTACGGGCGTGCGCCTACGGGCGTGCGCGTTCAGCTCGTGTGCTTGAGAATTCCCAGTGGTGCGCCCTTGGGCTCCTTGACCAGGCTGACGGCGACGAGGGAGATGATGCAGACGACGATCATGTAGGCCGCGATCGACAGTGAGTTGCCGGTCCGGGCCAGCAGCGTTTCGGCGATCGTGGGGGCGAAAGCCCCGCCGAGGATCGCGCCGAGGGCGTAGCCGATCGAGACTCCCGAGTAGCGGACCTGCGGTGGGAACATCTCCGCATACATCGCCGACATCGGGCCGTAGGACAGGCCCATGCCGACTGTGAGGATGAAGATGCCGATGCCGTACAGCCAGATGTTGGCCTGATCGATCATGATGAATGTCGGGATGAGCCACACGATGAGGAGGACGTAGCCGATCTGGAAGGTGCGCACCCGACCCAGCTTGTCCGAGAGCGCGCCACCCCACATCGTGAAGACCAGCCAGCCGAAGCTCGCCAGGGTCGTGGCCAGAAGCACGGGGGCGCGGTCGAGGCCGACGGAGCCGCCCTGATCGAGAGGCCTGGAGGCGTAGGCAGCGAAGAAGGCGATGATCATGTAGCCCACTGCATTGTTGCCGATGAAGATGAGGGCCGAGAGGACGACCTCCTTGGTGTTCTTCTTGAACAGGGTGCCCAGCGGAGCGGAGGACTCGGCGCGGCGTTCGGCGAGTTCGGCGAAGACCGGGGACTCCTCGACCTGGCGGCGGATGTAATAGCCGACGATGACGAGCACGACGGAGAACAGGAACGGAATCCTCCAGCCGAAGCTCGCGAACTGGTCGGGGGTGAGGATGGTGGTCAGGATCCAGATCACGCCGGTGGCGAGGATCATGCCCACCGGAACGCCGATCTGTGGGTAGGCACCGAAGAGTCCCCGTTTGTTCACCGGGGCGTGTTCGACCGAGAGCAGTGCGGCACCGCCCCATTCGCCGCCGGCGGAGAAGCCCTGCAGGATGCGCAGCAGCGTGAGCAGGATGGGCGCACCGATTCCGATGGCCGCATAGTTGGGCAGGAGCCCGATGAGCGAGGTCGCGGCACCCATGAGGATGAGCGTGAGGACCAGCATCTTCTTGCGTCCGATGCGGTCGCCGAGGTGGCCGGCGATGATCGCGCCCAAGGGCCTGAACAGGAACGAGATCCCGAGCGAGGCCCACGCCATGATCTGACCGAGCGCCGGGTTGTCAGACGCCAGGGGGCCGAAGTACTGGACAGAGAGGATGAGCCCTGCCGCCTGGGCGTAGATGAAGAAGTCGTACCACTCGATGGTGGTGCCGACGAGGGTCCCGGCCAGGACTCTGCGTTCCTCGCGGGTGATCGAAGCCGGCACGGGTGCCGCGGGTGATGTTGTGGACATGAGTGGATCTTCCTTGGATGGCTGTCTGCAGGAGCCGATCTGCAGGTGACGTATCTGCGTTCGCAGGTCGAGCTGCGTGCGGCGAACGCGGTGGTCCTCGACTCTGAGTGATCGCCGGTGCGTACGCGCAAGTGACTGAATGGTCAGTAATTACTTTCGAGCATAGTGCAGATGGTGATCGCTGTCACTCGGGCGGCAGCTCAATGACAATAACCGACCAATTGGTTAGTATTGCCTTCAGGAAGCGGCAGCGGTGCCGATGTCGGCCGCCGTGCACCGGGAGACAGAGTTCGACCAGGGAGAGACGATATGACCGAAATTCTCAGTTCGTATGTGGCAGGCGACTGGCACACCCCCAGCGGAGACACGAGCAGTGCCCGAGCCGTCCATGATGCGACCAACGGGCAGCTCCTCCATCACGTCTCTTCGTCCGGCATCGACTTCAAGGCCGTTGACGATTACGCCAAGATCACAGGCATCGCCGAACTGCAGAAGCTGACCTTTCACCAGCGCGGCGTCATCCTTAAGAAGCTCGGCGCCTACCTCATGGAGCGCGCCAAGAACTATCACGAGATCTCGTTTTCCACCGGCACCACGAAACGCGACGGCTTCGTCGACATCGAGGGCGGCATCGGCACCCTCTTCACCTACTCTGGTGTGGCCCGTCGGCAGATGCCCAACTCCACGGTCCACCTCGACGGGGGAATCGAGCGCCTGTCGAAGAACGGCACCTTCGTCGGCCGCCACATCCTGACCTCCCGGCAGGGCCTGGCGCTCCAGATCAACGCCTTCAACTTCCCCGTCTGGGGCATGCTGGAGAAGTTCGGCCCCATGTTCGTGGCCGGCATCCCCGTCGTCGTCAAGCCCGCCACCGACACCGCCCACCTGACCCGCGCCGTTGTCGCGGATATGATCGAATCCGGACTGCTGCCCGACGGTGCCCTCCAGCTCATCAGTGGTGATGTCACCCCACTCTTCGACCACCTGGCAGAGCAGGACGCGATCGCCTTCACCGGCTCCGCGAACACAGCCAAGCACCTCGGCGGCCTGGACTGCGTACGCGATCGCGGCACCCGCTTCTTCGCCGAGGCGGACTCGCTCAACTTCTCACTGCTCGGTCCCGATGCCGGACCAGGCACCGAGGAATTCGACCTCTTCGTCTCCGGCGTCGTGGCCGAGATGACCGTCAAGGCCGGGCAGAAGTGCACTGCGATCCGCCGTACCTTCGTCCCCGAGCAGCACAAGCAGGCAGTCGCCGAGGCGCTCGTCACGAAACTCGAGACGCAGGGTGTCGGCGATCCTCGTGAGAAGGCGACGCGGCTGGGGCCGGTCGTCTCTGTCAAACAGCGTTCCGACGTTCTCGACGCCATCGACACGATCACCTCGGCGGGGGCACGCGTCCTCACAGGCGGACGCGAAGCCTCGGACGAACTGGCGAAGAACCTCGGCGGAGCCTATGTCGCGGCCACCGTGCTCGAGGTCGACGACCCCTGGGTCGACGCCGTTCACGACATCGAGGCCTTCGGCCCGGTGACCTCGCTGATCACCTATTCCTCCACCGAGGAGGCTGTGCGTCTGGCCGCCCGCGGACGCGGTTCCCTGGTCGGCTCGGTCATCACCCACGATGCCGAGTTCGCCACCGAATTCGTCCGTCAGGTCGCCCCCTGGCACGGACGCATCCTCGTCCTTGACCGCGATGACGCCGGGGAATCGACCGGACACGGCTCACCCCTGCCCACCCTCATCCACGGCGGGCCGGGACGTGCCGGCGGCGGCGAGGAGATGGGCGGCCTGCGCGGCGTCGAGCACTTCATGCAGCGCACCGCGATCCAGGCCTCCCCAGACATGCTCACCGCCATCGGCGGCGAGTGGGTGAACGGAGCCCAGCGCCGGGCCGGTCAGCACCCGTTCACGAAAACCTTGGCGGACCTGCGCGTGGGCGACGCCCTCGAATCCGAATGGCGTGAAGTCACGCTCGAGGATATCTCGCACTTCGCAGAGTTCACCGGCGACACCTTCTACGCCCACACCGACGAGGAGGCGGCGGCCGCGAACCCGTTCTTCCCGGGACGCGTGGCTCACGGCTACCTCATCGTGTCCTTCGCCGCAGGACTCTTCGTCCAGCCGGACCCCGGCCCGGTGCTCGCAAACTACGGTCTCGAAGGCCTGACCTTCATCACCCCGGTCTCACCAGGTGATTCGCTCAAGGTCACACTGACCGCCAAGCGCATCACTCCGCGTGAGACCGATGAGTACGGCGAGGTCCGCTGGGACGCTCAGGTCGTCAACCAGAACGACGAACCCGTCGCGAACTACGACGTGCTGACCCTGGTCGCGAAGGAATAATCGCCGGCGTAATTGTGTCGGGCCGGGCCGTGCTTCGGGCGTGTCCCGGCTGGGCTCAGTCCGGCAGACCCTCGGCAGATCAGCGCGGAACGCGGACCCGCAGCGCCGCTGGTCGGATCGAGAGTGTGGCGGGGGTGTGTGCGACGGCATCACCGTCGGCGACGATCTCGACCGGCGCGGCTCCCTCGCGGGCCGCAATGGACACCTCACGGGCGTGACGAAACGTGATATGCGGGTGGAAGGCGCGCAGTCCCAGCGAGAACGCTACGAGCTCGACGGCCAACCGCGGCAGCCACACGTCCCTGAGCAGCACCACATCGATGAGACCGTCGTCGATCTTCGCTCCCGGAGAGAGCTTCAGTCCACCTCCGTAGCGGCCGGAGTTGGCGAAGCCTGCCGTGTATCCGCGGAAGTCGACCTCTTCGCCATCGAGGATCAGTGACAGATCAATGCGCTGCGGCGCCAGGATTGCGCGGATGATGCCGTACAGATAGACCCAGTGTCCCTTGATTCGGTGCACCGAATCGGCATAGACCTGGACTGCGGAGTCCAGTCCGAGACAGACATTGCCCACCGATATCCGCCCGTTGAGGTCGATGACATCGATGGAGCGGTCGCGTCCCTCAGCGATGATGGCGACGGCGGCTTCGATTCCCTTCGGAATGCCGAGCTTGCCGATGAGGTCATTGCCTCGCCCTCCAGCGACGATGCCCAGAGCGGTCTGTGTGCCGATCAGTCCGGCAGCGACAGCGCGAACCATTCCATCTCCACCCAGAGAGACGACGAGTGCTGCATTCTGCGCCGCATAGTGTGCGGCCAGCTCTCCGGCGTGCTGTTCGCTGGTGGATTCGATCAGCTGCGCTGTCATCCCATTAGCGGCGAAGGCTGCTTTGACCGGTTCGATCCGCTTCCAGACTGCTCCATGACGGGCTGCCGGGTTGAGGATGACGGGCACCGACAGCGGCGGCGGTGCGGTGGTCATAGTTCCGTCGGTCCGTGCATGAGCTTTCCCGGATTCATGATTCCTTCCGGGTCCACTTCGGCTTTCGCTGCGCGCAGCATCTGCAACCACAGATCGCCGGTTTCCTGGGGCAGCCACGGTGCATGGTCTGCTCCGGTGCCATGGTGGTGGGTGATCGTGCCGCCGTTATTGACCGCAGCATCACTGGCCGCTGTCTTCAGCGCCTTCCACTGCTCCATCTCCTGGCCCTCCTGCTGCTGAGCGAACACGGTGTAATAGAGCGAGCAGCCGGAGGTGTAGAGGTGAGAAATATGGCACAGCACCAGAGCCGGCGTGCCGCGCTCGGCCGGTGATTTCTCGATGTCCTGCTTGATCGTCTCGTGCAGGTCCTCGATCCTGCTCCAGGGTGCGGCCGTCTCCATCGTCTCGACGATGATGCCTTCGGTCAGCAGCTGATCGCGCAGATATGGGGTCGAGAAGCGGTGCTTCTCCCACATGGTCTCGGGACTGCCGCCGACGCTGACGCCCCGGTGCCTCTTCGCGATTTCACGCCCGGTGGACCGGCGCACCCTCGCCTCCGCTTTGGGGCCGTCGTAACGCAGCACCAGCATGCAGGGGGTGGTGACTCCTCGAGCGCGAAGATAGGCCAGGAGGCCCTTGCGTTGGACGTCGCTGCCGAGCTGCGCCAGACCGAACGCAGTCTCGTTGACATCGGAGAGTCGCGCAATGTCGGGACGCAGTCCCTGTTGTTCCAGCTCACGCAGTGCCGTGGCACCCGAGTGGAAGTCGCGGAAGAACCAGGCATCCGGCAGCATCGCCTCGGGCAGAGACTTGATTCGCAACGTGGCCTGGGTGATGATTCCGAACGTGCCCTCGGACCCGACGAACATCTGACGAGGGTTGGGCCCGGCCGCTGTGGCGGGTGTCGAACGCAGTGTGATCGGGCCGCTTGGAGTCGAGGCACGCAGACCGAACACGTTGTCATCGATGCGACCGTAGCCGCTCGACTGCTGACCAGCCGATCGTGTGGCGACCCAGCCACCGACGGTGCTGAACTCGAACGACTGCGGGAAGTGGCCGAGTGTGAAGCCCTCAGACTGCAGCTTCTCCTCGAGGTCCGGGCCGAAGACTCCGGCTTGGGCAGTCACCGTCAAGGATTCCTCATCGATATCGAGGACCTCCTCGAGGCGAGCCAGACTGATGCACACGCAGCTGCGGAAGTTGGGGCGGAACGCGGCGATACCTCCGACGACGCTTGTGCCGCCACCGAAGGGCACGACCGCTATGCGCTCCGCCTGACAGATGGCCAACAGCTCGTCGACCTCGGTCTCGGATTCCGGGTAGAGCACGGCATCGGGGGCGAAGGGCATGGTGCCCCTGCGCAGGCGCAGCAGGTCCGGCAGGCTGCGTCCGGCGGCATGGGAGACGCGGGTCGCATGATCCTCGCGAACGTAGTCGGCACCCAGCAGCTCGATGAATTGAGCACGCGCCCGCCCAGGAAGATCGGGTTCGGGCAGCTGTACGGCGTCGAGATCGATCGGCGTGTGGTTGACACCTTTGGGCCAGCCGCAGGTTGCGGTCAGCATCTTCTTGGCGCCGGGCTTGACCGGGTCGTCATGGCCGTCCTCGCCCCAGCCCCACCAGCGCATCCTCGGTTGAGTCTTCTCCATGGGGGTCATCCTTCGTCCTGTGTGGTTCGTATGGGTCGTGTGGGCTGTGCGAGCCGCGCATTCTGTCCGGTCTCGGTCGGCTCGCTGGTTTCGAGAAGCTCTGGGGCGTGCTTGCGCACGGCAGCGGCAAGGTCGGCCCGATCAGCGTCGACGAGGCCCCAGCGGGTTCTGCGGTCGATGACGTCCTCAACGGTGACGGCGAGTTCGTGCTCGACGGCGAACCTGATCTCCGCGCGACTGAGCGGAATTCCGGCTCTGACCGGTTCACTCAGCGCAGGGTCATCGGCACTGTAGGAGGCGACCGCCTCGGCGTCGGTACCGTAGCGGCGGACCAGATGGCTGGGAAGACCTGCTCTCGGTGTGCCGGCGCCGACGAGGCTGAGCGTCGTGGTGCGGCACGGTCTGGCTGTCAACCCGCCGGCCTCGACCGCCGCATCCACGGCGTCTTCGGCCATGCGCCGATAGGCCGTGAGCTTGCCGCCGACGATGGTGAGGAGGTTGGTGGCTGAGTCTCGCAGCAGCGCGTGTTTGCGTGAGAGGTCGGCACCGGAGTCGGCCTTGCCCTTGAGCAGTGGCCTGAACCCGGCAAAGCTGCCCACCACGTCCTCGGGTGTGAGCGGGTTCTCCAGCACGGCGTTGATGGTGTCGAGCAGGAATGTCCGCTCCTCGGCGTCCGGGCGGGCTCGCTCGGGAATCTGACCAGTGTGTGGATCATCGGTCAGGCCGATCATGACGAGTCCGTCGTCCCAGGGCACCGCGAAGACGAACCTGCCGAAGTGACCGGGGACCGGCGCGGTCACGGCAGCGGTCGGATTGCCCATGCTCTCGGCCCGAACCAGCAGGTGCGAGCCCTTGGACGGAGCGAGCTCGACATCCTCGGAGAGTGAATCGGCCCAGACGCCGGCGGCGTTGATGATCTGCTTCGCACGAATGGTGTGAGGCTTCCCGGTGAGCCGATCGGTGACCTGGACTCGTCCGGATTCGACACGGGATTCGACGCCGGATTCGACCCCTGTGGCGGTGGCATAGGTGATGATGCGCGCCCCATGGGCCGCAGCCGTGCGAGCCATGGTCACCACGAGCCGGGCATCGTCGACGATCTGGCCGTCCCAGCTGAGCAGTCCACCGCGCAGCCCGCTGGAAGCCGTGGCCGGAGCGAGTCGGCAGACCTCGCCAGGCGAGATCCGGTGGGGGTGGGGCAGCAGTGATTTCGGGGTGCGCGCCAGCATTCTCAGCACATCTCCCGCGAAGAATCCGGTCCCCGTCAGTGCGGCATCAAAATGGCTGACGTGGGTGTGCAGCGGGAAGAGCATCTTGACCGGCCGGATCAGATGCGGCGCGATCCGGCGCATCAGATGGCCACGTTCTACCGCGGATTCCCACGCGATCGGAACGTCGAGCTTCGCCAGATAGCGCAGACCACCGTGGGCCAGCTTCGAACTCCAGCCACTGGTGCCCGACGCGAGATCCCCGCGCTCAACGAGCACGACGCTCAGGCCACGGGAGGCCGCATCGAGTGCAACACCTGTACCGGTGATCCCGCCACCGATCACCACGAGGTCGAAGGGTTCAGCGCCCGAGGCCTCCGTCTCTGCGAGTTCCGCGAGGTCCCGCGCCCGCCGTTCGGCGTTGAGCGCGGTGTTGCCTGGCGAGCTGGATGTCATTCCTGGCCTTTCTGGTACGGAGTCGTACCAGTTTGCGTTCGCTGGGCTTTGTTGTCAAGATCACATTGTGAGTGATCAGGGACGACCGTATGCCGGGGCCAGCCGGGAAGCGCGTGAGAGTGCACGTCGTGAGCAGCTCGTCACGGCTGGGATCTCGCTCTTCGGCACTCAAGGCTATCGGGCTGCAACGGTCGGTGCGGTCTGTGCGGAAGCTGGTCTCAACAAGCGCTACTTCTACGAGTCGTTCGCCACTCTGGAGGACCTCCTCTGCGAGGTCTATGAGCGAGTGGTCGCCGACCTGCGCGCCTCCGTCCTCGCCGGCGGCGGTGAGGATGCCGCGGCGGTGCTGCGAGGATTCATGGGCGGTTTCCTCGCCTGGGCCCAGGCCAACCCGGTGCAGGCCCGAGTCCACCTCTTCGAGGTTCTGGGAGTCAGTGCGCGCGTCGACGAACTCTATCGACGACAGGGTCGAACGATCGGTGATGAGCTCGCAAGTCGCCTGTCCGCGACGGCTGCCGGCCCCCAGCTGACCGCTGGCCAGCAGAGAATCCTCGGTGACATGCTCGTCGGCGCCGGCGTGCAGATGGTCGTCGACTGGGTTATCAGCGACTATCAGCCCCCGCGCGATGAGCTGCTCGGTCAGATGGACGCGACCTTGGGGTGGATCCTCGTGGCAGGCCTGGCAACCCTGGGCGAAAATCGAGGCGACTGAGTGTTCCTGCGGAGAACATCACCGTCGACAACCAGCCTCGTGCTGACGCGGTAGCGTGGGTGGCAGCAGTCCGTCGACAGGAGAGCACATTGAACGCACACCTCATCATCTTCGGAGCCACCGGTGACCTGGCAGGACGGTTCCTGCTCCCGGCTCTGGCGGAGCTCGCCGCCGTCGACGCGCTGCCGCAGGGCTTCTCGCTCATGGCGTCCGCCACTCGGGATATGAGCGAGGACGACTACCGCGACCACGCGGAGGCGAAGCTGAACGAGCACGGCGCCGACCATCCGGAATGCGCCCGCCGGTGGATCCTCGACCGAACGCGATACCGGTCCGCCGATGTCACCGACCCGGCCGATATGGCCGATCTTCTGGCAGAAACCGGCCGCGGACAGGATTCGCCGGTGACCGTCTACCTCGCACTGCCCACAGGACTCATGCCTGATGCGCTGCGTGCCCTGGCCGCCGCTGACCTTCCAACAGGCAGCCGGATTGCGATGGAGAAGCCCTTCGGAGATGACCTCGACGGTGCGCAGGAACTCGACGACCTCCTCGGCGAGCTCTTCGGTGACGATGCCGCTTCGATCGTCTTCAACGTCGACCATGCGCTCGGCATGGCTCCTGTGCAGGCGATGCTGGCGCTTCGATTCGCCAATCCGCTGCCCGAGGCCGTCTGGAACAGTGAACATATCGAGGAGTTCCGGGTGCTGTGGGATGAAGCCATCGCGCTCGAGGGCCGGGCCCGGTTCTACGACAGCACAGGAGCGCTCAAGGACGTCCTGCAGAACCATATGATGCAGGTGCTGACGATGAGCGCCATGGACCGGCCAGACGGGATCGAATCCGGATGGCCGAATGCGGCAGAGCTGCGAGAACGCAAGACCCAGCTCCTGTCTGCCGTCCGGCCGCTGTCTGCCGCTGACGTTGCGACCTCCACTCGCCGCGCCCGCTACACCGCGGGGACGCTGGCCGATGAGCCGGAGGCCGCGGCGAAGGCGGTGCCCGACTACATCGACGAGGACGGTGTCGATGGGACCCGCAATACCGAGACCTTCGCCGAGGCTGTCCTGCACATCGATTCTCCCCGCTGGGCTGGCACCCGGTTCCGTCTGCGCACGGGAAAGGCGCTCGCCCACTCGCGCAAGGGCCTTGAGATCCTCTTCCGCCCGGTCGGGTCCGCTCAGCAGGGCGCGCGACTGTGGATCGGCCTCGACGGACCGTTCGACGTTGAACTCGACCTCAATTCGAGCAGCTCCCGCGACAGGATGACTCCGATGAGTCTGACCGGTGAGCAGCCGCGGCCGGACTTCTCCCCGTACGGACACGTGCTCAAGAGCGCCCTCGAAGGAGAGTCAGATCTGGCGGCAGGCCCGGAGGAGTCGAAGCTGGCCTGGCAGATCCTCACCCCGGTCCTCGAAGCTTGGGAGGCAGGAACCGTGCCGATGGAGAACTATCCTGCGGGCAGCGCCGGCCCGGATTCGCAGCCGCCGGCAGGGCAGCAAACAAGTTCAGCGCACCAGTCGGAAGGAGCACAGTCATGAGGGCCGAACAGGTCACCGATCCGATCGTCTACCACGGCGAGGGGCCCGCGTGGTCGCCGTCCTGGGGCGGTCTGCGCTGGGTCGACATGCTCGCCGGTGACATCCTGACCTTGCGTGATGACGACGTCGAACGCCGTCACGTCGCCGAGGTCGCCGCGGCGGTCCGACCTCGCCGAGGCGGTGGCGCGGTCATCGGAATCGAGCGCGGTTTCGCCCTCGAAGGTCCCGATGGGCAGGTCACTGCTCTGCCTGAGGTCTGGGCTTCGCCGAGCATCCGCATGAATGAGGGCGGCTGCGATCCGCAGGGGAACTTCTGGTGCGGATCGATGGCCTACGACCAGAGTCCCGGTGCTGCCTCGCTCTATCGTCTCAGCCCCGAAGGCCGGGTCGACGTCATGCTCGAGGGAGTGACCGTATCCAACGGTCTGGAGTGGAGCCCTGACGGTTCACTCGCCTACTACAACGACACACCCACAGGGCAGGTTGGCGTCTTCGCCTTCGATCCCGATCAGGGACTGCTCAACCATCGGGTCCTCGTCGAACTCCCTGACGGCGGTCGCCCCGATGGACTCACCGTCGACAGCGAAGGCTGCGTATGGACGGCCGTGGTCAACAGGGGAGCGGTTCACCGCTACCGACCGGATGGCACCTTGGACGCAGTCATCGACGTTCCGGCCGGCAAGGTCACCGCCTGCACCTTCGGCGGGGAGAGCCTCGATCGGCTCTTCATCACCACATCGCAGGAGAACGTGGACACCGCTGAGGATCCCTTGGCGGGTGCCCTCTTCGTCGCCGAGGTGGGCGTGAGAGGACTGCCGCTGCGCGACTTCGCAGGGTAGAGCTGTCAGGCTTCGAGGCCGTTGAAGGCCATTGAGGTGACCGCGTCGGCGATCTTCTCAGGGGCGGCGGGGTAGCTGGGCCGATACCACTCGGTGATGGAGTTGACCATGCCGAAGAGCAGACGCGTGATCAGACCGGGTGTGAAGTCCGAACGCAGCCCGCCCTCCTCGATCGCCGCAGCGACGAGAACCCGGATCTTATCGTCGATCCTCCGTCGTGCCTCGAGGGCCCTGCGCTCGATGTCCGAATTTCCGCGGACCCGCAGAAGCAGGGTCACCGAGTGGTGGTATTCGATGAGGATGACCACGCTGGCATGGACGGCGGAGCGCAGACGTGTGAGGGCGTCCGACCCCGTCCGCTGGCTTTCGGCCTCGACCGCGGAATCAAGGGCGCGAATGCCGCGGTTGATCGCCAGGTGCAGCAGCTCTTCCTTCGACTTCACATGGTGATAGATCGCGGACTTCGTGATGCCGAGCTCACGTGCCACCGTGTCCATGGACGTACCGTCGTATCCGCGAGAGACGAAGACCTCTGTGGCCTTGTTGATCAGCGTCTCCCGGTCGTAACCGGGCCGTCCACGACGGGTGCGCTTGGGCTGGTCCGATGCGCCCGCCTCGGCGTCGGTGGGCTTCGTCGCTGCGTCCACGGCCGGATCGACACAGGACTCGAGGTCGGGTGTCGGCGCAGGTGAAGTCGTTTTCGGCATGCGCACCAGTCTAACCAGCCTGGACCGCGGCTGCCGCGTACGGCACCGCAGCCCGCCTCATGGGGGAGCTCATCTGAGGCCCTCACGGCGGTCGATGATGCGCTTGATCTTGCCCACCGAGCGAGGCAGCTCGCCCGGTTTGAGCACGGATACGGTCGAGGAGACACCGAGGCGTTCCTTGATCCGCGCGGCCACGAGCTTGTTCAGACCTTCGACTTCCGCGGCTCCGACGCCTTCACGGCACTCGACCTCGACGGTGACCTCATCCATCCGGCCGGGGCGAGTGAGCACCAGCTGGAAGTGGGGGCTGAGGTGTGCGAATTCGAAGAGCACGGACTCGACGTTGGCCGGGTAGACGTTGACGCCGCGGATGATGATGAGGTCATCGGAGCGGCCGGTGATGCGTGAGATGCGACGGAAGTTCGGGTTCGCGGTGCCCGGCAGCAGGCTCGCCAGATCGTGTGTGCGGTAGCGGATGATCGGCAGGGCCTCCTTCGTCAGCGAGGTGAAGACGAGTTCGCCTTCCTCACCATCGGGCAGGACCTCGCCGGTGTAGGGATCGACGATCTCCGGGTAGAAGTGGTCCTCCCAGATCGTGGGTCCGTCCTTGGTGTCCACCGACTCGCAGGCCACGCCCGGGCCCATGACCTCGGAGAGGCCGTAGATGTCGACGGCGTTGATGTTGAAGGACTTCTCGATCTCCTTGCGCATCTCATCCGTCCACGGTTCGGCGCCGCAGATCGCGGTCTGCAGGCTCGTTGTGGTGGGGTCGACGCCCTGTTTGTGGAATTCGTCGAGGATCGTGAGCAGATAGGTCGGGGTCGCCGTGATGATGTCGGGCTTGAAGTCCTGGATCAGCTGGACCTGACGCTGCGTCTGACCGCCGGAGATCGGGACGACTGTGAACCCGTGACGCTCGGCGCCATGGACGCCGAGGCCACCGGTGAAGAGTCCGTAGCCGTAGGCATTGTGCATCATCTGCCCGCGTTTGCCGCCGGCACCGAGGATGGAGCGTGCGATGAGGCTGCCCCACGAGTCGAGGTCGCCCAGTGTGTAGCCCACAACCGTCGGCAGCCCGGTCGTGCCCGAAGACGCGTGGATGCGAGCGACCTCTTCACGCGGAACTGCGAACATGCCGAATGGGTAGTTGTCGCGCAGATCCTGCTTGTTGGTGAATGGCAGCTTCGCAATGTCGTCGAGACTGGTGATGTCCGCCGGAGTCACGCCGAGGTCGTCGAAAGCCTTCTTGTAGAACGGCACCTTCTCGTACACCTTGGTGACGCTCGACTTGAGGTTGGCGAGCTGATCTGCGCGCAGCTCATCGAGGCTCATACGCTGTCCGGCGTCGCGATCATTGGCAGTCATCGTTGTCTCCTTGGTGAATCTTGTTGTGCTGAGCAATCTGTGGGGCGCCGAGGTGGGGCGCCGTGTCAGGGCCGTACCAGGGCCGCGGTGGGACCTCGTGTCAGGAAGTCGCGGGCTTTCGTGCGGGCAGCGTGCGGGAGCGGCCGCGGTAGGTCGCAACGATCTCGTCTCCGCGAGTGACTTCGATGTCGTAGATGCCCGAGCGGCCCTGTTTGACGATCTCTTTGCCGCGGGCGACGAGTGTGTCGCCGACGTAGGTGGGTTTGAGGAAGTCGATGTCTCCTCCCGAGGCGACGGTGATCGAGCCGGGATAGTTGCAGGCCATCGCGAAGGTGGTGTCGGCGAAGAGGAAGATGTAGCCGCCGTGGGTGATGTCGTGCCCGTTGGCCATGATCTCGGTGATCGTCATCGAGCACCGTGCCCAGCCGGGGCCGTGATCGTCGACCGTGATGCCCAGGTGCTGAGAGGCGCGGTCATTGGCGAACATCGCCGCGGCGCCGGTTTCGGGCTTAACGGCGGCACCAGTTTCGGGATCAACGTTCGCGCTGTCCGCAGACGCCGCCGTGCGAGCGGTTGTCGTTGCCTCGGGACTGGGCTCTCCCATGTCAGGCTCCTCTTCGAGTCGCTGATTGCTGTGGCGATCACTTGCCGGGCAGTGGTGAGCGCATGTGGACGATGGCTGTCAGCAGCCCGAAGCTCCCGGTCGCGGCACCTTCGAAGAATAAACGACCATCTGGTCAATAAATATGGTTGTGATCGGCGTCGCTGTCAAGTCGGACCACGGTATCGCGTCGCCTGCGGCCCGGTGGTGGCAGGTCAGTCTAGCCTCGCCGCGGACCGCGCGTTGCACCGAGACTCGGGGGCGCACGGGAGTGTCTCGGGGCAGCGTGCGGTTCTCGGTGAGGCCGCTGCGAGGCGAGTCTCGACGCGCGACCCGAGTGCCGATGGGTCATCCGCGGCCCGGAGACGACCTGGTGCTCCGGCGTTGCACCTCGGCGTGGGGTGTGCCACACTGATAGTGAACAATACAGAACAAACGGTCAGTAAATGGTTGTCCCGGGTCGACGGTCGTACGATGGTCGACCCGAACGCACAGTCCTCAGCGGTGCAGAATTTGAAACAGCGCACCGCCAGGAAGGGCGCATCCAAGGGTGGAGTGGTCATGACGACGCAAATCAACGAATCAGAACTCGAGGCACAGTTCGCCGCGACGATCGGAGCCAAGGACCGAATCGAACCGCGCGACTGGATGCCGGAGAAGTATCGCAAGACCGTCGTGAGGCAGGTTGCTCAGCACGCTCATTCGGAGATCATCGGCATGCAGCCCGAAGGCAACTGGATCTCCCGTGCGCCCTCACTGCGTCGCAAGGCGATCCTGCTGGCCAAGGTCCAGGACGAAGCCGGTCACGGCCTCTACCTCTACTCGGCCGCTGAGACCCTGGGCGCCTCCCGCGATGAGCTCACCGAGAAGCTCATCGCCGGCAAGCAGAAGTACTCCTCGATCTTCAACTACCCGACGCTGGCCTACACCGACGTCGGCACGATCGGCTGGCTCGTCGATGGTGCCGCGATCGTCAACCAGGTGCCCCTGTGTCGGACCTCCTTCGGTCCTTATGGTCGCGCCATGATCCGCGTCTGCAAGGAAGAATCCTTCCACCAGCGTCAGGGCTACGAGCTGCTGATGACGATGATGCGCGGCACCGATGAGCAGCGGGCCTCGGTTCAGGAGTCGGTCAACCGCTTCTGGTGGCCGGCACTTATGATGTTCGGCCCACCCGATGACGACTCGCCGAACACCGAACAGTCGATGGAATGGGGCATCAAGACCCACACCAACGATGAGCTGCGTCAGAAGTTCGTCGACATGTCCGTCCCGCAGGCCGAGGCCCTGGGCGTGACCTTCCCCGACGAGGGACTGAAGTGGAACGAAGAACGCGGCCACTACGACTTCTCGACCCCGGACTGGGACGAGTTCTGGTCCGTCGTCAAGGGCAATGGTCCCTGCAATGATCAGCGCGTTGCCCACCGCAAGCGTGCCTGGGACGAGGGGGCCTGGGTCCGCGACGCAGCACTGGCCTTCGCCGAGAACTCCGCCGTGGACTCCGCTCCCACCGATTCGCCCGAAACGCCGACAGCCGACACAGCTGACACCACCGCCGAGGAGGCCGCCAAATGAGCGCAGAGACCACACCGGGCACCGGCGCCGGATCCGCAGAGACCCGCACCCCGAGCGTCCGCGGCGAATGGCCCCTCTACGAGGTCTTCGTGCGCGGCAAGCGCGGACTCAACCATGTCCACGTCGGATCGTTGCACGCCCCCGATGACCAGATGGCCCTGCGTCACGCCCGCGATGTCTACACCCGCCGCAATGAAGGCGTGAGCCTGTGGGTCGTACGCTCCTCGTCGATCACGGCCTCCAGCCCCGACGAGAAGGACCCCATGTTCGCCCCTGCCGGCGACAAGGTCTACCGCCACCCCACCTTCTACGACATCCCCGACGATGTCCCCCACATGTGAGGAGACGGCGATCATGACGAACGAACCTTCCATCCACGTCGACCACGACGAAGCCGGAGCCAACATCGAGCACGGCGACCACGAGAACGCCTACTCCGGCCTGCTCATCAATGACGAGCACTGGGCCTTCGGCACCGACTTCGAGGACCCACTGGCCGGAGTCGACACGACCGTTCCCGAGGGCGTCAATGCTCAGGATCTCGCGGTCTACTGCCAGATGCTCGGCGACGACGCGCTGATCTTCTCCCAGCGGATCTCCGAGTGGTGCTCCAATGCGCCTGACCTCGAAGAGGACATCGCGTTGGCCAACATCGCCCTGGACCTGCTGGGCCAGTCCCGGTTGCTGCTCGCCCGCACGGCTGCCGCTGATCCGAGTCTGGTGCCCGAGCTGCCCGAGGGCTCACCGGTTCCCGATGAGGACCGTCTCGCGTTCTTCCGCGAGGATCTGGCGTTCCGCAACGTCCGTCTTGCCGAGGTGCCCAACGGTGACTTCGCCGAGGCGGTCGCGAAGATCCTCATCTACTCCACCTGGCGCCTGGCGATCTTCGAACGCCTCCAGTCCAGCCGAGACACCGTGCTTTCGGCCATTGCGGTCAAGGGTGTCAAGGAGATGTCCTATCACCGTGACTTCGCTGGTCGCTGGGTCCTCACCCTGGCCCGCGGCACCGAGGAGTCGAAGTCTCGCCTGCTCACCGCACTCGAAGGACTCTGGCCGCTGTGGGACGAACTCTTCGAAACCCACCCGGTCGAAGCCTCGGTGGCGGCGGCAGGCATCGGAGTCGATCCCGCCGAGGTGGCCGATGAGGCAGGAGTCATCCTCGACCAGGTCTTCGCGGCAGCCGGAATCGAGCGCCCCGAACGCGGCGCTCTGGCCGGTGTCCGAGGACAGAAGGGCCGCGACGGACTGCACACCGAAGCACTCTCGAAGATGCTCGCCGACATGCAGGTAGTCGCTCGCCAATACCCGAAAGGACAATGGTGACCGCAACACTTCAGCCCCACGCTTCCACCGTCCACGGAGACCGTGAGCACACTTCCGCCCGGTCGAACGGCACCGACGCCGAGGCGCTCGATCGTGCCCGCATAGCCGCGGCTCGCGTCACGGACCCGGAGATGCCGATGCTCACGCTCGTCGACCTCGGCGTGCTCCGTGACGTCGCGATCGAAGACGGACGCGTCGTCACGACCATCACCCCTACCTACTCGGGCTGCCCGGCGATGGCGACGATGCGCGATGATCTGCAGCGCGAACTCCAGGACGCGGGCTTCCCCGACGCCGAGGTGCGGGTGTCCCTGACGCCGGCCTGGACGAGTGACTGGATCACCGAGGAAGGGCGGAAAGCACTCAAGGGTGCCGGAATCTCCCCACCCGGGCAGGCGCCTCGGCATACGGGGCCGGTGGCTCTGACCCTGATGCCCACGAAGCGGGCCCTGGTCTGCACCTTGTGCGGGTCGGCGAATGTGAAGCTGTCCTCGGAGTTCGGGCCGACCGCGTGCAAGGCGATGTACCAGTGCAACGACTGCCTCGAACCGTTCGAACATGTGAAGGAGATCTGAGATGACCGAAACGATCAATCAGAGCGCCGAGGTGGCTTCCACGACCCAGCCGACCGACCCGGCCGTCAAGGGCGAAGGCGCCTCCCGATCGAGCTTCTACCCGCTGACCGTGAAGTCCGTCGACCACCTCACCGACGACTCAGCGGCAGTGACCTTCGACGTCCCGGACGAATACGCTGAGATCTTCGACTTCGCCGCAGGGCAGTCCCTGACTCTGCGCCGGATGATCGACGGAGCAGAACACCGCCGCTCCTACTCCATCTGCGCACCGGCCGGAACGAATCCGCGCATCGGCGTCCGCGAGATCCCCGACGGACTCTTCTCCAATTGGCTCGTCCGTGACGTTCGCCCTGGTGAGACCATCGAGGTTCAGCCACCCAGCGGAAGTTTCCAGGCCGACCCTGAGCTCGGCGGCCGGCACCTGTGCATCGCCGCAGGCTCGGGCATCACCCCGATGCTCTCGATCGCCACGACCGTTCTGTCGAACCCCGCCGCCTCGGTCACGATGCTCTACGGCAACCGGAACACGAACACCGTGATGTTCGCCGAGGAGCTCGCCGACCTCAAGGACTCCCGCAACCAGCAGCTCGACCTCATCCACGTCCTGTCCCGCGAGCCCCGGGAAGTCGATCTCTTCTCCGGTCGCCTCGACGAGGAGAAGCTGCGCCAACTCCTGACGAACCTGGTGCCCATCGGCGATATGGACCACGTGTGGCTGTGCGGGCCCTTCGGCATGCTCAGCGACGCCCGCGCGGTGCTCGCCGAGTTCGGTGTGCCCAAGGACAAGATCCACTTCGAACTCTTCTACGTCGACGAACCGCCACCAGAGGTCGTCCACGCGGACAAGATCGTCGAGGGTGCCACCAGTGACGTCACGATCGTCCTCGACGGACGACGGACCACCTCGGCGATGTCGCAGGGCAAGACGATCCTCGACTCCGCACAGGAATCGCGTTCGGATCTGCCTTTCGCCTGCAAGGGCGGAGTCTGCGGAACCTGCCGCGCCAAGATCTGCGGCGGCGAGGTCGACATGGTGCGCAACTATGCCCTCGAAGACGCCGAGGTGGAGGCGAACTTCGTCCTCACCTGCCAGACTTTCCCCGTCAGCGCCGAGGTCACGGTCGACTACGACTCGTGATCGCTGGGATCCTCAAGCGTCGATCTCTGTTCGAGATTAGGCTTGAGGATCATCGACGCGCCACCACACACCACACCTGAGGAGACCCATGCCCGAGGCATTCATCCTGGACGGACTGCGCACACCCATCGGCCGCTACGGCGGAGTACTCGCTGATCAGCGACCCGATGATCTGGTTGCGGCCACGCTCAAAGCCGTTGTCGAGCGGTCAGGCGTCGACCCGACCGACATCGACGAGGTGATCCTCGGCTCGGCGAACCAGGCCGGAGAGGACAACCGCAACGTCGCCCGCATGGCCGTGCTGCTGGCCGGTCTGCCCGAATCCGTGCCCGGCTTCACCGTCAACCGCCTCTGCGCCTCAGGACTGACCGCGATCACGACGGCCCGGCAGATGATCGCATCCGGCGACGCCGATGTGGTCGTGGCCGGTGGCGTCGAATCGATGACCCGTGCCCCATGGGTGACCGAAAAGCCTCAGCGGGCCTGGTCGAAGCCGGGCAGGTCCTGGGACACCTCGATCGGTTGGCGCTTCACCAACCCCGCCTTCGGCGAGGACACCACCCTGTCGATGCCCCAGACCGCTGAACGTGTGGCCGAGCAGTGGAAACTGGGCCGCGAAGAGCTCGATGCCTTCGCCTACGCCTCCCACCAGAAGGCGCTGGCCGCCCAGGAGGCAGGCAAGTTCGATCCCGAGATCCTGCCCATCGGCGATATCAGCGCCGATGAGGGACCACGTGCGGACACTACCCCGGAGAAGCTCGCGAAGCTGCGGGCGATCCACGGACCCGGGGGAGTCATCACCGCCGGCAACTCCTCCTCGCTCAACGACGGTGCCGCCGTCACGATCCTCGTCAGCGAACGCTATGCCCAGAAGCACGGTCTGAGCCCCAGGGCACGCGTAGTCAGCGGTGCCAGTGCTGGTGTCTCCCCGGAGATCATGGGCATCGGACCCGTCCCGGCCACCCGCAAGGTCCTTGACCGTGTGGGCTGGAACGTCGACCAGCTCGAGGCCGTCGAACTCAACGAGGCCTTCGCCTCCCAGTCCCTGGCCTGCATGGGCGATCTGGGGCTTGATCCGGAGACGGTCAACGGCTTCGGCGGAGCGATCGCGCTGGGCCACCCCCTGGGCTGCTCGGGCGCACGCATCACCCTGACCCTGCTCAACCGTCTCGAACAGGCCGATGCCAAGCGCGGACTGGCGACGATGTGCGTCGGTGTCGGCCAGGGCTCGGCACTCCTGTTGGAGCGAGTATGAGCGCCGGCGGCGGGGGCGCAGCGACCGACCCGGCCAGCGGTGCCGGCGGCGGGAATTCCCCGCTTGTCGTCGAACGCCTCCCGGATCGCGTCATCATCCGACTCAGCCGGCCAGAGGTGCGCAACGCCATCGACCAGGACATGGTCGATGCCCTCCATGAGGTGTGCGCCGAGCTTGAGGTCGAGCCGAAGGTCGCCATCCTCACCGGCTCGAACGGCGTCTTCGCCGCAGGGGCCGATATCGGGCAGCTGAGAAATCGCGGCCGCCAAGAGGCACTGGCCGGCATCAACTCGAAGGTCTTCACTCGGATTCAGGAACTGCCGATGCCCGTCATCGCTCTCGTCGAGGGCTTCGCTCTGGGCGGCGGTGCGGAACTCGCCTTCGCCTGTGACTTCCGGATCGGGACACCCACGACGAAGATCGGCAACCCCGAGACCGGACTCGGCATCCTCGCCGCGGCCGGCGCTGCGTGGCGTCTGCGCGAACTTGTGGGCGAGCCTCGGGCCAAGGAGATTCTGCTGGCCGGGCGCACGCTGCAGGCCGATGAAGCCAAATCGATCGGACTGCTCAACGACGTCGTCGACCCCGAAGACCTCGAACTCGCGGGTCAGGCTCTTGCCGATCGGATCGCGAGCTTCGCACCGCTGGCAGTGCGGCTCTCGAAGTCGGCGTTCCATGCTCCACGCGAAGCGCACCCGCTCATCGACAATCTGGCCCAGGCCGTGCTGTTCGAAACCGAAGAGAAGTACACCCGCATGGATGCATTCCTGGCCAAACGGGAAGCGAAGAAGCGGAAGAAGGCCGAAGCCGTGGCGACCCAGGCCATGGACGAACAGGCAGGACCGCGCACCGATCAGGCAGGACCGCGCACCGATCAGGAAGGCACCACCGAATGAGCGAGCAGACGCCGCAGCAGACTGAGGCTGCACACGAACCTGACGCCGTGCACACCCCGGAGGTGAAAAACTCCGCCCAGGTTCCAGAGACCGTCGGCGTCTACGGCGGCGGCCGAATGGGTGCAGGCATCGCCCACGCATTCGCCACCGCTGGGTCTCGCGTCATCATCATCGAGAACACCGATGAGACCGTGGCCGCAGCAAAGGAACGCGTCGACGCCTCGATCGAGAAATCGAAGTCCAAGGGCCTCGAGGTCAAGGGCAGCGTCGAGGTCGTACGAGATCCCACACTGCTCGATCAGGCACTGCTCGTCGTCGAAGCGGTCCCGGAGATCGTCGAACTCAAGCAGGAGATCCTGGCCGCCATCGCGAAGCACGCGCCCGCCGCGAGCATCGCCACGAACACGAGCGCTTTGTCCATCGACGAGCTCGCCGCCGGCCTGCCACGGCCCCAGGCGCTCATCGGACTGCACTTCTTCAATCCCGTCCCCGTGTCCGACCTCGTCGAGGTCGTCGTCGGCACCCACACCCGGCCGGAACTCGTCGACGTCGCAAAGTCATGGGTCGAGGGGCTGGGGAAGACGGCGATCACGGTCAAGGATTCGCCCGGATTCGCCTCCAGCCGCCTCGGCGTGGCTCTGGCTCTCGAAGCGGTGCGGATGGTCGAGGAAGGAGTCGCGAGTGCCGAGGACATCGACAACGCGATGACCCTGGGCTACCGCCACCCGGCGGGGCCGCTGAAGACCACGGACATCGTCGGTCTCGACATCCGCCTCGGCATCGCCGAGCATCTCGAAGCGGAGCTGGGACCCAGGTTTGCACCGCCACAGCTGCTCAAGGACAAGGTCGCAGCAGGTGAGCTGGGCCGAAAGTCCGGCCAGGGATTCTATACTTGGTGACCAGCTAGGCACCAAGCCTGCCTGCCGTTTTCATCTGCACCATTGTCATCTGCGAAGGAGCACACGTGACCGAGATCCGACTGTCCAACCGGGGAAACATCGCCGAGATCGTCCTCGACGGAGCCGAATCCCGCAACGCCTTGGATGCTGACAACCTCCGCGACCTCGCGGCGGCAGTGTCCAAGGTCGCCGAAGCGATCCCGAGCGTTCGCGCGCTCCTGATCAGGGGAGAGGGCAAGGTCTTCAGCTCAGGTCGCGACATCTCGGCCGTCGACGTCGAAACAGATGACGCGCACGCGTTCCTCGCCGAGATCTTCACCCCCGTCTTCCAGGCGATCCGTGCGCTGCCGATCCCCGTGATCTCGCAGGTCCAGGGTGCGGCGCTGGGGCTGGGCTTCGGGGTCGCGGCGGCTGCGGACATCATCATCGCAGCCGACAACGCTAAGTTCGGTTCGCCCTTCGCCGCGATCGGCGCGATGCTCGACTCGGGCGCCCACCATGTGTTCCTCGACCGCGTGGGGTATCACCGGACGATGGACCTCATCATCACCGGTGATTTCATGACCGGCGCCGAGGCTGCAGCCGCGGGCGTCGTGTCCCGCGCGGTTCCAGCCGAGGAACTGAGTGAGTTCGTCGAAGCGAAGCTGGCGAAGATCGTGAGTGGTCCGGCTGAGGCCTTCGCGATGGAAAAGGGCTTCGTGCAGAAGATCGCCGATGAGCGCCCGACTCTGGCGCAGGTGTTTGCCGAAGAGGCCAACCTCCAAGAGACCGCTCGTCAGACCCCGGACTATGCAGAAGGATTCAAGGCCTTCCAGGAGCGTCGGGCACCGAATTTCGGGTGACCCAAGGCCGGCGTTGAGCGGCTGAGCTGTGCCATAAGCTCAGCTGTTCGAGGCGTCTTCGCCTGTGTCAGTCCGGTCCGTCGGCTCAGCCTGTTTCCCCGGCTCTGACTGCTCAGCCTGCTGTGACTGCTCAGGTTGCGCTGACTTGGACGTCGAGTCCTTCTGCTCCGTCGAGCCCTTCTGCTCCGACTTCCAGCGGCGGAAGGTGAGGATCGTGAGCACGATGACCAGTGCCCACGAAATGGCGACGGCAGTGCCGGTGAAGACACCGGGGTTCCCGATGAATGCGCCGACGGCGACAAGGGACAGCTGGCCCGGCAGCGCTGAGACGATGGTGGCGATGAGGAACGTGCGGCTCCTGATGCCCAGCGCTCCGCTGCCGTAGTTCACCGGCCAGTAGGGGAAGCCGGGCATTAGGCGAAGCATGCACACCGCGTAGAAACCGCCGTTTGTCAGACGTGATTCGACGGCCTCGGCGTGATTGCCCAGCAGCCTCATCACGGTTTCTCGTCCCAGGCCGCGGGAGATCCAATAGCCTCCGAAACAGCCGGCCAGGACACCGATCATCGACAGGATTGTGCCGAATACGAGGCCGAACGCCAGGCCGCCTGCCACGGCCATGATGGTGACGGGGATCGGTGTGGCCGCGACGACCGCGTAGAGCAGAATGAAGATGCCGAAGCCCCAGAAACCGGCGTCGGCGATCTGCTTCTGGATTCCGTCGAGTGAGGGCAGGTGCACATTGAACACCAGCCACAGTCCCGCGAGCACGGCCAGGGCCAATGCCACATTGCGCAGAATCGATCCCCAGGGCACTCGAGATCCGCCGTGAGAGCTCTGGTGTGGTGCGGAGTTCTCGTCATTCGGCATGGAACGATCCTACGTGCCCGGACCAGCGGGCAATGAATCGGAGGGCCGCCTCGGGGAGGGTGCGGGTGGTTCTCAGCCGGTGAAGATTGCCACGGCCTTGATCACGGTCAGCGCCAGGCCCCAGAGGAGACCGCCGACCACGACGACCGTCAGGGTCGAACCGACCGCCTTGTATGTACTGCCGACGGGTGACTGCGGTGAGCCCTCGAGCGGGACGTGTGCAGTGGGTGTGGATTCGCTCATGGTCTTCCTCCCAGCCTTTCAGTTGTCGCCTTCGAGGGCGGCGGCCTGTTTGGCCTTGACGTCCTCTTCGCGTTCGAAGAATTTCTCCTTGACCGGACGGACGAGGATGTTGGCGATGAAGCCGATGGCCAGCGCGCCGACCATGATGTACATGCCCGGCGTGTAGAGCTCGGGCCCTGTCTTGCCGGCCTTCTCTCCGGCCTCGACGACGGAGTTGACGATGAGGGGGCCGGCCACGCCTGCCGCAGACCATGCGGTGAGGAGGGCGCCGTGGATCGCGCCGACCTGATAGACCCCGAACAGGTCCTTGAGGTAGGCGGGAATTGTTGAAAAGCCACCGCCGTAGAACGAGATGATGACCAGCGTCGCAAGGATGAACAGGACGATGGAGCTGCCACCGAAGAGCGCGACGATCAGGTAGAGCAGCAGCCCGAGGCCGAGGTACATCATGTAGTTGTTCTTCCGGCCCAGGTAGTCCGAGGTCGTCGACCAGATGAAGCGACCGCCCATGTTGCCGATCGAGAGGAGACCGACGAATCCTGCTGCGGCCGCGGCGGTGATGCCGAAGTAGGCCTGGATCATCGGCGCGGCATTCTCGAGGATGCCGATGCCGGCGGTGACGTTGAGGAAGAGGACCACCCACAGGAACCAGAACTGCGGGGTGCGGATCGCATTGCGAACGGAGACGTTGCCCTTGGTCTGCATGGGCTTGGTCGTCGCCTTGGCAGGATCGAAGCCCTTCGGCGACCACTCGGGGTGAGGGACTCGGATGACGAAGGCACCGGCGGCGATGACCACGGCGTAGACGATGCCGAGGGTGATGAAGGTCGGGGTCAGGCCTGCGACCAGGTTCTCCGGTTCCGTGCCGCCGCCGTACATGCTCATCAGCTGATTCGACATGGGGCTGGCGATGAGTGCGCCGCCGCCGAAGCCCATGATGGCCAGGCCGGTGGCCAGACCTGGGCGGTCGGGGAACCACTTCATCAGCGTCGAGACCGGCGAGATGTAGCCGATGCCCAGACCGATGCCGCCGATCACGCCGTAGCCGAGGTAGACGAGCCACAGCTGACCGGTCAGAATCCCCATCGACGCGATGAAGAATCCGACGACCCAGCAGGTGCCTGCGGCGACCATCGATGCGCGGGGGCCGTTCTTCTCCACCCACGGGCCGAAGACGGCCGAGGAGATGCCGAGCATGAGGATCGCGATGGAGAAGATCCAGCCGATGGAGACCTCACCGGCGTCGAAGTGCGACATGAAGGGGATCTTGAACACGCTGAACGCGTAGACCTGGCCGATGCACAGATGGATCGCCAGAGCGGCAGGCGGGATCAGCCATCGGTTGAAGTTCTTCGGCGCGACGATCGCTGACCGCGTGAGGACGGAAGCCATGCAGGAATCCTTAGATTGGTGTGCTCTGCGTGCGACCATCATTGGTCGCACGTGCTGTGAGGACGAACGTGTCTCGATAACACGCTTCTGTTCCCCTACACATTAGAGCGCACGCAGGGATTTGGCGAGGAACACTCCGAAATTCCCCAAGAATGAGACTCGGGCCGGTGCGCCCGAGTCTATTCAGCCGAAATCGGTGATCGTGCGGATCAGAGGTTGACCTTGACGTCGCCCTGCTTGCGAAGCTTCTTCGCGTACTTCTGAGTCGCCTCGGTCGACTTCTGGCTCTTCACCTGCTCCTCGAGCTGCGGACGCATCTCCTCAAGCGGTGGGACTTCCTGAGCCTGCTGGCCGCCCTGCTGGGCCATCTGCTCCTGCTGGCTCTTCGCCTGCTCATAGGCCTGGCCGATCTCTTCGCCGCTGGCCTTGAACTCGCCGTACTCATCCTTGATGAGGCCTTCGATGGACAGCTGGGTCTTCAGCTCGGAATGGACCTTCTTCTCGTCCATGCCCTGCTTCTTCATGGCGGCGAGGAAGTCCTTCTTGCTCATCTGGCTGGACTTGGCGGATTCTTCGAGCCCTTTGTCGACGTCCTTGTCCGAGACCTTGATGCCGCGCTTGTCGGCTTCCTGGCTGAGCAGCTCGGTGCTCACCAGGTTCTCAGCCGTCTGCGTCTTGAGCTGCTTCTCATCGACCTGCTGACCCGACTGCTGCGACTGCATCTGCATCTGCTGGTACTGGGTCTCATAGAGGGGGACGAAGTCCTTTTTGGTGATCTTCTCACCATTGACCTCGGCGACGACGTCAGGGATGCCCTTGGTGTCCGGCTTGCCTTCTTGTCCCTGGTCTTGTCCTTGTCCGGACGCGTCGCTTCCGGCCTCCTGCTTCGCCGAGGCGGATGTCTCTTGGGCTTTCGGCTCTTCCTCGGGGGAGCCGCAGGCTGCCAGTGATCCCACTGCTGTCGCGACGACGAGGCCCAATAACCATTTGCTCTTCTGCACACTCACTCCTGCTTTCGGCATCAGCCCGTCAGGCTAACAGGTTGACGTTGCCGCCGGCTGAGTGGACCTTGACCGTCGCTTGGCAAGACAGGACACTTGGATAACCCAAGCGGCAAAGGAGCCCGATCATGACTGCACGGTTCAGGGGAGTCTTTCTGACATGTCAGGACAGCGCGAAGACCGCGGCGTTCTATCGAGACCTGGCTGGTGTGCCGCTGGAGGAAGAGGGCAATGACGAGTACACGTACTTCGTACTTGAGGTCGAGGGAGTTCAGGTCGCCCTCCACGACGCACATGGCTTCGCGGACTACAGTTTTCCGCCGAACAGCGAGTCGAACCTCACTCACCTGTACTTCCGGATTGAGGATCAGGAGGCGTTCCTCGCCGATGTCGAGAGCGTGGGGGCGCCGCTGATCGATGTCGATGAGGTCGTCGTCACCGTTCAGGACCCCGATGGGCGGAAGGTGATGTTCGGTACGGCCTGAGGTGCCTCAGGTGAGCGGACTGTAGGCCGAGTAGACGACCCCACTGGGAAATGACTTCGACTCGAGCAGATGCAGCCTCGGTGCGGGAGCGCCCTCGGGAAAGAAGCCACGCCCGCGGCCCTGCCACACGGGATAGGTGAACATCCGGAACTCATCGACCACCTCGGCGGTGATGAGCGCATGCGCCAGGGTGATGCTGCCGGTGAGGATGACATCGCGGCCCGGTGCATCGCGCAGAGCTGTAACGGCTCGAACGGGATCGCTGCTGATCAGTGTTGTGTTCTGCCAGCCCGGATCACTCAGTGTCGTCGACACCACTCGTTTGTCGACCTGGTTGAGATGTTCGGCGACTCCGGTGGTGTCATCCGTCTGCAGCGGCCAATAGCCGCGGAAGTCCTCGAAGGTCTGTCGCCCGAGCAGCAGCACATCCTCGTGGGCTGATTGGCGCATGAGCTCGGCGGACAGTTCCTCATCCTGAGCCTGTGGGTCGAACCAGTCGTCGAGCATCTCAACTCGGCCGTCGAGGGTCATGTTCTGGGTGATGATGATGCGCACAGCGGTCTCCTCATCGAGTGGTCGCGTCACCGACCACGGTACGCATGCCGACGCCCGAGGTCCATGGCTCGAGGCCAGAGACCTCGGGCGTCGGGAACGATCAGGCGTGGGACTCGGCGTTCTCCGGGGTCTCGACGACATGCGATTCCGGCTTGCTGCGCTTGATCAGCAGCACGACGAGGGCTCCGGCCAATGCGGCCGCGGCACCGATGATGAAGCAGGTGCGGAAGGCCGCCTCGGCGGGGATCTGGGCTCCACCCACCGACACGGTCTGGCTCGTGAGCACGATCGCCATCACCGCGCCGGCCAGGGTTGTGCCCATCGACCGCATGAGGGCGTTGACGCCGACCCCGGCACCAGCCTCGGCGGCGGGGGAGTTCTCGAGGATGAGCGTCGGCATCGCTGCGTACCCGATGCCGACCCCCGCCGAGGCGATGCAGGTGGCGATCATGAGCTGCCAGGGTGCCCCGTCGAGGAAGACGGCGAATACATAGCCGCCGGCAATCACCGTGGCTCCGAGCGCAAGCGTCGGACGCCCGCCGATGGTTGAGAGGAGGCGACTCGAGATCGGGGTGAAGGCCAGCATCATCAGACCGGCCGGAGCCATCCACAGTCCGGCTTGGAGGATCGACTGGCCGAGTCCGTAGCCGGTGGCCTCGGGCATCTGGAGGAGCTGGGGGACGACGATCGACTGCGCCATCATGCCGAAGCCGATGAGGATTCCCGCGATGTTCGTCAGGAGGATCGGGCGTCGGACGGTGGTGCGCAGATCGACGAGCGGGTGGGGGTGTCGCACTTCGAAGAAGCCCCAGGCGATGAGGACGATGACTCCGCCGATGATCGCCAGCAGAGTTGAGGGGGCACTCCATCCCCAGTCATTGCCCTTCGAGATTCCAGCGAGAACGCCGACGATGCCGACCGCGAGCCCCACAGCGCCGAGGACGTCGAACCGTCCGGGATCCACTGGCGAGGTGTGCGGGAGAACGACGAGTGAGAGCACGACCATCGCCGCGGCGAGCACGGCCGAGAGCCAGAACAGCATATGCCAGTCGAAGTCCTGAGCGATCCAGGCCGCGATCGGCAGGCCGAGGGCGCCGCCGACTCCGAGCGTGGCGCTGATGCCCGCGACCGCTGAGTTGCGCATGGCAGGCGGAGTGATTTCGCGGACGAAGCTGATCGCCACCGGGATGTATCCCATGGCGAACCCCTGCAGGACGCGTCCGATGAGAACCGGGCCGATGGTCGAGAACATGGCGCAGATGACGGAGCCCACGAGCAGAATGATGGCCGAGGCGACGAGGACTGGCTTGCGGCCGTAGATGTCGGCGAGGCGACCGGCCACAGGCATGGCTACGCCTCCACCGAGCAGGGTGGCGGTGACGACCCAGGCCGCGTTGCTCGCCGAGGTGTTGAGCAGGTGCGGCAGCTCCGGCTGGATCGGGATCACCAGGGACTGCATGAGCGCGGCGCACAGGCTGGAGAAGCCGAGGACCATGACGATGAGCAGCGGTTTGGCGGCTGGGGCCGCTGGAGCTGCGGAGGCCGTGGTCGGATCGCCAGGGCTGTTGTGCTGATGGTTCAAACGAGTCTTCTTCCTGTCCCGTGCCGCGAGCTCCGCCCGAGGGGGATTATGTATGATACATATCGATCTTCTGTATAAACTATATAGCTATGAGGCCTCGACCAAAAACCGACTGGACAACCACTCGGAGTTCACGCGAGGAAGCAACCCTTCCCCTCGATTCAGACCTTCCTGATGATCGTAAGGTTGCCGCCCTCATCTCCCGACTCGATCGCGCTCAGCGGGAGCAATCGCGCACAATGGAGCTGGGCACGGCGGACCTGCGGATTCTGTGGATGTTCGCCGATGGGAAGTCTCGCACGCTCAAGGAGATCGCGGCTGAACTGTCTCTCGAGCAGTCAACCGTGAATCGGCAGATCAATGCGGCGATGGCCGAAGGGCTCCTGCAGCGTTCGCGGCGTTCAGGGGATTCCGCCCATGAGATCTCGCGAACGGAGAAGGGGGCGCGGATCTTCGAAGACGACGTCGCGACAGCCCTCACCGCGTTCGCCTCCGGCCTGGACGCCCTCGGTGATCGGGTCGATGACTTCCTTGAGGATTTCACCCGGTTCGTCGCCGCCTATGGCTCTGCGGTCAGGCCCGATGACTCTGCAGTCGGATCCGATACACAGTAGGGACTGTCATTCAGCTCGGCTCGAAGCTCAGTAGAGTCGGACGCACCGCTCATTTGGCTCGAAGGAGAACCGCTCTCATGTCCGCATCACCATCCGGCTCCACCCCAGATTTCCGCACCGAGGCTCAGGGTCTGCAGGACGACCTCGTGACCTTGCGTCGCACCCTGCACGCCCATCCCGAGCTCGGCTACCAGCTGCCGTTCACGCAGAGAACCGTCCTCGACGAACTCGCTGGCTTGGGCCTTGAGATCACCACGGGGGAGTCGCTGACCTCGATCGTCGCTGTGCTCAAGGGGGGACGAACCGGACCTGCGGTGCTGCTGCGCGGGGACATGGACGCACTGCCGGTGGCCGAGGACACCGGTCTCGAATACGCGTCGACCAACGGCAACATGCATGCGTGCGGCCATGACATGCACACCGCCGGACTCGTCGGTGCCGCCCGACTGCTCGCCGCTCACCGGGACGAGCTGCCCGGCTCCATCGTGTTCATGTTCCAGCCCGCCGAGGAGGTTGAGGGCGGGGCCGAGCCGATGATCGACGAAGGCCTCCTCGAAGCGGCCGGTGTGCCGGTCGTCGCCGCGTACGGCATCCACGTCGAAGCCGACGAGCGTGGGAGGTTCACCACCAAAGGCGGGCCGCTCATGGCAGGCTTCGCCGATCTCAACCTGAAGATCCACGGCGCCGGCGGCCACAGCTCCCAGCCGCAGGCCACGCGCGACCCAGTACCGGCAGTTGCCGAAATCGCGCTCGCCTTGAACACAATGGTCTCCCGGTCCTTCGACATCTTCGATCCCGTCGTGGTCTCCGTGACGCAGCTCGAGGGCGCACAGGCCAGCAACGTCATCCCGGACTCCGCGAAGCTCACCGCTTCTATTCGCTACCTCTCTGCCGAATCCATCGCGCTGGTCAAGGAACGGGTGCACGAGATCGCGGAGAGCATCGCCCGCGCGCACCGATGCACCGCCGAGGTGGACCTGCGTCTCGGTTTCCCCGTGACCATGAATAACCCTGCCGAGTCCCAGCTGGTCATCGACCGCCTCGGCGAGGTCTTCGGTTCCGAACGCGTCGAGGAGATGGCAGTACCGCGGATGGGATCCGAGGACTTCTCCTATGTGCTCCAGAAAGTGCCCGGCACCTTCGTGTTCCTCGGAGCCACACCAGAGGGTGTGGACCCGAACGCGGAAACCAACCACTCGCCCAGGGTGGTCTTCGATGATGGACTCCTCGGCGACCAGGCCGCAGCGCTCGCCCACCTGGCGTTCGCGCGCTTGATGGACGAAGTGGGCTGAGGGGCGGGCTGGTTCAATGCTGTGCTGGTCGCGGATTGTTGGCAGCGGCTGGCTGGTCGCGGGGCGCTGGTTGCTCGCCGAGACATGGGCGTTGCGCCGAGACGCGGGCGCTGGCTGCTGACTGCTCACCGAAACTCGGCCGCTACGTCGAAGTACGAGTGTGCAACTGAGGGTCTCGACGTAGCGGCCGAGTTTCGGTGAGAGCTGCTGTTGGTGCAAGGCGCTGCTTCAGGCGCTGAGCAGGCCCTGAGTTGGCGTTGACTCAGGCCCTGATCATGCCGTGGGGATCGAGGACGAACTTCTTTGCGACACCGGAGTCGAAGTCGGCGTAACCCTGTGGGGCGTCGTCGAGTGCGATCGGGGTGGCGTTGACGTTCTTCGCGATCGTCACCTTGTCGTTGAGGATCGCGTGCATCAGGCCGCGGTTGTACTTCATGACTGGGCACTGTCCGGTGACGAAGACGTGGGACTTCGCGAAGCCGAGGCCGAAGCGCATCGACAGTGAACCCTGCTGCGCTGCTTCGTCGGCCGCCCCCGGATCGCCGGTGACGTAGAGGCCCGGAATGCCCAGGCTGCCGCCGGCACGGGTGATGTCCATGAGCGAGTTGAGCACGGTCGCCGGGGCTTCCGTGGCCGCATCCTTGCCATGGCCGCGCGCCTCGAAGCCCACCGCGTCGATGCCGCAGTCGACCTCGGGAGTGCCGAGGATCTGCTCGATCTGGTCCTTCGGGTCACCCTTGGACACATCGACGGTCTCGCATCCGAAGGCCCGTGCCTGTGCCAGACGGTCCTCGTTGAGGTCACCGACGATGACGACCGAGGCACCGAGGAGCTGCGCCGAGGTGGCCGCAGCGATTCCGACCGGGCCTGCACCGGCGACGTAGACCGTCGAACCGATCGTGACGCCGGCCCCGACCGCACCGTGGAATCCGGTGGGGAATATATCGGAGAGCATGGCCAAGTCGAGGATCTTCTCCATCGCCTGGTCCTTGTCCGGGAACTTCAGAACGTTCCAATCGGCATAGGGCACGAGGACGTACTCGGCCTGGCCGCCGACCCAGCCGCCCATGTCGACGTAGCCGTAGGCAGAGCCTGGACGGTCGGGGTTGACGTTGAGGCAGATGCCGGTCTGGCGTTCGATGCAGTTCCGGCACCGACCGCAGGAGATGTTGAACGGCACAGAGACGAGATCGCCGACCTTGACGAACTCGACATCGCGACCGACTTCGACCACTTCGCCGGTGATCTCGTGGCCGAGGACGAGCCCTTCGGGTGCGGTGGTGCGGCCGCGGACCATGTGCTGGTCGGAGCCGCAGATGTTCGTGGCTACGGTCTTGAGGATGACGCCGTGATCGACCTTGCGGCCGACATTGGCGGGATGGACGCCGGGCCCGTCCTTGAGGACGAACTCGGGATATTCGGTGTCGATGACCTCGACCTTGCCGGGGCCTGCGTAGCTGATTGCCTTGTTGCTCATCGTTGAGTCTCCATCTGTGTCGCACCGCTGTCGATGTCCAAGAAGCGTCGTCGTCCCATGGTCGGTGGGCGAAAAGGCGGTCAGGAAGCGCCGACGGTTCCTGAAATATCAGTCTGTTATCAGACGTACGAGCAGTCTCGCGGTCACGGGAGACTTCTGTCAATAGGTCCGGTCCTGTACCTCGAGACCACCCACGTCAGGCCGTCGCGGCCGTCCCGCAGCCCGAGACTACCCACGTCAGGCCGTCGCGGGCGTCTCATCGAGGCGGGTTGAGAGGATGTGCCGCGAGGTCGTTCGCAGGTGCGCCAGTGATTCTTTGATGAATGGCGAGTCCCGGCTGCCCGCTCGGACGGCGGCGATGATCTTCCGACTCAGCCTCCCGGAGCCGCTGAGTCGAACTCGTGTCACATTCGCCTCACCCAGTGAACTGGCCAGCCGCGGAATGAGGCTGACTCCGACTCCCGCACCGACGAGTGCGGCAGACGTCTCCCACTCGATCGTCTCGTGGGCGACGGTCGGGGTGACGCCGGCCGCAGTGAACGCCGCAACGAACAGCGCGTGATACGGCGAGCCGGGTCCGGCACTGATCCATTCCTCCCCGGCGAGCTCCGCGAGTGAGACCGACTCACGCTCAGCCACCTCGTGGTCGGAAGGGACCATGACGTCGAGCGGATCGTCGAGGAGATCGATCTTGTCGAAACGCGGGTCTTCCTCGACCTGAACCTCACCCTGCATCGCGACCACCACCGCGAGGTCGATGCGTTCAGCCACGAGGAGCTCGAAGCAGCGTGCCGGGCTGGCCTCGATCACGTGGACTCCGACATCAGGGTGAGCCCCACGCAGCTTCGCAGCCAATGGGGCGAGGAGGTTCGACGAGGCGGTTGAGAACCCGCCGATGCCGAAATGTGAGGGGGTGTGGTCGCCGGCAGTCAGGGACGAGGCTCGAATCTCCTCCCACTCGGCGATGAGTCGGTCGGAGCGGCGGACAAGATGCCGACCCGTTGCGGTCAGGCGCAACCCTCGCCCGTCCTTGACGAGCAGCGTCATTCCCAGTGAGTGCTGGAGTTCGCGCAGCTGTCCGGAGACGGCCGAAGGCGAGTAGCCGGTGAGCTCGGCCGTGGCGGCGACGGTACCGCAGGCGGCGAATGTGCGAAGCGTGATGAGACGCGGATCGATCATGACACCATTGTGCCCCGAACCATGCGGATAAACCGCATATAATTCATCAGAATCTCCCGCTTTTCCTGCAGTGTTCAGATCGCTAGTGTCGTTTGTGACAGCACGGATCGAGGCACTGTGCTCCGAGCAGGGAGCCGAAGCCGACGCGCTGTGCAGCACAGCAGCAGACATCAAGGGAGATGGAATTGACCGCAGTGAATCTGGCGCCGACGAAGAAGGGATTCCCTGCTGGCTTCAGCGCAGAGAGACTCGATGAGCTCCGCCGACTGCTCGACACGCGACGCACCGGATTCTCTCTCGAGGCTCCTTTCTACACCGACGACCATCTCTTCAATCTCGATATGCAGGCCATCTTCGGGCAGAACTGGATCTTCGCCTGCAGCGTCGCCGAGATCCCAGAGCCCGGGGACTACGTCACCCTCGACTATGGTCCGTACTCGCTCCTTGTCCTGCGCACCGACGACGGGGGCGTCAACGTCCTCCACAACGTGTGCCGCCACCGCGGGGCCCGCGTTCTCACCGAGGCGGCCGGCACCACGAGCAACCTGGTCTGCGGATACCACTCGTGGACCTATTCACCCGACGGGCACCTCATCCACGCCTCGGCGCCGGGTGAGATGGAATTCGACAAGGCCTGCTATTCGCTCAAACGAGCCCACGGGAAGATCGCTGCTGGCCTCGTCTTCCTGTGCCTGGCCGATGAACCCCCAGCTGATTTCGATGACACCGCAGCGATCTTCGCCCCCTATGTCGCCCCGCACGAACTCGCGAAGACGAAGGTGGCCTATCAGCAGAACATCATCGAGGAAGCCAACTGGAAACTCGTGATGGAGAACAACCGCGAGTGCTACCACTGTGATGGGCACCCGGAACTGGCCTGCGCCCTGTTCCCGACCTGGGGGCTGACCGACGACACGATCCCACCGCACCTCGAGGACGTCTGGGACCGCAACCAGCAGGCACAGGCCTCGCTGGAATACCGGTGCCGCCGCTACGGACTGCCCTACGAGGTCGTCGAAGAACTCGACACCCGCATCGCCGGTATCCGGATCTCGCGCGAATCTCTCGACGGGCAGGGGGAGTCATTCTCAGCCCACGGGCGACGGTTGGTGAAGAAGCTCCTCGGCGATCTTCCCGATTTTCGTTTGGGTCGCTGCTCCATGCACCTGCAGCCCAACAGCTGGTTCCACCTCCTCGGCGATCATGTCGTGACGTTCACGGTGCTTCCGATCAATGCTCACCAGACTCAGGTGCGGACCACGTGGCTCGTCGCCGACGATGCGGTTGAAGGCGTCGACTACGACCTCGAGACGCTGACGCACACGTGGAAGCAGACGAACCTGCAGGACAAGGACTTCGTCGAACTCTGCCAACGTGGTGCGAGTAGCCCGTTCTACGAGCAGGGTCCCTATATGAAGAGCGAATATCAGGTCGAGGCCTTCATCAATTGGTACGTGCAGCGGATGCGGGAGCACGTGGGATGAAGCGCATCGACGACCCGATGATTCCGTTGGCGCAGCGGGTCCGGGGCCTCGAGATGCCGTGGAACCGGGTCCTCTCGTCCACCACCGGGCCCGCCGGTGCCGCCACGGCTTTGGGCCCGTGGCACCCCCAGGAATTCTCCGCCGAGTGTGTGGAGACCATCCCCGAGGCGGGCGACATGATGGTCTTCGTGTTCCGCCGGATGGACGGTGCCCCACTGGCATTTCGGTCCGGTCAGTACATCAACATCGACTTCCCCGTGCATGGTTCGGACGCCGAGCCGGTGTCTCGCAGCTACTCGATCTCGAGTGCGCCGACGGAACCGTGGACGTTCTCCATCACGATCAAACGCGACCCGAAGGGGCTCGTCTCGACCTGGGCGCATGAGTCTCTGCGGGTCGGCGCCGTCCTGGAGATGCTGGGTCCGGTGGGCGCCTTCCATCTCGCCGACTATGATCGGCGAGCCCGGTACCTGCTGCTTGCGGCCGGAGCAGGGATCACCCCGCTCATGTCGATGGTGCGCACGATCCATTCCCTTCCAGGTCAGGCCGACGTCGTCCTGCTCTATCACGGCTCCGCACCGGATCGCTTCGCGTTTGCCGAAGAGCTGGACTTCCTGGCCCGCGCCGATTTCCGGATTGAGGTCATCTACACCCTGGGGGACCGGGCACAGGGGGACCGGACGCTGGCAGACGAGTCGGCCGGCGCCGGAAGCGTCTGGGTCGGGAAGACCGGCCGCCTCTCGACCGCGCTCCTCGAAGAGGTCGTCCCTGATGCCAATGGGCGGCAGGTGTTCGCCTGTGGTCCCGAGGGCTATCTCAACACGGCGACGCAGTGTCTGCGCGAGGTCGGCGTGGACGACACCTCGGTGTTCATGGAGTTCTTTTCCGGAGACCGTGCGACCAGACGCGAATACGCCGAGGAGGTCGCCCTGGCTGGGGAGATCGCCGAAGAGATCGCGTCATCGACCGAGGAGTACTACGAACAGCAGCCGGCTGCGCTGGAGATGTACGAACCGGAGTACACCGCCGACGGGCCCGTCGAAACCACCGGGGATCCGGTGGAGGCTGTCGACGCCCTGGCCGAGGTTCCCTTCGAGCCCGAGGTTGAGGTGGTCGTGGCGGACGCCGAAGCGGTTGCGACGGTCGAGACCGACCCGGGCACAGCCTCGGCGGGGGACGTTATGAGCGCAGATGTCGAGTCAGATGACGAAACCACGGTCGTCGACCCGGCGACCTTCGCTACTGTCGGCGAAGGGGAGCACACGATGGCGTTCGTGCGCAGCGAGCTCAACGTTCGCGTCGCCTCGGACGAATTCGTCCTCGACGCTGCCAGGGCCGCGGGTGTGAAGATCGGGGCGAACTGCCAGGAAGGCATGTGCGGTTCGTGCAAGGTCGTCAAGCTCGACGGTGACGTCGACATGAACCACCAGGGCGGCATCCGCGCACGAGAGATCGAGGCCGGGAAGTTCCTGCCCTGCTGTTCGACCGCGTTGAGCGACCTGATCATCGACGCCTGATCCGAGGGGGCACCTGCTCTGAGGGTGACCTGATCCGAGGGGGAGGGGTCGCCGCCCGCTCCGACCGCACCATTCGCCAGCACAGCCTTTCGCACCAACCCAGATTTTCCCTGCACCACAAAGGAGTACACAGTGCCGATTTCCTCACCCCGAGTCGTCATCATCGGAGCCGGCATCGTCGGAGCTAACCTCGCGGACGAACTCGCCCAGCTGGGCTGGACAAACACCCTCGTCCTCGAACAGGGCCCGCTGAACATCCCCGGCGGCTCGACTTCGCATGCACCGGGTCTCGTCTTCTCCTCCAACGGCTCGAAGTCGATGACCGAGTTCGCCCAGTACACGATCGAGAAGCTGACCTCCCTGACCGGTCCCGATGGTCGCGGATCATTCCTACCCGTCGGCGGTCTGGAGATCGCCACCCAGGAAGATCGGCTCCAAGACCTGCACCGCCGTGCCGGATGGAACCGATCCTGGGGCGTCGACGCCGAGGTGGTCGATGCGAAGGAATGCCTTCGTCTGTTCCCGTTGCTCAACCCGGACAAGGTCCTCGGCGGTCTGGTGACCCCCGGCGACGGGTTGGCGCTCGCCGCCCGCGGAACCCAGCTGGTCATGGATCGAGCCCGGGCCGCCGGTGTCGAATTCCGCGACCGCACCGCTGTCACCGGCATCGAACAGTCCGGGGGTAAGGTCACCGCAGTGCTCGCAGGAGAGGACCGGTTTCCGGCCGATGTCGTCGTCTCCTGTGCCGGATTCTGGGGCCCGAACATCGGAGAGATGGTCGGAACCACGATCCCGCTGCTGCCGCTGGGCCACCAGTTCGCCTGGACCACCGAAGTACCCAGCCTGGCCGGGAAGAACGAACAGCCCGCAGGAGCCTCGGCGCCCATCCTGCGCTACCAGGACAAGGACCTCTACTACCGTGAATGGGGAGACCGGATCGGCATCGGCTCCTACGCCCACCGGCCGATGCCCGTCGACCTCGACACCTTGCGGACCTACTCACCCGATGAGATCACCGACGAGGTCATGCCCTCGAGCCTGGACTTCACCCCGGAGGACTTCGCCCGTGAATGGGAGGCCACGCAGGAGCTGCTGCCCGAACTGCGCCAGACCGAAGTCCAGCGCGGCTTCAACGGCATCTTCTCTTTCACCCCCGACGGCGGATCACTCGTGGGACAGTCCCGAGAGGTCGACGGATTCTTCGTCGCCGAGGCGGTCTGGGTCACCCACGGTGCCGGCATCGCGAAGGCCGTCGCCGAACTCATCTCGCTCGGGCGTTCGAACACGGACCTGTCCGGCATCGACCTCAACCGCTTCGAGGACGCACTGACAACGCTCGAATATGTCAGCGAAACCTCGCAGCAGAACTTCGTCGAGATCTACGACGTCATCCACCCCCTGCAGCCACGCGTCTCACCCCGGGATCTGCGGCTGAGCCCATTCAACGAGCAGCAGAAGGCACTCGGCGCATTCTTCCTCGAGACGAATGGGTGGGAACGTCCTCACTGGTACGAAGCCAATTCGTCTTTGCTCGAGGAGCTGCCCGAGGAGTGGAAGGCGCCTGAGCGTGAGGGCTGGGCGGACATGTTCCATTCGCCGATCGCGGCCGTCGAAGCGTGGAAGACGCGGACGAATGTCGCCATGTATGACATGACTGCGCTGAAGCGTTTCGAGGTCAAAGGGCCGGGTGCCGGCGAACTGCTGCACGGACTGACCACCTCGTCGATGCTGCGCAAACCCGGGGCAGTCAGCTACACCCTTCTGCTCGATGATGAGGGCGGCATCACCAGCGACATCACTGTCGCGATCCTCGACGAGCAGACCTATCAGGTGGGGGCGAACTCGAACATCGACTTCGCCTACATCAC
The DNA here is from genome assembly GCF_900169365.1 of Brevibacterium sp. 239c. Lineage (GTDB taxonomy): Bacteria > Actinomycetota > Actinomycetes > Actinomycetales > Brevibacteriaceae > Brevibacterium. The sequence continues at coordinate 226,098 of NZ_FXZH01000002.1, forward strand.
CCGCGCGGCCAGGGAACAGTCGGCGGCGGATCCGGCGAAGTGGGCCACCGTTCGTGAAACGACGCAGGGAACGTGCTGCATCGGCCTGTGGGGTCCGCTGGCGCGGGAAGTCATCGGCCGGGTCAGCAACGACGACCTCAGCAACGATGGACTCAAATACTTCCGTACCAAGCAGATCACCATCGGCGGCATCCCCGTCACAGCGATGCGCCTGTCCTACGTCGGCGAGCTCGGTTGGGAGCTCTACACCTCGGCGGATCTGGGGCATCGACTCTGGGATGTGCTGTGGGAGGCAGGTCGCGAGTTCGGGCTCATCGCCGGCGGTCGCGAGGCCTTCAATTCGATGCGTCTGGAGAAGGGCTTCCGCTCCTTCGGCTCGGATATGACCAGCGAGCACGAGCCCGTGCAGGCGGGGCTCGGCTTCGCGGTCAAGGCTTCGAAGACCGATGACTTCCGGGGCAAAGCTGCGCTGGCGGACCGGGCCGCAGCTGCGACTCAGAAGCTGACGTGCCTGACGCTCGACCGTCGGGAAGACGTCGTGCTCGGCAGCGAACCCGTGTATGTGAAAGGGGGCGCTGGAGCCGGGGTTGGTGCTGAGGGCGAGGCGAACGGAGCGGGCAAGGCTGACGGCTATGTCACCTCGGCGTCCTATGGGTACTCGATCGGGCAGACCATCGCCTACGCCTGGCTGCCGAACACCATGAGCGTCGGAGACGGCGTCGAGATCGAGTACCTGGGTCGTCGGCTTCCGGCGACGGTCACCGCGGAGCCGATCTTCGACCCGGAGATGACACGGCTCAAGGGGTGAGGGGCTTACGGCCGAGCTGCTGAAGGGTGAAGCGCATAGAGATTCGGACCTCATCGACTGAGCGGTCGGGGTGGGTTGCGCGCTGCCGCTACTCCGCTGTCATCGAAACTCCGCCGTCGCGTCGAGACCATTAGGCACGCATACGTGCCTTGGCGCTCCTGCGGTGTCGCGACTGGGCGGTTGCACCTCCATCCGCTGTTGAGACAATCGAGTGATGAAGCCGGATACCTCTGACCCGACACTGCCCGAACGTGACCGACAGGAATTGATCAGATGGACGGTGGCATGCGCCGAGAGGCTGTTGCCAGTGTTCTCTGCTGCTCGCCCGGACGATCCGCGACCGGGGGAAGCACTCGACGGCGCAGTGCAGTTCGCAGATGGACAACTGGCGGTCGGGAAAATGCGAAAACTCGCATTCGGCTGCCATGCGGCCGCGCGGGAGGCGTCTGAGGATGCGAGTACTGCCGTTGCACGAGCCTGCGGTCAAGCTGTGGCAGTTGCACATATGGCCGGTCATAGCCGCGAATTGGCGCGCTATACGAAGAAGGCGCTCGCCGGAACCGAGCTGGCACGTGAACTCGAGTGGCAGAGAGCCCACGTGCCTGAGCGGTTTCGAGAATATGTGTATTCCAACCTTGAGTGATGACGGCCGATGACAGGTTGATGACTGCTGGTGACCGATGAGACACACGGGATCGACAACTGGTGCCACTCCTTGTTCCATATGGTGGATTCGTGTTGACCAATAACTGGGACTGACGAAAGTATGACAGCAGGAGTTACTGTCGACTGCCCCACCTCGGTGGCGGACCCGAAGGAGTGTCCATGTCCAAGCCTGCGATCATCGGCTGGTCCCACGGAAAGTTTGGGCGCTCCGAATTACCGCTTCCCGAGATGATGGGCGACGTCGCACGGGGTGCCATTGCCGATGCGGGACTCGAGCCATCCGACATCGACGTCATCCACGTCGGGGTCTACAACAACGGTCTGTCCAAGCAGGGATTCGAAGCCGCACTTCCCGGCGTCGTCTTCCCCGAACTCGCACTGACTCCAGCCCATCGGCATGAGAATGCTTGTGCCACAGGCTCCACCGCGGTCTTCGCCGCTCATGACTCCATCGCCGCAGGCAGGCACAAGACCGCCCTGGTCATCGGAGCCGAACGCATGACACAGGCCTCGGGCCATGAGGTCAACGAGGTCCTGCTCAGTGCCAGTTACCGGGAAGAGGAAGAGCACTTCAAATCCTTCGCCGGCGTTTTCGGAGAGATCGCCCGCCGGTACTTCGACCGCTACGGTGACCACTCGGAAACCCTGGCCAAGATCGCCACGAAGAATCACGCCAACGGCTCCCACAATCCGTTGGCCCACATGCAGAAGGACCTCGGCTACGAGTTCTGCAACATGGTCTCGGAGAAGAACCCCTACGTCGCAGAACCCCTGCGCCGCACTGACTGCTCGTTGGTCTCCGACGGGGCCGTTGCTCTGGTCATGGCCGCCGAGGATGTTGCGGTCTCGGCTCCACAGGCCGTGACCTGGCGTGGCATGGGCAGCGCCAACGACGTCATGCCCCTGTCCCAGCGCGATCCTCTGGCGATGGCCGGCGCCCGCCACGCCATGTACCAGGCCCTCGACGTAGCCGGAATCGGGATCTTTGATCTCGACCTGCTTGAGACCCACGACTGCTTCACCATCGCCGAACTCCTCGAATACGAGGCCTTCGGTCTCGCCGAACCAGGTCAGGGCCACCGGCTCCTCGAAGACGGGACCACTGCCGTCGGCGGCAGACTCCCGGTCAACCCCTCCGGCGGGCTCAAAGCCAAGGGCCACCCCATCGGTGCCACCGGAGTCTCCATGCATGCGCTCGCAGCAGCCCAGCTCACGGGCCGCTCACCAGGCATCCAGATCAAAGATCCGCAACTGGCCGGAATCTTCAACATGGGCGGAGCCGCCGTATCCAACTTCGCCTCGATCCTCGAGCGCACACGCTGATGCGCGCCATCTCCCAGACCTCACCGGCCAAGGACTTCACACCCACACCTCGCCGCGGCGTCAACGTCTCCCGCTTCCTCACCCAGACAGCACGGCGGATCCCGGACCACACCGCCGTCATCGACGACGATCACTCGGTGCGCTGGACCTGGAGCGAACTCGATGCCCGAGCCGAGGCACTCGCCCGCACCCTCCAAGCCAGTGGTGTGGGCAGGCGGGACAGTGTCCTCCTCGTTTCGGCCAATCACGCCGAGGTGGTCCAGTCCTTCTGGGGCATCATCCGTGCCGGAGCCGTCATCGCCCCACCGAACGCCGCACTGTCGACCGAAGAGCTGCTGAGCATCAGCGCCGATGTCATCCCCGCCGCGATCGTCGTCGACCGCGCCCATGCCGACTTCGTCGAAACACTGAAACAGACAGGCTTCACTGGCGCCGTTCTGTGGATAGGTGAGCTGCCAGATGGATCACCCTCATCGAGCGGACCAGTTAGCGGCGATGGCGCAGGCTATAAAGGGTCCTCTCGACGCGAAGTGGTCCGCTCGACGGAAGCGGCAGATGGCGCCGAGGATGGCATTGGGGACTTCGCGGTCGAAGAGGACGACCCCTGCTGGTACTTCTTCACCTCCGGATCGACGGGCAAACCGAAGGCGGCCACGTTCACGCACCGCCACCTCGGCGCCGTGCTTATGAATCATCGTTGCGATCTCTTTCCCAACGAGACCGAAGACGGAGCTTCGTTGGTGCTCGCCCCGCTCTCGCACGGGGCGGGGATTCACATGCTCGCGCAGGTCTTCGGCGGTACGCCCTCGGTCATCCACCCTGGTGGCAAGGCTGATCCGAGCACCCTGTGGGAGTCGATCGACGGCTATGAAATCACCAACGCCTTCACCGTCCCGACCATTCTCAACCGCATCGTCGCCGGCTACCCGGTTGATCGCGGGCCCGCCGACCACAGTCTCAATCGAGTCATCTACGCAGGTGCCCCGATGCTCGCAGCCGACCAGTCTCGTGCCCTCGACAGGCTCGGGGCCTGCCTCGTGCAGTACTTCGGCCTCGCCGAGGTGACGGGTGCGATCACTGTCCTGCGACCGGAAGAGCATGGACAGATTTCGGTCGACTCCGCTGGCATCGGCACCTGTGGCAGAGCCCGCACCGGTGTCGACATCGTCATCCTCGACGAGTCAGGCACCGAGCTGCCAGATGGAGAGCAGGGCGAGGTCTGCGTGGGCGGGCCCACCGTCTACGCCGGCTACCTGGGGCGCGCCGACGCCAATGCCGAGGCCTTCGCCCACGGTGTCTTCCACACCGGCGACGTCGGCTACCTCGACGAGTCGGGCTTCCTGTTCCTCACCGGACGAAAGTCCGATATGTACATCTCAGGTGGGTCAAACGTGTACCCGCGTGAGATCGAGGAGCTTCTTCTCACCGACGCCGAGGTGGCCCAGGCGGTTGTCGTGGGCGTGCCCGATGCGCAGTGGGGAGAGATCGGAATCGCGATCATCGAACCAGCGTCGAGTGGCGCGGCGAATGCCAGCGACGGCTCAAGCACTGACCCAGGTGCGAGCGCCGGAACTGACCCGAGCGAGCGACTGCGTGCGCTGTGCAAGTCCACGCTGGCGGCGTATAAGGTGCCCAAGGAGATCCATTTCGTCGCGGCGATGCCCGTCACCGCCTACGGGAAGCTGGCTCGTAAGGAACTCAAAGCCGAATACTCACAAGGGCGGGGGAGCGCACGATGAACGATCTCAAGGACAAGGTCGTCATGGCCATCGGCTGCGGCACGCCGGACGGGCAGGTCAACAATGGGTTCGCTGCAGCGAAGGCGTTCCTCGCTGCGGGTGCGAAAGTGTGCATCGTCGACCGCGACCGGGCGGCCCTCAACCACGCACGGGCGGCCCTCGGGGAGTCCAGCGCCTCGGGTGACGGGGCCAGTTCACCGGACCACCTCGGTGAGGCCGAGTCCCCTGGTGACACGGACTCCCATATGACCACGGTCGTCGCCGACGTCGGCGACGAGGACTCCTTGTCCGCGGCCTTCGACCACTGTGCAAGCAGCCTCGGCGAACCCACGGTGTTGCATTACAACGTCGGCATAGTCGTCAACGGCGGACTCGATACCTTGGAAACGGCTGCCTTCACCAAGGCCCTCGGCATCAACCTCACCGGAGCCTTCGCCGCGATGAAGCAGGCACTGCCCTATATGCGCAGGGCCGGAGGCGGATCGATCATCACGGTCTCCTCGGTGGGCGGAATGCGCTACATGGGCTACGACTACCCCGCCTATGCCGCATCGAAGGCGGGACTCATCGAACTCACGAAGGTCGTCGGCGCCCAATACGCAGCTGAGGGCATCCGCGCGAACTCGATCGCTCCGGGACTTATCGAGACGCCGCTCATCCACAACTCGATCAGCGGCCATTACGATTCGGTCGAGGACATGCTCGCCGCTCGACACGCACTGTCCCCAACGGGGCGGATGGGCCAGCCAGAGGACATTGCGAAGCTTGCTGTGTTCCTCGCCTCGGAGGATTCGAGCTATATCAACTCCACACTCATCCCCGTCGACGGCGGACTCGTCCACTTCGCGGGCACCCCGAAGACCTGATCAGATCCCGGGCCTGAACAGACCTAGACAACCAGCCGTGACGAAGCAGTTGCGACGATGAAGACAGACAGGAACAACTCAATGATGGAGGCAAGGGTGCCGACAACACCGACGAAGAGGACCATGCTCGCCTGGTTCGCTGTGCTGGTGACGCTCGTGCTGCTGGTCAGCGGGTGCGGAACGAACTTCGGCACGACCGACGACGGGAAGCAGAAGTACCGGTGGAAGATGACGGTCACGACCGGTTCCACGAGCACCTGGTACATCGCGGCCGAGAAGTTCGCGAAGGACCTCGAAGAGGAGACGAACGGCCGCATCACCCTGAAGGTCTTCGGCAACGAACGTCTCTCCGCCGGTGAGGCCACAGCTGGCGTCGAACAGCTCATGGACGGGGCGAAGGACTTCTCCTACAACTCGCCGATCATCTACTCGGCCGTCGACCCCCGCTTCGGCACCGTCACCGCACCTTTCATCTTCGACACCGTCGAAGACGGACAGAAAGCGCTGGAGGGCAAGGGCGGAGACGTCTACTCCGACTACCTGTCCGAACACGGCGTTCACCTCCTGGGTTTCGGCGAATCGGGAATGCGTCAGCTCACCAACACACACCATCCGATCCACACCCCGGATGACCTGCACGGACTCAAATTTCGCATCCCAGGCTTCGGTCTCTACACCGACCTCTACCGCGCACTGGGCTCCAACCCGACGACCATGCCCTTCGGCGAGGTGTTCACCGCGCTGCAGCAGGGTGCCATCGACGGTCAGGAGAACCCGATCGACGTGATCTACTCCTCGAATCTGCAGGAGGTCCAGCCCTACCTGACACTGTGGAACTACTCCTACGACCCGCTGATCTTAGGCGTCAACGAGAAGCTCTTCGACTCCCTCGACGGCGAGGACCAGGAGCTTGTGAGCCGGCTGGCCGATGACACCAACAAGTTCCAGATCAAGAAGAACCGTGATGGCGAACAGAAGCTGATCAAGGAACTCAAGGACGGCGGCATGGAAGTCAACGAACTCACCGACTCCGAGAAGGACGAGTTCCGCACCACCCTGGAGCCGCTGTACGCGCAATACCGCAAGATCTGGGGCAAGGACATGTCCGAAGCGTTCATTCCGGAAGGACTCTGAGATGAAAATCGTCAAATGGTTCGAAGACTGGGTCGTCATCGCCTCGTTCATGGTGATCGTGCTCGTCACCTTCGTCAACGTAGTCTCCCGCTACACCTTCCAAGCATCCCTGGCCTTCAGTGAGGAGATCACGATCAACCTCCTCGTCGTGCTCACGATGATGGGAGCGGTCGTGGGCATCCGCCTCGGCGCGCACCTGGGTTTCACCTACCTGGTGGAGAACGCGAAGCCGAAGATCCGCAGATCCCTCATCATCATCGGCGCGGCACTGATGATCGTCTTCCTCGCCGTCCTCCTCATCTGGGGCTCCGAGATGATGGTCCACCAGGCCATCCGCGGCCGCGCGACCCCATCGCTGGGCATTCCACAGTGGCTGTTCACACTGTCCATCCCGATGGCCGGGCTGCTAGGCATCGTCCGCACCTTGCAGGCCGCGCGGGTGTCCTTGCACGAGGACACCTCTGCCGAGGCGGTTGCTGAGCGTCTGGCTCAGGAAGCCGCACCTGTCATCGACGATGCAGAGCTGCTGAGCAGGTCGGTACACAAGGCTGACGCCAATCACACCACTGACTCTCAGGGAGGCCGCAAATGATCACGCTGCTGCTGTTCGGAAGCTTCTTCCTGTTCCTTGCCCTGGGTATCCCGGTGGCGTTCGCCCTCGGCCTGTCTGCCGTCACCGTGCTCATCACCACCGACGGACTCCAGGTACTGGACGTGGTGCCCTCGGTGATGTTCCCGTCGATGAGTTCGGGCACGCTGCTGGCGATCCCGTTCTTCGTCCTCGCCGGCATCGTCATGCAGTACACCGGCATCTCCCAGCGCCTCGTCGACCTCGCGTTCTTGGTCTTCGGCCGCTTCAGCCACGGGCTGGCCGCGGTGACGATCATCTCCGCGTTCTTCTTCTCTGCGATCTCCGGATCCGGACCGGCCACGGTGGCCGCGATCGGTGCGATTCTCATCCCCGCACTGATCCGCAACGGATACCAGAAGAAGCACGCGGTCTCCCTCGTCGCGGCCTCCGGCTCGATGGGCATCGTCGTCCCACCCTCGATCGCGTTCATCATCTTCGCCGTCGTCGCCTCCGAGTTCGGGTCGATCTCGATCACGCGTCTGTTCATCGCCGGCATCGTGCCCGGCGTGATCATGGCTCTGGCCTTCTTCATCGCCGCGCTCTTCGTCCCCCGTGTTCGTGAGCTCGCGGGCCTGCCCGTGAAATCGGGCAAGGGGCTGCTGGCTGCAGGCCGTGAGCCCGCAACCACCACCGGCGCCGAGGCAGCCGTGTCCTCGGACTCGACTGCATCGTCGACGCCGGCGTCGGCCTTGGCGGCAGGAACCGACGGCAATGGTGCGACGAAGACTCGTCTGCTGAAAGCCGACAAGGCTGGAACGTCCGTCTCCACGAGCGGCCCGGCCACCTCGGCGGACATTGGTGTGACGACCGGGTCCGGAAACGGAACCGGGGGTGTGACCGGCCCGAGCGCTCCCGCAGAAGGCAGCTTCGCTGAATTCCTCGCGGCCCTGGTCAAGGCCATCCCCGGTCTGCTCATCCCGGTCATCATCCTCGGCGGCATCTACGGTGGCATCTTCACTCCTACTGAGGCGGGTGCTGTGGCTTCGGTGTTTGCCCTGTTGGTCGGTGTCTTCGTCTACCGCGAACTCAAGCTGCCGGACCTGCCGAAGGTGTTCCTGGAGTCGGGAGTCTCGACGGCTGTCATCATGTTCATCGTCGGTGTGGCCAGCCTCTTCTCCTATGTCATCACGGTCGAAGGCATTGCCGATACGGTGTCGAGCGCGGTGCTGGGGGTCACGGACAACAAGTTCGTCATCCTCGCGGTGATCACGATCATCCTGCTCATCGTCGGCGCCTTCGTCGACGCGATCAGCGCGTTCTACCTGTTCATCCCGATCCTCGTGCCCATTCTGCTCGAAGTCGGTGTGGACATGACGACGATCGGTGTGTTCATGACCGTCAACCTCGCCATCGGCCTGTTCACTCCGCCCGTGGGGCTCAACCTCTACGTCGGAGCCGGTATCGGCAAGGTCAGACTCGAGGAAGTGGTGCGCGGCATCATGCCATTCCTCATCTGCGCAATCATCGCCCTGCTCTTCATCACCTACGTCCCGGCGATCTCGAACTGGCTGCCCGACCTCCTCGGCGTCGGCTAGGACTCCGGTCCCGGCAACTGCCTGTCGTTCACTACTTGAAGGAAAACCATGGAACCCTATCTGCTGAGCAACAAATCGGCCCTGGTCACAGGGGCCGCCCAGGGTATCGGCTTGGCCATCGCGACATCTTTGGCCCAGCGTGGAGCGTCTGTCGGAATTGTTGACATTAAGGGTGCCGAGGCGGCCGCGGACAGTCTGTCTGGGCAGTTTCCCGAGCAGACGTTCACCGGTTTCGAACTCGACGTCCGCGACGCCGAGGCGGTCACCGCTGCCGTCGGATCTTTCGTCGGAGTTTCCGGCGGGATCGACATGCTCGTCAACAATGCGGGCACGGCGGCCCGGATCGGGATCGACGAGATCACAGCCGAGCAGTGGCAGCGTGACCTGGACACCAACCTCGGCGGGACCTTCAACTTCATCAAGGCCGCCGTGCACCCGCACATGATCAACGCCGGCGCAGGGTCGATCGTCAACATCTCCTCGATCTCGGGAATCAACGGCGGTGCCATGTCCGATGGTGAGGCAGGTGCCCGGTCCGGGCCAGCCTATGCGGCGAGCAAGGGCGGCATCATTGCGCTGACGAAGTGGGTGGCTAAGGAGTACGGGCGGCAGGGAATCCGCTGCAACTCGGTGGCTCCGGGCCCCGTGGAATCCGCTCTCACCGCGGGTCAGGACTACGACACTTCGAACCAGGCCCTGGATCGTATGGGCACACCCGGTGAGATCGCCGAGGCGGTCGCCTATCTCGCCAGCGATGGTGCGGCATTCACCACCGGTCAGATCCTGCGCATCGACGGTGGGGCCGTGATGTCGTGAGCACTTCCGGTTCACCTTCGCCATCAGCTTCGCTCCCGGACGACGCTTTTGATGTTCGCTCCATCGGATTCACACCGATCAAGGGGACTCGGCACCAGTCGCAGTCGGGCGCCGAGTTCGATGAGCACGGGCCTGTGGGCGACCGGCGCTACTGCCTCGTCGACGCCCGGAATCAACAGGTGCTGCGGACGGTGCAGAACCCGTCGCTGGTCGCGGTCCTCGCGACGCTTTACGGTGCTGAACTCGAGGTCAGGCTGCCCGATGGGCGGTCGGTCTGCGCCGTAGCAGAGGTATCAGGTGAGAGGTTGACCTGCTATTACTGGGGTAGGCCGGTCGCAGCGGAGCTGATCAAGGGACCACACGATGAGCTGCTCTCATCCTGGCTGGGCAAGCCCGTGCGGCTGGCGCAGGTCCCGCGGGGAGACGTCGTCTACGGGGATCCGATTGCGATCGTGGGTACGGCCTCCATCCGTGACCTCGGCGAGCGACTCCGTCATCCGGGCCTGCTTGCCGAAGCCGCGAGGTTTCGGGCGACTGTCCTTGTCGAGACCGATACTCCTTATATAGAGGAGACTTGGTCCGGACACGAGATTTCATTGGGTGTCGGGATGCGTGTGCGGATCGGTGAGGCGATTCCACGATGCGCGGTCATCGACCTCGATCCCCTCACTGGTGTGCGTGGCCCGCGGGTGCTGAAGACTTTGGCCGAATATCGTGCCGACAATGACAAGGGCGAGCCGTTCTTCGGTGTCTTCGCGCAGGTTGTGAGTGCGTCGCAGAGCTGAGCGCGCTGCTCGGCAGTTGGTGCCTGTAGAGTTTGAGACATGTCGAGTCCTGAATCAGACAAGTCAGGGGCTGTCGGTCACACTGCCAGCCCCTTGAACCACTAGTTACGACGCCCACAATCTCTGTGGGCGCGCGTCCGGCGTACCCAGGGCTGACCGTAGTGACGAGAAGAACCAATTCTTGATCTCTCACTTCGGAGTATTCGATGCCTTTTGCTCTCTACATGCTTGCCTTGGCGGTTTTCGTCATGGGCACTTCAGAATTCATGCTGGTGGGACTGCTTCCCGCCATTGCGACCGAAATTGACGTCTCGGTCGGCGCTGCGGGCCTGCTGACCTCGGCCTTCGCAGTCGGAATGGTCATCGGTGCGCCAGTCATGGCAGCGTTTGCTCGCCGTTGGCCGCCGCGGTTCACTTTGGTGATCTGTCTCCTTGTGTTCGCGGGAGGCCACGTCATAGGAGCGATGACTTCCGTCTTCTCTCTACTCCTGATCACCCGGGCACTCAGCGCTCTTGCCAATGCCGGCTTCCTGGCCGTAGCACTGAGTACGGCCACCACTCTCGTGCCTGCGAACCGGAAGGGGCGGGCACTGTCGATCCTTCTTGCCGGCACAACGATCGCGACCGTCGCCGGTGTTCCCGCCGGTTCTCTGCTCGGCACGGCGCTGGGCTGGCGAACGACATTCTGGGCGATCGCCATTCTCTGCCTTCCGGCGGTCTTCGGAGTCATTCGAGGCACCGGGAACTCTGCCGATCAGACAGAATCCAGCTCGCCTTCGCCAAGCCTGCGTGCGGAGCTTGGTCAGTTGGCCGAGCCGCGACTCATTCTGGCAATGGTGCTTGGAGCACTGATCAATGGAGGGACATTTGCGGTCTTCACGTTCCTCGCACCGGTCGTGACCGAGACCGCGGGTCTGGCCGAAGTTTGGGTGTCTATAGCGCTGGTGCTGTTCGGCATCGGATCATTTCTAGGCGTCGCGACTGCTGGGCGCCTGTCCGATCAACGACCTGGTCTTGTGTTTGCAGTCGGTGGACCGCTGCTGCTGACGGGGTGGATCGTGTTGACCGTGCTCGCATCGCATCCAGTTGCGCTTCTCGTCCTTGTCCTGGCTCAGGGTTTCCTGTCATTCGGTGTTGGCAGCACCCTGATCACTCGTGTGCTGTATGCAGCATCAAGAGCGCCCACGATGAGTGGTTCGTACGCGACAGCAGCATTGAATATCGGAGCTGCTGCGGGGCCCGTCCTCGGCGCGTTCGGGCTTGCGAGCGGGTTGGGGTTGCTGGCTCCGGTGTGGGTCGCCTCGGCGCTGACAGCGCTTGCTCTTGTCGTCATGCTTCTTTCCGGACGCACTCTCGCTTCACCTGTCACAATGGGGGAATGAGCGAGCAGTCATACCCTGGTGAGGTTGAACTCAGAATTCGTTCCTGCCGGGGGCCAGCAGACTATCCGCCGCTCGTAGCAATCTGGCGAAGCGCGGTGAACGCCACCCACGATTTCCTTTCCGAGGGGGACCGAAGAGAGATCGAATCCAAGTTGGAGACCGACTACTTCCCCTCCGTTTCACTCTCCATCGCAGAGCTAGACGGTCGTCCAGCGGGATTCTCCGGAGTCTTCGACGGACAGTTGGAAATGCTGTTTATCGACGCGCGACAACGCGGCAGTGGCATTGGTGCAAAACTTCTGAACCACGCGATCAAGGAACACGGCATCAAGAGTGTCGACGTCAACGAACAGAATGTCCAAGCTGTGGAGTTCTATACTCATCGCGGATTCCACGTGGCAGGCCGTAGCGAAACCGACGATGCGGGACGCCCCTACCCGCTGCTGCATTTGCAGCTGGCCTAAATCGTGAGGCCCCGAGCGGAACTGTCACTCGCTCTTTTTCGAGACGGGCCGATCGCGTGAAACGTAGATAAGTCTCGCCGATCGACAGTCGAAAGGTTCAGCAACAAACCCTACATCTGTCGGACGAAGAGCTCGAAGGTCACCGCCACCGGATTCGCCCCGGCAGCGAGAACTCCGGAATGCACGTCTCCGGCGACATCGACGACTTCAGCCGTGAGTCTCACCTGGGGGTCTTCGCCCAGAGCGTCGTCGACCGTACCCGTCAGATGTGTGAACTCCACCGCCGGCCACGGTGCTGTACTCGCGGTGAACACGGCTCCGGTGGTGCTGCCGAGACTGGCCCGCACCTCGGCGGCGTCGAAGCCGGCGTTACGGCAGATGGACACAATCGCGTCGTCGATGAGCTCCCCTGGGCGCACGCGGGAGATGACGGCGTTGCCTGGAGCCGATTCCGGGGTGGGGGAGCGCACCGCCTTCGGCGCGAACGCGAAGAACCCCGTCTCCGGATCCGCCTCACTGAGCTGTTGCGCATCGGTGAGGGCGAAGACACGGATCCGCAAACCCCTAGGCCCGATGAGCGTGCCGGGCAGCAGATGACCGCCCTTGGCTTGGCCCTCCTCGGTGGTCCATGAGGCGTGGATATGGGTGAACGGAGCGCCGTCCTTCGTCCCCACCGTCGCCGAGGCATGTTGCAGCGCAGCGGGTCCCTCATAGTCGAATTCAGAAGTGAAGGACATGGGGTGCTCGGCATCGGGGCCATAGGCCGGATAGACGAAATTGATCCGACCGAACTCTCCGCCGACGAACTCCACCATCAGCCCCGAGACACTGAGTGATTCGAGGAAGCCGGTCACGGATTCGAAGAGGTCATCGCCCTCCGCGAGCTCAACGAGATGCTCACTGTGGCGGGTCGGCACCGAGATGATCCGAGGGCTCTGCCGGGGTCCGGCATGGATGACGATGTCACCAGGCTCGCCGAGGTGAAAGTCAGGTTTCGTCACGACTGGTCCTCCGTGCTGGCTACGGCATCGGCGATCTGCTGAGCTTCATGCTGGAGCAGGCCGGCAAGCTCGTACACGCGTGTCCCGGTCATCCGTTCCTGGATGCTGGCGACCGAGAGTGACGCTCGCGGTTTTCTGCCCTTGATCCGCACCGGCACGCCGATCGCCCATGAGCCCTGGGCGAACAGGCCCGGGTTGTGGACGAAGCCGTCATGGCGACCACGACGGATCATCTCCTTGAGCCCGGACACAGAGATTTCGGGGTAACGGTCCGCGAATATTCGCGTGTTGGCGTCGAAGGTGGCGTCCACCTCGGCGTCGGTGAATTGGGTCATGATGGCAAGACTTCCGGCGCCGATACCCAGCGGGTGACGATCACCCACAGCTAGGGCGTTGTTGAAGATCGGGCCGAAGCCATCTTCGCGGCGGGCACAGATCGAGTAGCTGCCGGTGCGCAGCGTGAGGAAGGCGGTGTCCTGGGTGAGCTCGGCGAGCCTGAGCAGACTCGACTCGGATTCCTCCAGAGCGGGGTCGGCGGTCTTCTGCGCCAGCTGTCCCATGATCTGGGACTGCACGCCGAGGCGGTAGCCGCCGTCTTCGCAGCGCTCGACGTATCCCATGGCGATGAGGGCGTTGAGCATGCGATGCACGCTGGCTTTCGGTCGGCCGCTGATGGCCACGATCTCACTCAGGGGTGCGCCATCGGGGTTCTCGCTGCTGATGATTCCGACGAGTCCCAGTAGGGACAGGGCACGCTGAATGCTCTGGGCGCCGGTGCCCGGACCCAGATCGTCCACGACGTGTGCGACGTTGAAAGAGGCGGACCGGCGCATGATCCGCCCGCGCATCTTCATCCGGTCGAGATCGTGTGTCTGCGCTTCATTGCCCATGCTTCGATTATCGGTTGTCGCCGGTCAGGGGCAGAAGGCGGATCCATGATGTGGACCGGAGAAGGGTCAGTCGGTTCCCGTGCGGCGAACTACCTCGGGGCTAGCTGCCTGCGCAGGGCTTGGATCATCAGGTCCAGACCGTCTGATTCTCGCTGCGGATCGGCGGCCAGGATCTGGATGAAGCGGGCGTCGAGGCCGGGGTCGTCGAGTTCCACGGCAGTGCACCCCGCCTCGGCGAGGTTGGGCGGGATGGTCCGCTCGGCCATCATTGCGATCATCTTCGTTCCCGTGACGGCTCTCATCGTGAGCACTGGGCAGGTGGCTTCGATCGTCGGTGAGAACACCTGTCCCTGAGCGCGAACGGCCTGCTCGATCCTCATCCGAGCGGTGTTGCCGGCGGACAGTGTGGCGATCGGGTAGTCGGCCAGGTCGCGGATGCGCAGACTGGACCGGCGGGCGAGCGGGTGCTTCTTGTCGAGGACCGCGAAGTTCCGGGCCTGAATCTGATCGATCTGCCTGACGCCGGGTATCGCGTCAGTGTGCTGGTCGGACACGGAGAAGTTCACACACAGATCCGCCTCCCTGTTCTTCAGCACCTGCAGAGCCCCGAGCGAGCCGCGGTCGATGACCGAGACCTGCACCTGATCGGTGGTGGTCATGACCTGATTGATGGCATCGGCGACAACGGTCTGACCCAGACCTGTGCTGGTGACGATGGTGATGGTCTCCACCGCTTGGGAATAGGTGCCGAACGAATCGGTGAGCAGCTCCGATTCGGCCACCATCCGCCGTGCGAAGTCGGCGACCGCCAGACCCGGACCGGTGGGAACCACGCCGGTCACCGAGCGTTCGAAGAGCGTCGTCCCGTAATGGTCTTCGAGTGATTTGATCTGACGGCTGGCGGTCGAATGAGAGACGAACAGTGCTCGCGCAGCGAGGTGGATCGAACCGTATTCGACCAGCGCCAGGAGAGTATTGAGGCTGCGCATATCGGTCATTCCGTCATTTTAAGCACGGTTGTGCATAACATGCACGCTTGCCGTGCGGAATTCGCACCAGCTCCCGGACCGATCCGTCTTTTCATCCGAACCAGACTCAGCCAGTCTGCAATCATGACCTCAGAACACAGCACCGACCGCGCCGAGGCGGCACCGAACCAACCAGGATCATCCAACGCATGCACCGTGGATCGTGCGACCGTCACCCGACTGGCCGGAGACGTCGTTCGCAGCGAGGCCTTCTTCGAACTGTTGGCCGCTCGAGTCGCCCGCCGCACCGAAAGCCAGGCGACCGGCAACGGCGCAGCCGCACAGGCCTACCTCGCCGAGGAGATCGTCCCGGAGCTCGCGGAACTGGGCTTCGACACGACGATCCATGACAATCCCGAATCCGATGAACACCCGCTGCTCATCGCCTCACGCCTCGAAGATCCCACCCTGCCCACCGTCCTC
The DNA here is from genome assembly GCF_900169365.1 of Brevibacterium sp. 239c. GTDB lineage: Bacteria > Actinomycetota > Actinomycetes > Actinomycetales > Brevibacteriaceae > Brevibacterium. The sequence continues at coordinate 241,589 of NZ_FXZH01000002.1, forward strand.
CTCTACGGACACGGCGACGTGCAGTTCGCCCACGATTCGTAATGGGCGCAAGGCCTCGACCCATGGGTGCTCACCCGCGACGGCGACCGACTCTACGGGCGAGGCAGCGCCGACAACAAAGGTCAGCACACCGTGAATTCCCTGGCGCTCACAACCGTTCTCGAATCACTTGACACCAGCGCCGGTGGGGACATTGGGCCTGGCGCTGGTGCGTTGGGCTATAACGTGAAGATCCTCATGGAGACCGCCGAGGAAGCCGGGTCTCTGGGTCTCAAGGCCTTCGCCGCCGCTCACCGGGCCGAGCTCGACGCCGACCTCTTCCTCGCCTCCGATGGTCCCCGGATCGCCGCCGAATACCCGACCCTCTTCCTCGGCTCGCGTGGGGCCCTGAACTTCAGGCTCATCGTCCATGACCGTGACGGCGACCATCACTCCGGCAACTGGGGCGGGAAGCTGCGCAACTCCGCCACCGTCCTCGCCGCCGCGATCAACTCCCTCGTCGATGGCAGCGGAGTCATCCGGATCCCCGCACTGCGCCCCGAAGATCCACCAGTCTCGGTGCTCGAGGCGGTTGCGAAACTGCCCGAAGTGGTCGAAGACGGATCACCCGAAGTCGACTCGGACTGGGGGGAGCCCGGACTCACCTCGGCGGAGAAGGTCTTCGCGTTCAACGTCATCGAAGTACTCGCACTCAAAGCGGGGAATCCGGACCAGGTGGTCAACGCGATCCCCGGCGCAGCAGAGGCCCATCTGCAGCTGCGCTTCGTCGTCGGCACCGACATCGACGACTTCGAGACGACGGTGCGCACGCACCTGGAGAGCCAGGGAATCCACGGTGTCGAGGTCATCGCCGAGCACTGCATGCCGGCCACCCGACTCGACCCGAATGCCCGTGTCGTCGCGGCGGCCGCGGAGTCGATCAGGGCAACGACCGGGCTTGAGGCCGCGATCGAACCGAACCTGGGCGGAACCATCCCCAACGATGTCTTCGCCGAGGTGCTCGGCCTGCCCACCGTGTGGGTGCCCCATTCCTACCCCGGCTGCAATCAGCACGCCCCCGACGAACACGCCCTGACCTCGATCCTTGAGCAGGGTGCCGAAATCATGGCCGGCATGTTCTGGGACATGCGAGCCAGGCCCGATGACTGGTTCACCTCGAAAGAGACGAGGCCCGGTGCGTCGCAAGAGATGCTGGGCGAAGCAACGGTGACCACAGAGAGCACGGGAGCCGCGCAATGAGCGAGCACGCGGTATCCGGGACAGCCGCCTCGGCCACTCAGCCTGTGCGACCGTGGAAAGTGATTGCCGCAGCCTCGATCGGGAATGCACTGGAATGGTATGACATCTCGATCTACGCCTACTTCTCGGTCTACATCTCCGTCGCCTTCTTCCCCGCCGAGAGACACTCTGTCTCGATCATGTTGGCACTGGGCACCTTCGCCCTGTCCTTCTTCATCCGTCCCGTCGGGGCAATCGTGCTCGGCAGCTTTGCCGACCGCAAGGGCCGCAAACCGGCGCTGACGCTGACGATCTGGCTCATGTTCCTGGGCACGCTGATGATCGTCATCATGCCTCCGGCTCACGTCATCGGCCTGGCTGCCCCGCTGCTCATCCTGCTGGCCCGCCTGATCCAGGGGTTCGCAGCAGGAGGGGAGTTCGGATCAGCGACTTCGCTCATGGTCGAGCACCTGCCCAACCGGAAGGGGTTTGCCGCCAGCTGGCAGTTCACCTCGCAGGCCATGTCGACCGTGCTGGCCTCCATCATCGGCGTGAGCCTGACGACTGGACTGAGCCAGGAACAGCTCGAGACCTGGGGCTTCCGACTGCCCTTCATCGTGGGCCTGCTGGTCGGACCTGTCGGCCTCTACATCCGCCGTCATGTCCCCGAATCCCCGGAATTCACGGCTGCAGCGGCCGAGGTGCCGGAGAAGTCGGCGGCGATCGGCGGGATTCTGCGCCATCACAAGCTGGCCGTGGTCTTGGCCATCGGGGCCATCGCCGTCTCGACCTGCCTCAACTACTTCATCACCTACGTTCCCACCTACGCCATGGACAACCTGGGTATGACCTCCTCGGCAGGATTCTGGGCGACCCTGGTCTCCGGGATCGTCCTGCTCCTCTTCACTCCGGTGGCCGGGCACTTCTGCGACAAGGTCGGACGGCTGACGTTCATGATTCCGGCCGCCCTGGCTGTGATGGTGCTGACCTGGGTGCTCTTCACCTGGGTGGTCGCGGCCAATGCGCTGAGCGTGCTCATCGTGGTCGTCGCCATCTTCTCGCTGTTCAAGGCCGCCTACTACGGACCACTGGCAAGCGTCATGGGCGACATCTTCCCGACCGAGGTCCGCGGCACGGGGCTCTCTCTGGGCTACAACGTCGGGGTCGCGATCTTCGGTGGGCTGACACCACTGGTCGCCGCATGGCTGATCGGCGTCACCGGTGATGCCAAGGCTCCCGCCTACTGGGTGCTGCTGGCCGGTGCGCTCAGCGTGGCCGCGATCCTCGTGGTGTGGAAGAAGCTCGGCGTGCGCTGATTCCACGCCGGCGGGGAGGTGCGGTTCGTCGAAAAACGGGATTGCACGTCGAGACACTGATGCGCACATGCGTGTCTTGACGTGCATCCCGTGTTTCGGTGCTGGAACCAGGCGGCTGATCGAACTGATTGCCGCGGGGTCACCTGGAGGGTGACTACATCGACGAGGTCCGGGGTCAGTGGGACACGATCTTCCCCGGACTCGACACCTCGATGGTGACGCTCATGGGGAGAATCTCCCGTATCGCGCAGGTCGTCCAAGCCCGAAGCGATGCGGTCCGTGCCGCCCAGGGAATTGCCTGCCGCGAGTTCGACGTCATCTCCCTGCTCGCTCGACATGGCGGCACCCTGTCGCCGACAAGGGTGTCGACGGAACTGATCATCTCCGGTGCCGGCGTGACCAAAAGACTCAAGCGCCCGTCCAGTGCAGGGTTCATCATCAGGATCCCCGATCCAGCCGACGGGCGCGGTTCACTCGTGCGGCTGGCCGCCGAGGCAATGGATCTGCTGCGTCCGATCCTCGAGTCCGTGCTCGGCTTCGTCGGCAGACTCCGGGCACGCCGGAGAGAGCCTGATCAGCAGCTGACGGAGGCACCACTCCCGCCGTGGTCGCGAGTCTTCGCGCTTGCCGGACGGTACGTCGTGGCTCTCGGTATGGCCGGTTCCATCGGTGTCATGTCGGGCCTGGGGCATCACTATTGGGCCATGGTCGCCGCCGCATGGCCTGGCAATTCTGATTGCGGCCCTCCAATTTGCCGGTGAGGTCGTCGTCATCGCCGATCGTGCTCTGGAGACGACGATCGGCGCAGGCATCGCCTTCCTCGTCATCCTGCTCACCACGCGCAGGCAGCGTGCTCGCGAACGTGAGATGGTGCTGGCGCGCGAGCCGAGGCGTCAGACGAGAGTGCCTGAAACTCGCTGATGCACGGCAGTGAACAGGTGCGCACGGCAGTGATCAGACATGCGCGGGGGAGGCGGCCGCCTCGGCGAGGGCGCGCTTCTTCGCACCCCTGTGGCCGATGACGGTCACGACGGCGATCGCGACCGCGACAAGGGCGATGCCGATCCACTGATTGATCATCAGCGTCGCAGCACCGGCGATGGCTCCGATCAAGATGAGCAGGACGGCCAGCGCACGACGAATCCAGCGGACGCTGTCGCCGCCGGCCAGCCGTGAATCAGATGCCAAGCCGACGATCGTCGAAGTGACGACGACGGTGGTGACGTCGGCGATCTTCATCCGCCGGGCAGCGGCCGCCTGGGCGCCCATAAGTGCCGAGAGCACCGAGGTGAAGATCGTTCCGGCCACTCCCACTTCAGGGTTGGGCATGAGCGCGACATAGACGGCCAGACCGGCACAGCCGATGGCCACTCCGGTGAAGATGATCGTGGTGCGCTGGTGCCATTCCTCGCCGATCCGCCCGAGAGTGCGTCCGCCCAGAGCTGCGCCCAGCATGAAGAATACGAGGGCCAAGGCGGGACGCAGGACCGGAGTGTCCTCGGCTCCGGCCAAGCCCATGCCGAGGATGACGACGTTGCCCGTCATGTTCCCGGTGAAGACCTTATCGAAGCCCAAGTAGCCGATCGCATCGACCATGCCGGTCGAGAATGTCAGCACCAGCAGCATGGCCAGATCGAGTCGACGTGTCATTGCGCCCCTTTCGTCGAGCTCGCCTGCGAACTCTGGTGGTCTCGGAACCCGAATCATCTCCGGTCGCCAGACCGACTCAGCGGCCCGGGATCCCAGGATTCGGAATCTCCTGGAAGTTTGTATACAAAACCATAATCACCCGCTAGATTGTATGCAAATATCAATGCTGAATGTGATGCTCACACAGGAGTGCGCGTGAAAAAACGGATAACGGCGGTGCTTGCCAGCGTCGTCCTGCTGGCCGGATGCGTGCCGGTTCAACCGCTCGGTGAACCGCCTGAGCGGCCCGACGTGAAGTCGGTCGATGCCGACGAGGGAGCTTTCAGGGAAGGTGGCGATCTCGTCATGGCGCTGTCGTCGGAACCGGATCGCCTCGACCCGACGACGTCGTCCTCCCTCTACACCCGCTACGTGATGCAGACGATGTGTCAGAAGCTCTACGACATCGATGCCGACGGTGAGATCACACCCATGCTCGCAACCTCGCTGCCGAAAATCTCCAAAGACGGAAAGACCGTACGTATCCCGGTCAAGGACGGTGTGCGATTCGCAGATGGCACCGACTTCGACGCCGAGGCGGTCAAGACGACCATCGAACGCGGGCTCAATCTCGAAGACTCCTCCCGGTCTGCCGAACTCGGCCCGATCAACGATGTGAGCGCCGTTGACGACCACACCCTCGAAGTCACCTTCGACGAGCCCTTCGCGCCCTTCACCGCGGCCCTGGCCGATCGTGCCGGGATGATCATGTCGCCGACAGCCCTCGACGAAGCGGGCGAGGACTTCGGCGACAACCCGGTATGCGTGGGGCCGTTCAAGTTCGAGAAACGCATCGCACAGACCTCGATCAAGGTCGTCAAAGATCCCAACTACTACGATGCAGACAAGGTGCACCTCGACTCGATCACTTATCAGATCATGTCGGATGCGAACATTCGCGCCGCGAACATCCGCTCCGGCGATGTGCAAGTCGCGGACACGATCTCGCCCCAGGACATCGACGCCCTCAAGGAGGAGTCCGGCATCGGTCTCCTGCAGTCGAACTCCCTGGGATACCAGGGGCTGACCGTGAACATGGGGTTCGGCGACAATCCGGAGAACTTTGAGACACCACTGGGCCAGGACCCGAAGGTGCGCAAGGCGCTGTCGATGGCTATCGATCGCAAGGCCCTGGTCAACACTGTCTTCAACGGATGGTTCTCACCAGCTTGTTCAGGCATCTCCCCGGACAGCCCCTTCGCCACTGAAGCAAGCAACGAGTGTGTCGACTACGATCCCGAAGCCGCGAAGAAGCTTCTCGAAGATGCCGGAGTCGAGCTTCCGCTCAAGGTGAATATGAAGGTCTCGAACACTCAGGACACCCTTCGCTTCGCCCAAGCCGTCCAAGCCGCAACCAAAGAGGCAGGATTTGACATCAAGGTCCAGCCGATGGAATACACGGCACTGCTCGATGCCCAGGACCGCGGCGATTACGAGCTCCTCCAACTGGGCTGGTCCGGCCGCGTCGACCCGCATGGAAACCTCTACACCTTCCATTACCCAGGAGCCGCCAACAACGTCACTGGAGTCGACGACGATGAGCTCAGCGGACTGCTCACCCGCGCCAGCGAGGCCACAGATATGGATGAGCGCAAGAAACTCTACGGTGAAGCCTCGCAGCGCACCGCTGAGCTCAACTCGATCATCTACCTCTACCGGCAGAAGAACCTCACGGCCTACACCGATGACGTGGCAGGCATAGATGTGTACTCCGACGGCGTCGTCCATCTCTCCGAAGCTGGATTTCTGAAGAAGGAAGGTCAGCGATGACTCGATTCGTACTCACCAAGATCTTCCACGCCTTCATCACGTTCGTGCTCTCAGGCATCGTCATCTTCTTCGGTGTGCGCATGCTGCCCGGCGACCCTGCACTGGCCATGGCCGGCGAAGAGGCGACACCCGAACGACTCGACGCGATCCGGGCCGACCTCGGACTCGACCAGCCGCTGCTCGTCCAATTCGTGAAATTCCTCGGCTCGATCGTCACCGGCGACCTCGGAGAATCCACGCGCACCGGGCTGGCCGTGACCGAGATGATCGCGACCACCCTGCCCGTGACCCTGTGGCTGTCGCTCTACGCGATCGTCGTCGCCGTCATCGTCGGCATCACCCTGGGCATGATTGCAGAACGCTTCCGCGGGAAATGGCCCGAGCTGGGCAGCAACTTCATTGCTCTCCTCGGGCTCTCGGTCCCGAACTTCTGGCTCGGACTCTTAGCGATCATGGGCTTGGCCGTCATCCTCGGCTGGTTCCCCGCCTCGGGGTACGTCGACGTCCTCTCCGACCCGATCCGCGGCATCTACTACCTCACTCTGCCGGCAGTGATCCTGGGCACCAGCCTGGCCGCGGTCATTACCCGCCAGACCAGAGCGTCGATGATCGAGAGCATGGGCACCGACTATGTGCGCATGGCACGAGCCAAGGGGCTGTCCAGGCCACGGGTGCTCTTCCGCTACGGACTGCGCAACTCACTCATCGTCCTCGTCACGATCATCGGCCTGCAACTGGGCGGTCTGATCTCCGGAGCCGTTGTCACAGAGAGGATCTTCGCGCTGCCAGGCCTAGGCAAACTCACCCTAGATGCGGTGTTCTCCCGTGACTATCCGGTGATCCAAGCGGTCGTCCTCGTCATCACCGCCTCCTACATTCTCATCAACCTGGCCGTCGACATCCTCTATTCGGTCATCAACCCACAGATCCGAGTCAGCGAGGACGCCTCATGACCACCCCAATCGTCACGAACACCGACAAGAACACACAGGGACTCGACCCCGAATTCCAGGCCTCGAACAACCGGGTCTGGTGGCTGCTGCGCTCAATCCTGTCCAACCCGATGGGGCTCATCGGCTCCGTCATGGTCGCCGTCGTCGTACTCATCGGACTCTTCGCACCACTGATCGCCCCGTACGGGTTCGCGCAGACCAACTTCCAAGCTCCATTCCAAGTGCCGGGCACGATCGGCTATGTCTTCGGCACCGACGATCTGGGACGCGACATCCTCTCCAGACTCGCCTTCGGCGTCCGCGCCTCCTTGCAGGTCGGACTCCTGGCGGTGGCTCTGGCCGTGATCGTCGGCACGCCCCTGGGGCTGCTGGCCGGATACTTCCGGGGCCTCGACTCGGTCATCTCCAGGCTGACCGACGTCACCCTGGCGTTTCCGTTCCTCATCATCGCAGTCGGACTCGCGGCCATCTCCGGGCCCAGCCTGGCCAATGCGGCTATCGCCCTGGGCATCTCGCAAGTGCCCACGATGATCCGAGTCGTCAGAGGCGAGACGATGCGCTTGAAATCGGCCGACTTCGTCAAGGCCGCAATCGCCACCGACGCATCGAAGGCACGTATTCTGGGCATGCACATTCTGCCCAACATCGCCTCGGCAATCATCGTGCAGGCCACTGTCATCATTCCGACTGCCGTGATTGGAGAATCGATCCTCTCCTTCCTCGGTTTGGGCATCCAACCGCCCTCACCCAGCTTGGGCATCATGCTCTCCGACGCGCAGCAGTACATCTTCCGTGCGCCGTCGACCGCCCTATTCCCTGGACTGGCGATCCTGGTCATCTGCTTGGCCTTCAATCTCTTCGGGGACGCCCTGCGCGACGCCCTCGACCCCAACTCGAAGAAGGGACACTGACGTGTCGTTCACCCCACCCGCAGTCTTCACAACCCGGCCCACCCTGGAAGGTCATTTCGGAATGGCCGCCTCCACCCATTGGTTGGCGACAGCAGCTTCACAGGCGGTTCTCGAACGAGGTGGAAACGCCTTCGACGCGGCCGTGGCGGGAGCCTTCCTCCTCCACGTCGTCGAACCTCACCTCAACGGCCCCGGTGGCGACATGACGGGGATCTTCGCCACCGCCGAAGACCCGGCCAACCCGAAGATCATGATGGGGCAGGGCCCCGCGCCGGCCGCTGCCACCATTGAGCACTACCGCAGTGAGGGCCTCGACATGATTCCCGGGGCAGGAGCGCTCGCCTCTGCGGTGCCCGGGGCCGTCGATTCCTGGCTCAACCTGCTCGAACACCACGGCACCTGGGAACTCGCCGACGTCCTCGAATTCGCTATCGACTACGCCGAGAACGGTCACCCCGTCCTCAGCCGGGTCGTCGGCACCATCGAACGTGTGCAGGAGCTCTTCACCGAACACTGGCCCACGTCGGCAGCTCAGTGGATGCCACAAGGTCAGATCCCGAAGACGGGCGACCTCGTCTACAACCGTCCCTATGCTGAAGTCTTGAAGAAGCTCATTGCCGCAGGTGAAGGCGTAGAAGGGCGTGCCGCCAGAGTCTCCGCGGCACGTCAGGAATGGAAGTCCGGGTTCGTCGCCGAGTCGTTCGCGAATTTCATCTCGACTCCGCACCGACATTCGACCGGCGGTGACCACGCGGGAGTCTTGACAGCTGAGGACTTCGCAGGATTCGACGCACACTTCGAAACGCCGGTGACGATCGACTTCCGCGGCTATTCGATTGCGAAGATCGGAGCCTGGGGCCAGGGCCCGGTGCTGCTGCAGACGCTGAAGATCCTCGACGGCCTCGACGACGAACGACTCGACCCCTCGACCGAGATCGGTGCACACACGATCCTCGAGGCACTCAAACTGGCGATGGCCGACCGCGATACCTACTACGGGGACGGAGATGTCGACCTCGACTGGCTGCTCAGCGAAGACTACGCGGCCAGCCGTCGCGAACTCATCACCGATCAGGCTTCACTCGAATTCCGACCGGGTGCCGACCGTGCAGGGACCGCTTCTACATTCACCCCGCCACTCGTGCTCGAAGGTGCGGACAAGGAGTCCATGGCGAAAGCCGGCATCGGCGAGCCGACTGTGCAGAAAAACGGCGTCAATAACGGCGACACCTGCCACATCGATGTTGTTGACCGCTGGGGCAACATCATCTCCGCCACTCCTTCTGGTGGGTGGCTGCAGTCCTCACCGATCGTCCCGGAACTCGGATTCTGCCTGGGTACTCGGCTGCAGATGATGTGGCTTGATGACACAGCGCCCTCGGCGCTGACCCCGGGCAAGCGTCCCCGCACCACACTGACTCCGACCCTGATCTCGAAGGACGGGCAGCCGGTCATCGCCCTCGGCTCCCCCGGAGGTGACCAGCAGGAACAGTGGCAGCTGCTGCTGATTCTGCGCATGCTCGTCGGCGGCTACGCACCTCAGCAGGCAATCGACGCACCGGCACTGCACACGACCGCTCTGGCAGGGTCATTCTGGCCGCGCACCTGGGTTCCCGGCGGTGCGGTCGTCGAGGACCGCCTCGGCGAAGACGTCATCAACGGGCTCATCGCACGCGGCCATGTCGTGACCAAGGCCGGCGACTGGGAACTGGGCAGGCTCTCCTGCGTGACACGGGACCCGGCCACCGGACGTCTCACCGCAGGGGCCAACCCGCGCGGTGCTCAGGGATACGCGGCAGGAAGATGATGAGCACAGAGACCAGCGGCGGTGTGGAACTGTCCGATTTCGTCCTCGAGGTCTCCGGCCTCGAAGTCTCCTATGAGGCGCCTGTGCTCCACGATGTGGGCTTCACCTTGGCGCCGGGGGAGCGCTTGGCTCTCGTCGGTCAGTCAGGGTCAGGCAAGTCCACGACGATCAGCGCGATCCTCGGGCTCCTGCCGGGAACGGGTCATGTCAGCTCCGGGGCCGTGAAGTACCGCGGCGAGGACCTGGTTCGAGCAGATCGGGCGCGACTCCAGACTTTGCGCGGCCGATCGATCGCCCTGGTGCCGCAGGACCCCATGGCCAGCCTCAATCCGAGCATGCGCGTGGGTGATCAGATCGCTGACGCGCTGCGGACATACGGAATGTCGAACTCCGCCGAGGTGACCCATAATGTCGTACGCCTGATGACCGAAGCCGGAATCCCGGATGCGGAGAACAGGCGACGGTCATATCCGCACGAATTCTCCGGCGGTATGCGGCAGAGGATCCTCATCGCAATCGCCCTGTCCGGCGAACCGGATCTCATCATCGCCGACGAACCGACCTCCGCTCTCGACGTGACAGTGCAGAAGCAGATCCTCGACCACCTGCAGAAACTCGTCACCGAGCGCGGGACTTCGCTGCTCTTCGTCACTCACGACCTGGGTGTTGCGGGGGAGCGAACCGACACCATCCTCGTCATGAACGACGGACGCGTTGTCGAACGTGGAACACCGCAGCAGGTCCTCGGAGACCCCCAGGATGAGTACACAAAAGCCCTGGTCAAGGCCGCACCCAGCATTGTGGTCGGCCGGGAGCCGAGTCGTGCTCTCGGGGCCGCGGGGTCAACTCCTGCAGTGGGAGTCGGCGAAGGCAGAGTCGACGGAGAGGCCATCTCGGCGAATGTGCTCGAGGTCAACGATCTGCACAAGATCTACAAGCTGCACGGGCGCGGCAAGGAAGTCCATGCCCTCAACGGGGTGAGCTTCACGGCCAAGCGCGGGCAGACGACCGCAGTGATCGGAGAATCCGGGTCAGGGAAGTCGACGATCGCGAAGATCGTGCTCGGCCTGGAGAGGGGCACCAGCGGCGAGATCCTCGCCGGGGGACGCAACGTCGACGCGAGTTCACGCGCCGAACGCAGCATTCTGCGGCGCTTCAGCCAGCCGGTGTTCCAGGACCCGTTCTCCTCTCTCAATCCGATGTGGGGCATCGAACGGATCATCCGCGAGCCCCTCGACGTGTTCAAGGTCGGTACGCAGGTCGAGCGGAAACGCAAGGTCGCCGAGGTGCTCGATCAGGTGGCTCTGCCCGCGTCGATGCTCGAGCGTCGGCCTGCTGAGCTCTCCGGTGGGCAGCGGCAGAGGATTGCGATCGCGCGTGCCCTGATCAGCGAACCTGAGCTCCTCATCTGTGACGAAGCGGTGTCTGCCCTCGACGTTCTGGTCCAGGAGCAGATTCTCGAGCTTTTTCGTCAGCTGCAGTCGGGGCTTGGCGTGAGCTGCCTGTTCATCACGCACGATCTTGCAGTTGTTGCGAACTTGGCCGACGATGTTGTTGTGATGAAGAACGGGGAAGTCGTCGAGGCAGGCGCAACGAGAGATGTCATCGACCGTCCGACTGCGGAGTACACGCAGAAGCTCCTGGCTGCCGTGCCCGGGTCGGGTCTGCTCAATGCCTGAGCCTGGTTCCACTTCAGAGTCCGCTGCAGGCCTCGCCTCGGTGTCTGGCTCTGCCTCGGCCCACGAGTCCGCACCGACCGCTTCTTCGACATCGAGCAGCGTCAGCGTCGGGGCGCAGATCCGCTTCGACATCATCAGGGGTGTGCACCCGCCCGGCGGCAAACTCCGCGAGGCTGCTTTGGCGACGCAGTACGCGGTCTCCCGGATCCCGATTCGTGAGGCGCTGCGTTCTCTCGAGGCCGAGGGGCTCGTCGAGTCCCGGCCCTACAGCGGCAGCATGGTCGCGCCCTCACCGACCGAGGATGCCGAGGACCTGTTCGAGATCCGCATCGTCCTCGAATCCGCGACCGCCAAGCGAGCAGCGAAGCGCGCTGGGCAGCAGAGCAACGGTGAGGCACCCGACGAACGGTGGCGGACGATCCGCAAGGAGATCAATGAGATCCTCGCCGCCGGCGACATCGTCATCGGCCAGGAACGCTACGAGGACCTCGCGGTGCTCAACATGCGGTTCCACTTCGCCATCGCCGAACTCAGCGGCAGCCTCTCCTTCGTCAGCCTCCTGCGCCAGATCTCGGGCAAGATCGAATGGCTGTACTCACTCAACGTGACCCGCCGCGGCCCTCAGGCCTGGCCGGAGCACCGCGACATCATCGCGGCCATCGATGCAGGGCAGGAAGCCAAAGCCGCCGAGGTGATGGGCCAGCACGTTCGTCGCAGCCGCGACTCGTACTTCGCCATGATGGCCGAGAAAGCGACCTAAGGGTCCTTTGCCGCGAAGGACTCTCAGGCTTCGACGATCATCTCGATCTCGACCGGGACATTCAGAGGCAGGACTGCCACGCCCACTGCGCTGCGGGCGTGGATCCCGGCGTCGCCGAAGACCTCGCCGAGAAGCTCGCTGGCACCATTGATGACCTGCGGCTGAGCGGTGAAGTCCGGGGCGCTGGCGACGAAGCCCGTGACCTTGACGATGCGGGTGATCGTCGAGAGTTCACCGGTGATCGCGCGAATGGCAGCCAGGGCATTGAGGGTGCACTGACGAGCCGCGGCCTGCGCTTCTTCGAGAGTGACCTCGGCGCCGACCTTTCCCCTGTGGATCGGCTGCCCGTTCTGTACGGGAAGCTGGCCTGAGGTGTAGATGTGGCCTCCGGTGCGCACCGCCGGAACGTAGGCAGCCACAGGAGCGGCGACTGCGGGGATCTCCAGGCCGAGGTTGTGGAGACGGGCTTCGGGTGTGGTGGTTGATTCGCTGCTCATCAGAGGACTCCTGTCGTCATGAATTCTTCGAGGCGGGTGCGGTAGCCGGTGGTGTCGAGGTCGGCTTCGGCCAGCCACCGCTCGGAATAGTATTTGTCGAGGTAGCGCTCGCCGGGGTCGCAGATCAGGGACACCAGGCTGCCCGTCTCTCCTGCCGCCTTCATCTGCGACACGATGCGGAACGCGGCCCACAGGCCGGTGCCGGTTGACGCTCCGGCGCGACGTCCCATCAGTGTCTCAAGAAGCTGGATGGAGGCGATGGCGGCAGCGTCCGGGACATGCATCATCCGGTCGATGCTCGAAGGGATGAAGCTCGCTTCGACCCGTTGCCGCCCGATGCCCTCGATGCGGGATCCTTGATCAGTCGTCGCCGACGGGTCCTGGTCCCGCCATCCGGCGAAGAAGGCCGAATTGTCCGGGTCGGCCACACAGATTCCGGTGGCCCGGCCGGTGTAGCGAACGTATCTGGCCAGGGTCGCCGAGGTGCCGCCTGTGCCAGCGGTGGCGATGATCCAGGACGGCTCGGGATGAGTCTCACTCGCCATCTGGTCGAAGATCGACTCGGCGATGTTGTTGTTGCCGCGCCAATCCGTAGCGCGTTCGGCATAGGTGAACTGGTCCATGTAGTGACCACCGGACTCCGCGGCAAGATCGGCTGCGACCTCATAGACCTCATTGGCGTTGTCGACGAAATGGCAGGTGCCGCCGTAGAACTCGATGAGGGAGATCTTCTGAGCACTCGTCGACCGAGCCATTACTGCAATGAACGGGACACCGATGAGCTGGGCGAAATACGCTTCGGAGACCGCGGTCGAACCGCTGGAAGCCTCCACCACCGGGCGACCGGGCTTGATCCACCCGTTGCAGAGTGCGTGGAGGAAGAGCGAGCGGGCCAAACGGTGTTTGAGGGACCCGGTGGGATGGCTCGACTCGTCCTTGAGATAGAGATCGATTCCCCAATCGGAAGGCAACGGCACATGCAGCAGATGCGTGTCCGACGACCTGTTGGCATCAGACTTCACCGCCCTGATGGCTCCGGCCAGCCACTGGCGGGCTTGCGGATCGTAGCGGTCGATGTCGTCTTCGACTGGGGCGAACGCGTGATCGTGGGTATCGGTCATGACTGTCCTTCCGGGGCTCTGCCTTGGAGCTCGTTGATGTAGTTGTAGATCGTGTATCGGGTGACGTCCAGCGCCGAGGCGACTCCGGCCACAGCCTCTTTGACCTGGAAGACTCCACGGCGGTCGAGTTCAGCGACGACCTCGAGCTTGTGGGGTTTCTTCATCAGTTCGACGGGGACATCGGCGCTGGAGATCACCTCGGCGACGATCTGCGCGGTCAGTTCGCTGACGGTGTGGGGGAAGACCTCACCGGTGTCGGGCTCCTCGCTGGTTTCGGCGACCGGCGGAGGCGTCGCGAGCAGCGAGCCGAGCATGTCGTGGGCCAACTTGACGTTGGTGACGTCGATGTTGAGGCACAGCGCGGCCATCGGTGTGCCCGATTCCGGTTCGCGGATGATGATCGTGCTCGACCGGCCGGTGCGCCCGTCGGGCAGCGACGTCGGATAGCCGATGACATCGCCCTGCGCCCCGCTGAGAACGTGCTGCAGAAGCAGGTTGGTCGGTGGGGCGCCCACCTCACGGCCGGTGACCTCTCCGGCGATGGCGTAGACCGAGTTGTCGAGATTGGTGAGATCGTGGATGACGACCTCGCAGCCTTCGCCCAGGGCCCGAGCGAGAGGCTCGCTGATCCCCGCCAGAAGCTCGAGGGTCTCCCGAACCTTCTGGTCGTAGCGATCCGAATTGAGCGCTGTCACTGGCCTTCTCCTCTGCGCGATGAGCCTATTTCAACTTCTAGTGGAAGTCTTGCACATCACTTCATTATGTGCGAATGTGGGCTCGCTCACATAGATTTCCACGCACAGTTGAAATCTTCAAATAATTAGGAGAACCATGTCAGTGCTTGGCAATGACGCCACGGCCTCAGGCAATCTCAAGAGGTGCTGGCGACCGGGACGACCTATCGCACACTTGGCGTGCCGGGTGAGGAGGCGCTGCTGGGGAGTCGAATCCACTTCTGCTCGACATGCGACGGACCGGGCTATATCTGCACCGGCGCCGATCACAGGACATCCATGGATCGCGTCTACGCCGCCGGTGATGTGCGGCGAGGCAGCACGAAGCAGCTCGTCTCAGCCGCAGGCGATGCCGTCTCCTGTTTCCTTGCAATCCGCGACCGAGTCCTCGCAGAGAAGGAAAAGGTCAAGAGCCGCGAAGCGGTCTGATCATCGGACTGCGCGGCCTGGGACCATGCCCAGGCCGCGCAGCTCCTGCGTCTCAGCGGGAGCGTCAGGCCTCACTGATCTTCTGCGAGCATCTTCTCGAGTTTGTCGTAGCCCTCGCGAATGCCGTGTTCCATGCCTGAGGCGACCATGCCGTCCCGGGATTCGAGAGAGTCGAAGACCGAGGTCGAGGCCAGGCGGGTCCGTCCATCGCCGAGGTCGGTGAGTGTGAGGATCTCAAGGTTCACGGCATCTGGGAAGCCCTCGAAGGTGAAGGTCTGGACGATGCGTTCGTTCTCCCGCACCTCGTGGAAAGACCCGAAGAAGCCGTACTCGCCGTTGTCATCGGTGGAGAGGTAGCTCCAGTTCCCGCCGGTCTGCGGGTCCCATTCCCGGATCGTGTTCGTGATCGTGTCGGGTCCGCACCATTTCACGAAGAGTTCGGGGT
Source organism: Brevibacterium sp. 239c (assembly GCF_900169365.1). GTDB lineage: Bacteria > Actinomycetota > Actinomycetes > Actinomycetales > Brevibacteriaceae > Brevibacterium. The sequence goes on from NZ_FXZH01000002.1 coordinate 256,918, forward strand.
CGATGTGGGCGCGGAACACCTTGTCCGGTGTGGCCGCGAAATCGCGAGTGATCGAAACGGTCTGAGTCCCCTCAGGCACCTCGAGTTTCAGGGTTGAGTAGTCGGTGTCGTTGGTGGTGGTCATGTCATGCTCCTTTGCGTGAGTGTTGCGTGGATTCCTTCGCCGAGGCGGCTGCGGAGTCCATCTGGTGTGCGTCCTCGTGTGCGTCCATCGTTTCCAGGACTGCGTCGAGGCGTTGGTAGCGGTCTTCGGCTTGGCGCCTATATCTCTCGATCCATTTCGTCATCAGATCGAACACATTGTCTTCGAGGTGGACTGGTCTGCGCTGGGCGTCCCGGGTGCGAGTGACCAGTCCGGAGTCCTCGAGGACCTTGAGATGTTTCGACACGGCCTGGACGCTGACCTCATAAGGTTCGGCGAGTTCATTGACCGTGGCATCGGCGATGGACAGCCTGGCCACCATGTCTCGTCGAGTGGGGTCGGCCAGGGCCGAAAACACCTTCGTCAGCTGATCGTCCACTGACCCTCCATTCTGTATTCAACTAGTAGGTTAAAGACAACTGTAGGCCGATGCCCTCACGTATTCAACCGTTTTGTTGAATAGGATTTTCGTTGGACACGGACAAGCGTTCTGACCAGTGCCGATAGTCTCAGGCTCCGATTCTGACTGTCCCGAACGACCGATTTCGCACCCATGATTTCAACTTCGGACCACCTCGGCGAGGCAGGACTGTCGTAAGGTCGCAGTATCGAAAGTGCCGGATCAGGGCTGGCGGTCATCGGCGATGATCGACAGTTCCGGTGCTCATGCTCAGTAGGACGACGATGTCTGGGGAATGACAATGGCGACTTTGCGACAGCAGCTCTTCCGGGTGAAGCCGGTCCCACAGCAGGGCGAGGAGACGGAGAGCGACCTCAAGCGCACGATCGGGCTGTTCTCTCTGACGATGATCGGCGTCGGGTCGACCATCGGCACCGGCATCTTCTTCATCCTGTCGGAATCCGTTCCTGTGGCCGGACCCGCAGTCATCTGGTCCTTCGTCATCGCCGGCCTCGTCGCTGGCCTCGCGGTCATCTGCTATGCGGAGCTGGCCGGCAGCGTGCCCGTCTCCGGTTCCTCCTATTCCTACGCCTACGCCACACTCGGCGAGCTGCCGGCGATGGGAGTCGCGGCCTGTCTGCTCCTCGAGTACGGCGTCGCGGGAGCCGCGGTCGCCGTGGGCTGGTCACAGTACGTCAACCAACTGCTGTTCAACCTCTTCGGGTTCGAGATCCCGCACGCCCTGGCCTACGCCCCAGAAGAAGGTGGGATCGTCAACCTGCCCGCAATCCTGCTGCTGGCCATGTGCTGCTTCCTCTTGGTGCGCGGCACGGGCGAATCGGTCGTCATCAACACCGTCATGGTGTGCACGAAGATCGGCGTGCTCCTGTTCTTCGTGTGTGTGGGAGTCACCGGCTGGAACGTCGACAACTTCGCCGACTTCGCACCCTTCGGATTCTCCGGGGTGGTGGCAGGCTCCGGCCTGATCTTCTTCAGCTACGTCGGCATGGACGCAGTGGCCACAGCCGGCGACGAGACGAAGAACCCGAAGAAGACCATGCCCCGGGCCCTCATCGCCGCCCTCATCATCGTCACCAGCGTGTATGTGCTCGTCGCTGTCGCGGCACTGTCGGCCCAGCCCTGGCAGGACTTCGACGGTCAGACGGCTGGCCTATCGGCGATCCTCGAGAATATCGTGGGAGCCCAGTGGCCGGGCACCGTCGTCGCCGCCGGTGCCGTGATCTCGATCTTCTCCGTGACCCTCGTCTCGATCTACGGCCAGACACGCATCCTCTTCACGATGTCACGTGACGGGATGATGCCCAAGTTCTTCGGCGACGTCAATCCGCGCACGCTCACCCCGGTCAAAGGCACGATCGTCGTGACCGTGGTCATCGCCATCCTGGCCGGTTTCATCCCCCTGAACTTCCTCGCCGAGATGACGAGCATCGGCACCCTCGTCGCCTTCATCGTGGTGTCCCTGGCCGTCATCATCCTGCGGGTACGCGAACCCGACCTCGAGCGCGGCTTCAAGGTGCCCTTCTACCCGGTCCTGCCGGTGCTCGCAATCATCGGCTGCCTCTGGATCATCAGCAATCTGCAGATCATCACGATCGTCGTCTTCCTCATCTGGACCGCGGTCGTCCTCGGCCTGTACTTCATCTTCGGCCGCAGATCCTCTGTCCTCGGCAAGCAACGGGCAGCACGTGACAGCATTGAGGGATCCGATCCCGCAGGAGGGAAATAATGAGCATCGTCGTCGGTATTGCGCCAGGTCAGGACAATAGGCCCGCAGTTGAGTTGGGAATCGTGCTCGCGCGGTCCTATGGGCATCGGCTCGTCGCGGTGGCCATCGATTCCGCGGCCTGGCCGATGTCTCCCGTGCTCTTCGAGAGCGAATACCAGAAGAAGCTGCGCAGTGTCGCCGAGGCTGCCCTGGACGATGTTCGGGCGCTCCTTCCCGATGACATCGACTTCACCTGCCTCGTCCACAGTGCCCGATCATCACGACGTGGACTGCTCGAGATGTGCCAAAGGGAGAATGCCTTTCGCCTCGTCGTCGGTCCCTCCGCAGACGGAAAGTCGGGCCGGATCGCATTGGGGTCCGTATCGACCGGACTGCTGCACAGCGCCGGCCTGCCGGTGGCGTTGGCACCCGTGGGATACCGAGCTGCATCGGGGGCTCGCCTACGCAGGATCACTGCCGCGTACAGCGGTTCGTCCACCTCGGCGGACCTCATTCTGGGGGCCGCGACGGTCTCTGCCGAGTCCGGTGTGCCTTTCCGCATCGCGTCCTTCGCTCCCAGATCGCGTGTGATCGGGGCGGCGGGGGTGGGGCTCGACGTCGAATCCAGTGTCATCGACGAATGGTCCAAGGTGATCCGGCGCGACACAGACGAGATCCTGTGCTCGATCGATCGACTCCAGATCAAGCCCGGCGAAACCGACGTGGCGATCGGGACGGGGCCGGACTGGGCGAGTGCGCTGACCGCAGTGGAGTGGAAGGATCCTGAGGTCATGATGCTCGGCTCCTCCGGTCTCGGGGCGCTCAAGCGGGTCTCGCTGGGCAGTCACGCGATGAGGATTCTCCAGCATTCACCGGTGCCCATCGTCGTTGTGCCCAGGCGTGCGAAATCCGATTACACCTCGGCGGCATTCGGTTCGGCGGAGTAGAAAGGCGCGAGGTCTGGGGCGGAAGAGTAGAAAAGGGCGCCGATTCGGACTGACCGGCTGCATTTCCGCAGTGCGGAAATAATTGTGCGAACGTCCACAAAAGACGTGTCCAATACTTGAACGATTCCAACTTAGGATGCGAGACGACACTACCGTGGGGCCACAGGCTTGCACTGTGCATGCGTCCAACGACGGCCGGATGCGCAAGCCTGACGAACACGAAAGGAACCGCATGGAATTGCTGCGTTTGGGCCCCATCGGCCATGAGATCCCGGTAGTGCGTGACAAGGACATCCACTACGATCTGCGCCCCCTGACCACCGACATCAACCCAGAATTCTTTGCCGACGACGGCGTCGGACGAGTTCGTGCTGCACTGGACAAAGGAGGACTCGAAACCCTCGATGGAGCGGAGAGGCTGCGCATCGGAGCGCCCGTCTCACGCCCCTCGGCGGTGGTGTGCGTGGGGATGAACTATGCGGCGCATGCTCGAGAGGCAGGAGCAGAACCGCCGAAGGCGCCCGTCGTCTTCTTCAAGATGCCCTCGACGATTGCCGGCCCCTACGACAACTTGGAGCTGCCGCCCTACGCCACGAAGGCCGACTGGGAGGTCGAGCTGGGACTGGTCATCGGCACCCGAGCCTTCAGAGTCGCCTCGGCGGAGGACGCGTACTCGCATGTGGCTGGCTACCTGCTGGCCAACGACCTGTCCGAGCGTCGGTTCCAGATCGAGGAATCCGGCGGCCAATGGTCGAAGGGCAAGAACCTTCCCGGCTTCACGCCTCTGGGGCCGTGGATCAGGCCCGCCGCCGAGGTGGATCCCGGGTCCCTGCGACTGCGCAGCTGGGTCAATGGTGAGGCACGACAGGATTCGTCGACGAGCGACCTGATCTTCGATGTCGGGCAGATCGTCCATCAGCTCAGCCAGACGATGCCCTTGGAACCGGGGGACGTGATCCTGACCGGAACACCTCAGGGCGTGGCCCTGTCCGGGAAGTTTCCGTTCTTGGTCGCTGAGGATGTCATCGAGATGGAGATCGAGGGCCTCGGCCGGCATAGGCAGGCCGTGACCGTTACCCAGTGACGACAGCATAGGTTCGTCCGCTTGGTGACGCTGCAGAGCCACACAAGAGGGGCGGTACTCCCGATCGGGAGTACCGCCCCTCTTCAGTTACTGCGTGAGGCCGAGAGGATCAGCGCTGCTGGTCGAAGCCGCCCTGCTGACCACCGGGTCCACCCTGGCCACCCTGCTGGCTGCCCTGGTTACCCTGCGACTGTCCGCCGGGTCCACCCTGTTGACCGCCCTGCTGGCCGCCCTGGGACTGGTTGCCCTGACCGGTGTTGGACTGCTGTCCACCGCCCTGCTGACCACCAGGTCCGCCCTGGCCACCCTGCTGGCTGCCCTGGTTGCCCTGCGACTGTCCGCCGCCCTGCTGGCCGCCGGGTCCACCCTGGCCGCCCTGGTTGCCCTGAGACTGTCCGCCGCTTTGGTTGTCTCCTCCGCCGACGAAATCGCCTGCTGCTTCGCGGCCCTGGTCAACCTGGTCGGAGAATTTTCCACCGGTCGCGCTGTTAGCTGCGTCCGCGGCTTTGTCGAGGCCCTGATTGGCCACATTTTGTCCCTGTTCAGAGTTGACGGCGTCTTTGGCCTTGTCTGCGAAATCTCCGATTCCCACGGTGAACTCCTTTTCAGTAGCGTAACGCCGCTGTCTGCGGCCGTTCCCCTAGTCTTAGATAACAGCGGGGATGAGGCAAGGACGAACAAGGAATATTGCGTGATGTTGGCTCAAGTCTCAGCGCTTGTTCATATACCGCCGAGATTCACCGACAATCCTCTGCTGATGTTTCCCCGCAGTAATGTTTCCATACGGTAGGGTCTGCGCTGACCAGGAGCACACAACTGCCTTCAGCCAGTGAAGCCGGTCTCCGTTCCTTCGTCCAGCCAGGCGAACGTCTTCCCAGCCAGCTGCGACTCACAGGCACCACGGTCGTACACGAGTGTCCGTGTCCGTCCGCAAACGCCGACACCTGTCACCATTGAGGTACCAATGTGACCAGGATGATCGCCATCACGGCAATGACATCCAGACGAACAGGAGCATCGACATGACAACGCGCCGTCTTCCCCTGACAGGTGTGCGAGTCCTCGAACTCGGCAACTACATCGCCGCGCCGACGGCAGGACGCATGCTGGCTGACTTCGGGGCGGAGGTCATCAAGATCGAACGCCCCGGCACGGGCGACGAGCTCCGCAACTGGCGCCTCAAGCAGGGCACCACTTCGATGCTCTACCGCACCATCAACCGGAACAAGAAGTCTGTTGTGCTCGACCTCCGCTCAGACGAGGGTCGGGCCTCGGCGCTCGAGCTGGTGCGCCGGTCCGATATCGTGCTCGAGAACTTTCGTCCCGGCACCATCGAGAAATGGGGGCTCGGGCCCGAGGTCCTCGAAGAGGCCAACCCCGACATCATCTTGGTCCGTATCTCCGCCTTCGGCCAGACCGGACCCATGTCCGAACGCCCGGGCTTCGCCGCCGTCGCCGAAGGCTACTCCGGGTTCCGCGAACTCGTCGGCGATCCCGACCGGCCCCCGGTGCGCGTGGGCGTCTCGATCGGTGACTCCATTGCCGGAATGCAGGCAGCCTTCGGTGCAGTGATGATGCTCTTCGATCGTCAGCGACAGAAGATCGCCGGAGCCGCCGAGGCGGTCGTCGGCTCCGACCACAGCTTCGAGGGCAGGGGATCCCTGGCCGATCGCACTGTGGACGTCGCCCTGAACGAAGCCATGTTCTCCGTCATGGAATCCCTCGTCCCCGACTACTCCGCCTTCGGTGAGACCCGCACACGCACCGGTGGCCGGATGGAGGGCATCGCGCCGTCGAACGGGTACCTCTGCGCGGGCGGAAAGTCCGTGGTCATCGCCGGCAACGGGGACGGCATCTACAGACGGCTCATGGACGCAATCGCCCGCCCGGATCTGGGAGAAGACCCCGGTCTGCAGACCAATGCCGAACGGTGGGAGCGACGCGAGGAACTCGACGAGGCCATCGGTGCCTGGTGCGCGCAGCGTGATGTCGCCGAGGTGGTCGACACTTTGGAGGCCGCGGGCGTTCCCGCAGGACCGATCTACACCGCCGAAGACCTTGTTGCCGACGAACAATTGGCCGCACGTGGCATGATCCAACACCTCGACGTCTCGACCGGTGAAGAGACCAAGACCGATGTCGCCTTCCCAGGAATTACCCCGGTCATCGGCGGCTCATCGATTCCGATCGACCACCTCGGCCCCGACCTGGGCGAGCACACCGACGAGGTGCTCGCCCAGCTCGGCGGGAAACGGCCTGAACAGGATTGAGCGCCGGCTGAGCCAGGGCTGACCACACGCATCCGAGCTGGCAAAACCGGGAGTCCCATTAATCGGGAGTGATGACCTTCACTTCACGAGCACTTCTCATATGGCGAACAATTCGCCGCCGCGCCCACCGCAGCTTTGCCACGAGCGGCTATGTTGATGGCAGACGGCTGAGCGCAAAGGTGCGTGATGCCGATCTCGTCCCGCTCTTCGGGACTGAGGCAGGTCAAAGAAGGAGCTCTCACCATGGTTCGGCCAACATCGGTCACGATTCTCGACACGACGCTGCGCGACGGTCTCCAGATCGAAGACGCCATCGTTCCCACCGACGTCAAAGTCGCTTTGGGCCAACAGCTCATCACGGCAGGGCTGAAGGAGATCGAGGTCGGATCCTTCGTCAATCCGAAGAAGGTCCCGCAGATGGCCGACACCGGCGAGGTCCTGCAGCGCCTCCAGTCTCATGAGGCCGCGGGAGTCGACTTCTTCACTCTTGTCTTCAACCTCAAGGGCGCAAAGCGCGCCGTCGATGCTGGAGCGAAGAACATCAAGCTCGTCCTCTCCGCTTCCGAGGGCCATTCGTAGGCGAACTCCGATGCTCCGATCGTCCAGGCCACCGACCGCCTCCTCGAAGCCGCGGCCTTCGCCCGCGATCATGGTGTTCGCTTCGACATCACCACCGCAGTCAGTTTCATCTGCCCCTTCGACGGAATCACCGATGCCGGCCACCTCGTCGAGGTGCTGCGTCCCTTCGTCGATGCCGGAGCGCACGGCATCGGGATTGCCGACACCATCGGAAACGCCAACCCCTCATTGGTGTCCAGGAACACCTCGGCGGTCTTGGAAGCCTTCCCCAAGCGACCGGTGAACCTGCACGTTCATGACACATATAACTTCGGCATGGCCAACGTCATCGCCGCCCTCGACCTGGGAATCTCGCATTTCGATGCAGCCATGGGCGGTTTGGGCGGCTGCCCCTTCGCCCCGGGAGCGGCCGGAAACATCGGCACCGATGATCTCGTCCACCTCCTGCACCGCGAGGGTGTGGCCACCGGTGTCGACGTCGAAGCGCTCTCAGCTGTCAGGGAGCCGCTGAGCGCCGCGGTCGGCCACGAACTGACCTCCAGCCTGTCGGCCATCCCCGCTGTCCCGGCGGCGTTCCATGCGTGAGCAGGACGAATCCTCGACCGTGGACTCCCAGACGCTGCCGCTGGCGGGCATCCGTGTCATCGAGTTCTCCCATATGGTCATGGGCCCCAGCTGCGGGATGATCCTCGCCGACTTGGGCGCCGAGGTGATCAAGGTCGAACCGCGCGGACCCGGCGACAAGACCCGGTACCTGCCCGGTTCGGGTGCGGGGCTGTTCCCCGCCTTCAACCGCAACAAGCAGTCTGTCCAGCTCGATCTCGCCGAGGCGGCCGACCGTGACGTCGCCCTGTCCCTCATCGATTCCGCCGATGTTCTCCTCGAGAACTTCCGGGTGGGGAAGATGGAGTCCATGGGCTACGGCTACGAGGAACTCGCCGAACGCAATCCCCGCCTCATCTACTGCTCCCTCAAGGGCTTCCTCGCCGGACCCTACGGACAGCGCACCGCGCTTGATGAGGTCGTGCAGATGCTCGGCGGCCTCGCCTATATGACCGGTCCGCCCGGCCAGCCGCTGCGTGCAGGGGCCAGCGTCAACGACATCATGGGCGGCATGTTCGGTGTCATCGGAGTGCTCTCGGCACTGCGTGTGCGCGAACGCACTGGGGAGGGACAGGTCATCAACTCCGCCCTGTTCGAGAACAACGCCTTCCTCGTCGGCACGCACATGGCGCAGGCTCAGCTCAGCGGTGAGCCCCTGCGCCCGATGCCCACACGCCGGGCCACCTGGGCCGTCTATGACATCTTCCGCGATCAGCACGATGACCAGATCTTCGTCGCCGCCGTCAGCGACGGCCAATGGCATGATCTCTGTGACGAGTTCGATCTCACCGAGCTCGCCGGGGACCCCGACCTGGAGACGAATCAGGGTCGCGTGGACCACCGCGATCTCATCCACGCTGAACTGCAGGCGGCTCTGTCTCAGCTCGACCTCGCCCAGATCGAGGAGAAGTGCACCCGTCGCGGGCTGCCGGTCGCCCCGGTCAACACCCCGGCCGATCTCACCACCGACGCCCACCTCGTGGCCTCCGGAGCATTGGCGAGCACGGGTCTGCCCAGCGGGGACCACGTCGATGTTCCCCTGCTGCCGCTGACCTTCGGTGGTCGGCGATTGGGACTGCGCAGCGATGTGCCTACCCCCGGTGAGCACAACGCCCGCTACCGGGACGGTCCAGCCGAAGCCGGGGCACGAGACGATGACCGAGAAGTCGATGTCGGCGAGTCGAAGACCCAGTCTCAGTAACACCCCGGCCTCACCAGCACGGACATTCCACATAACAGATATCAGTTGCATTCGAAGGAGAAGCAATGCGGTCACCGGTGATCACACGACAAGGACGGACCACCTCTGCGATGCGGAAGAGTCGGGCGTTGAAGCCCGCTCTCAAGGTCGGGGCGGTGCTCGCGTCGCTGGCGCTCGTCGCCACAGGCTGCGGCAACAAAGCCCAGGCACCGGGGGAGGGCGGCGACTATCCGAAGGGGCCGGTCACGGTCACCGCGCCGGCCGAACCGGGATCCGGCTGGGACACCACTGCACGCGCCCTCGTCGAAGCCCTGCAGAAGGAAGATATCGTCTCCACCCCGTTGCCGGTGCAGAACCGCCCCGGCGGCACCGGCTGCTCATGGATCACCTCGATGATGCAGCAGGAGAAGGGCAAGGACGACCAGATCGCGGTCACCTCGCTGGCCAGCCAGACGATGAAGGCGCGCGGGCTGTGCGAGTACGGCCCCCAGGACACGACGCTCATCGCCACCCTCTACGTCGAGGACTTCATGGTCGTCACCCCGAAGGGCGGCGATTTCTCGAACATCGACGACCTGGTCAAAGCGCTCAAGGATGATCCGCAGAAGGTCACCGTCGCGGCGGCCGGTGACGATACCCTTCCGTTCGCGCTCTTCGCCAAGGAGGCAGGGGTCGACCCCGGCGACATCAACTTCGTCAATTACGACGGCGGCGGCGAACAGACCACGGCCATGCTCAACGGGGATGCGAAGGTCGCGATTGCGGGCATGAGCGAATTCCGCTCCGTGCTCGAATCCGGCGACATCGAACCGCTCGTGACGTTCGCGGAGGAGCCGCTTGCCGCGCCTTTCGACTCGGTGCCGACTGCGAAGGATTCCGGCTATGACGTGACCCTGGGCAATTGGCGCGGAGTCTTCGGTCCCGCAGAGATGCCGCAGCAGGCCGTCGACTACTGGGCGAAGGCGCTCGAAGACGTCAGCAAGTCCGCCACCTGGAAGGACACACTGAAGAAGAACCAGTGGTCCGAAGAGTTCAGCACGGGCGATGACGCGCAGAAGTACGTCGAAGAGGCAGCCGCCACCGTTGAGGAGGGCGTCAAGGAGACCGATCTGGGCAACAGCAAATGAGGTCGATGAGTCCGGCGCTGAGAGGCGATGTCATCACTGGTCTCGCCGTCACGCTCATCGGCGTCGTCTACTATATCGCCACATTCTGGATCCAGGAGACGAACAACATCGTCACCCCGCGAACCTTTCCCGCGATCGTCGGCATCGCCCTCATCGTGCTCGGTGTCTTCCTTGTGGGACAGGCACTCTACCGCGGGCGGAAGCTTGCCGAGGCGGCCCCCAGCGCCGCGGACAGCGCCACGGGCAGAGCCGTCGGCTCCGGCGGGGAGGACGGGTCGGCCAGCGGCGGCGCCTCGGCGGTAGTCCTCGAGGCACCGGAGGATCCGCCCTCGAAGAAGGTCGTGCTGCAGTTCGTGCTCTTCTTCGTCTACTTAGCGATTCTCATCCCGATCGGCTTCCTGCTCTCCACGACGGCCTTCCTCATGACGATGACCAGCATCTACGCACCTCACAGATGGATCCGCAACCTCATCTTCTCGGTGCTGTTCGCCCTCGTCGTCTACGTCGCCTTCGTCTACGGGCTGGCCGTGTATCTGCCCGTCGGAATCTTGGGCTAGGAGGCAGACATGGACACACTCATCGACCTGGGCGGAGGCTTCGCCTCGGCCCTCGAACCCCTCAGCCTCGCGTTCGCCCTCCTCGGCGTGCTGCTGGGCACCGTCGTCGGCGTGCTGCCGGGCATCGGACCGATCTCAGCCATCGCGATCCTCATCCCCGTCTCCTTCGGGATGGAGCCCGTGCACGGTCTGATCCTGCTGTGCGGCATCTACTACGGCTCGATGTACGGCGGCTCGATCACCGCCACACTCATCAAGACCCCGGGTGAGGTCGCCAGCGCGGTGACCGCCATCGAAGGCTACGAGATGGCTCGCCAAGGTCGGGGCAAGGCCGCGCTCGCGACCGCCGCGATCGGCTCCTTCCTCGCCGGGACGTTGGCGATCATCGGACTGACCTTCCTCTCGCCTGTGCTGGTGAAGCTCGCGAACGTCTTCGGTGCCACCGAGTACTTTCTGCTCATGGCCACTGCCCTGCTGCTGGCCTCGACGATGTCGTCTGGCTCCCGGGCCAAGGCACTCATCTCGATCTTCATCGGTCTGGCCGTCGGCCTCGTGGGTCTCGATTTCCAGACGGGTCTGCCGCGCCAGACCTTCGGCCTCAACCTGCTCTCCGACGGCATCGACTTCACGATCTTCGCCATGGCCCTCTTCGCCATCCCTGAGGCGATCCGAAACCTCGCCCTGGGCCGTGGAGCCAAGGAGGAGATCCAGAGCTTCGGCGAAGACAAGTGGATGACGAAGCAGGACTGGCAGCGCTCGACGATGCCCTGGGCACGAGGATCAGTCCTCGGCTTCATCATCGGCATTCTGCCCGGGGTCGGCCCGTCTTTGGCTTCGTTCATGTCCTACATCATGGAGAAGCGGATCTCGAAGCGGAAGGACGAGTTCGGCCATGGCGCCATCGAGGGCGTTGCCGGGCCCGAGGCCGCGAACAATGCTGGAGTGGGCGGGGCCATGATTCCGCTCTTCAGCCTCGGCATCCCCGGATCCGCGACGACAGCCCTGCTGCTCTTCGTCTTCACGATGTACGGCCTACAGCCAGGGCCGCTGATCTTCCGCGACGACTCGGGGCTGATCTGGACGATCATCGCCAGCATGTACATCGGCAACGTCGCCCTGATCATCCTCAACCTGCCGCTGGTCGGGGTCTTCGTGAAGCTGCTGAAGATGCCGAAGGAGATCCTCTTCTCCTCGATTCTCGTGCTCGTCGTCATCGGCGCCTACGCGATCGAGTTCAGCCTCTTCGGCCTGATGATGCTCGGCATCTTCGGCGTCATCGGCTACCTGATGGAGAAGGGCGGCATCCCGCTGGCCCCTTCCATCTTGGCTCTGGTCCTGGTCCCGCTGCTGGAAGACAATTTCCGCCGCATGCTTCAGATTTCGGGCGGGTCGTTCATGCCGCTGCTGACCCGGCCCGTGTCCTTGTCGATCATCGTGCTCATGATCTTAGGCATCGTCGGACCCATCATCTTCCGCTGGTGGGTGCGCCGCCGCCAGCTGTTGGCCGATGTGAGTATGGAATGAAAGAGAACTCCATGACTAATAACTCCGCGACCACTGGCAGCTCCGAGGTCTCTTCCGGTGCGTCCGCCTCGCCTGGCGGCACCGCCTCGGCGAAGGAGATCGGCGTCATCGACCGCAGTGCCGCGATCCTCACAGCACTGCAGGACACTCCGTTGACGGCCGCCGAGGTGTGCCGTCGTCTGGGGTACTCTAAGTCCACGACCTACCGGCTGCTGGCGGATCTGCGCACCCATCGATTCATCGTCCGTGACAACAATGGCCTGCTGCGTCTGGGGCCGTTCCCGGGCAGACGCAGCATCGCAACAACGAACTCGGTGCTCGAGCATCTGCGAACCCTGACCAGTGAATCGGTGCAGCTCTGGGTCCGTGTCGGGGAGGACCGGGTGTGCGTGCGCAACGTCGAAGCCGACCACGAACTCCGCGTCTCCCGCAGCGTCGGCACCGTCCTCCCACTCGTCGACGGCGGATCTGCCGCGCTGGCGCTGTGCGGGCCGAGCAATCCACAGGAGTTCTACGCCACGAAGCAGGCACGGGTGAAGGGAACCGCCTCGGCGAGTGTGGCCTTCACTGTCGGTGGAGCCATCCTCGCACTCTGCGTGTCCTATCCTCTGACCCGGGAACCTGACAATGTCGCCGGCGCCTACCGGGCCGTGCTGGGCCAAGCTGCGGTCGAGCTCAAAGGGCTGCTCGAGGACAGTGAGGAGTTCGCAGTGCTCAGGGATATCGCGCGGTTGGCGCTGGGGGTGAAGGCCCGGGAGCGGTAGGGCGGAGCCCAGCGGTCCACTCGCGTACCCAGACTGTGGACTGCGCACTCCTCACGAACCCAGTACTTCCTACCGAGCCTGTAGTTTCGCGGGAACAGAACAGTGATATCCGACCGAAATTTCAAGGTCATGTTCCCGCGAAATGTCGGGTGATCTGGACGAATGGTGGGTAACTGTGGGGGATATGGCAGAAGTTCACTCGTGCGCTGACGTGCTGTGGGCAAGTTCGGACTAGTGAGTGGGTGCACTGTGGACATCTGCTGACTTTCCACAGGGCAGGTTTCGGCTGATGCGGATAAAATCGCCGGTCGACATGCTTAGCCACCATGGGTATGCGCATAGAGAACCGAATGTATCCCTCGCTGTTCAGAACCAGCGAGGCTGAATCGCTGGGGATCAGTAAGCACCGCCTGCTTCACGATCCCCGATTCCGCGCCGTCATCGACGGCATCCATCGTGATGAGTTGAAGCTCGTTGAGCATCCGACTCCGAGTTGGGCAGACGACGCGTGGATGAACGAGAGTCTCAAACTCAGGGCGATGACGATGGCCGTTCCTGGAATCGCCGCCGGAGGGGCATCGGCTGCGCGGCTGTTCGGGCTGCCATTGCCTCGCAGACTGATCGATAGCCATCTGCACCTGGTCACATTCGATCCTGGCCGCAAGGTCTCGCGCAAGGGGATCAGCCTGAGACGCCACAATCTTGCAGAAGGCGACTATTGGCTTGGGATGCCGATGCACTCGCCCGTCGGTGTCTTCCTTGACCTGAGTGCTGTGCTGACTCGGGACGAACTCGTGGCACTCGGCGACTCGATAGTCGGACGGTGGCATGGGCCCCCGCTGTGCAGCCTTGAGTTCCTGCGAACGAAGATTGCGGAGCGAAGGTACCTGCGAAATCGGAAGAGAGTCGAGGCCGCGATGTCGCTGGTTCGGGAATCAGTCGATTCTCCGCAGGAGACTGATCTGCGTCTGTGGGCAATCAATTGCGGATTGCCGGAACCGGTTGTTCATCCGCCCGTGCGCTGCCCTCTGCTGAACCGAACTGTGGAACCGGATCTGGGCTATCCCCACGCAAAGCTGGCCCTTGAGTACGAAGGCGACCACCATCGGGCCTTACGATCACAATGGAACAGCGACATCACCAGGGATGAGGCGCTGCGCCAGCAGGGGTGGGAAGTTCTGAAGGTGACCAGCCAGACGAATCGGATTCGCCTTGAGCACAAGATCCGGTATTACCTCGAACGGCGCAGCGGCCTAGCCGGTCGAGACAGCCTGAAACAGTGTTGAAGGCCAGCCTAAAGGTGGGGCGGAGACGGCGAGGTGCCAGGCGAAGTTTGGGGCGGTGACTGTATCTGGTGGTTGGGCTGGCAATTGAGCGGGAACAGAAGTGCGATCTGAGGCTCGGATATCGGACTTCTGTTCCCGCGAATTTGGCGGCGGGTTCGCGTTACATGGCCCTGGGTGGCGCTCACTCTGGGTCAGTGACCTTTGAGATGCAAGGGGCCGGCGGTTGAGGCACGGTGGATGACCTTGGTGTCGACCACCTCGGCGAGCTGGACTTCTCGGGGCGAGTCGAGCGAATGTGAGGAGTCCGCAGGTGGACCCGAGGTCTCCAGGGCTTTGGAGAGCAGATTCATGCAGGCACGGCCGAACTCTCGGGGGCGCAGGTCGACTGCGGTCACCGGCGGATCCATGTAGCCGAGGACTGGGGAGTCGACCGCTGCGGCAACGAGCAGGTCGGCGCCGAGCCTGCGGCCATGGTTCGCGGCAGAGGTGAGGACGGTGAGCACGGATCCATCGGTAAGAGCCAGAATCGCATCGACGTCCCCGGAATCGAGCAGTCTCTTCGTCGCCTGCCGCGTTGCTTCGGCCATCCCTTCCAGTGAGGCGGTCTCGACGCGTGCTTCGACTTCATTCTCGGCGCACCACTGTTGGTAAGCGTCCTCGACGGCCATAGACCACGACATTCGCTCCTCGGGAGCGATGATGGCGGGTGCGCGTGCTCCCGCCGCAGCGAAGGCGTCGAGGACCTCCCGTGTCGAGGCGATATGATCCGAGGTCACGGTGCCGGCCACGGCAGAGGTGCCGACCACCGCAGGGGTGCTGACCATTTCAGGAGTGCCAGCCACCTTGGTAGTGGCCGGAGGCATCGGCGAGGAGAGCTTCTGAGGCATCTGCTCGCCGCTGATGACGGGCAGGCCGAGTTCGAGCAGCCGCGGGACGATAGGGTCACCGAGCGTCGGGTCGAGGACGATGATCCCATCGGCGCGAAGGTGCTCGGCCGCTGTCGCGGTGTGGGGGACGATCGTGACGGTGTGACCAGATGCTTCTGCTTCATCGACGATGCCGAAGGTCGCCTCCATGTAATAGCTGAGTGCGCTCACGTCCTTCGGCGAATACACCGCAACGATCCCGGTCCGTGAGGAGCGCAGGTTCTGAGCCGTTCGGTTCGGCGAGTAGCCGAGCTCGGCAGCGATGGAGAGCACCTTCGAACGGGTCGCCTCAGAGACGCCGGGACGACCGGAGAGTGCGAATGATGCCGCTGACCTGGACACCTGCGCCTGGTCAGCAACCTGCTGCAGGGTCACTGGCCGCGAAGTTGTCATGAGCCGACCGTAGCAGAATCTTCAATCACTGTTGCGCACATCACTAAACCGATTTAGTATTAAGGTCGACGCCGGCGCCGAGGTGGTCCTCTACGGATCCGATCCGGCGCCGACCCAGACGCAGTACGACTCGAAGGAGAGCACCGTGGCTCAGGAATCGCCCCCACAGTTGAGACGAGCCCTCGGGCTCGTCGGACTCACTCTCTTCGGACTGTCCTACATGGCAGTCGCCACGGTGTTCACCACCTACGGAATCGTCAACCAGGTCACCGACGGGCACCTTCCGCTGGCCTACGTCGTCGCGCTCATCACCATGATCTTCACAGCCCTGAGCTATGCAGCGATGGTGCACCGATTTCCAGTCGCAGGCTCGGCCTACACCTTCGTCCAGCAGTCATTCGGTGGCACAGCCGGATTCCTCACCGGCTGGCTCTTGCTGCTCGACTACCTCTTCATCCCGATGATCAACTTCATGATCCTCGGCCTCTACGTCGGCACCCAGTTCCCGAGCATCCCCACTCAGGTGTTCTCCTTGGCTGCTGTGATCATCATCTATGTCTTCAACGTGCTCGGCATCAAGATGGCCAACCGCTTCAACATCGCCACCATTGCAATCTCCGTGGCCACGGTCATCGTGTTCGCGATCCTCGCGCTGAAGACTGCCATCAACGACCCCTCGGCACCCGGACTCCTCGAACCCTTCACCTTCGGTGCCGAGGGCTTCAGTCCGATCCTCACTGGCGCCGGCATCCTCGCATTGTCGTTCCTCGGCTTCGACGCCGTGTCTACGCTGTCCGAAGAAGCCAAGCACCCTAAGCGTGATATCCCGCGCGCCATCATCCTCACCACACTGCTGGGCGGGGGCATCTTCATCCTCGTGTCCTGGGTGGGTGCGCTTGCCTACCATCCCGACGACTGGAGCAGCGTCCCGCAGCAGCTCCTCGACGCGGCTGGTGTGGTCCTCGCCGATCACGTCGGTGGACAGGCACTTGCGATCGTCATGGTCATCTCCTCGATCGCCGGCTGCCTGGGTTCCGGACTGGCCGGGCAAGTATCGGTGTCACGGATCCTGTACTCCATGGGCCGCGACGGCACTCTGCCCAGAGTTCTGGGCAAGCTGTCACCACGTTTCAAGACCCCGGCAGTGGCGACCACCGCAGTCTCGATTGTGGCTTTGTCCTGCCTGTTCCTATCCCTCGACCAGGCCGCGTTCATGATCAGCTTCGGTGCGCTCGCCGCCTTCAGCATGGTCAACCTCTCCGTCATCCGCGCCTACATCTTCCCCGCGTCCGGCGAGGCATATCGGAGTCCATGGGGCATCATCCGTTTTGGGGTCATGCCGCTCATCGGCTTCGGACTCAGCATCTGGCTGTGGACATCGCTGGAGCCCTTCACCTGGGTGATCGGTGGCATCTGGGCCGTGATCGGTGTGGCGATCCTGCTGTTCAGGACCAGCTTCTTCCGTCGTCCGGTGCCGATCTTGAATTTTGCCGAAGACGACCCGAGCGACAGCGTAGAAACACCAATGACGAAAGAGGAGCAGAAGTGACAGCAGGAACGCTTCCGGAGATCATCGTCCGCGCAGACAATGTGCACACGATGAACCCGGCTGCAGGCAACGACAGCGAGAACGACGCCTGCGAACGTGTCTCGGCGATTGCTGTGGCAGGCGGACTCATCACGGCGATGGGCACACGGTCTGAGATCGAGGATCTGGCCACCTCGGCGACTGAGATCATCGACGTTCCGGGGACGATCGTGCCCGGCTTCACCGATGCGCATGCTCACCCGATCATGAGCCTGTCGATGACCCGAGGTGCCGATCTCTCCTTCTGCAGAGACCAAGACCAGGTCGCTGAGGCGCTCCGGGAGGAGGCCGCCGGCCGGGATCCGGATGAGTGGGTGCTGGGCTGGGGGCTCGACCCCAATGTCTTCGCTGATGAGGCCATCACGAATGCTCTTGTTCACCGTGTTCTCGGCGCCGAGAAGAAGACCTTCCTGTCCCTCTTCGACGCTCACTCGGCAATCGCTTCCGGAGCTGCACTGGCGGAAGCCGGCATCGCCGAGGCGCGAAGCTATCCCGGAAATTCCTCGGTTGTAGTCGATGAGTCGGGGAGCCCCACAGGGCATCTGCTGGAATTCGGGGCAATGGAGGAGATTCGCTCGGTCATCCCCGCACTGAGCTTCAATGAGCAGGTAGATGCCCTGAATGACCTGCTGAAGGCGATGGCGGCACAGGGGATTGCCGCCATGCACGTGATGGACATGAACGACCCGGACACGTTCGAGCTGCTCGCCGCCGCCGAGGTGAGAGGGCCGTTGCCGGTGAAACTGAGGCTTTCGCCCTGGTGCGCTCCGACAACGACCGACGCCGAGCTTGCCAAGCTCATTGAGTCCCAGGGCGAGGGCGGCGACCGCTGGCACATCGGGGGAGCGAAGCTCTTCATCGACGGCACCGTCGAAGGCGGAACCGCCTGGCTCGAAACGCCTGACTCCAAAGGAGAGTCGACCACCTCGGCGTGGGGCGCCACCGAGGACTACGCCGCACGCGTGCGCGAACTCAACGCGGCAGGAGTGCCCACCGCGACCCACGCGATCGGAGAGCGCGGAATCCGCGAGGTCGTCGAAACGCTGGCGGCACTGCCCGACACCGGAGTGCAACACCGCATCGAGCACATCGAATCAGTGCCCAAGGACATCATCAACCAGCTGGGCGCGGCGGGAATCGCTGCGAGCATGCAGCCGACTCACTGCACCCACTACACGGCCGCCGACGGCAGCGACGACTGGTCGCAGCGCCTCGGAGAGGTGCGCGCCGCCCGTGCGTGGTGCACCCGCGACGTCATCGACGCTGGGGGAGTGCTGGCATTGGGTTCGGACTACCCGGTCGCCCCGTTTGCGGCACTGCCGATCATGGCCGACGCCCAACTGCGCCGCCCGGTCGAGGACGCCGGCGTTGCTCCTGTGCTGCCGGAACAGGGGCTGAGTCCCGCCGAGGTGCTGGCCGGGTACACGACCGAGCCATATGCCGCGATCGGAGAAGAAGCCGGGTACCTTGCCGTGGGAGGACCGGCAACCTTCACGGTCCTCGACGTCGACCCACTCGCCGTCGACCCAGAAGAGTTGGGGCAGGGCCGGGTATTGCTGACGGTCTCCGACGGGGTCATCACGCACCGCCAGGACTGATTTGGGGCGGTTCGTGCTGGTCAACGAAGTGAGCATCCGTAAGGTAGTGGAGGACATCCCCGAACCTCGGGCGCCGAAGAGGGAGACTCACCTTGCCACGCACCGTCTACTACACTGTGACGACTCTGGACGGGTACATTGCGGATCCAAGTGACTCCCTCGATTGGCTGCTGAGGCAGCCCAGCGATGAGACTGATGACACCTTCTTTGCTGGCATCGGAGCGACGGTCATGGGCGCGACGACCTATGAATGGCTGCTGCGCAATCTTGAGGGGCCATGGCCGTACTCCATGCCGACCTGGGTGATGACCCATCGGGAACTGCCGATGCCCTCGAAGGACGAGGACTCTGAGGATCCCGACATCCGTTTTGCAAAAGGCTCGGTCGCGGATCACTACGTGGAGATGTGCATGGCGACAGGCGACCATGACCTGTGGATCATGGGCGGCGGTGACCTGGCCGGACAGTTCGTCGACGAGGGGCTCCTCGATGAGATCATCACCTGGACAGCGCCGGTGACCCTGGGATCAGGACGTCCGCTGCTGCCACGCCGACTGGATCTTGAACTCCTCGAAGTGGATCGAAAGGGACCGTTCGTGGTGTCGCGGCACAAGGTCATCGGGGCACTGGCAGAGGACCAGTAGGGGGTTCATCCGGATGCCGGGCATCCCTGGCAACGGCGAGCCGCGTGTGATTCGATGCACATATGACTGAAGCACTGGAAACGCACCGCGCTCGCCTCGCCGCCGGAGAGATCTACAACGGACTCTGGATGATGTCGACGAGCCAGGAGCTCGCGAAGATCGGATCGGCCGTCGGCTACGACTACGTGTGTCTCGACATGCAGCACGGCTTCGCCCGCCCGACTGACGTTCTGCGCCTGACCGATGCCATCCGGGCCAGTGGATCCGCCCTGGTGACGGCTCGAGTCTCTGCGAACCGCTTCACCGAGATCGGCATGCTCGCCGACGCCGGCGTCGAAGCCGTCATCGTGCCGCTCGTGTCCACGGTCGCCGAGGCCGAAGCTGCCGTTTCCGCACTCGACTACCCTAGCCGCGGCGGCGACCGCTCCTGGGGTCCGACCGCTGAACTCATGCACGACGCGGTCCAGGACACCCGTGACGAGCGCCCTCTGCTCTTCGTGATGATCGAGAACAAGGAAGGTCTGGCGAACGTCGAGAAAATCTGCGAAGTTCCCGGAATCGACGGCGTCTACGTCGGACCTGCTGATCTCGCATTCGCAGTCGACGCACTTCCTGGTCAGCCAAATGATGCCCACGCCGAGGCGGTCGCCCGGATCCGCACGGCAGCTGACGCAGCCGGCGTCATACCTGGCATCCACTGCGGTGATGGTGCGGAAGCCAAAACTCGCAAAGAACAAGGGTTCCGCTTCATCACCTCGGCGGGAGATATCGGTGCCGCTGGACGTGCTTTCCGCGAGGATCTGGAGACGGCTCGGGGCTAGGGATTGAGGGACGCTAAGGCGAGAGCGCACATGCTGCGATCTCGTCCGTTGGAGAGATCAATACCCAACTTGTTCTCGAGCTCAGCACGACGGTAACGGGCAGTGTTTCGGTGGATCCTCAGCGCGGCCGCGGCCTGCGCCACCGACGTTGTCTCGATGAAGGCGGCCAAGGATTCGAGCAGAGCTTGCGAGTCCGGGGCAGTGAGGACAGGCCTGAGCACTGCTGCGGAGATGGCCGAGGAATAGGACATGGGGATGAGTGCGACGACATCTGAGAGTTCGGGCGGCCCTGTGAAACGAACACCTTGGTCTGTTGCAGGGCGATTGCGCCTCGCCGAATAGATGGCCGTGAAGAGACTCAGCTCCGAAATGTGTTCCAGCGGTTCGCTGATGTACATGCTGTCGCCGGCCTCTGCATTGACCGTCTGTGGGATTTGGTCGAGGTACGGTTCCTGACTGGCCCCGTCACCCATCTCCGGACAGACCGTCTCCGAGCGGAGTCCGGTGCGTGGTGCGATGAGGACTAGAACGGAGTTCGTCAGATCCATGGGAATCGCTGTCGCAGTGGTTTCCACCAGTTCGGTGAGCCTCCAGGCCAGCATGTGGAGCCGGATGGGGGAGTTGGCACGGATGCTGATGAGACGCAGTCCCACGGTCGAATCGATGCCGTGGTCATGCAATGCCTGCTTGATCGCTCCGTCTGCCTGTTCGTCAGTGCGCTGCAGGGCAGTCAGCAGACCTGCTGAATCACCGGAGGCCCACAGGCCTGAACTCAGATTGTGCGACAGGGTCATTCCCAGGACGGCGGCGGCAGGAGACAGCACCGTCCGCAGCCGGCTGATGTGAGTGTTCGCTCGGCGGCCGCTGCCACCACGGTTCTGTCCTTGCAGAGTTCTGTCATTCGGCAGGCATTCCAGTTCCCACCGGTCCCCGTCTCCTACGCTGAGAGGCAGTGAGAACGTGCCCTGTCCGAGAGCCCAAGCATCGTCCGTGACGTCATGTCCGCCCAGAGCGAAGACTGCTTGAGCATCGTCGACAACCCTGAGTGCAACGCTGGTGCGCTCTGCGACGTGGTCGAGGAGCTTACCGAATGATGCCCCTTGGGTGGCGAGATCGGTGCATTCCTCAGCGATGCTCCATGCCTGGTGAGAAGCCTGGAATTCTTCCTCTGCCAGTGCTCTGACCACCAGGTTCTGCAGCTGCAGGAAGGGAACATCCCCCGGCACGATGAGAATCGGCAGTTTGTGGTCGCGGGCAGCCGCCAGCAGTCCATGAGGGACTGAGATGTGCGGTTTGCCCACCCCGAATGCCAGGGCAGGAACGCCCGCGGAAACCAGCCTTTCGATGTATGCGTCCCAGATCCTCGGATCATCGAAATTCAGTGCCATTCCGGTCGTGAGGATCAGAGTTCCCGGACTCAGATATGCGGCAGGATCAATGGACTCTGTCGCCACAGCTGAGATGATCGGAGACTCGAGCTCGATGTGATGGCTGGGTGTCGCCAACTCCAATCGGAGCTGAGGATCTGTGATGAGGTCGAGGATGCGCATAGCGACAACTTACGAGAAATAGTGCAAAATGCACAACGAAGATGCCGATATTTCATCCATCTGGTGAGGCCCATCACTCCGCACTTCCCTAGGCTGAGAGTCGGAGGTGCATAATGACAATCACAATCAATGCAGATTTGGGCGAGGGCCTCGGGCTGCATGAATTCGGCAATGACGCTCAGCTGATGGAGCTCATCGACGTGGCAAACGTGGCGTGCGGATTCCACGCCGCGGATCCTCATATCATGAACCGCACCGTCGAACTGGCCGCAGCCAATAATGTCATGGTCGGCGCCCATCCCGGGCTGCCGGATTTGGCGGGCTTCGGTCGGCGAGAGATGTCGATGAGCGCAGCAGAGGTAGAGGACATCGTGACCTACCAGGTCGGTGCCCTCAGCGCGTTCCTGACACGGTACGGACTTGCGCTCAGCCACATCAAGCCGCACGGTGCCCTGTACGGAATGATCTCCAGGGAGGCGGACCTCATGGCTGCGGTTGCACGTGTCGCGAAGGTCCACGGCGTGCCGATCTTCGGCCTGGCCAACACTCTTCACAAACAGGTGTGTGATGAGGTCGGAGTGCCATTCGTCGGTGAGATCTACGTCGATCTCGGCTACGACGGCGAGGGGAAATTGGTCATCGAGCGATCACCCAAACCCGCTGAACCCAGCGCTGCTGCTGACCGCATCACGTCCGCTCTGACGACAGGGACGATCGTAGCCAACGATGGCAACACGCTTCCGATCGAATTCGACAGTGTGTGCGTTCACTCCGACCCCTCAAACGCCGCCGAGGTGGTGCGCGCCGTTCGTGCGGCGATCAACTCGGCTGAATCGGGCAAGTGACTTCAACCGCCTCACTCAGCGACTACCGGCGGCACACCTGAGTGCCAAGCTCGACCACTGTCCGAGGACCACCTGGGTCAGTGCCAATCAATCAAAGGATGAATAATGGCAGACATCATTTCCACGCTTCCCGGAATCTTCTACCGCAAGCCGGCTCCGGGGAAAGACGATTTCGTCTCCGTCGGTGACGCAGTCGAGGTCGGTCAGACCGTCGGCATCGTTGAGATCATGAAGCAGTTCAGTGAGGTCAAAGCAGACGTCGCTGGCACAGTCCGTGAGTTCAAGGTGGACAACGAAGGCATGGTCAACCCTGGCGATGTCATCGCAGTCATTGACGAAGCCTGAGTCAGGAGGACATGAAAATGCACAGGCTATTCATCGCCAATCGCGGCGAAATCGCAGCACGCATCATCAAAACCGCCCAGGCCTTGGGTGTGGAAACCGTCCTGGCAGTCAGCGAGGCTGACACCCGATCGCTAGCCACCGAGCTGGCAGACAAGACAACTCTCGTCGGACCCGCACCAGCCACCGCGTCCTACCTCAACAAGGACGCAGTGCTCAAAGCCGCCGTCGAGTCCAAAGCGGACGCACTTCACCCGGGATTCGGATTCCTCTCCGAAAACGCTGAATTCGCCCAGATGGTCATCGACGCTGGAATCACCTGGGTGGGCCCGGTCCCCGAATCGATCAGACTGATGGGAAACAAGGCCCAGGCAAGGAACGCAGCAGTAGCTGCTGGTGTGCCGACTCTGAAAGGGTCGGAAGGTGTCTTGGACCCGGACGGCGACACTCGTGCGCTGGCGGAAGACATCGGCTTTCCCCTCGTCGTCAAAGCCTCTGCCGGCGGTGGAGGGCGCGGAATCCGACTTGTCGAGTCAGCGGACGAGCTTCTCGAAACCATCGACATCGCTCGGGCAGAAGCCGGCGCAGCATTCGGCGACGACGCACTGTACATGGAACGATTCGTCACCCACGCTCGTCACGTCGAAGTCCAGATCCTCGGTGATGGAAACACCTACATCCACCTCGGCGATCGCGACTGTTCGATGCAGAGGCGACAGCAGAAGGTCATCGAAGAAGCCCCAGCACCGAGCATTCCGGAACATGTGCGCGAGGTGATCCATAGCTCGTCGGTCGAACTGGCCCGGCGCACAGGCTATAAGGGCGCTGGGACTGTGGAGTTTCTCTACGACCCAGCACAGGAGACCGCTGCGTTCATCGAGATGAACACGCGGCTGCAGGTTGAACACCCGGTCACCGAGTTCATCACCGGCATCGATATCGTCGCCGAGCAACTCCGCATCGCTGACGGAAAGGGACTGTCGCTGACCCAGGACGATGTCTCCTTCGACGGACACGCGATCGAAGTTCGTGTCAACGCCGAGGACCCGGCGAACAACTTCATGCCCTCGCCAGGCACAATCACCGGACTGCACTGGCCGACCGGTGGTGGAATCCGTGTAGACACGGGATTCGCGCAAGGCGGAGTCGTAGCACCCTTCTACGATTCGATGCTCGCGAAGCTCATCGTTCACGCCCCAGATAGGGCATCGGCAATCGAGAAGATGAGCAGCGCACTCTCGGAATTGGAGATCACCGGAGTGAAGACGACGGTTCCATTGCTTCGGCTGTTGATCGAACGCAGCGAGTTCGCCAGCGTCGAGCACTATTCCGCATTCATTGAAAACACCGATCTGGAAATGGAGAAGCTATGACAACGAAGTCCACCACCACGCTTCCAGAGGCGAGGTACACCTTCGGCGGGGATGAGTTCCTCTTCGTCGAAATCTCGGAAGAGATGAGCCTCGAGGCAAACTTTCGGGCCATGCTCATCGGCAGAGGGCTTGCGGAGAAGAAACTCGACGGAATCATCGAGCTGTGCCCGGCGAACGCCTCGCTGCTCGTTCGATTTGATCCCGATGTCATCGCTCCGAACTCACTGGAGACGATCATCCGCGACATCGAGGAAGGTGTCGTTCACTCCGACACGACAACCCTGGAGACTCGGATCGTCGAAGTCCCCGTCTGGTATTCGGATCCGTTCACGGCCGAAGTCGTCGAGAGATTCCGCGAGGGCTACCACCAAAATCCCAGCGGCACCGACCTCGACTATGCAGCGGCAGTGAACGAGCTCGAAAGTGCAGAAGCATTCATTGAGGCCCACCATTCCTCACCATGGTTGGTCACGATGGTCGGATTCGTCGCCGGACTGCCATTCATGTACCAACTTGTGGACCGCGAGCACCAACTCCAGGTTCCGAAATACCTGACACCTCGCACCGATACTCCCAAACTCACGATCGGGCACGGTGGATGCTTCTGCGCGCTCTATTCGGTACGCGGTGCAGGTGGATACCAGATGTTCGGAGTTGCCGCGGCGCCCATCTTCGATCCGCAGCAGCAGGGACCGGACTTTGCTGACTTTATGATCTTCTTCAAGCCAGGAGACATCGTGAAATTCAGGTCGATCGAAGAGGCCGAATACTACGAGATTCAGGAACAGGTGGAGCAGGGTACCTTCTCCTTCAAACAGACTCCGGTGACCTTCGATCTGAAGCGAGCTCTGGACGAGGGATCTGCCTACAACAACGTGCTCATGGAGGCGCTCAATGTCGATTGAAGTTCTCACACCAGGGTTGTCCACAACGGTCCAAGATCAGGGGCGCTTCGGCTACTACAACGTGGGGCTTCCGCAAGGCGGTTCCTTGGACGCCTACTCTTCGCAGGCCGCGAATATGCTCGTGGCCAACACCGTCGATGAGGCCGTCCTCGAATGTGCGTACATGGGATCGAACCTCAGCTTCGATGCGGAATCTGTGATCGCTGTGACAGGCGCCGAGGTGAGCATCACGATCAATGGTGAGTCGGCTCCCATGTGGGAGACTCTGACCGTTCCTTCTGGTGGAACAGTCGAATTCGGCATGATGACGCAGGGAGCACGGTTCTACATTGCGGTTCACGGTGGAATCGATGTGCCGGTTGTGCTCGGATCGCGCTCGACCTACCCGCTGGGCAGACTGGGTGGTTTCGACGGTCGAAAGCTCGAAGCCGGTGATGTTCTGCCCGTCGGACCAGCCACCGCAGACTTGAATGCGGTGCCGCAGAAATCGGTGCCCGTCGAGGCACGTCCGGAGTTCTCGAAACAGCAGGAGCTGCGAGTGCTCATGGGACTGTATGATTTTCGGCTGACCGACAAGGGCAAGAGGAACCTGGTCGAGGAAGAGTGGTCACTCACGCCTGTGGCGGATCGGGCAGGGCTTCGGTACAAGGGCCCCGGAGTCGAATGGCGGGAGCGAGAGCAGCCCTTCGGTGCTGGTTCAGATCCGTCCAACATCGTCGACGCCGGCTATTCCGTCGGTTCGATTCAGATTCCTGGTGGTACGCAGCCGATCATTCTGCACCGAGATGCGGTGTCAGGAGGCGGATATGCCATGGTCGGCACCGTCATCAGCGCGGATATGGATGTGGTCGCTCGGGCGACTCCCGGGACGGTCACCCGTTTCGTCGAGGTGACCATGGATGAGGCACTTGCGGCTCGCAAGGTGTACAAGGAGGCGCTGGCAAGCCTCTGGGCCTAGACGAGTCGCTCTCGTCGCTGGATTCTGAATGTGAATACTCATGTGACCTGTCGAACTCGGACTTCCCCTGGTTCGACAGGTCACATGAGTTCACTGCCCGATCTTCACCACGGTTCGCAGCCCCGGACTCGGCTCTGCAAACTCCTGAGCCAGTTCGGCCAGTTCGATCGGGCCGCCGAGGATGTTCTCCCACGGCATGTTCCCGCCGTCAGCAGCCAGGAAGTCGACGGCTTCCTGCAGGTGGTGGGGTTCGAAGTTGTGTACACCGGTGATGGTGCGCCAACCTCGCACGAGCTGTTCGGGGCTGATCTCGATGTTCGGCCCCGGGCTCACGCTTCCGGCGAGAACTGCGGTACCGCCGATTCCCAGGCTGGCAACACAGGTCTCTACGCCCGAGGTGGTGCCGGAGAGCTCGAGAGCAACATCGGCATCCGCAGGCATCTCCTCTTCCACGATCGTGCTCGCTCCGGCGAAGAGAGCAAGGTCCTGGCGCCGCGGCGTCGGGTCAAAGGCGAGCACCTCGGCGGCGCCGCGGGACTGGGAGGCAGCTACCGCGGTGAGCCCCAGCATCCCCAGACCGTTGACGAACACACGCTTTCCCTTCAGATCTCCCGCGGCCTCCACCATCGCCATGACGGTCGCGACGGCGCACCCTGCCGTGGCGGCCACGGCGTCGGGCACCGAATCCGGCACCGGGACGATTGCCACGCCGGCAGGAAGGTGGATGTGTGAGGCGTAGGTGCCGGACAAGGCCCAGCCGCTGTCGGTGGATTCGTGACCGACCTTGGCCACCGACTGACATTTTGCGCTGAGTCCGCGCCTGCAGTTCTCGCACTTCCCGCAGACCGAGGTGACCGAGAAGACCACGCGCTGTCCGAGCGCGATCCCACCCCGCGAATCCTCGACCACGCCGACACCCTCGTGTCCGAGCACCGAGGGGTATGCTCCGGGGCGACGCCCGCGCACGGTGTGCCTATCTGAGCCGCAGACGGTAGCGGTGGTCAGCCGGATGAGGCTCTCACCCTCGGCCAGTTCCTGGAGGACGAAGGGCTGAGTCTCGAACTGATCACCACCGAGCCAGACGACGGCCTGGGCTGTCTCCGCGGGGCCCTCAGCATCCGCCGAGGCCTTCGTACCCGCCGAGGTATCGGCCGGGGAAGCCTCATCCTGAGACTGTGGCTGAACCCGCGTCTGAACCTGCGCCGTCACTGGTTCACCGGAACTGAGGCTGCAATCGGCAGGTCGGCCAGAGCATCGGGGAGCACCGCAACGGACTCGAGCACCAGGTGCGCACCCTCGGCCTCGAAATCGTCCCTGCTCAGGTGCCCGGTGAGCACACCCACCGAGGCCACACCGGCGCGCAGGGCCGACTGCACATCCGCCGAGGTGTCGCCGACGCTGACGACGGCCGCCGTGTCCTCGACACCGAGTTTTTCCATGACGGTCTCGATCATGTGAGGTGCTGGCCGCCCGGCCTCGACCTCATCACCACAGGACGAAGCGTCGAAGGTCTCGCTTTGCTTCCATCCCATGGATGCGAAGATGAGATCGGCGATCTCCCGAGCGAACCCAGTCGTCAGTCCGACCTTGATGCCCTGCTCGCGCAGGGTCGTCAGCGCCTCTTCGATGCCGGGCAGCGGCTTCGGCGGATTGTCGGTATAGGTGCGGCGCAGCTCCTGCCGGAACCATTCCCAGGCCCGCTCATGAAGCTCTGCATCGACTTCGACCCCGCCGAGGCGGAGCAGATTTTCGATCGCCCACTTCTTCTCCGTGCCCATCCACTTCTGGAACACCTCGTCCGAGTAGTCCGCACCTTCACGTTCCGTGGCCTCCCGCAGAACACGGTAGACCTCGTCTCGGTCGTCGATGGTGGTGCTGGCCATGTCGAAGATGGCGAGTTCAATCATGATGTTTCTCCTTCTATCTGGAACACAGTGTGTGGGTTATCAGGAACAGGGTGTGTGAGGCCGAAGTGTGTGGAATAGGGGTATGCAATCGGTTGTGTGAAATGGCCTGGACGTCAGCGAACGACCCTGCGCAGCCACATCGACAGTGCTTCGACTGCGAGGACGACAGCGACCATGAGGATGAGCACCATGGTGACGACGTCGAACTGGTTGACCCGTGAGGCGTTGAGCAGCAGGAATCCGATGCCTCCGGCACCGACGACTCCGAGCAGCGTGGCCGAGCGGATGTTGTTGTCCAGCAGATACATCGTGTGGGCAACGAAGGCCGGGGCCGCCTGGCGCAGCGTGGCGGAGAAGAACACCTGGGCGTCACTGGCACCGGTGGCCCGCATCGCTTCCTGCACCTGGGTGTCGGTCTCCTCCAGGGAATCGGCGATGAGCTTCGAGAGCAGGCCGATCGCGCCGATCGACAGAGCCAGCGTTCCTGCAACCTCACCCAGGCCGGAGATGACGACGAAGATGATCGCGAGGATCAGCTCGGGAATGCCGCGCACAATAACGATGACCACGCGAAAAGTCTGGTGCACATAGGCATTCGCCACGACATTGCGGGCGGCGAGGATGCCGATCGGCAAGGCCAGAACGGCGCCGATGAGAGTGGCCGCGAGCGAGATCTGAACGGTGACCAGCAGCTGTTCGAAGAGGTTGGACATGGACTCGCCGGACGAAGGTGGGAAGAACAGCGCCAAGGTCTTCGGCAGGTCGAGAAGCCCCTGCATGAGCGCCGACCAGGACACATCCACGCGCCACAGGGCCGTAACGGTGAAGACCGCGATCAGTACGACAGAGAGGAAGCGTTTGAGGCGGGCCGAACTCCACGGAGGTGTCAGGTGGAGATCGTTGACCCCGGGCTCGCGGCCGTGGTTGAGCAGGCGATCGACCCACGTGCCGCCGGTGATCCTCTGCCCGGCTGACTTCATCAGCGCAGCGCGGATAGCGCCGGAGAGGAGTTCGATGCCGATGCACAGGAGCAGGACGAGCACCGCGAGAGCCATGCCCCGCTGATAGTCCAGCGTGCGCAGGGAATCAGCGATCGCCAGACCGATGCCTCCGACACCGACGTAACCCAGCAGCACAGAAGTGCGCAGATTGATGTCGAAGCGGTGCAGGGCCGTCGCGATGAGCTGGGGCATCAGCGTCTGGGGGATGGCCGCCATGATCTGCTGAGCACGGCTGCCGCCGAGGGATTCCACGGATTCGCGGGGGCCGTCGTCGAGTTCCTCGATAGCATCGGCGTAGAGCTTGGCGATCATGCCCACCGAATGGATGCCCATGGCGATGATGCCGGCAGTGGCTCCGAGGCCGAACATGCGCAGGAAGATGATCGCGAGCACCAGGTCAGGTACTGCACGTGCCAGCACCGTCAGCCCACGAGCGATCCACTGCGAGGTGACTCCCCAGCGAGTGGCTCGGGCAGCGGCCAGGGCCACCGGGATGGACAGGGCAGCCGAAAGCAGAGTCGCGAGGAAGACGATCGCCAAGGTCTCGAACACCAACGACAGGGTCTCTGCCAACGGTGGGAAGTCGAGAGGGAACATGCGGGCGAAGAAGTCTGCCGCATTGTCGACGGAATCGACGATCGTGCCGATATCGATGCCCAGTGCGCCGACGGACCAGACGCCGCAGATGACCAAGGCGATCATCACGATCGTGGCGGCGATGCGCGACCCGGCCGGACGTGGACGTGCCGGCGCCTCGCGAACCTCGGATGGGGCCTCGATGAGGGTGGACATCAGCGGGTGACACCACTCGACATCGGGGTGCGCACAACACCGGTGGCGGTCGTCGCGGAACCGGGCCCAGCCTCGGCGATGTCCATGCCGGAGACGCTCGAATAGATCGTCGACGCTTCCTCGGCGCTCAGGCCCTGGGTTGTGCGGTCGAGAACCGCCTGACCGCTGCGCAGCCCGATGATCCGATCGGCGAAGTCGATGGCGAGCTGAACCTGGTGAAGTGAGGCGATGACCGTGAGATCGTCCTCCTCGGCGATCTGGCGCAGCAGGTTGATCACGTCGAGTGCGGAGACCGGATCGAGAGAGGCCACAGGCTCATCGGCCAGCAGCACCGTGGGGTGCTGCATGAGCGCCCTGGCGATGGCCACGCGCTGCTGCTGACCTCCCGACAGCGTGTCCGCACGCTGGTAGGCGCGATCGGCCAGGCCGACGCGGTCGAGCTTTTCGATGGCTTCCCGGCGCACGGACTTCGGGTACATCATCAGCGAGATGCGCGGTCCCTTCAACGAGCCGAGCTGTCCTGCGCAGACGTTCTCCAGCACAGACATCGGACCGACGAGGTTGAAGGATTGGAAGATCACGCCGATGTTGCGGCGCAGCTCCCGTAGCCCTCGTTTCCCGACCGAGCCCACGTCCTGGCCCAGGACACGCACCGTGCCCGAGGTGGGGGTGTGCAGACCGTTGATGTGGCGCAGCAACGTCGACTTACCCGATCCCGACAGGCCGAGCAGAACGGTGACCCTGCCGGTGCGGAACCCGATATTGACGTCATCGAGTCCGAGGGCTCCACCGCCGAAATCCTTGGTCACGTGGTCGAGCTGGACCGAGTAGATATCGTCGATCTCTCGCTGGAGCTCAGCGGTCTTGGTGCTGGTGGTGTGTCGATGGATGCTCATGGGTGCTTCTCCTAGCCGATGCTCTTGCAGGCGTCTGCCTTGGTGGCGTCGCAGATGTCGCGGATGGAATCGAAGTCGGAGTCGTCGACCTCGGCGTAGCCGTATTCGATCTCTTCGGGCAGGACGCAGTCATCTTCGGAGGAGCAGACGCCGGCGTCGATCATCGCTGGGATGTTGGCCTTTTCGCGCAGAACAGTGGTGATCTGCTTGGCCAGCTCGGGATCGAGGGATTCGTTGTTGACTGCAATGGGGTCCTCGGTGATCGGGTCGGATTCCCACACGGCCTCCAGGCTGCCCGCCTTCACCTGGTCGGAGTCTTCAAGTGTCTTCAGCATGGTGTCGTGGGCGAAGGCCGCATCGCATTCCCCGGAGTCCAGAGACAGCAGCGAGGCGTCATGGCCACCGGTCAGCGTCTGCTTCATGTCCTTGTCCATGTCGAGGCCCTCGTCCATGATTCCCTTCATCGGCACGAGGTAGCCCGAGGTGGAGGCCTTGTCGACGAAGCAGACGTTCTTGCCCTTGAGGTCGCTCAGACCTTTGATGCCCGAGCCCTTCTTGGCATAGGCAAGCGAGGTGTAGGCCGGGGCCTTGTCGGCGTCGTGAGTCGGAGCCGCGGCAGCGTCCATGTCGATGCCGGAGTCTTTGGCGATGACATAGGCGAAGGGGCCGAATGAGGCCGCATCGATCTGGCCGGCTCGCATCCCTTCGATCACCGCCGCGTAATCGGAGGCGTTCTCGAACTCAACCTTCTTACCGGTCTCCTCTTCCAACAGAGCTGTGACATCGTCGAAGGATGATTCCAGAGTGGAGGAGGACTCGGCCGGGACTGCGGCGAAGGTGATGGTGTCGTCATCGCCGCCGGCCGAGCCGCAGGCGGCGAGCAGGGGAAGTGCGAGTGCTGCGGCCGTGAGAGACCGGACGGTGCGGGCACGCGCAGTGCGAGATCGGATCGGACGGGCGCCGAAGCGTGGGAACAGAGCCATGGGCGGCTTGCCTTTCGAGTGGTCGGGGTGATCGTTTGGTTTCATTCTTCGACAACCCGAAACGACATGTCTATACAATTCGCGCCTGTTCATCGGGCGGACATGACAACTTCATCGGCGGTTGGGGTGCTCGTCGTGAATGTGGCTGGCGTCTCAGCGAGAGGTTCGGATTCTGCGGACGCTCCAGTTCCGGCACCACTGTCGAGTGGGAGGTCGTTGAGGATGCGTCCTGCGATGCCGAATGACAGGGTCATTCCCACCCCCGAGGTGACCGCGGCGACCGTTGTCTGGTCGTCGGGGCGCTCAAGGATGAGATTGGTGTTGGTGCTGTTCGTGTACTGCCCGAGCCAGCGCTGGAGAACGACAGGTTCCTCGATGCCCAGGAGGGTGGTGGCCCTGTCCAGCAGGAGGTTCGCGATGCCTTCGTCGATGAAGGGCTCGGGGCTTAAGTCATACGCGTGCGAGTCCCCGATGAGCAGTCCGCCCGGTATGTCGGTGACCATGAGATTGGCGATCGCGTCGACGAGTTCCGGCTCACGCTGGGCGAGATCCTCACGCAGGGCGGCGGCTCCCGGCATCGCGGCGAAGCCGTCGTAGCGGGCCATTGAGGTGCCTGTGAACATTGCGAACCCAGAGGGCAGGTGCTGCGGGCGGTCGATGAGCGACATGACCAGGGTGCAGATCCGCACCTCATGGGCGTCGGCGATGGCGGGAAACAGGGCGGACAGGCCAAGGCCGGGGCATGCGACGACCTGATCGGCGTGGAAGTCCCCGCGGTTGGTGGACACGGTGCCTCCGGCCACCTCGGTGACGGTGGTGCTCCAACCGAACTCGACGCCCTCGCGGGCCAGCCACGTCGCGAGCGCAGGTGCGGCCTCACGCGGGTTCACGCGCATGTCCAGGGGCAGGTGAGCCCCGCCGATGGCGTGAAGATCAGGATTGCCGATGGCGTCGGCGACCTCCCCGGCATCGAGCATCTGCACCTGATCCGAGCCTCGGTGGGCGGCGAATTCCTGCAGGATGTGAAGCTCGGGCTCGGTCATGGCGGGGGCGAATGTGCCGGTTTCGGCGGCCCAGATCCCGGTTGCTGCGGCAGCTTCCTGCCAGCCGGCACGAGATGCCATGGCTAAGGGTTGGATTTCATCGGCCTGCCCGGTGAAGCAGGCGTGACCGAAGTTCTGGATGGAGGAGCCGACAGGTCGCGCAGAGCGGTCGATGATGCGGACGGTACGGCCCTGTCGGTATGCGAGGAATGCGGTGGCCAGGCCCAGGATTCCTGAGCCGACGATGATGAGATCAGTTTTCGGCATGTCCCCATCCTGTCCGCTTGTTGCCGTACGCTGAGTACATGTATGTACAAGTTCGGTGATTGTTCACCTGAAGTTGACGTTGTTCCCTGCGGGCGGCGTTCCCGGTTCATCCGAGACGGATAGGAAGTAGGAGATGCCGCCGCCCGAGCAGCACAGCAATACAGGCACAGCAATACAGTTGGAAGCACTTGTCCTCATCCCCGACGCAGACGAGACCTGTACAGATGACACAGCAACGCACGCGACAGCAATACGACGAGATCGCCCACTATCTGCGAACAGCCATTCGCGAAGGGTATTTCCAGCCCGGCGACGAGCTGCCCTCAGAGGCGGAGCTGACCCGCAAATTCACCACCTCCCGCGGCCCCGTCCGGCAGGCCATGTCGACCCTGCGGACCGAGGGGCTGATCTCCTCCGGGAGAGGGCGTCGGACGGTCGTCCTCGACAATGTGCCCACCCAGTCCTTCGACGACATCATCTCCTTCTCCCAGTGGTGCCACAATGCTGATATCGTTCCAGGTCAGCGCACCCAGTGGGTCACCCGCAGGCCCGCCGAGAAGTCACTGGCCGCGAGCCTGAGGATCTCAGACGGAGACCCGGTCGTCTCAGTCTTCAGGCTCCGCCTCATGGACGATGTGCCCACCATGGTCGAGCGATTGAACTATCCACTGGAAGTCGGCCGTCATGTGCTCGCCTTCGACACCGACTCCGGCTCGATCTACCAGGAGCTCATCGACCAGGGTGTCGACATCAGCCGAACGTCGCGGACCATCGATGCGATCGGAGCCAATGAGGACGACGCCGCTCTGCTCGAGGTCCCCGTCGGCACGCCGCTGCTGCGGGTTCGACGTCGCGCATTCACGAGCACCGGCGACCTGATCGAGTCCTCGGATGACCGTTACCTCCCGTGGAAGGCCAGCTTCACGATGAACTCCACCCGCGGCAATCCCAGCTCGATGGCCCTGACATCGAGTCACCTCGGCGAGTTTTGAGCTTTACCTGGCCGGAGTAGTCTGGCCAGACCGAATCATCTGCTGGAAGGAACCGATCATGGTCGAGAACACAGTTGATCAGCACGAACACGTAGACCTCCTCGTCATCGGATGGGGCAAGGGCGGAAAGACTCTCGCCGGCACCATGGCCCGAGCCGGAAAGCGCGTCGCAGTCGTCGAGCAGTCCGATGCCATGATCGGCGGATCCTGCATCAACATCGCATGCATCCCCACGAAGATCCTCGTCCACGACGCGGAGAACAAACGCGATGGCGATGACACCGACGAATATTTCGCCAAGGCCGTCGAACGCCGCGACACCCTGACCGGGGCGATGCGGAAGAAGAACTTCTCCATGTTGAACGACCTCGACTCGGTCCTGCTGGTCTCCGGACGTGCCGAGTTCACCGGCGAACGCGAAGTCCTCGTCACCGGCGGTGAGGATACGATGACGATCACCGCCGACACCGTCGTCGTCAACACCGGTTCGATCGCGAACATCCCACCGATCGACGGGGCGACGCTCGGCGGACGCATCTATGACTCCGAAGCCCTGCAGCACGTCTCGCCATTTCCCAAGCGCCTGGTCGTCGTCGGCGGTGGCTACATCGGACTCGAGTTCGCGTCGATGTTCACCCACTTCGGATCCCAGGTCACCGTCCTCGACCGGGGCGAACGTCCCCTGGCCAGCGAGGACGCCGATGTCGCCGAGGTGGTTGCCAAGGCCCTGGCCGATGACGGCGTCACCATCGTCAACGAGGCCTCCGTGACTGCCGTCGCCGATGGCCCCGACAAGGCCACCGTGACGTATGAGGTCGGAGGTGAAGAGAAGACCATCGACGCTGAGGCTGTCCTCCTGGCCGTCGGTCGTGCGTCGGGAACCGAGGGCCTCAACCTGGACAAGGCAGGCATCGAAACCGACAAGCGCGGCTTCATCACCGTCGACGAGCACCTGCGCACCTCAGCCGAGGATGTGTTCGCCGCTGGCGACGTCAACGGCGGACCCATGTTCACCTACATCTCCCTCGACGACAACCGCATCCTTGCTGATCAGCTGCTCGGCGAGGGCAAGCGCACGACCGAAGACCGGTCTGCCGTGCCGTTTACGATGTTCCTCACCCCGCCCGTGGCACGTGTGGGGCTGAGCGAGGACGCCGCCCGCGAGCAGGGCTATGACGTCATGGTCGGGGCGAAGGCGATGGCCGACATCGCGGCGGCACCGAGGGCGAAGATCGAAGGTGACCCCCGCGGCATCGTGAAGTTCGTCGTCGACGGAAAGACTGACCGCATCCTCGGCGCGGCCCTCGTCCATGTGCATTCGCAGGAGGTCATCAACACCGTGGCCCTGGCGATGCGCCACGACGTCACCGCGACTGAGCTGCGCGACACGATCTACACCCACCCCTCGGCGACGGAAGCACTCAATGAGGTGCTCGGGGTCGTGAAGTAAAGAGGGAAAAGCTGGGCCCATGGGCTCACACTGCGCGTAGTGTGAGCCCATGGCACATCCGCAGATGTTCGATCCTGACGACCCACTGCTGGAGCGGGTTCGCAGGGCCGCATTGAGTCTTCCCGATGCTCAGGAGAAGGTCTCGCATGGACGGCCCGCGTTCTTCACGAAGAAGGTCTTCGCCCATTATGGCGGCACCCGGAAGCACGTGACCGGGGAGATGGAACAGCATCCGCAGGCGGTGCTCATCCTGCCCGAACCTATGCACGCCGAGGTGCTGATGGAGCGACCTGATGCCTTCGTGCCCATGTACCTGGGTCCCGCGGGGTGGATCGGTCTGGAAGTTGCTGAACTCTCCGAAGAAGAGCTCCTTGAGCTGCTCACCGACTCCTACCGGAACACCGCGCCTGCAAGGCTGGTCCGACAGCTGTCCACGGACGACTAGGGGCTCCTGACGCAGGATCTTCTTTTGCGAAGTCAACACCGGGGCTTCTGCATGCTACTGAATGTGACAGGGCAGAAAGTTGGGGTAATTGAACCCGATTAGGACTCACGAAACCACGCCGCATTGGTCAGAAACTCTGTGACATCGTCTATCGAGGAGTCGGCGAAAGAAGCGCGTGGCGAGTGATTTGTTTCACTTGCTTTTTCTTCCGGCTCTGCTCCGATGAGGGCAAATGTACCTGGAACTTCGGCCAGGACATGAGCAAAGTCTTCCGATGCGGAAAGCGGTTCGACGAGCTCACGGGCTCGGTCCGGTCCGAAGACTGATTGGATGACTGTCCGAGAGTAGATGGCCTCTCTCTCATCGTTTACTGTGACCGGATAATCAGGCATGACTTCGATTTCCGCTTTCAGGCCATAGGCCTCGGCAGTCGAATGAGCGAGTTGCTGAACTGCTTCGAGCAGGCGGTGCTTCACCTCGGGCGAAAAGCTCCGTAACGAGATACGCATTTCTGCAGTTTCGGGAATTATCACTGAACTGTTGCCTGCTTGAAGAGATCCAAGGGTTGCTACAACTGGTTCAAAAGGTCCGAATTTTCTTGCAACGATGGTGTTGAGGCCCAGTCCGATTTCACAAGCCACAGGTACTGGGTCAAGGGTTTGATGTGGGAGGGAACCATGGCCCCAATACCTCGGATGACTATTCTCACTTCGTCGCAACCAGCCATGACCGTGCCAGGTCGAATGTACCAGGTTCGGGGTTCCAGCGTTCCTGAGAACACATGCACGCCAAAAGCCGCTGAAATCGGCCGCCCTGCGCTCCTAAGTACACCATCTTCGATCATCCATTTCGCGCCCACATATTCTTCTTCGGCAGGCTGAAACATGAAGACGACGTCACATTTCAGTTCTCTCCGGTTCGCATGAAGTAGATGAGCTGCGCCGACTAGGCCTGCAGTGTGAACGTCATGTCCACAAGCGTGCATCAATCCTTGAATTCGAGATGCATACCCAATTTCGACCTTTTCTTCTACAGGCAAAGCGTCCATGTCAGCTCTCAATAATATGACTGGCGCGTCAGGATTCGAACGGGGGGACCGCAGAACCGCAACAATTGAAGACTGGCGAGTGCCCGTAGATACTTCAAGCGATTCGAGCCCGTTGATCGACTTGAGAACGCTTGCTTGGGTTGCGGGGAGGTCGGTGCCAATTTCGGGATTCTGGTGAATTTCATGTCGAAGTTCACGAGTGATCTTTTGTACTTCCGGGGTCACACGTAGCGGGTCAGTCAATTCGGCTCCTTTGGTTTTAGCCCGGTGCTGGTTTTCATCTCAGCGGGATCAATTGAGCAGATAGGTTCTATTGGGGTCTGTCCGATTTGACTCGTCAGTTCACAGAGTGCTCATTAGTACGGAGGCAACTACAACCGATCCCGTCGTCACGGTGGTGAAGCCGCCAATCAATAAGGGTGGGAAGATGTGGTTGAGAAGAGCTTGCCGCTCTGTTTTATTGCAGGTGACAGCTTCGGAAACTTCCTTGCAGATGATGAAATCTCCTGGGAAGCCGAAAAGTGCAGTCAGAGCGACCGGTGTGGCCAAATTTCGATCCAGCCGAAGTAGCTTGGCGGTAGCGGAGCCGCCAATCATGATGCCAATCGGGCCAAGGACCAAGATCACGAGAGTCGGCAGCAAAGCTTGAAGCAAATTTTGCGGGGTAACAGTGCCGACGGCAACGATGACCACCAGCGTCACAGTCGTAGTCGCAAAACCGAAGCTTCCTGCCTTATCGAGCGAACGCGCGGGAAGTATCCGGAAAGCTCTGAGCGCGAAGCCTATAACGAGGCACCACAGCGTGTAGCTGATGCCTGTAGTTTCCCCAATCCATGTGGCTGCCAGCGTTCCGGCCACCAAAATCGCGAGTATCACCGCGGGTGAGTACATTTGGTTTGGGAAAAGTGGCGATGGCCCGTCATCCTCCACGTCTGGTTCAGTTGGGGGCGAACTAAGAGGAGTCGGCGCAGAACCGCCAGAGCTGGTGGTTGCGCCCGCCAGTGCGGTGACATGTGCTGATTGGCTTCTAGATTGGGCGATCCATTTGATGGCGTATCGACGGAGAAATAGCATCGCGATTGGTAGGCCGATCAACTGTTGCAGCGCGAGGATCAGCGCGGGGATTGGCACCAAGTTTTCCAATCCGATTTCGGTCAGTTTGTTGGTGGATATCAAAGTGGCAATGAATCCTCCGGCTACAGGGCCAGCTCCAGCTACCGAAGCATGATAGCCAATGATGAAAGAACCAACTCCGACTACCAGCAGCACCGCCCCGAGCATGCCGGAAAGTGCGACAAGCACGTACTTGTACTGAACCTTAAGGGTTGATAGCGGCATCATCGTTCCAAGATGCATGATCAACAGTCCCGTCAGGAGATTTCCGACAGCAACTAGCGTGTGCTGGTCAACGGAATCTTGGCTGAAAACCCCACACCAAACTGCCGCTAGGTACAAGCCCATGCTTATCAGTAGAGAGGGAACGCGGGCGCGTGTAATAGTTGCGAGGACTTCTCCGACTGCCATGCAGGCGAGTAGGCCGAGGGCGACAACGAGCGGTTCGTACATGGCACTCCTTCGTGTTGGTACGTGGTCGGGCCCAATCCTGTGGGAAGTGATGCTCTGTTCTCAAACGCAATTCTCATCCGCTGGGAACGATCTGTTGCCTCCGAGGTTTTCGGCGTCTTCCCCAGGCGGAGCGCGGTGGCTCCTCGGGGTTGATGCCGTGGCGTTCTTATGTGTTTCAGCTCCCCGTAAACGCAAATTCGTAGCGACTATCTATTGAACTGAGTGAATGCGAGCGCAATGAAATCGAGGCGATAGCGCACCACATGGCGACCGGGCCCGCCATGTGGTGCCTGCCTCTGTGTTCGCAAAACTCATTGAGCTATTCGTCCTTGGCTGAGGTCGTGGCAGCAAAGCGTTCACCCTCCCGATGGCCAGGGCGGGTATGGAGTTCGTCTATGTAGGACGAGGTCGGTCTGCAGATATGATCACTTTGGCGGTTAGCGCCGTACCTGAACGCCCCAATTGACTCGAGGTCCCGATGGCAGAGCTGCCAGATCCAAGCAAGAGAATTCGCCCAGCAAATCGTTCTAGCTTTGATCCCGACACGGCGGGACGCGACACCGCACTGGAACGCGGACTGCGGATTCTTTCGGCCGTTGCAGAAACAGGTGAGACCAACGCGAAAAGCCTCGCTGCAACTCTCAGCCTTCCACTGTCGACGACCTATCGATACCTCAAGACACTGCGCGAATTCGACCTCGTCGAAGAATTTGGAGGACGATACTTACCCAGCGCCCGCTTGAGCTCATGGTCGGGTGCCGCGACAACCCGATCGTATTTGCTTGACGTCGGCAACAAGTTCCTCCGCGAATTGAGCGAACGCAGCGGCAGAACTTCAGTCCTGGCAGTGAGAGAAGGGCGCAGAGCAGTGTGTCTGAGGCAAGTTGCCCCCGACGAAGACGCGGAAATTGCCTTTCGCACCTACGAGGTCCTTCCTCTGGACAGCGGTGCCGGACAACGAGTATTGCTTGCTCACGCTCCCACACAGATTATCGCTGAGGTTGTCGACGGATCTCACCATTCAGAGGAAGCTCTTTTAGCCTCGCTTCGTCGGATCTGCACCGATGGGTTCGCCTACTCTCAATCCGAAATGGGCACCGGCGCGAACGCCCTTTCATATCCGGTTACCGTCCGTGGTGAAGTCCTGTGCTCCCTGACGCTGGCAGGACGCTCCGAACGCTTCGGCAATGTGACGGCAGCATCGCTCAAACCGGTCCTTCTCGAGGCAGTCGAAGCGTTAAGGGCCGAGCTACTTGAGGTGTGCTGACCTCCGAGTCCGGATTCCCACCACGTGAGAATTCGATTCGCCGGAAGATGTCCGACTTCCTAATCTGAAGGGAAGAAGACCGTACAACCCTGTGCCGCGACGTCGGGCGACAGGGCCCGGTTCGGTTCGCTGGAGAACGAGCAATGGAGGTCATCCATGGTGAACACATCGACGGAATCAACTTCAACAGAGTCCACTGCAGTGGACACTCGAAGCAATGAGATTCGGATTTCAGATATCCCCGTCCTCAATGAAGACCCCTATTCGCTGGAAAACCTC
Source organism: Brevibacterium sp. 239c (assembly GCF_900169365.1). Lineage (GTDB taxonomy): Bacteria > Actinomycetota > Actinomycetes > Actinomycetales > Brevibacteriaceae > Brevibacterium. The sequence goes on from NZ_FXZH01000002.1 coordinate 297,007, forward strand.
GCCGACCCCTATCCGTTCATGAGCCGCTTGCGAGCACGAGGTCCCGCCGCCTGGTTGAGTGAATATGAGGTGCCTGCTTTCGGCCGGGATTCCGAAGTGCGCGAAATTCTTGAAGATCATCGCACATTTATTTCCGGGGCAGGAGTTGGCAGCGTCAACATCCATCACAACCCGCCCCTTCGCAAACCCGGAATCCTTGAAGTCGATCCGCCCCTGCACACTCGAATGCGGATGGCGATGGACGGTGTCATCACGCCGCGAAAACTGCGGCCGAGGCGGAAGGACTTCTCCACTTACGCGAAGACCGCCATCGACGAGATCCTGTCAACCGAGAATGGTGAATTCGACGCCGCCCGTCTGGCTGAGCAATACGTGCTGCGTGTCTTCGGCGATGCGGTCGGCATTCCCCGTGAGGGCAGAGCAGAGAACCTCCTAGTCCAGGGAGCGGCGAACTTCGCCACCTTCGGACCCCAGAATGAGGTCGCCAAGAGGTGGATCGCCGAGGCTGAAGGAACCTATGACTGGGTGCTGGCGAACTGTGCCCGCGAGGTCCTCGACCCCTCCGGCATGGGAGCTCAGCTGTGGGAATTCGCCGACTCTGGAGAGATCTCCCCCGAAGAGGCCACACTGCTGGTCAGGGCGCTTCTGTCGGCCGGTTTGGACACGACCATCTATGCGATCACGAATACGCTGAATACTCTGGCTCGTCACCCCGACCAATATGCGAAGATCCATGCTGATCCGCGACGAATGCGCTTCGCCATCGACGAGTCTTTTCGGCTCGAAAGTCCCTTCTATGCTTTTTACCGCACCACGTCGAGAGACACGGTGCTCTCCGGTGTCGAAATACCTGCCGAGACAAAGGTTCTCGTGTTTCCCGGTAGCGCAAACAGGGACGAGACCAAATGGGGAGATGACGCCGACGTCTACCGGTACGACCGAGACTCGAGCGGACACCTGACCTTCGGCATGGGGATCCACCAGTGCGTGGGCCAGCCAATCTCACGTATGGAGATGGAAGCCTTTCTTTCCGCATTCGTTACCCGTATTGCGAGTCTCGAGCAAACAGGGCCCACCGAACGGCTTATCCATACGACGTTGCAGAGCTATGCGACGGTGCCGCTAAAGGCACATGCGGCCTGAACCGCGACCGGCGCACTGAGACCCCAGCGATCAAAACCCAACGTTCACGCACCCAGCACCCGAAACAGACCACCCCTATGAGAGGATCCGACTTGATCGATACCGCCGCTGCCTGCACCCGTGACGAATTTCCCGGAGAGGATCTCGTCCTCGGCCTCGAACCTGCCACTTTGGAAGAGCTTATCGATGTGGCTCGGTTCCGGCGCCGCATCCGGCTGGCTCCCGAGATCGAGGCCCACTGTGCCAAATCACGAGCATGGCTCGATGACGTCATCGCTCGCATGCGCGCCGGTGAACCTGTCGAGGCGATCTACTCGGTCAATACCGGTTTCGGTTCGCTTGCCGGTCGACAGGCCTTCCCCTCGGCAGATGATGCTGCCGAGCTCTCCAGACGCCTCATTCTGGCGGATGCCTCAGGCGTGGGGCGGGTCGTCGATGAAGAGGTTGTGAGGGCGACTATGTTCATCCGGGTCGTCTCCCTCACGCAGGGGTACTCGGCGATCCAGTGGGCACTCGTTGAGGGCCTCGTCGCCATGCTCAATGCCGATGTGTGGCCAGCCGTTCCCGAATACGGCTCGCTCGGAGCCTCGGGCGACCTCATTCCGCTGGCCCATATCGCACTCGTGCTCACTACCGCCCCTGACGGCAGCGACGAACCTGAGAATTCCGGGGAAGCGATCGTCGACGGCCGGATTGTGTCGGGACATGAGGCGATGTCCATGGCCGGACTCAAACGCATCCCCGTCGGCGCGAAGGACGGTCTCGCCCTCCTCAACGGCACGTCGTTCTCGCTCGCCCAGGCCGCACTCGCTGTTTGGGACGTGCAGGGCGCACTGCATACCGCTGAGGTAACAGCTTGCATGTCGATCGAAGCGCTGTTGGGATTCGGCGATGCCTTCATCTCCGAGCTTCATGAAGCTCGCGGCCAGAAGGGGCAAATCGAGGTCGCCGAGCGCATGCGCGAATACATGCACGACTCGCATCTGACGACGGGGGACAGAGACAATGACCCCCAGCGTCAACCGCCCCAGGACGCCTACTCCCTTCGGTGCGTGCCCCAAGTGTTCGGTCCGATTGCCGACACTCTCGACTTCGCGTTCGGGATCATCGAGCGGGAGATCAATGCAGCCACGGACAACCCGCTGGTGTTCCCGGATCTCAACCGTGATCTAAAAGCCGTCTCGGGCGGAAACTTCCACGCTGAATACGTTGCCTTCGCCGCGGACTTCCTCTCCATCGCAGCCACCGAGATCGGCAACATCACCGAACGTCGCATCTTCCGGCTCGATGACGGCACTCTCAACCGAGGCCTGCCGGACATGCTCGTCGACTCCGAACAGGTAGGACTCGACTGCGGTTTCATGCTCCCGCAATATCTGGCCGCCGCTCTTGTCTCCGACTGCAAGACCTTGGCACATCCTGATTCCGTGGACTCGATCCCCACCTCGGCGAATCAGGAGGACCACGTGTCTATGGCGAACAACGCCGGACGGCACCTGCGGCAAATCGTGGCCAACGTCGAAGTCGTCGTCGGCGTCGAACTTCTCATGTCGGTGCAGGCACTCGAACTGCGGGTGCAGGCAGGACGGCCCGATGGCACTCCGGTGTCTGAATCAGAATTGTCGGCGACAGCACGGAATGTCTCGGCGATGCTGCGGTCGACCTCGGACAAGCAGGGGAAGACCATCGCCCACCTGACCCGCGACGTCGTTCTTTACCCGCAGGTGCGCACGGCAGCGGAGCTGGTCAAGCAGCGCGCAGTATTGACGGCAGCTCGCGGCTGAGATTCCCGGTGCCCGGTGACAGTTGCCGACTGCAACTGTCACCGGACCCTACTCTGTAGAATTCCGAATCGACGCCTCAGAGGTCCAAGGCGATGCGCTTCCCACAGGCTCGGGAGACACAGATCATCATCGTCTCCTGCGCCGCGTGCTCTTCATCCGAGAGCACGGAGTCCCGGTGGTCGGCGCGTCCGTCGAGAATGGCGGTCTCACAAGTGCCGCAGGTGCCCTTCTGACAGGAACTCAGGGTGTGCACACCGGCTCGGTTAAGGGCGTCGATGATTGTGCATTCGCTCGGCACCTCGACCTCGGAACCGTCCCCGAGCTCAACGATGAAGGCCTCATCTATTCCTACGGACTCCGTGCCGGTCGCTCCGTTGGTGGCTGAATCCGATCTGGAAACGCTCGACGCGGCACTGCTGAGACCTGAACCCACCTGCGTCGAAGCACCCGCCTCGTTGTCTTCGTCGAAAGCCTCGCTGATCACGGAAATGCTCGGGTGCTGTTCGAACCCGACTTCGAGGGCTCGCATCAGGGGCACCGGGCCGCAGGTAAACACAGTGGTCGGCTCGTTCCTTGAGGAAGCCCAATCCTCCACCGCGGATACGACATCTGGTCGTCCGGCTGCCTCGGTGATGTGGACCGTCACACGACTCGAATCGAATTCTGTAACAAGGTCATCAGCGAAAGCCATCGATTCCTGCTGACGGCCGACGTAGAGCAGATGCCAGTCCCGACCTGACGAAGCGGCTGCGGAGATCATCGCGGTCAGTGGGGTGATGCCGATGCCGCCGGCGACGAAGTACGCCGGGCCGGTGCCGCCGTAGCCAAAGGTGTCGCGGGGACCACGGATGAGCAGAGACGTGCACGAATCGAGATTCTCGTGCAGCCAGGCGGACGCGCCGCGGCCGTGGCGTTCCCGTAGCACAGCGACCCGCAGGCGATTGGCTGCGCCCGCCAGTAGCGAGTAATGACGGATCGCAGGGCCGTCGGGTAGGGGAACTGCGACCTCGACATGTGAGCCTGGAACGGAAGCTGGGGCCACTTCGCCGGGGATGAGATCGATGCCGAGCACCTCGGAAGCGAGCGTTCGAATGCGGTCGACCGGCACAGGGCGAAACCCCTGGCGGATGAGCATATCGAGGTCGATGCCGTCGAAATCACCGATTGCCGGGCTGCCGAGTAGGGTCACCGTCATTGGTCCTCCAGACTTCAGGGCCTTTCAGCTTTGTCGCTTGGGCCATGTACAAGACACCAGTGTGGACAGGTTAAAGAGAGACCCGCGATCTCAATTCTCACGTGCCGGGAATCATGGTTGTCTCGATCACTGTGGTCGCAGAAGAGTAGCCGTCAACCGTCAGCGGTGAATGCGGCGACGCAAAGGAGCCTCCGCCTCTCTGCTCACGGTGACAAAACTGTCTGCGGAAGGAAACAACGATGTCTCCCTTTTGGCTCATGGGCGCGCTCGCCGCCTACTTTCTCATACTTCTCGGTGTCTCCTTGTATAAGAGGCGCACCGGCAATGAAAACGATTATTTCCTCGGTGGGAATACGATGCCCGCTTGGATGCTGGCGATGGCGTTCGTCGCCACCTGGTACGGCGGCAACTCGGCGCTCATCTCCGTCGACGCGGCGAACACCGAGGGGATGGGTTCGTGGTGGGTCCTTGGCGGACCCACTGTAATCGCTGTTATCGCACTCTTCTTCCTCGGGCCGATCATCCGTCGTGCGGGAATGCTGTCCCAAGATGGGATCATGACTGCACGGTACAACAAGGTGGCGGGGACTGTGCTCTCCATCGTCACCGCGATCTACCTGATCGTGTGGGGTGCGAGTCAGATGGTGGCCCTTGGCCTGTTCTTCATGGTGTTTTTCGAGATCAGCTTCATCTGGGGAGTCGCCATTGCCATTGCGTTCTCGCTCGCTTACGCGATGATCGGTGGATTCCGGGCCGTCGTGCTTACTGAGACAGCACAATTCGGATTCTTCATGCTCGGACTCATCGTCACCTTCGTGGGTGCCGTTATCGTCTCAGGTGGTCCAGATGCGATTATCCAGACGATCGAAACGAAGCGTGATGCGGCATTTCTCAACCTTTGGGAGGGCTTCGGCCCGAACCTCGGGTACGTCATCGCCTTCGGTCTGGCATTCACGATTGACCCGGCGGCTTGGCAGCGTCTGCAGGCGACGAAATCCCCAAAGGAAGCGAGAAGCGTCACGGTACATGCGATGGTGTACTTTCTTCCGCTGTATTTCCTCGTTGTCTTTGCCGGCATCGCTTCGATCGCCGCATTCAATGAACCGCCTGAGCAGGGGGTCGTTGCCACGCTGGCCACCAGCCACTTCCTACCGATCTTCGGAGTTCTGGTCTTTATTGGCATCGCCGCAGCGATCATGTCTACGATCTGCACCACTCTCAACTTGTCCTCGCTTTACCTCACCGAGCTGACGACGAAGGCTTTGCACCGCGATATCGAGGACAAGCAGAAGGTGTGGATCGCTCGGGGCGCAACATTGGTTGCGGCGATCGTCGGCTTCGTCGTCGCTGTCCAGCTGCCGAGCGCGCTGACTCTGCTGGCTCTTGCTTCCGAGATGCTGGCGGCTGGCGTCTTCTTCCCACTTGTTCTCGGGTTTTTCTGGCGCCGTGCGAACTCGGCCGGAGCTATTGCCTCGATCATCGGCGGCGGGGGATTCATCCTCTATGGGTTCCTTATCGAACTCGGCATCCCTCTGCCGTCTTTCTGGGGTGAAGGATCGGTGACCAGGGTGCTCATCGGTTTGGGCGCAAGCCTAGTCCTCTATGTAGGAGTGTCGCTGTTGACCCCGGCCGAATTCGCGAAAGCTGATGCCTTCGTTAACCGGAGCCGGAAGACTCTAGTTCGCTCGACGATTGGAGGAACTGATCCCAACGGCGCGGGGCGGGGAGGAACGAACGGAAACGGAAGAGAACCCGAGGCCGACGAACTTGATGCCGTGAATAACAACTGATTGCATTCGTCTCACTCTGGTGTGATCGGGCCCGATCGGTTCTTCTGGTCGGGCCCGTACTCTGGCCGGAACCACCTCGGCGGTCATAGGGTTGGGGCATGTCTACCTCAGAGCACAGCTCAGCGATTCCGACCCTTGAACTCAACGACGGCGCGAGCATCCCTCAGCTCGGCCTCGGCACCTACGCCATGCATGATGCCGAGGGAGTCGGCGCGATCATCGCCGGCATCGACAACGGCTACCGTCTGCTCGACACTGCGGTCAACTACGAGAACGAGCGCGAGGTCGGCCAGGCCGTCATCGACTCCAAAGTCGGTCGCGATGAACTCTTCATCACCAGCAAGATTCCGGGCCGACACCACGGTTTCGACGAAGCCATCGCCAGCACCGAGGAATCCCTAGCTAGGCTCGAACTCGAGCGTCTCGACCTGCACCTCATCCACTGGCCCAACCCGAGTGTGGGCAAGTACGTCGACACCTGGCGCGGCCTCATCGAGCTGCGCGAGCGCGGACTGGTGACCTCGATCGGAGTCTCGAACTTCACCGAGGCGATGCTGCAGGAGCTCATCGACGAAACCGGAGTCACCCCGGCGGTGAACCAGATCGAACTCCACCCCTATTTCCCGCAGAGCAAGCTCATCGACTTCCACAAATCCATCGGCGTCCAGACCGAATCCTGGTCACCGCTGTATCGCGACCAAGGACTGTTCGATGAGGCTCCCATCGCCGAGGCGGCGGCTGCTCACGGGGTCGAACCGGCCCAGGTTGTCCTCCGCTGGCACCTCGAGGTGGGCAGCCTGCCGATCCCGAAGTCCGCGACGCCTGAGAGGCAGAAGCTCAACGCCGACATCTTCGGCTTCGAACTCACCCCCGCCGAGGTGGCCGCCATCTCCGGTCTCGAGCGCGGCCGGATGAAGGACCGTGACCCCCTGAGTCACGAAGAGATGTGAGACCTCAGAGCTGACCGGCGGCCGTGGTTCCTGCCGACCTGTGCCCGTCCCTGCCGACCTGTGTCCGTCCCTGCCGAGTAACCGCCGACTGGTCACGCGGAGGGGAGGACCTCGTGCAGACCCATGGTGCTCGGTCGCGGCAGAGGAGACTGGGGGCGCGCGGCATCGGTGGCGAAGATGCGCAGCAGGTAGGCGACGAGCCGTCGTGAGAGATCGGGGGCGTGCTCTTCCGGTGCTTGGCTGAGGCCGCCATTGGCGAGCAGAATCATCGTGATGTCGCTGGGAGCGAAGTCGGGGCGGAGCTGTCCGCAGTTCTGAGCGCGACGGACGATCTGTGCGAATCCCGCCTCAGCTTCCGTGCGCTTACCTGCGATGTCGACTCCGTCGGCGGCCGCGGAGAGGAACGCCTGAGTGAAACCGCGGTCCTCGATCTGCATTCGGCACACCACCTCGATGAGGGTGCAGAAGCCATGCCAAGGATCGGGGTCGGCGATCGCTTCTTCGAGGACGGATTCGCAGCGGTCGAACTGAGTGGCGAAGACCTCAGCGATGAGTGCCTGACGGTCGCCGAAACGACGGAACAGTGTCGCCGCTCCAACCTCTGCGCGACGAGCGATCGCTGTCATAGGCACGTCGATACCGCGCTCCGTAAAGAGCTCGTGGGCGGCGGTGATGATGCGATCGCGGTTGCGGGCGGCATCCGAGCGCAGCCTTGAGCGGTCGATCTGAGTGGGTTCGGCCATATCTTCTCTCACTTCCAGAAATACGGAATGTCTCTTCCGCTTTCCTGCTTAGTCTAAGTGAAAAGCACCTTCCGTTTCAGGGAGGTTGAGTCACTGTCCGGCGCACTGCCGGAGAAGAGAGGGATGCAGATGAAGATTCTCATGTTCGGGCGCGGAGTGATCGCGACGCAGTACGGCTGGGCGCTGGAGAGGGCTGGCCACGATGTTGACTTCTATGTCCGTCCCGGCCGATCGGCCGACTTCGGTCCCTACGTTGACCTCGAGATCAGAGATGGGCGACAGCGACGGGTCAATCGGCAGGTCAGGCAACGCTGGGCCATTACGATGCGCGAGGAGCTCAGCGCTGACAACGATTACGACCTCGTCATCCTCAGCGTCAATCACGACCAGCTGGCCGGCGCGGTTGAGTTCCTCGCCCCGCGCCTCGGGGATGCGACCCTACTCGTCTTCAACAACATCTGGGTCGAGCCCACACAGGCGGTAGCCGGCATTCCGCGGGATCAGATCGTGTGGGGATTCCCTGGAGCCGGTGGTGGGTACTACGGCAGCACTCTGCGCGGCGGCATGGTCAAGAGTGTCTTCCTTGGCCTCATCGATTCCGACGTACCCTCGGAGCGACACAAGGCGGTGCGGAGGCTCTTCGCCGGTGCCGGCTTCTCGATCTCAGATGTAGCGGACTTCAGGAGTTGGCTGTGGTTCCACTTCATCCTCGACGCCGCCATCATGGTCGGAATCCTCCGCATGGGCGGCTTCAGTCAATACGCACGATCGCGTTCGGCCATCAAGGAGTCGGTGCTCCAGATTCGCGAGATGATCGCCGTCCTCGAAGCGAAGGGTGGGACTCCGCGGCTGGGAGCAACCGCCATGCGCCGACTGCCGGCCGGACTCATCGCCTTCGGCTTACAGAAGGTGCTCGGCGGGAACAATGACTTCAGCTATCTCATGGAGCAGGTGATAGACAGCGGGCACGGCAGCTACGACATGACGAGCATCTATCCCCGTGACGTTCTCAGAGACGCCAGGCGGCTAGGAGTCTCGGTGCCGCGTTTGACCGCTCTGGAGCCCGTGTTCAAGTGACTGCGGTCTGACAGAGACCCTGACGAAGTCCTTCATGAGGTGCAGCGCCGTCGTTCGGGATATGAGCGGATCCCGAGCGGCGATGCGATAGCCCAGATAGTCCTCCATCGACATCAGGGTCATCGCAATGTCTCGTGCTTCCTGCTGCAGGTCGAAGTCGCCCGCGCGAGCGCCCGCCGCAAGGAGGGACTCGTAGAGACCGACTTGGCGATGGTAGATGGCTTGAACATCGGAACGGTTCTTGAGATCGAAGCCCGCATCGAGAATTGCCATCCAGATGACTCGCCATTCAGCGTCCTCGGGGCCTGTTGGCAATCCGGCCTCGATCACGGCTACCAGCTTCTTCTCGTGTTCGGCGATCGTGTCGATGAGCGTGAGGCGGTCTTCGTAGAAGCGGACGTTTGAACGCGCCGCGAGTTCGGCGGTGAGACTCTCGATGTCGGAGTAGTAGTACCTGATCGCATTGGAGGTCACGCCGAGCCTGTCTGCCACCTGGGCGAGGCTCAGCTGTGCAAGATCCGTCTCCCCGACGAGTGAGATCGCTGCCCGGAGGATATCCTCCCGACGTTGCGCTTGAGTGATAGGCCGCGCCATTGTGCCTCCCCGCTCTCCTCGTTCGGCTGCTGAGTCTCCAGGTTACCGACTGCGCAATGAAATTCCGGTCGAGGGGTTGTGCTCCACGCCATATTCAGCCATTATTTTCACAATAGGAAAATAACTGGAGGATAATTGTGAGAGCTCGTGATCTCGGCATTGTGGTCGGCACCCATCGGACCGGCACGCTCAATGCAATCACCGATGTGCCCGGGGTCAAGCTCGGTTATGCCACCCTCGGGGGAGCCCCCTCCGATGGGGAGAAGACGACCGTGAACACCGGAGTGACGACGATCATCCCTCACGAGGACATCTGGACGGAGCCCGTCTTCGCCGGAGCTCATCGGCTCAACGGCAGCGGTGAGATGACCGGACTCGAATGGATCAGGGAGGCCGGAGAATTGACGTCGCCGATCGCCCTGACCAACACTCACAGCGTCGGACTCGTTCGCGATGCGCTGGTCAAGGAGCAGGTGGCACACCGAGGTCCGGGACCGTACTGGTGCCTGCCTGTCGTAGCGGAGACCTATGACGGGTTGCTCAATGACATCAATGGTCATCATGTTCGTGAGGAGCACGTATTCGACGCACTGCGTACCGCCTCATCCGAGTTGCCGGCGGAAGGCAATATGGGCGGCGGCACCGGGATGATCTGCCACGAATTCAAGGGTGGATCGGGAACGTCGTCCCGCGTCCTCGACACCGCCGCCAGCAGCTACACGGTGGGGGTGTTCGTGCAGGCGAACCACGGCAGGCGAGAGCGACTGAGCGTTGAGGGTGTTCCGGTCGGGCGACGCATCGGCGCCGAAGTGGCCCCAACTCCGGACGCCCCGACCAGTTTCGAACGTGGATCGGGATCGATCGTCGTCATCGTTGCCACCGATGCGCCCCTGCTCCCGCATCAATGCACCCGACTGGCCCAGCGCGCCGCGCTTGGGGTCGGCCGAATGGGCGGGACCGGTGAACAGTACAGCGGTGACCTGATGCTCGCATTCTCGACTGGAAATCGTGGCATCCCGCCTTATCTGTGGGACGAGAACCCGCAGGTCGAGCGGGCAACGGTCGAGCTGTCGATGATCGCTCCGCAGCTCATGACCAGCTTCTTCGACCTCGTGATCGAAGCGACAGAGGAGGCCATTCTCAACTGCCTCGTGTCCGCTGAAACCGTCACTGGGCCGACCGGAATCACAGCACATGCCATCGACCATGACCTGCTGAAGACAGCCATGGCCAACTGACCGAATGCTGAATCGAATCAACCATTGAGCATCTAGGAGGTCGCCATGGGAAGCACCGATTCGAAGAACACCCATCAACCGGCACAGCTGACGGGTCGACTGGGAACCATGGGCATCGTCTTCATGGTTGTCGCCGCGGCAGCACCATTGACGGTCATCGGTGGCAATATGCCGCTGGGGATCGGACTCGGCAACGGGGCGGGTGCTCCCGTCGGATTCCTCATTGCGGCCTTGATCCTGCTCCTCTTCTCGGTCGGATTCGTCACGATGGCCCCTCATGTTCGTGAGGCCGGGGCCTTCTTCTCCTATGTGACGCTCGGACTCGGCAAACGGGCGGGAATGGGCATCGCTGTCGTGGCCCTTGTCGCCTACACGGCAATCCAGGCCGGCATCTACGGGTACATCGGATGGGCGATCGATGACACCGTGCGCTTCTACGGCGGACCGTCCATCCCGTGGCCCCTCTATGCCCTGTTCACCCTGGCGATCGTCGCATTCCTCGGATATCGTCATATCGATCTCAGCGCAAAGGTCCTCGGTGTTGCGCTCGTGGCCGAGATCGGGATCGTCCTCGTCTTGGACTTCGCCATTCTCATCAACCCCGGCCCGGCCGGGATCACGGTCGAGTCGTTTGCCCCAGACACGTTCCTCGACGGCGCCATCGGCGTTGCCATCCTCTTCGCCCTCACCGGTTTCATCGGTTTCGAATCCACGGCTGTCTTCCGCAATGAGGCGCGGTCACCGGAGCGCACTGTTCCTCGTGCCACCTACATCGCCGTGCTCATCATCGGCGGGTTCTATGCCTTCACCTGCTGGGCATTCGTCGTGGCCATCGGCCCTGACACTATCGCCGAGGTGGCGCAGCGGACCCTCGATGGTGAAGCGAACATGCTGCTCGATACAACGAATGATCAGTTGGGCCATGTCGGTCGGGACCTTGTCAACGTTCTGCTTCTCACCAGTCTCTTCGCCTGCGTCCTCTCCTTCCACAACGTGATCGCCCGCTACCAGTTCGTGTTGGCAGGAATGAGGGTCCTGCCCAAACCTCTCGCCAGGGTGCATCCGAAACATCACTCCCCATCGGTGTCCTCCCTTGTTCAGACAGGGACGGTCATCATCCTCGTTGCAATCTTCGCCATCTTCGGTGTGGATCCGCTGGTGGGTGTCTTCGGTTCGATGGCTGGAGTCGCGACCGTTGGGATGACTGTTCTCATGTTGTCGACTTCGATCGCCGTGATCGTCTTCTTTGTCCGCAATCCTGCGGCCCGCGCCGGTCGAAGGGGGCGGACGATTCTCATTCCGATACTTGCCTCTGTGGGGCTTCTTGCCGGCATGGGTCTCGTTCTGTCGAACTTCACTCTTGTCACCGGCGGCAGCGCCCAATTGAGCGCCGGTCTCGCTGCGGTTCCATTCGCCGCACTCATTGTGGGGTGGTTCATCGGAAGGGATCGCCGAGGTGCAGCCGAAGCGCCGTCGAATGTGAGCTGAGTTCCGCCGGGCCGTCGGACTGCCGAGCCGCCGGGCCGTCGGCCGGCCTCGGCCGGCTCAGCTCGGTGAGAACGCTCCGATGAGCTCGTTGACGCCGAGGGCGAGGAACATCGCGGCGATGAGTCCGAGGATGATGTTGAGCACCCAGCCGTTGCGCCACCCCTTCGGCATGTGCCGACCGTTGAGGAGCAGTAAGAGGGTGATGGCGAGGAAGGGCATGAAGAACGATCCGAGCACGCCGTAGGCGATGATGATGCTCACTGGTTTTCCGAGCAGGAGCAGCAGCATCGGTGGGAAGGTGAGCCAGAGGACGTAGAACTTGTAGTACTTTCCGCCCGAGGCGCGATCAGGGTGGTCTTCATCCTTCTTCCGCAGCCGACCCCAGAAGTCGGCGAACATGATCGATACACCGTTCCACACGCCGAGGACGGAGGAGAACGAGGCCGCCCAGAATCCGAGGAGGAAGAGGTTGCCGACGAATCCGCCGTAGCGATCGGTGAGGACGTCGGAGAGCTGGACGAGGCCTTCGTCTCCGGCGTCGATGGCGATGTTCGCCGAGTACAGGAGCTCGGCGCCGATGATGAGCATCGAGACGACGAAAACGCCGGAGAGCACGTAGGCGACAGTGTTGTCGATGCGCATGACGCGCATCCACTTCGGCTGGTACCAGCCCTTCTCCTTGAGCCAGTAGCCGTAGGCGGCGAGCGTGATCGTACCGCCGACCCCGCCGGCGATGCTCAGAGTATTGATGAGGCCGCCCTTGGGAATGAGAGGAACGAGTCCTTTGACTGCTTCCAGGAGATTCGGCGCAGCGAATGCGGCGGAGCCCACCACCGTGACGAACATCAGACCGACGAAGAAGGCGACGAGCTTTTCGAGCGTGTGGTATCTGCCCACCCAGACGAGGGCGGCGCCGACGAGCCCGGAGAAGATCGCGTAGACGATGAAGGGGATCTGCGGGAACACGGTGTAGATCGGCAATGCAGACGCGGACATCGCCGTTGCGCCGTAGACGAACCCCCAGACCAGGATGTAGGGGCCGAAGTAGATCGACGTCCATACGCCGAGTCTGCGCCAGCCTTCGAAGATCGAATGTCCTGTCGCCAGCGACCACCGTCCGGCACCCTCGACGAGGAAGATCTTGATGACCACGCCCGCGATGACCGCCCAGAGCAGGGCATATCCGAATTTGGAACCGGCGACGAGGGTGGCGACCAGGTCGCCTGCGCCGATTCCGGTGGCTGCGACGATGAGGCCAGGCCCCAGGAGCCTCCACTTGGGCGGCGCTTCATCGGTTGTGTTGCCCTCGGCGCTGGGGCCGTCCGGGCGGTCGTTCGGGGTCTGCTCTTCGTCCATGAGAGTCATCCTCGGAGTAGTGATCACGGTCACGATCTCGTGTCCACTACCTTACATGGGGTCGGGGTTGTTGCTCCCAATCGTCGGGTTCGATAGGTCGACGACGCTCTCGGAGACCCCGGCTAGGAATTCTTCGCCGAGTGTCGTCAGCGAGAGTTTCTTGCGCTTGGCCCCGGTCCGCGGGGCGCTTGTGTCTGCGCTGGCCAGAAGTCCCGAGCCCTGGAATCTCTTGATGGTCGGCGAGGAGGCTGAGGATGACCGGGGTGAGCATCGACTTCTTGTGATTTCTGCGGGGGTGGTATCCATACAAGTGCTGCACCAATGGTTCACTGCCTGGTCCAGAGGCCCTCAGGGTGAGGCAATCGTGTGAGAATAGTCGTGTGAAGATGGAGGCCCGACAGCGGCGTGCCCTGAGGGGCAGTGCGGCCGCATCATTCGCGACCTTCGTGGCTCTGACCTCCCACGTCATCGGCGGCGGCTCACTGCCCACCATCATGGGGCTCATCGTTCCGCTGGTGCTCTCGATCCTCGTCTGTGTTCTCCTCGCCGGACGGCGACTCTCGCTGTGGCGACTCTGTGTTTCGGTCTCAGCCAGCCAGGCTCTGTTCCACCTTCTGTTCTCGGTGTTCGCCCCCACCGCCTCGGCGCCGGGGGCGGTCAACGCCATCGAACGGCACGGTATGCACCATGGGGGAGCCGGCGGACTGATGCCGGGTCCGATGGCTGACTCCGTGGCCCCCGGCCACGCGATGCACTCCCACGCCTCACTGCCGATGCTCCTGGCCCACCTTGTCGCGGCCGTGCTCACCATCGCGATGATCTACTGGGCCGAGCAGCTGCCGGCAGCACTCGCCGAGTTCGCCCGCCTGGTCATCCGCGCGCTCGTGCCGGTCCTCGCCGTCATCCGCAGCATTCCCGATGGCCCGCTATCTCAACCTGCCATCGCCGAGGTGGTTCCCCGTACCCTGGGGGTCCTCCGTTCACCGGTCCTTCGGCGCGGACCACCACAACCAGCTTTCTGACACTCATCACCCCCGCATCAGCGAATCGACGCTGGTGTGGGCTTTGCTGACCATTCTTCACAGAAAGCTTCACCATGACCATTCCTTCTTCGCCCCTGCCCGAAGCCTCGGGCGGCAGCCCCAAACCAAGCAGCCTCAAACTCGACAGTGCCGGCAGTCGGCACTCCAGCAGTTCTGAAGGCCGGCATCCCGACAGCCCCAGCGTCCCTGACGTGAGCAGGGCACCAGGGTCCAGGTGGTTCACCCAGCTTCTGCGCCGGCTGCACTTCTATGCCGGCATCTTCGTCGGCCCCTTCATCCTCATCGCCGCACTCAGCGGCGCCCTGTATGCGATCAGCCCTGAGATCGAACAGCTCGTCTACGCCGATGAACTCACCGCCTCGGCGAGCGATCCCGCCCTGCCGTTGGCCGATCAGGTCACGGCCGCGACGGCCTACACCGGGGGAGGGGAGACTATCAGTGCGGTGCGCCCGGCACCGGAGCCCGGGACGACGACCCGGGTGATGTTCGATGACCCGAACCTGGGCGAGAGCGAGTCCCGGGCGATCTTCATCGATCCCGCCACCGCCGAGGTGAAGGGTGACCTGACCGTGTACGGGACCTCGGGATCCCTGCCGTTGAGAACCTGGGTCGATCAGCTGCATCGCAGCCTTCACCTCGGCGATGTCGGTCGGTACTACAGCGAGCTCGCCGCGTCCTGGCTGGGCATCATCGCCGTCGCGGGATTGTGTCTGTGGGTGCTCCGTGCTCGTCGGGCGCGGAAGGCATCGTCACTGCTGCGGCCGTCGCGGAAACACAAGGGCCTTCGACGCACCTTCTCCTGGCACGCCTCGGTTGGAGTGTGGGCCGCGATCGGGATGCTGTTCCTGTCCGCCACCGGCATCACCTGGTCCCAGCTGGGCGGAGACAATGTGACGAAGCTGCGCGCGGCGCTGGACTGGTCGACGCCTGCGGTTTCCACGGAGCTCGGCGGGGAGTCTGCCGCGGGTACGAGGAACGGAGGCGGAAGGGACAGCCACGCCGAGCACGAAGGCCACGCCGGTGGCTCGGGGCATGAGGGCCATGCCGGGCACACAGGGCAGGCCGATGCGGCCGAGGCTTCCGGGCCCGATCCGGCGGACTTCGACATGATGCTGGCGATGGCGCAGGACGTCAACGTCAACACCGGACTCGTCGAGATCTTGCCGCCCGCCGATGAGGACTCGGCGTGGGTGGTCCAAGAGATCCAACGCAGCTTTCCTACCGAGATCGACGCTGTGGCAATCGACGCCGAGACCATGGAGATCACCGACCGTGTCGACTTCTCCGACTATGGGCTGGTCTCGAAACTTGCCCGGTGGGGCATCGACCTGCACATGGGGTCCATGTTCGGCCTGGCCAACCAGATCGTGCTCGTTGTGCTCGCAGTTGGGATCGCTTCGATGGTCGTGTGGGGTTACGTGATGTGGTGGCAGCGGCGACCGAAGCATGATCCGACCAGGAGGTTCGGACGGGCACCGGTTCGAGGTGCGCTGGCGGCGGCTCCCTGGTGGGCGTTTGTTGCAGTGGCGCTCGTCGCCGGGGGAATCGGGGTGTTCCTGCCGCTGGTGGGGATCAGCCTGCTCGGGTTCCTCATCATCGACGCGGTGCTCGGTCGTCTCGCCGTGCTGCGCGGGCGTCGACGATCTCGATTCCCGCGACAGCGCACGCGAGACCACGGTGCGAACAGGTGGTGAAGACCATGATGAAGGTGGCCAGGACCAGCCCGGTGAGGATGAGTCCCGAACCGGGGAATGGCCATTGGGTCAGGAGCATGTAGCCGCCGATGCCGAAGAGGAAACGCAGCGGTCTGGAGATCGCCGCTGGGAGGCGCGTCTGTGCGGCGCAGATGAGCACCAGACGCTCTCCCAGGGCGACTCCGCCCGACAGCACTGTTATCAGCTGTGCGAAGGGCGGAAGCAGGAATGCGATGTTCACGACGGAGTCGCCGGGTTCGGCGATCTCGCCGTCTCCCCGGAGCGTGGTGACGAAGACCCTGTACGCGGATCCATAGAGGCCCCAGATGCCCGAGAGCTGAATGAACTCGATGAAGGAGGAGATGGCGAATCCGGTGATGGTCGCCATGACGATCCCGCGACCGGCCAATTGGCGGAGGAACCATCCCAAGGGAGCGAAGAGGACGATGTTGAGAGTCGCCTGAAGCACCGCCGGGTTCGACATGAGAGCACTGATGCCGCTGGTGTCGAACCCGAGGATATCGTCGACGAACGGGAACGGTCGCAGCTGAATCGGTGAATATTCCACGTCTGAGCGCTGCGGGAACGGCGCGAGGGTGTAGGTCCACAGACCCATCGCGTAGATCGCTGCAGCAAACCACGATGCGGTGTGTCAGAAAGTCATCCCACCGAGTCGTCGGAAGCTGATGGCGACGAATGGCACGAAGGCCAGGACAGCTGCCCCGCATCCGACGAAGACAGCAATGATGGCGGGTGCGACGAAACTACTCACCGGAGCAGTCTATTGGTTCGCCGAAGTGGAACGTCGGTTCAACCGATGAGTGATGAGGCGATCGTTGGTCAGTCGAAGCTCACCGAGTTCCTGACCTGCCTCGCTCATGAGAACACCTGTGTACTCACTCTCGAACCACGGTGGTGAAAGATCAAGCAATCGGCCCAGCACCCCGCTCACCTTCACAGACACCAGTCATCGCGGGCGCAACGACGGGCGTAGAGTTGAAGAATGTCTCGCCACCTGTTGTCAACGACTCCACCAGACGGGCCCGACGGCGACGTCACGATCCAGGAACCGGGCGGAGGAAGATCGGCCGCCCCCGTCCGCGCCCGTCGTTCCCTCATCGCCCTCTTCGCCGTCCTTCTTGTCGCGTGGGTGGGCATCGCTGGGGTCGGTGGCCCTTATTTCGGCAAGATCTCGGAGGTGGCCACGAACGACCGGTCGACCTTCCTTCCCGAATCGGCCGAGTCGACGAAGGCGCAGTCGCTCATTGACGGCTTCAGCGATGATGACGACGTCCCCGCGATCGTCGTCCTGGAGAACCGGGACGGCGTCACGGAGCAGGACGCCACGAAACTCGATGGCCTGACGACAGCGCTTGATGATGAAGGTTTGCTGGCCTCCGAGGCGTCACCGGTCATCCCGGCCGACGACGGCGACGCGCTCGAACTCATCCTCCCGGTCTCATCGGAGACCACTGCCGACGATGTCGAAGCCATCCGGACCATCATCAGTGATGAGTTCTCCGACAGCACCGGCGCGGACAGCGAGAGCGGGACTGCGGTCACCGTCCACGTCACGGGTCCGGCCGGGTTCTCCGCCGACCTCTCCGAAGCCTTCGCCGGCATCGACGGCATCCTCCTGCTCGTCGCGCTGATCGCGGTCTTCGTCATCCTCGTCATCGTCTACCGTTCGCCGCTGTTGCCGGTGATCGTGCTCTTCACCTCGGTGGCGGCGCTCTCAGCCTCGATCTTTGTCATCTGGCACCTCGCCGATGCCGGAATCCTGCTCATCAACGGCCAGGTCCAAGGGATCCTGTTCATCCTCGTCGTCGGTGCCACCACCGACTACTCCCTCCTCGTCGTCGCCCGCTTCCGCGACGCGCTTCTCACCGAACGCGACAGACTCAGAGCCGGCTTGGCTGCGCTCAAGGGCGTGCTCGAACCGATCGCGGCCTCGGGTGGCACCGTCATCGCCGGCCTCCTCGTCCTGCTCCTGACGGACCTGGCCTCGACGCGGGCGCTCGGCCCCGTGGCCGCGATCGGCATCCTCGTGGCGATGTGTGCCGCACTCACCTTCCTGCCTGCGGCCCTGATCATCATCGGTCGGGCCGTCTTCTGGCCGTTCCTGCCGAAGGTCCGCCCGGCCAGTGCTGGTGCGAAGCAGGGCCTGTGGTCACGCATCGCCGAGGTGGTCGCCCGGCGTCCGCGTGTGATCTGGATCGGTCTCGTCGTCCTCCTCGCGCTGCCGCTGCTGGCCTTCCCGCAGTTCAAGGCCTCCGGTGTGGCGCAGAGCGACTTCGTTCTGGGCGAGTCCGAAGCCCGCGACGGCCAGGACGTCCTGGCCGAGCATTTCCCCGGTGGCTCAGGTTCGCCGACTCAGATCGTCGTGGCCGACGACCAGCTCAAGGATGCGGCGAAAGCCGTCGGCAGCCTCGGCGGGGTTGAGTCGATGACTGTCGTCGCGAACGACTCCCCGAGCGGGACCGTTGCCATCGACGACGAAGGCACTCTCCAGTCACCCCAGGGCGGGGGAGGACCGGACGCGGCCGAGGTGCCGCAGTCGTCCCCACCGGCACCCACCGAGGTCGACGGGCAGGTCCTGCTCGAGGTCACCCTGTCCGATGCGGCCGACTCACTCGCGGCCGAGGACACCGTCACCTCGATCCGCGACGCCGTCCATGATGTCGACGTCCAGGCCCTCGTGGGTGGGGAGACAGCCGTCGACCTCGACACGAACACCACCGCCGAGGCGGATCGGGCCTTGGCGATCCCGCTCATCCTCCTCGTCATCACCGTCATCCTCATCCTGCTGCTGAGGTCCCTCCTCGCTCCGCTGCTGCTGGTGGCGCTGACGGTTCTGTCCTTCGGCACCGCACTCGGCGTCTCCGCCTTGGTGTTCAACCACATCATCGGATTCTCCGGAGCCGACCCTTCGGTGCCGCTGTACGCGTTCGTCTTCCTCGTGGCGCTGGGCATCGATTACAACATCTTCCTCATGTCCAGGGTCCGTGAGGAATCGCTGCGATTCGGCACCCGCAAGGGCGTGCTCTCCGGGCTCGTCGCGACCGGCGGGGTCATCACTTCGGCGGGGATCGTCCTCGCCGCGACCTTCGCGGCACTCGCGGTCATTCCGGTCATGTTCCTGTTCCAGCTCGCCTTCATCGTCACCTTCGGAGTCCTGCTCGACGCGATCCTCGTGCGTTCGCTCGTGGTCCCGGCACTCGTCCACGACATCGGGCGAAGCGTCTGGTGGCCGTGGCGGAAGCGCATTCCGATCGACGACGCGTAGGCGAGCCCGAAGTGGTTCCCGTAGGGGGATGGGCAGGGCCGCCTCGTGCATGCACAATGGAAGTGATGCCGATCGAGGAGGCTGGAACATGTCTGAAACAGTGCAGGATTCCACCGGTGCCAGAGTCAGAGTGGAACACGATGAGCAGAACTCGGCGTTTGTGGTCAGAGACGACTCAGGCGAGGTGGCCGGGCGGGCCCGTTACCTCGTCGGTCCCGGATCGGAGGCCGAGAGGATCATGTATCACACGGAAGTCGGCGAGGAATTCTCCGGTCGCGGCCTGGCGAAGATCCTCGTCTCCCACGCGCTCAAGGAGAGCAGCAACAGCATGAAGACTGTGGTGCCTGTCTGTCCGCTGTTCGCCGAACGCCTCAAAGAGCACGGCAACGACTTTCTCGCCATCGGCGGCCGTTTCCGCTGGGCGACTGAGGCTGACCTGGAGTTCGTGAAGCAGAACGTCTGACCCGGTCACACCCGGCCCTCGCCGTTCATTGCTGCGGCCGGAATGACCCTGGACTTCGGCATCCGACTGTGGAATTGTTGTTGATGCAACAAATTGTGCAGATGCGCCGAGCCGAACCGTCGGTTCGACCGCGATTCATGATGGGTGCCGAGATGACCAGGGGAGGATCCATGGAGCTGTCTGGCGCCATCGGGGTCTGGCGACGCATGCTGGAGACGCACGCGGACCTCGTCGACGCCTTGGAGGCCCGGTTCCGAGCCGATCACGGCCTCACCGCCACCGAGTTCGACGTCCTCGTCAACATTCCCTCGACGACCACGATCCGTCACCGTGAGCTGCTGGATGAGATCGTGCTCAGCCGCAGCGCACTCTCACGCCTGCTGCGCCGCCTGGAGACGCGAGGACTGGTCAGCCAGTCAGCCGATTCCGCCGATCAGCGCGGTGTGTGCGTAGCGCTGACACCCGAAGGGCTGAGACTGAAACGCGAATCCGCGCGCACCAATGCCGAAGTCGTCAGGACCGCCTTTTCCGCACTCACGGAGGACAACCTCGGCGAGCTTCTTCGACTGATCGACAGGATCCATCCGCAACCGGCAGAACCGATCGAGCAATGACGGCAAAACAGGCAATGATCGCCGAGGTGGTTCGACAGTGAGAAGGAGACCGCAATGAGCAACGTCGAAGCCCAACCGGACCAAGTGGTCTGCCGGGCAGGCGGCCTGCCCGGACCGCAATGCGATGTGCAGGGCCGAGCCCCGGTCGAGATCATCACGGCCAGGGACGTCCCCCTCGGCGGGCCGCGGGCGATGACCGTGCGCCGGACTCTGCCGCAGCGGCAACGGTCGCTCATCGGCCCGTGGTGTTTCGTCGACCACTACGGTCCCGACGACGTGGGGCTTTCGGGCGGCATGGACGTCGCCCCTCACCCGCATACGGGTCTGCAGACCGTGAGCTGGCTCTTCGACGGTGCCATCGAGCACATCGACTCCGGTGGGCACACCGGGCTCGTGCTGCCCGGAGAGGTCAACCTCATGACCGCCGGTCGAGGCATCTGCCACTCCGAGGTCTCGACGGAGTCCACCGCGACCCTCCACGGTGTGCAGCTGTGGCTGGCCCTGCCCGAGAGCTCCCGCCATCAGGAAGCACGCGAATTCGAGCACTTCGCGCCCGAGGCCACTCGTTTCGACGGCGGCGAATTCCTCGTCTTTCTCGGTGAGCTGTGGGGCTCATCCTCTCCGGTGAGCACCCATTCGCCCCTCCTCGGCGCGGAGATCCGCCTGGACCCCGGCGCGAGCATCGACCTGCCCATCGATGAGACCTTCGAACACGGCGTCCTCGTCGACTCAGGTGACATCGCCGTCGAGAACGTTCCGCTGCCGGTCAACGCCATCGGATACACCGGGGTCGGGCTCACAGAGATGCGGATCAGCAACCGCGGAGAGTCCATGGCCAGGACCGTCCTCCTCGGCGGGGAACCCTTCCCCGAACAGATCGTCATGTGGTGGAACTTCGTCGGCCGCACCCACGAGGAGATCCAGCAGTACCGCGAGGAATGGCAGGTAGAAGGGGACCGGTTCGGCGAAGTCGAAGGATACGTCGGCAAAGGCGGGCCCGGAGCCAACGCCAACGGGCTCGGACGACTCCCCGCGCCGAGGTTGCCCGACGTCGTCATCAAAGCGCGGAAGAACCCGCCACCGCATGTCCAAGGCGGACCCGAGACCACAGCAAAGAAGGAGACAGAACAATGAGCGAAGCACTCAAGGATTCGACCGGCGCACCCGTGCGCGTGGACCTCGACGAACAGGGCCAGTCCTACGTCATCACCGTCGAGGACGAGAAAGTCGCCGGGCACGCCTACTTCCTGCCCGGACCGGAGGCCGAGACCGAGCGGATCTTCTACCACACGGTCGTCGACGAAGCCTTCGGCGGACGTGGACTCTCCAAGGTCCTCGTCGCCCAGGCCTTGGCTGACAGCCGAGAGAAAGGCGTGACGGTCGTGCCGGTCTGCCCCCTGTTCGTCAAGAAGCTCAACGAGACCGGCGACGACTACGTGGCCGAAGGCGGTAGTTTCCGCAAGGCCACCGGCGCCGACATCGACCTCGTCCAACGGGAGGCCTGAAGAGTGTCACGAGCCAACGTCAATCGTCCCTACATCGACAAGATCCACCCCGAGGTCTACAAGTCCATGGTCCAGGCCGCGACCGCCTCGCGGAAGGTCGCCCGAGCAGCAGGCTTGAGCGATGGACTCCTCGAGCTGGTCAACACGCGAGTCTCCCAGATCAACGGATGCCGCACCTGCCTGAGCATCCACGCTCCGGCAGCCCGGAAAGCAGGGGTCGAGGAGATCAAGCTCGACCTGCTGCCGACCTGGCGTGAGGCAGAGATCTTCGACGATCAGGAAAAGGCCGCACTGCTGTTGGCGGAGACGCTGACCATCATCGACAAGACGGCCGATCGCGACGCGATCGCCACCGAAGCCGGTGAGTTCCTCTCGGCCGAACAGATTTCCGCAGTCGAATGGACCGTGATCCTCATCAACTCGTTCAACCGCATCTCGATTGCCAGCAACCACCCCGTCGCCCGCCCCCGAACCGCGGAGAACTGAGCACATGAACGCAACAGATGGTCCGCGGGTTGATTTCCGCTCCGATACTGTCACCAAGCCCAGTGCGGGAATGCGCAAGGCCATGGCCGACGCCGAGGTGGGCGACGCGGTCTACGACGAAGATCCGACGACCAACCGGCTCGAGGCCATGACCGCCGAGCTCCTCGGGAAGGAAGCGGGGCTGTTCTTCCCATCGGCCACGCAGGCCAACCTCGCCGGGATCATGGCTCACTGCGGACGCGGCGACGAATTCATCGTCGGCCAGACCGCGCACGCCTACCGCGATGAGGGAGGGGGAGCGGCGGTCCTGGGGTCGATCCAGCCGCAGCCATTGCCCAACGAACCCGACGGCATCATCGATCTCGATGCCATCACCTCGGCGATCAAACCCGATGACTTCCACAATCCGATCACCCGGCTGCTGACGCTGGAGAACACCTTCAACGGTCGCCCCCTTCCCGAGGACTACGTGAAGGAGGCGACCGAATTGGCGCGCAGCCGTGGTCTGGCCACTCATCTCGATGCGGCACGGATCATGAATGCTGCCGTGGCCATCGGCCGCGAAGCCTCGGAACTGACGGGTCGATTCGACTCGATCTCACTGTGTCTGTCCAAGGGTCTCGGCGCCCCAGTGGGTGCGCTGCTGGTCGGGGCCAAGGAGCTGGTGGGTCGGGCCAAGCGCATCCGCAAGACGCTCGGCGGAGGTATGCGCCAGACCGGTGTCCTCGCCGCGGCCGGAATCTACGCGCTCGAGAACAACGTCCAGCGTCTGCGTGAGGACCATGACCGTGCGACCCGCCTGGCAGAGGTCTTCGCAGACTTCCCGGAGCTCGGCGCCGGTGAAGCACGGACCAACATGGTCTTTCTGTCCCCGGACGGTGTCGACATGTCCGCGTTCTCCGAGTTCCTGAGCGAACGCGGCATCATCACCGGCGGTGCACACGGCAAGCTGCGCTGGGTCACGCACCTCGACATCGACGACGAGGCGATCGAGAACGTCCGTCGAGCGTGCAAGGAGTTCTTCGGACGGTAGGTTCGTCGGCTCAGCTCAACTCAGTTCAACTCAGCGCAGCTCAGCTCTTGCGCGGACCCGCGTAGATGCGGCGGCTGACCACGATGGATACGGTGAGCACGAGGCCGACGGCGCACGTGATCGCGAACAGCAGCGTCCATTGATTCTTGTCGCCGAGTCCACCGCCGAACGCGGCACCGACTGCGCTTCCGGCGAAGAGGGTGCCTGCGAAGAATGAGACGACGGTCCCGCGGGCCTGCGGCAGAACACCGGTCGCCCAGGTCTGCAGGGATGAGTGCTGGAAGGACCAGGTCGCGCCGAGCAGGAGTGCGGCGATGATGACCGTGGTGATCGACAGGTGCGCGGCGAGGAGTCCGAAGGCGAGCACCGTCGCACTGCCGCCGATTGCGATGAGCCGCGGCATTGACAGACGAGAACTGAGGGCCTTGACCATGCGACTGGTGATGATGACGCCGACACCGTAGGCGGCGGTGGCCAGGCCGGCGATCGCCGCGCCGGTGCCTTGGGACTGCAGGGCCGGGGCGAGCAGGGTGAGGACCCCGAGGACCACGGCGCCTTCGATGAAGGCCAGGCCGATGACGATGAGCACCCACCGGTGGGTGATCGCGGCACGGATGGTGGCAACGACGCTACCCGGCTGCTCCCGGGGCGGTTCAGGCAGTCGGCGCAGACCGAAGGCGCATCCGACGGCGAGGACGGCCGGGATGGCGAAGACCACTCGCCAGTCGATGAAATGTGCGAGGACCCCGGCCAACGCTGTGGCACTCGCGGTTCCGACGGCGATGGCGGCCATGAGATCGGTGAGTGCGGGCTGACGATTCGCCTCGTCGACGGTATCGCCGACATAGGTCATCGAGGTCGGGACGATGGCTCCGTAGAACGCACCGGACAGAGCGCGAGCGATGACGAGGATGCTCAGCGTCGGGGCGAAGGTCGCTGCCACGCCTGTCAGGGCCGCGGCGAGGAGTGTCCACTTCATCAGGCGAACCCGCCCGAGCCTGTCGGAGAGGATCCCCCATACGGGTTGGCTGACGCCGTAGGCCAGGAAGTAGGCGCTGGCGATCGTCAGCGCTTCGGCAAGGGTCGCGCCGAGATCGTGGGCCACGAGAACGATGAGCGGACTGATCGCGAAACGGTCGAAGCTGGAGACGAATGCGGCCAGCGAAATCGACAGCGGGGGACGCGTCGGCGCGCGAGGGGCATCGTCGGGGCTCACGCTCGACTACTGTACTCCGAGCCGAGAACTTCTTCGGCGGTTGACGGCATTTGGGCAGTTCAAAACGCTCAGTTGATGATCTTCGCAGCGGGGTCGGCGTGGAGTTTCGCCAGTTTGTCCCGCCAGTCCTGAAGCTCTTCCGGGGTCAGGCGTTTGAAGTCGGTGACCTCACGGACGACTCGCAAGGGTTCGGTGCTGCGATAGGACCGGGTGGGGTTTCCCGGTAACTTCTTGTCGGTGACATTGGGGTCGTTCTCGAATTCGCCCAAAGGTTCGACTTCATACACGTGAGGGACGGAGTCGAGCGCGGCGATCTCGGCCGCAAGCCCGGCGCCATCGGGCAGCGCGGTGAAGTAGATGTGATTCATGACGATCTCGGGACGATAGTTCGAGTTGAACCCTGGGCCCAGCAGTTCCCCAGGGTGTAGCTGCGCCTTAGTGCCATGGAAGAACGGACCCTCATCAAGTGCATCAGTCATGGCGTCGAATATACGCCCGGAGCCTGGAAACGGCCCTCAGGTGTGGAGGTTAGAATGGAACCCAGCGGCCCTCTTCTTCGGCTTTAAGCCAGGGCTCCTTCCCGGGTTATGAGACTTCCATCCCGACATGTGACGGTCTCGTCCATACTCATCTGAGCGAACGACACCACCGTGCACGGCGTCCGTGCGAATGAAGCTCATTCGGACGACGCACGTACCTTCGTCGACGAACTCATGTGAAGGAGCCCCACCCCACCCATGTCCGCCGAAACGACTCCGCAGACAACCGACACCACCACCTCGGCGCCGGGAACATTGGCCGGAAGACTGCGCCTGGTCGGCCCGGGCATCGTTCTGGCACTGGCCAGCGTCGGAGCCTCGGACATGATCACGACGATGAACTCCGGTGCCGAATACGGGCTCGCCCTCATCTGGGTCTTCACCGTGGGCATCCTTCTCAAATTCGTGCTCTCCGAGGCGGTGTCTCGCCTGCAGATGAGCGGTGACCGATCACTGCAGTCCCACCTGACCCGATTCGGCGGACGATTGTTCCCCACTCTGTTCCTCATCGCAGAGCTGCTTGTCGGACTGTTCTTCGGCGCCGGGGTCATCGCCGTGACGACGAACATTCTGCAGGCGCTCTTCCCGGTGCTGCCGTTCTGGCCGACCGCGGTCGTCGTGCTGCTTTCGGCCGCGATCCTCGTCGGCATCGGACGCTATGGTTTGGTGGAGAAGGCGATGATCGGCTTCGGCATCATCATGTTCTTCGGAATCGTTGCGCTGGCGATCTCAGTGTTCCAGGGTCAGGAAGCTCAGGCGGTGGCTGTGGAGACCGTGGCCCCGACCTTCCCGAACGGGTCGATCATCACCGTCATGTCACTCATCGGCGGGGTCGGCGGAGCCACCGGAATACTGGCCTACTCATACTGGATCCGCGAGAAGTCCTGGCGCGCCGCCGAATGGAAACCTGTCGTGCGCATCGACCTGTTCATCAGCTACGCACTGGTGTTCGTCTTCGCCGTGGCGATGAGTGCCGTTGGCGCCTTCATCCTATATGGCCAGGGCTTCACGATCGCTGATAACGACTCACTGTTCGCCATCGCCGACAGCCTGGTCTCACGCATCGGCGAACTAGGACGAATCGTCTTCCTCATCAGCTTCCTCGCCGTCGTCTACACCAGCGTGCTCGGCGGATTCTCCGGCATCACCTACGTCACCGCCGACTGCATACGCGTGCTGCGACGCTACCCGCACCAGGACAAGCCCGAACACGAGATGTCGGCAAAGTCGGTCGAGTTCCGCGGCGCACTCGTCTACCTCTCCATTGCCACCCTGGCAATCATGAGTCTGGGCCAGCCCGTGACCCTGGTCCTCATCTACGCCGCGATCAGTGCCTTCATCCTCCCGGTGCTCGCGATCGCGCTCCTCGTCATCCTTAATCGAACCTCGGTGCCGACAGCACTGCGGAACAAGGGGCTGTCCAACGTACTGCTCACGGTCTGCTTCCTGCTGTTCGGATTCCTAGCCGTGCTGCAGGTGCGGGAGTCGTTGATAGGGCTGCTGGGGTAGAACGCCCCTGTCGCCTTGAAATGCGCAACGAGGAGGATTGCAGCGCCTGTTCGTTACTGGGTGCGATGGGGATGCTCAGCATCAGACTTGGCGAGGTAATGATCGAGCAGGCGAGCACCCAAGTGGGCTGCCTCGTCAGGATCCAGGTCCGCAAGTTGAAGCGATAGGCCGTCAATGACAGCCTGCAGGATTGCTGTCTCCGGGAAGTCAGACTGAATGGCCTCCGGGGGAGCATCGTCAACCATGCTGGGGGATGCTGCCTTCCTGGCTCGGAGGAGTCGCTGGTACATTTCCCCGAGTCGGGTTGAAAAGATGTGCTTGAGTTCTGTCAGCGCGGGGTTCGTGTCGGCATGGGTAGTGAAGGCGAGCCAGACCTTGAACTCGCGCTGTCGCTCTGCAGTGAGAGGGAGCAGTTCCAGCAGGATCGCCCGCGTCCACTCGTGCGTCGGCCCGGTCCGCGGCATGGCAGTGATCCGCTGCGTGAAACGGTCTGCGAGTAACTCCATGGCGTCGTGCACCATTTGAGCCCGCGTAGGGAAATAGTGCTGGACTGTTCCCCCCTTTACGCCGGCCTCGGCGGCTACGGTCCGCACGCTGACTCCCGTCATGCCATCCCGGGCAACAACGCGCCACAATGCCTCGGCCACCAGACGCTTTCCATCCCCTATTGCTTGTCCCATGGGATCATCTTACACTCGTAAGAGGAGTTAATACGAGTGTAAGAGAGCAGTGAGATGATGCACATCGCGACTGATGTAAGTACGACGCCCGAACTGCCCACCCAGAAACGCCTTGCAGTCTTCTGGGCGGCGACTATTGTCGCTTTGGCGTTGCATAATGCTGAGGAATGGCTGCTGGGTCTGACGGGTTGGATAGCTGCACACCCCTGGCTGCCGGGACGGTCACTTCACGGAGACCAGGAGCAGTTCGGTCTCGCGCTCGTGATCGTCACTGCGGCGATTCTCACGGTCGCCGTGATCGCGGTGTCGACCCGGGCGAAATGGAGCGCCGAGGCGTTGGTGTGCGTTGCCTACGCCCTGATCGCCAACGCTGCTGGCCACCTCGCCATCAGTGTGGCGTCATGGAGCCTGATGCCCGGGGCGCTCAGCGGCATTCTCATATTGCTTCCACTGAGCGTGATCATTGTGCGAACGCTGCCGCCCGTGCGGTGGACTATGTCCATAACCGTGATGACGGTGATCGCTGCCGTGGCGATTGTGATTGGAGCACTCCTTGTCGCTGCAGTCCTTGCACCAATCATCTCTGCGCTCTGATGACCTCTTCGAGAACCTCCCGGCCTCGGACCCGGCAGCACTGACTGTCAGAACCCCAGGCTCACTCCCGCCCAGAGCTGATCCAAGTCGGATTGTCGACGATGTTCCGAGTACCCTCGACCAGTGACCGAATCGAATCGAGCTGTGTCATGTCATCGGCGTCGAGAGATACCTCCACGGCCCCGAGGTTCTCAAGCGCACGTTCGGGTTTGCGCGATCCCGGGATCGGAACCGCGGAGACACCCATCCGGTCAGCGCGGTGGAGGAGCCAAGCTAACGCCACCTGAGCGTTGGTGGCGTTGTGGCGGCGGGCCACCTCGGCGATGATATCGACGATCTTCTGGTTGGCGTCCCACGCCTCGCCCATGCGGGTGGTGCCGCCGCGGAAGTCACCGGCGACCTGCTCCTTGGTCAGTGTGCCGGTGAGGAACCCGCGGCCCAGGGGGCTGTAGGGCACGAATCCGACGCCCAGCTCGGCGCAGGCCGGTACGACATGGTCCTCGACGTCGCGGGACCACAGGCTCCACTCGGACTGGAGTGCGGCGATCGGGTGGGTGGCCTGGGCCCGCCGCAGTTCCTCGGAGGTGACCTCAGAGAGACCGATGTGGCGAATCTTTCCCGCTTCGATGAGTTCGGCCATGGCACCGACGGTCTCTTCGATGGGCACATCGGGATCCGGGCGGTGGTGATAGTAGAGATCGATCGTCTCCACGCCGAGGCGGGCCAACGAAGCATCGCAGGCAGAGCGTGCGTATTCCGGGCGTCCATCGGTGCGTTTGTCCGAATCGTTGGCTCCGGTGCGGCCGGCGGTGATGCCGAACTTCGTGGCCAACTGGACCTCGTCGCGGCGCTTGGCCAGGAACGGTGCGAGCATCTCTTCATTGGTGCCGGCCGGGCCGGTGGCACCCTCGCGGGGTTCGCCGTAGACATCTGACGTGTCGAGGAAGGTGATGCCGGCATCGACTGCGGTGTTCAATGTGTCCCGTGCTGCGTCGTCGGTGGTGCCGCCGTAGACGTGGGACAAAGCCATGCAGCCGAAGCCGATGGGGGAGACGCTGAGCTCTCCGAGGTGGGTGGTGGTCATGATGGATCTCCTTCTTGGTGGTGGGAGCTCGGTGAGGTATCTGCCGGTGCGCGGTCGTCATCGGGAACCCCGCCGTATTTGGCGATTTTGTAGTCAGTTGTGAGGAGGGCCAGTTCCAGCTCGTGAAGTTGGGAGACGATGCGCTCGCGCTGGTCGAGCATGATCTGCAGACGCTGCCCGGTCGTCGCCTCTCCGACGCGGACCAGGTCGACATATCGACGGAGTTCGCTGATGCCCATCCCGGAGGTCCGCATGCGAACGAGGAAGTCGAGGCGAGCGACGGCCTTCTGATCATAGATTCTGTGTCCCGAGTGGTTCCGAGGCACCTCGAGGAGCCCGGCGCGTTCATAGTAGCGGGCGGTGTGTGCGTTGATGTCGAGGAGCGCACAGACGTCTGAGATCGAGAGCTCCACATCGTCATCGACCGAAAGCGCTCGCTGGAGACTTTCAGGGCGTTGAAGGTTTGTGGTGTGCCGAGTCATGGAAGCCAACCTACGACTGTGAGTGCACTCTAAGTCAAGGGGTGGGATGAAACTGATTGTGAACGCAAGGCCGCAGTGCCTGAGTGTTGCCGATTTTCCTTGATCGTTCTCGCTCGCAGCAGACATACTTGATCCTGTGTCCACAGTGCAGAAGCCTCTCCGTGCAGTCGTCTTTCTCGGGTTGAGTGTCGATGGCCGCATTGCGCGGCCGGACGGGGACTTGGAGTGGCTGACCAGCCGCGGCGAGGCCGCCGGAGATGCGGGTTTCACACCGTTCGTTGAGTCGGTTGACGCGGTGGTGATGGGCCGGAAGACCTACGAGGCCATCGCATCCGTCCAAGAGTGGCCCTACCTCGGTCGCCCGATCCATGTGATCAGTACGACCCTTGCCGCAGATGCTGACCCTCGAATCATCGTGCACCGCTCGCCCGAGGCGGCCGTTGACGCACTGCAGCGGGATGGTCGCCGCCGCGTCTACGTCGACGGTGGGGCGACCGTCCGGTGGTTCCTTGCTGCCAAACTTGTCGACGAGCTCACCCTCTCCCAAGTGCCTGTGCTCATCGGCGATGGGCCGTCACTGTTCGGCTCGCTTGGCGGAGATGTGGACCTCGAGCACGTGCGGACCACAGTCCTCGAGGGCGGGATGGTTCAGACGACCTACCGCGTCGTGGACGGACCAACTCCTCAGGCGTTTGCATATTGACTGAGAGGCCGACGCGACCGGGCCGTAGGGAGATCCCAAGTGAACATCGGAGAGTCCCAGCGTGCATGTCGAACAGGGCCACCGACGAATCGGCAGAGCTCCACCCATTGGTTGATGCCCAATGGATAGATCGGGTGTCCCTTCGGATGGTTCGCTGAGCAAGCCTCCGACGCGGACGAGCGATCCAGGCTCAAGGATCGCCGAGTTGGTGAACCCTAGAATCCGGCACTGCGACTGCTGGCATCGTCTGCCGCGAGCAGATAGCTGAGCACGTCGGTGACCGTGACCACCGTATGGCCGAAGCTCAGACCGACCGCGGCTCAGGCCGACCAGGCCGTGCGAGCAAGCGATTTGCAACTAAAGTATGCATCTTCGCAGTGCGCCCTTTTGGGTCTGGAGGCAATGCTCCCGATCTCCATAGCATCAATGCATGACCTTTGAAGCTGATGAAACCAAAACCAAAACCGAAACCATGCCACGACCACGCACTTCACCGCCTGCAGGAAAGCTCATAGGCCTGGTGAAGCAGCGACCATTGCTCAGCTTCTTCATTCTGGTGAACGCACTGAGCTGGCTTGCCTGGGCCCCTTATATCCTCTCGCAGAACGGGCTTGGACTGTGGGACTTCAGCTTTCCCGAGCTTCTCGGAACCAGCCAGCTTCTCGGCGTTCTGCCTGGCGCCTACCTGGGTCCGATCGGCTCGGCCTTCCTGCTGACGGCACTTGTCGACGGACGACCCGGGCTGAAGGCGTGGGTAAGGCGATTGCTGCGATGGAAAGCGGCGCCCAGGTGGTATCTCATCGCCTTGCTGGCCGTCCCCGCCGGAATGGTCCTCACCGGGGCCATGTTCGTCGGAACAGACATTGCCACGCCCTCGATGACTGCGCTCATCGCCTATGTCCCGATGCTGCTCATCCAATTCGTCACGACGGGTCTTGCCGAAGAACCTGGATGGCGTGATTACGCCTTGCCTCGCCTGCAGCGCATGCACTCTCCGATGAAGTCGGCGTTCGTCCTCGGCCCGATCTGGGCAGTATGGCACCTGCCGCTGTTCCTGACGGAATGGGGCGGATATCCAGACTCCTCCTGGACGCGTCTGATCGCTTGCATGGTCTTCTGCATTGCCTTCAACATCGTCATGTCCTGGGTGTTCAACCGCACCGGAGAAAGCCTCCCGTTGTCCATGCTGATGCACGTGAGTGTGAACAACTTCGCCACCGTCATGTGGGCCGAGGTCTTTCCTACCCTGGATGGCGAGGGTGACGTGATTTGGATCGCCATGGCACTGGGCTCCGTTGTCGCCGCGACCCTGATCGTCATTGCGACTCGGGGAAGGCTGGGGCACCCGGCAGTCGCGAGCGAATCGCTGCGGAATGTTTCATGAGAACGGTCCTGGTCATGGTCTCGAGACCTTCACGTATGATCGGAACATGGTGCCAGTGAAGCTTCCGCGATGGAGATCGGCACTGATCATCGCCTTCTCGACCGCGGTCGTCTCCCTCGCCCTTCTGGCTCTCACAGCCTCGCTCTTCTCTCATGATCCGTCGTTGCACGACGAGCCCATGTCGGACGCAGACTGGATTGTCACGGGAGCGACTCTCGTAGTGCAGGCGATTGCACTTGTCCTCAGGGTCCGCTGGCCCGTTGCATCAATGCTCCTCATCGCTGTTCTGCCGTTGGGCTTGGCATCTGTGCAGCCGAGCTCGGCTTTTACTCTCACAGTCCTGCCGATCATCGTCAGTGTGTTCCTCACCGGCCTCAGCAATACGGTGTCGCGGTTGAGCATATGGGCGCTCTTCACCGCGGTGATCGTCGCCTCGGGGCAGTGGGTCAACAGCCTCGGCGCTGGCGAGGAGAACATGATCGCGTCGGCCTTTGGCGCACTGGGTCAGGCTGCGATCGTCGTTCTTCTGCCGCTCATGCCGGCGGTGTTCATTGCCTCCCAGCGAGCGTTGTCTGCGGCTCAGCGAGAGACCGTCAATGCCCTCACTCGCGAGCGGGATGCCCAGATCGGAGAGGCCCTGGCTCGTGAACGATCGACAATGGCACGCGAGTTGCATGACATCGCCGCACACCACCTGTCCGGCATCTCACTGATGGCCGGAGCCATCGCACGTCAGATCGGTACCGATCCCGAGGTTGCACGGGACGGTGCACTGCAGATTCGGGAACAGAGTCGAGCGATCCTCGACGACCTGCGCCGGCTCGTCGGGCTCTTGCGTGACGATGACGACCAAGGTCTCAAAACACTGGCCACCATCGCCGACCTCGTCACCGCAGTTCGGTCGAGTGGTGCCGAGGTTGAACTGCAGATCCAGGCCGGAGAAGGAACGGACCCCGGCCGAAGGGTGGGACCGTTGGCCCAGCTCGCTGGATACAGAATGGTCCAGGAGTCTTTGACCAACGCTCTCCGTCACGCCC
Source organism: Brevibacterium sp. 239c (assembly GCF_900169365.1). GTDB lineage: Bacteria > Actinomycetota > Actinomycetes > Actinomycetales > Brevibacteriaceae > Brevibacterium. The sequence continues at coordinate 329,717 of NZ_FXZH01000002.1, forward strand.
CCGGTTCGTCCTGCACAGTCGTGATTGACGGGGCGGACCCGGAAGCGTTGCATTTGACCGTGTGTAATACTGCGCGAGACTCCACCGGCGAAGCGCAAACGACCAGAAGCGGCGAAACACATACCAGTGGAAGCGGCCTTGGAATACTCGGCATGGTGGAACGTGCGGCACTCATCGGCGGAACCTGTGAAGCAGGGCCAGATGAGAATGGCGGATGGGTCGTGCAGATGACCATCCCACGTGACCCAGATCGAGGAATCTCATGATCCGTGTACTTCTCGCCGACGATCAGCCACTCGTACGAGGGGGACTGATCGCATTGCTGGACGCAGAACCCGATATCGAGATCATAGGCGCAGCTGCAGACGGGGGTGAGGCGCTGGAGCTCGCGCTCGAACTGCGTCCGGATGTCGCCTGCCTCGACATTCGAATGCCCGTGATGGATGGCATCGAGGTCGCCGCCCGAATCTCACCCCCACAGCTGGATCCGCCTATTCCCGTCCTCATGCTGACGACCTTCGATATCGACGACTACATGTTCCGTGCTCTTGAGACCGGTGTCTCGGGGTTCCTGCTCAAGGACTCCGACCCCGAGGAGATTCTCCGTGCGGTCCGGCATGTGGCGGGCGGTTACGGCACACTCGACCGCTCACTGACTCGGCGGGTCGTCAGCGAATACGTTCAACGTCGTCGGCTGCAGCCGGTGACTCCCTCTCGTGCTCTCTCTGTGATCACCACCCGCGAGCGTGAGATCCTCATGCTGCTTGCGCAGGGAATGACCAATAGTGAGATTGCCGAACAGTTGACCGTCGAGGTGGCGACGGTCAAATCCCACCTGGCACGAATCCTTCCCAAACTCGGAGTGCGCTCGCGCCTTCAGGCCGTGGTCTGGGCATACCAGAACCACATTGTTGAGATTGAATAGTGCATCCGAATCACTCCAGAAGGTCCTTCCGACTACGACCCAACGAAGGCCGTCGCGAAGAACGGCACGAACGTCACCAGCGCCAGAGCAGTCAGCAGCACCAGTGCGCTCGGGATTGCGGCCTTGGCCACGCGCATGACGCTCATGCCCGACATCCCGGAGGCGACGAATAGGTTGAGTCCCAGTGGCGGCGTGATCATGCCGATCTCCAGGTTCATCACGACGATGATGCCGAAGTGGATCGGGTCGATGCCCAGCTCGATCGCGATCGGCAGCAGAATCGGTGCCAGGATCAGGATCGCCGAGGAGGTCTCCATCACACAGCCCACGAACAGCAGCAGGATGTTGACGAGGATGAGAAACTGCCACGGCTGCAGGTCCCAGTTGGTGATCGTCTCCGAGACCGATCCTGGAATCCGCTCGCTGGCGAGCACGAAGGTGAAGAGGATGCCGTTGGCGATGATGAACATGACCATCGCCGAGGTCTTCACCGATGACAGCGTGACCTCCCAGAGCTGCGAGATCTTGATCTCGCGGTAGATGACCAGGGAGACCACCAGGGAGTAGGCGACGGCGACGGCCGCGGCCTCGGTGGGGGTGAACCAGCCTGAGTAGATTCCGCCCAACACCAGGAACGGCAGTGCCAGGGCCAGGATCGCGTCGCGGAAAGCCTTGAGCTTGTCCGCGTTCGAGAGTTTGAAGCCGGCTCCGGCGTGACCATAGCCCTTCCTCCACGCCACGAACACGGCCATGCCCAGCAGCATGACGCCGGCGAGTACACCCGGCAGAATGCCGGCGAGGAACAGGTCACCGATATTCTGCTCGGTGGCGATGCCGAAGACGATGAGCGGAATCGACGGCGGGATGAGGATGCCCAAGGATCCCGAGGTGGCCACGAGTCCCGTGGAGAACTCCTTCGGATAGCCGTTTCGCATCATGGCAGGGATCATCAGCGCACCGACGGCCACGACCGTGGCAGGAGATGAGCCGGAGACTGCGGCGAAGAACATGCAGGCCAGCACCGTGGTGATCGCCATGCCGCCGCGCAGGTGCCCGACCATGGCTGCACCGAAGTCCGTCAAGCGCCGCGAGATCCCGCCGCGGGACATGATGTTGGCCGCGAGGATGAAGAACGGGATCGCCATGAGCGGGAACGAGTTCAGCGCGTTGAAGAGACGTTCCGAGACCTGGGTCATCGGAGTCAGCGTGAAGTAGTAGAAGTAGACGAGGCTGGTCAGGCCCAGGGCCACCGCGATGGGCGCCGAGGTGATGAGCAGCAGGAGGAGGACAGCAATGAGGACGAACGTTGCTTCGAGCATCAGCGATCCCCTTCCTTCGTATCGTCGTCATCGATGGCGATGTCGTTCACGTCGATGCCGACGGCCGCGGCTTCCTCAGCGAATGCATCCTTGTCGAGTGCTTCGGGTGGAGCCTTCACCGCACGGATGAGCATCTCGGCTGCGCGGATGAAGAACAGGGTCATGCCCACAGCTAGGGAGAGTTCGACGGCCCACAGCGGCAGCTTCAGTGCTGGTGTGATGGTGGTGCGGGAGAAAGGCTCGCTGATCAGAGCCCACGACAGGTAGGCGATGAACCCCGCGTAGATCAGGGTCATGAGCCCGCCCAGGACGACGAAGAACTTCTTCTTCCGTCCCTTGAGCAGCGTCGGCATGATGTCGACCGCGACGTGTTCGTTGTGTCGCAGGGTCACGACAGCGCCGAAGAACGTCGAGCAGACGATGAGGTAGATGATGGCTTCCTCTGACCAGAAGAGCACGTCACCCGTGATGTTGCGCAGGAGGACCGCGAAGACGGCCAGCACTGTCGCAGCGATGAGACTGCCGCCGGCGAGGAAATTCTCTACCTGGCAGAGATATTTGTCGAAGGTTCGCATGCTCAGCCCCTTTCCTTATCGCGTTGGAGGAGCTCGTCGACGACCTCGGGTCCGATGACGTCCCGGTACTTCTCGTACTCGGAGGGCACGACCATGTCCTTGAACGACTGTCGCTGCTTCTTCGTCGGAATGACGATCTCCGTGTTGCCGGTCTCTTCGATGGTCTTCTTGGACTCGGCGTTGACCTTCTGGGCTTCCTTGCGGTTGAACTCGGAAGCCTCATCGGCGGATTCGTCGACGACGGCCTGCAGGTCATCCGGCAGTTCGTCGTACCAGCGTTTGTTCACGGTGAGGATGTAGCCGATGTACCCATGATCGAGTTCGGTCACGTACTTCTGGACCGTGTGCATGTTCTGGGACTGGATGTTCGAGTAGGTGTTCTCACCACCGTCGATGAGCCCCTGCTGCAGTCCGTTGTAGACCTCGGCGAAGGCCAGCGGAGAGGGGATTCCACCCCAGGTCTCAAACTGGGTGCGCAGCACATCGGAGGGTTGGATCCGGTACTTCTTGCCCTTCATGTCCTTGGGCGACAAGGTGGGGTTGTTCGAGTGGATCTGCTTCATTCCCGAGTCCCACAGGCCCAACACCTTGACCCCATTGGCTTCGAGGTCGGGGTTGGCGTAGATCGCCTTGCCGATTTCGGTGTCGGGGCTGACGATGTCCGGGATCTCATCGGGTTCGTCGAAGATGAACGGCAGGTCAAGGACCTGCAGGCTCGGTGCGATCGTGGTGAACTTGGCGCTCGCCGGGGCGAGCATCTGCACGGCATTGGACTGCAGCGCCTGCATCTCGTCCTTGTCGCCGTAGAGCTCCGAGTTCGGGAATACCTCGACCTGGATGCGGCCGTCGGATTTCTCCTCGATCTGTTTCGCGAAGTAGTCGGCGGCAAGTCCCTTCGGCGTACCTGTCGACGTCACATGGGCAAAGCGCAGTTCGAACTTCTCGTGCTTGCCGCTGCGCGCGGGATTGCAGCCGCTCAGAGCGAGCAGGCAGATCGACAGGCAGGCAACCAGCGGCTTCCACCTCGGTCGTCGTATCGACGTCATCGTCAGCTCCAGTTATTGAGACCAGTGTCGTGTCAGTCTCCGAAGTGACAAGTGCAGATGTCGCAGTCTGCTGCACTGTGCACGACAACGTGCACGTGACCAGGTAGTCGCTCTCGGAGCCAAACGATCTTGAGCTTAGACGAGAATCAGACGATTTCCAATATTATCTGTAAAAGAATGCATTATTTCTTGAGATGTGGGAATCGTGCGGTCCATGGATGCAGAGCGTGGGGAAGTCGGGTTGCTCAGTCCGCGTCGAAGTCGAAGGGATCGGCGATCGGCTCGCCCGTTGTTGACTCGGCCAAGCGCAGGAACCCGTTCGTGATGTGATCGCCGAGGTGGGTCGCCGCCGCGTCGGGGTCGATCCGTTTGACGGCATCGACGATGGCCTGGTGTTCGCTGTGGACCTGGTTGAGTCGGTCAGAGCTGTCGAGGGTGAGATCCCAGGGGAAGGCTCGCCACCGGGTGGCGATGTCATCGCGCAGGGCAGGCAGTCCGCATCGGTCGTAGAAGAAGAAGTGGAACTCCTCGTTGCGGGAATTGCGTCCCATGGCATCGCCCCTGTCGCTGGCGACGTCAAGGGCTTCGAGGAGCTTCTCGGCTTGTCGCAGCTCATGCCGGGAGATCCTAGTTGTGGCGCGGGCGATCGCGAAGGTCTCGGTCAGTCTGCGGGTGACGAAGAGCGATTTGAGACGCTCGACATCGACGCCGGCCACGCGGACACCGCGATGAGCCTCTGAGGAGACGAGGCCTTCGGATTCGAGGATGCGCAGGGCCTCTCGGACGGGGGTGATCGAGGCCTTGAACCATTCGGCGACTTCGTCCTGGCGCAGGCGCTCACCGCGCTCGAGCTCACGCCCAAGGATCTTCCGGCGCAGTCCCAGGACGATCTTGTCCCGCTTCGTCGATGCCGATTCCTGGTCCACTTCACAGCCTTCCGTTGCCGCTCGTTGCCTATCGTTGATGATCTGTGCTCAGTGAAGTGTATCCCGGCAGTGGGTTTGTGAGTGAAGAATGCATCATCAGTAGGATGATGTATTATATCGGGGAAAGCTTAAAAAATCTCGTTGTGGAGGCCCCTTGCACGCTGAACTTCCCTTGTCCGGGATCACCGTCATCAGCTGTGAGCAGGCTGTGGCAGCGCCCTTCGCCTCCAGGCAGCTCGCCGATCTGGGCGCGCGTGTGATCAAGATCGAACGCCCCGGAACCGGGGACTTCGCTCGCGGCTATGACACCACGGTCAACGGAATGGCGAGCCATTTCGTGTGGCTCAACCGCAACAAGGAGAGCCTCAGCCTCGACCTCAAGCACCCACAGGGCAAAGCGATCCTCAAGGATCTTGTCGCCGAGGCCGACGTGTTCATCCAGAACTTCGCCCCCGGCGCGGCCGAGCGACTGGGCTTTGGTGCCGAAGAGCTGCGCGGCATGAACGATCGACTCATCTACGCCTCGATCTCCGGATACGGACCAGACGGACCGTACAAGGATGCCAAGGCATACGATGCACTTGTGCAGGCCGAGGCAGGTTTGGTCTCCGTGACGGGGACCGAGGATCAACCCGCGAAGACGGGAATCTCAACGGCGGACATCTCCGCCGGAATGTACACGTACTCCGGCATACTGACCGCCCTGTTCAATCGGGAGAAGACAGGCAAAGGCGCCACCTTGCAGATCAGCCTTTTCGACTCCCTCGTCGAATGGATGGGCTACCCCCTTTACTTCACCTCCGGCAGCGGGACCCGCCCCACGAGAGCTGGAACCTCGCATGCGGCGATCGCCCCCTATGGTGCCTTCACCTGCGGTGACGGCACCCAGATCATGCTCGCGATTCAGAATGAGCGCGAATGGAAGAGCTTCGCCACCCAGGTTCTGGGCCGTGACGACATGGTCACCGACGAACGCTTCGATCGGGCAGCCCACCGCTACGCCCACCGCGGCGAGCTGCAGACAATCATCGAAGGTGTCTTCGCTGACTTCACCGGCGCGCAGTGCGACGAGCTCCTCGAAGCCGCCAAGGTCGCTCACTCGCGGCAGCGGGACATGACCGAGATCGCCGATCACCCCCAGCTGGTCGAACGCGAGCGCTGGCAGGACGTCGGTTCCCCGGTCGGGCCGATCCCGATGCTTCTGCCTCCGGTCGAAATGTCCGGGGTCGAACCTCGAATGGACCCGATTCCTGGAGTCGGTGACCATACGGAGTCCATCCTCGGCGGCCTGGGATTCAGTCCCACGCAGATCGCCGAACTCCATCGTGAAGGAGCCATCTGATCACCATGTCCGATCAATCCACGGCCTCAACTCCTGCCTTCGCGTACACCTCTCTTCTGCCCACTGACGGTGACGGTCCGGCCATGCGTCGTCTCGACATCGACGGTGTCGAGACGGTCCACGCCGAGGTGGCCGGCCAGTCCAGGTCATTCCTGCAGGTGGCGCCGTCAACGTTGACCGGCCTTGCCGAGGTGGCCTTCAAAGAGGTCTCGCACTACCTGCGCACCGACCACCTGGCCAGCCTGCGCGCCATCATCGACGATCCGGAGGCCAGCGCCAACGACGTCTTCGTCGCCCTCGACCTGCTGCAGAACGCTTCGGTCTCAGCCGGGGAGATCCTGCCGATGTGCCAAGACACCGGCACCGCCATCGTCTCCGCCAAACGCGGACCCAATGTGCTCACCGATGGTGACGATGCGAGGCACCTCTCGGCCGGCATCCACAAGGCGTACGAGGAACTCAACCTTCGCTACTCACAGTTGGCTCCGGTCAGCCTGTTCGAGGAGAAGAATACGGGCACCAACCTGCCCGCGCAGATCGAAGTGGGCCTCAGCCCGGACGATGACTATGAGCTGCTGTTCATGGCCAAGGGTGGGGGAAGCGCGAACAAGTCCTTCCTGTATCAGGAGACGAAGGCCGTGCTCAACGAGGCTTCGATGCTCGACTTCCTGGCGGAGAAGATCTCGACCCTCGGCACCGCGGCCTGCCCGCCATACCACTTGGCTGTGGTCATCGGCGGACCCTCTGCCGAGTTCACGCTCAAGACCGCAAAGCTCGCCAGCGCCCACTACCTCGACGACCTGCCCACCACCGGCGACGAAACCGGCCACGGGTTCCGGGACACGGACTTCGAAGACACCGTGTTCAAGCTGACGCAGACGCTCGGGTTCGGCGCCCAGTTCGGGGGTAAGTACTTCTGCCACGACGTGCGCGTCGTCAGGCTCCCACGCCACAACGGATCACTGCCGATCGCCATCGCTGTGAGCTGCTCGGCCGACCGGCAGATCATCGCCCGGATCAATGCCGAGGGTGTCTTCATCGAAGAGCTCGAGCACGATCCGGCACGATTCCTGCCGTCCATGGGTCGCGTCGAGGAGATCGAATCGGGCAATGTCACCGAGGTGGATCTCGACCGTCCCATGCCAGAACTCCAGTCCCAGCTGAGCCAACTGGCCGTAGGGGACAGGCTTTCGCTGTCGGGCACCGTGATCGTGGCCCGTGATATCGTCCACGCGAATCTGCGACAGCGACTGGGCGAGGGCGGCGAACTTCCCGAGTACTTCAAGGACCACCCGATCTATTACGCGGGACCGGCCAAGACTCCCGAAGGAATGCCCTCGGGATCGTTCGGGCCGACCACCGCCTCGCGGATGGACACCTACGTGCGCGAGTTCCAGGAAGCCGGCGGGTCGATGATCATGTTGGCCAAGGGCAACCGCTCCAAGCAGGTCAAGGACTCCTGCGCGGAATTCGGCGGGTTCTACCTCGGCTCCATCGGTGGGCCCGCGGCCCGTCTGGCCCAGGACTGCATCACCGAAGTCGAAGTCCTCGACATGGAAGACCTCGGGATGGAAGCGGTATGGCGAATCAGGGTGGAAGACTTCCCAGCCTTCATCATCACCGACGACAAGGGCAACGACTTCTTCGACGCCACGGGGCCCGACACGACGATCGGACTCGGGCGGACGAGAACTGCCAAGGACGGCGCCCAGCTGGACTGAACCGACCACGGACACGGCCACGTCGGGCCACCTCGGCGAGGCAGACAATCACAACTTCAGCAGCAGAGGAAAAGGAATTCGAGATGGCAGTCAGCAGCGAAGAGCAGATGATGATCGATACGGTCGCCGAGTTCATCGACCACGACGTCAAACCCCACGTCAACCGGGTCGAACACGCCGACGAATACCCGGAAAAGTGGATCCAGACCATGAAAGACATGGGTATCTACGGACTTGCGATCGACGAACCCTGGGGGATGGGCAAGGTCTCGACCGAGGCCTATGCGCTGATCACGCAGGAACTGGCCCGCGGGTGGATGTCCCTGGCTGGAGCCATGGGCGGGCACACCGTCGTGGCCAAGCTCATCGCCGAATACGGCACCGCCGAGCAGAAGGACAAGTACCTGCCGCGCATGGCCACCGGTGAACTGCGCGCGACCATGGCCCTGACCGAACCCGGCGGCGGCTCCGACCTGCAGGCCCTGCGCACGGTCGCGGCCAAGGACGGCGAGGACTACGTCATCAACGGGTCGAAGACCTGGATCACCAACGCCCGCAAGTCCGACCTCATCGCCCTGCTGTGCAAGACCGACCCGACGGCCGAACCGCGTCACAAGGGGATCTCGATCATCCTCGTCGAGAAGGGCGAGGGCTTCACGGTGTCGAAGAACCTCTCGAAGCTCGGCTACAAGGGTGTCGAGACTTGTGAGCTCGTATTCGAGAACCTGCGTCAGCCGCAGTCCCAGCTGCTCGGCTCGGTCGAGGGTGTGGGCTTCAAGCAGATGATGAAGGGCCTGGAGATCGGCCGTATCCAGGTCGCCTCACGCTCGCTCGGCGTGGCCCAGGCTGCGCTGAACGACGCGGTGAAGTACTCGCAGGAGCGCGAGTCCATGGGCAAGCCGATTTGGCGTCACCAGGCCGTGGGCAATCAGTTGGCGAAGATGGCCACGAAGCTCGAGGCTGCTCGGCAGCTCGTCCTCCACGCGGCTCGCACCTATGACTCGGGTGAGCGCGTGGATATGGAGGCCGGTATGGCCAAGTATTACGCCTCAGAGATGGCCGCCGAGGTGGCCCTTGACGCCATCCGTGTCCATGGCGGTTACGGATACTCCACCGAGTACGACGTCGAACGCTACTACCGTGACGCACCGCTGATGATCGTCGGCGAGGGCACCAACGAAATCCAGCTGGGCGTCATCGCCAAGCAGCTCATCGGCCGCAACAAGGCCTGACGTCGGACAAGTCTGAGAGGGAGACGCACCATGACGCATAAGCCGAGGCCGAGGCCTGACACCCCGCATTTCATGACCGAGGAGCGGTTGGAGATCCAGGCGCTCGCCCGCGAGTTCGCCCACGATGTCGTCCTTCCGCTGGCCAATGAGCTTGACCCGCTCGAGGGGCAGTTCCCCGATTGGTTCATCAAGCAGATGGCCGATATGGGGTTCTTCGGCATTTTGATCCCCGAAGAATACGGAGGCCTGGGACTCGGCGTCTTCGAGTACTGCCTCGTGGCCGAAGAACTCTCTAGAGCCTGGATGTCCGTCGGTGGACTGCTGGCTCGGGGCAATGGCATGGGCGGTGGCTTCTCACCCGAACAGGAAGCCCGGCTGCTGCCGAAGGTCGCCACCGGCGAATACTTAGGTGCCTTCGCCCTGTCCGAGGCAGAAGCCGGATCCGATGTCGCGAACATTCGGTGCAAGGCCACTCGTGCCGATGACGGCGGCTGGGTCATCAACGGCACGAAGATGTGGTGCACGTTCGCCGATCAGGCCGACTATTTGATTCTCTTCGCCCGCACCTCGACCGATGAGGCCAAGCGGCATCGTGGGATCTCGGCATTCTTGGTTGAGAAGAACCGTGGTGAGTTCCCCGAGGGGATGTCGGGGACGGCGGTGAAGAAGATCGGGTACTTCGGATGGAAGACCTGGGATCTGAACTTCGACGACTTCCACCTGCCCGCCGATGCTCTGTTGGGTGAGGAAGACAAGGGCTTCTACCAGGCTGTGTCCGGTCTCGAAGTCGGACGTGCGCATACGGCTGCCCGGTCGATCGGTTTGGCGCAGGCGGCACTGGAGGACTCGATTGCCTATTTGAAGCAGCGGGTCCAGTTCGGACACCCGCTGGCTGACTTCCAGCATCTGCGATTCAAGGTTGCTGACATGGCCGCCCAGATTGAGGCGTGCCGGGCGCTGATGTATCACGTGTGCACCGAGATCGATTCGGGTCGAAGGTGTGACAAGGAGGCCGCGATGGTCAAATATTTGGCGGCGGAGATGGCGGAGAAGGTCACGTCGGAGGGGGTCCAGATCCATGGTGGTGCCGGATATACGAAGGACTTCGCGGTCGAACGCCATTGGCGGGATGCGCGGTTGACGAAGATCTTCGAAGGCTCCTCGGAGATCCAGATGCGCATCATCTCCGATGAACTGTTAGGGCGTTGAAATGACTGAGATCAATCTGCAGGGCTGGGTCGGCCGATCCAGTATCGAAGAAGACATTGCTTCGGGCGTCAATGCGGCACGCTTGGCTACGCTGCTCGAGCAGGACGTTCCGGAAGGTTCAGGCCCGCAGACGCTCTTCCCCGTCGGCCACTGGCTGCACTTCAGCGAGGACGACGTCCCGATGAGCGAGCTCGGTGCCGACGGACACGCGAAACTCGGCGGTTTCATGCCACCTGTGGACCTGCCTCGGCGGATGTGGGCCGGCAGCGATCTCGAATTCCACGCGCCGATCACCGCAGGGCAGGCTCTGAAACGGACCACGACGATCGAATCGATCACGGAGAAGACCGGCGGCAGCGGTCGCCTCTGCTTTGTCATCCTCCGTCACGAAGTGGCCGCCGATGGAGTCCTGGCGACGACCGACCGGCACACGATCGTCTACCGGGAAGCGACCACCTCGGGCAATGTGGGGTCTGCCGCCAAGCCGCCTCGCGAGGACACACCGGCACCCGAAGGATGGGAATGGGTGCGCTCGGTGCGGCCCAACGAGGTCATGCTCTTCCGCTACTCGGCGCTGACGTTCAATTCCCACCGGATCCACTACGACTACCCGTACGTGACGGGCGTCGAAGGCTACCCGGGACTCGTCACCCACGGCCCGCTGACGGCGACGCTGCTGCTCGACGCGTTCATGAAGAACTACCCGGAGGCCACGGTCGCCGGGTACACGTTCACGGCGAAGTCGCCGCTGTTCGCGAACGAGCAGATCCACCTCGTCGGCCGTCGCATCGATGCGACCACGCACGAGGTTGCGGCCATCGCCCCAGGTGGGAAGACCGCAATCGCCGCCACCGTCACCACCGCGCCCTGAGGAGAATCCCTATGCCCGATACACGCCCAGCGCCACTGGCCGGACTCAAAATCATCGAAATCTCTGCCTTCGTCGCAGCCCCCTTGGGTGCGATGACCCTGGCACAGCTGGGTGCGGACGTCATCCGCATCGACCCCATCGGCGGCAACATCGACGCCAACCGGTGGCCGATCAGTGATGACGGGACGTCGATCTATTGGGCGAGCCTGAACAAAGGCAAGCGCTCGGTCACCCTCGATCTCAAGTCCGAAGAGGGACAGAAGATTGCGACCGACCTCATCGCCGAGGCGGGCACCCTGGTGACGAACCTGCCCGCCCGTGGATGGTTGAGCTACGACAACCTCGTCCAGCACCGTGAGGATCTGGTCATGCTGCGGCTCAACGGGTCCCATGACGGGAAGCCGGCCGTGGACTACACAATCAATGCGGCTAGTGGCTTCCCGATCATCACCGGTGATGACGAGCGCCCGGTCAACAATGCTCTGCCGGCGTGGGACGCCGCCGCGGGTCTCTATATTGCGAACGGGATCATGGCTGCTGAGCTGGATCGCCGATCCTCGGGGAAGGGTCAGGAGATCACCCTCGCCCTGTCTGACGTCATGCTCGCGACTGTCGGCAACCTCGGCTACATCGCCGAGGTGCAGGCGACAGGGAAGACGCGTGGCCCGTTGGGCAACGGCCTCTATGGGGCGTATGGGCAGTCATTTACGACCTCGGACGGTCGCGAGATCATGGTCGCCGTCATCTCGAACAAGCACTGGCGGGGGCTGGGTACCGCGACTGGTTTGAGCGAGAAGCTTGAGATGATCGGGCCTCTCTTGGACGTCGATCTGTCCACAGAAGGTGGGCGCTTCGAGGCTCGCGAGGCTATCGACGCTGTCGTACGCCCGTGGTTCGCCGCGCACACTGCTGCCGAGGCTGCAGAGGCGTTGAGCGGTGCGGGTGTCCTGCAGGGGGAGTTCCAAACATTTGAGGAACTCGTTAACAACGATCCGTGGTGCTCATTGGATAACCCGCTGTTCGGTGAGATTGATCAGCCGGGGGTTGGGACTGTGTTGGCGCCGCGGGTGCCGTTGTCGTTCTCAGGGACCCCGGTGGCTGATGCTGTTCCTGCTCCGCGGCTGGGTGGGGATACAGAGAGCGTGTTGAAGGACCTATCGGGCTGACATTTTGGAATTCTAAAAGTGGTCGTCCGTGATCAGAAAGTGTGAGCAGTGCCCTATTTGTGGTGGTCTAGGGGGCACCGACGGCCCTCACAGTCGAAAAGCCGTCATCGAGGTCGCCGGGGGGAGGAAGCCCGGTCATCAATTTGATGCTCGGACCGTGGATAGATGCATCTTCATTGCGTTTCATGCGTGTATTGGGGCGGATCGGTTAGCTAACGCCCAATCCTAGAAATTGGTCCGGGGGGCGAAAGTCTGGGTAACGAAGCGCCTTGCGCAATGCATTTGCAACATGGTAGGCCAATACCGGAGGGACCGCGTTTCCAATCTGCCGGTACCTGGCGCTTTGTTTCCCGCTCCAATTCATGCTCGGGGGAAACGTCTGAATTGCCGCCGCTTCTTCAACCGTAATCCTGCGCATCCGATTCGGAACTGCTGACACGGTTGATCCGCCGTCAAGCAGTTGTCTATGATAATCCACAATCCAGTTAGAGGAGCCTTGAGCTAGTTGATCCTGGTCAATAATGGGAGTTCGGTTTCCGCCCATGGAAGCAGGCAGGGTAGGAGCCGGACGTTCTAGATCCATGGGCCTGCCTTGCCCGTTAAAGAGCATTCCAGCGAACGGGGACCGTCTAAGTACCGGCTTTTTTGCGGGAGTAACGCGGGCAGTGCAAATTGTGTCGTTGCCCGGCGTGTTCCACTGAGGCACCGTCTTTACTGCTTCCCGAAGTGTCGGCGGATTATCCGCTGTTATAGGAGACGGGGCGGGCATAGGGTCGCCTGGCTTCTCGATGCCGACTAGGAACATTCTTAAACGAGATTGTGGAGCGTTGAAGTGGCTCGCATTCAAAACGAAAAGTGAAGTGGCATAGCCTAGTGAATCGGATTCTCTCAGAAGGTCCTCTCGTAAACCGGCCCAACGTTTATTCACAGCAAGGGCCTGCACGTTTTCCATGACAAAAGCTTTTGGTTTAACCCGGTTGACCACAGCAAGAAAATTCCAGACCTGCCTCGAGCGAGGGTCATCTGGATTCATTTTTCCGGCGACTGAGAATCCTTGACACGGAGGGCCTCCGATAACAATTTCTGCGTCTCCTTCTCCGGGTAGATCATCAACTTGAGTGATGTCGCCCGGCACCAGGCGATGGTTGGAGGCATTCAAATGTGGTAGTTGTTCTCTCGCGAGGTCCATCCAACTGCGATAGCTATCTAACGCAACCGGGTCAATATCATTGGCGAAAATTGGATTGAACCCAGCGAGAGTGAACCCGAGATCCATGCCGCCGGCGCCGCTGAACAAGGACACCACGCGTGGAGCTGCCATATCCACCTTCCCAGGTCTATACGAGTCAAATTGAGCATTTTGCAAGAGCCCGAGCTAAATCTTATCAGCTCCGGCGCGTGGATGCTTTACGGAATCGCGGTTCGCGTAACGTGGATGAGAGTCTGTTTATTCTGAAAGGACACTCATGAATCTCGGCGTGACTGCGGGGCGGGAGATTCAGCGCTTGAGAGAGGAGAGTGGACTATCCCAGCGTGACCTGGCCGAACAAGTCGAGCTTGATCCTTCCACCCTTTCGAGACTGGAATCTGGCCGAAGTAGGTGGACGATTGACTTGTTTGTAGCGTGTTGCCACGTTCTAGGTGTGAACCCCGGTGAGGTCCTAGCTGACTGCGTCGAGAAGTCCGAATTTAAGAATACTAGTCTCTGGGAGAAATAATGGAGGGGCTGCAGACCGTCGCTCACGTGATGAGCCAGCTACTACTGCCGATATCACAGAAAAACAGCGCACAAGCGGTCGAGCGTGCTCAGTATTGGCTGGGCGCGACGGATTTAGAAGAGGAAACAGCGAGAGCCGACTACTTGAGATTTGAGATCACAAAGTGGCGAGATGGAGCTCGGGCCAGTGTGTTGTTGCGAAATGTGGTAACCGATTCTTTGCTCGTCGAAAAGGTTCTTGGCGAACAATTCCCAGGCAAGTACTTCTTGGTGCACGAAAAATTGCAAGACTCAGGAAATCTCAGCTTCGAAGACGCTTCGGCGCTGCTCAGCCACTCTAATTTGATCGCCCAGCTGCTGATCGATGAAAGGCTATCTTGTGCACAGGTTGCTGGGGTTCTAAGTGCTCGGAGAGGTGGCTTTGAGTACAACTGGAACCAACTCCAGATTATAGCCGCAGCGTTGGGAGTGCGACCAGTTCTTTCTGAGGAGCAAATGTTCAGGCAGTCGGAGCTTGACGTGGCGGCAAGCCAGGAAAAATTTGGCGATGCGACGCCAGAGGAATGTATTGGTTTGATATCTGAAGTCGCTGCGAGTCTAGGGTATTCGGGGGATCTTTCTGCGCACTTAGTTAGATTCTTTCCTGGTAGAGAGGAATTCGTTCCGCAGTATTCGGTGATTTTGAACACGAATCTCTTGATCGTCGAGGAGTATGATCACCCGGTTTCGGCCGCATATGAATTTGCACCGCGCAGCGGGACTGCCAAGAGACTGCAACGGAAGCGGCACCCGTCATACACTGCGGTTGAGAGCGCTTACCTGAACAACTCGAAGGGTGCATCATTCTTCGACAGAAACTGGGCGTGGTCTCGAATGACGACCGGCCGTAGCCAGGCCCTGGCGCTCGCTGACATATTTTCCGGTCTTAACCAGATGGCCTATCCGGCGCGGCGTGAACTCGCTTCTTGGATACGTCCATGGTTGATGCGCATCGAGGACTCCTATACCGAACATTTGACTGAAGTGTATGATCCTGACTTGGAGGGGATTCGAAACTTCTTTTCGGGGTTGTCCGTGGGGAACTCGCACACCTTCGGGATTCTTGAGCAGCGCGCAGTTGATTTCCTGGCTACAGCAATGCTGATCTCGAGCGAATACGATTTCGAAGTTCGTGGCCGTGGTGACTCTGTGTCGGCTTCAAATACTTCGAAACTGAAAATGGGTGATGTTGAATTTAAGTCTCGCGACTCCAAGTCAGTTATTGCTTTCGAGGCGCATGGCGGTTCGCTTTCGGATTTTTACGTCAATATTCACGCCGATTCATTGGCAAAAATTCTTAAAAAGCGAAAAGTAGAGCTTGAGCAGCTCGGAAATTCGGGCGATTGGAATATTGAGGTTAGGTTCGTTGCGCACGATATTACTGAGATGTACTCTCTCGGGTTGCCTTCAAATATTTCTGGATATACAGTAGCGTGGAGTTTTACGACTTTCAATCAATCTTGGAATGATGTTTTGGAAAATGTTAGCGATGATTTGATTTCGACCTTATTTAAGCAATATGTCCGAGATCCTGTAGCTGGCAGGTGGGTCTCTGACGGCAACAAGGCAAAATTTAATCAATTAATCGATGGCGGTGTGAGTTCGTAGCTCGGTGCCGCATTTTTGATATTTAAATTGCGAAACACCCAACCTTCGTTGGATTCGCCTTCACTTGGGAGAACCAATGGGGCTCATCGTAATCGAGAGTGTAAAACCGGTCTGAAACCACCGGACTCAAGTAAGCACCTCGCGATGTAATGAGTCAGGTTGCGAAACCCGAGTGCCGATCCTCGAAGGTGCTCGAGCCGACCATTGATCGATTCGGTGGGCCCATTCGACGTTCCTGGCCTCGTGAAGAACGCCAACACATCCGCTGCGCGTCGCTTCAGCGTTCTCCCCAACCGCCTCAACTCCGTCAACCCAGCAGGCAGTCCTGCCGACAAGACATCGATGACAGCCTGCAAGAGCCTCTTGCCTTCACTGCGGTCCTCGGCCCGGTAAGCAGCCACGATGTCTTGGTAGAGCGCCCAGGTGACTTCGACTTCGG
>NZ_FXZH01000036.1 GCF_900169365.1 Brevibacterium sp. 239c
CCGGCTGGTTCTCTTTCGGTGGTGACGGGAACCCTGGTGGACAGATCACGAGAAGGACACCGCGGAACGGGTCAGTCAGGCTTTGGGTCACACCGGGATTCCCGACCTTTCCAGTATCAACGTCAGGGTGACCGGACAGGGTGGGTGCCCCGGTCGAGGTCACGCGAGAGATGAGATGCTTTTCATCGGTCATCACCTGCTCGGTGGTGTAAACACCGGAGTGGACCTGGTGGTCGAAGACTGACCGGTCACGGAGGTTGACCGTGTTGTCCGGTCCGTCGGGAGAGCGTGACCGGTCGGGGGTCAGTGACACTGCCTTGTCGAGGGTGGTGGTCACGATCTGGTCGACGAGTGCGTGCCGGTCATCGGCGCTCGAGCACCGGACAAGACGCAGGACACGTTCGGCGCAAGCGCGGACGTTGGCGCGAGAGAATGTGGTCCGACGTTGTGACGCATCGGTCAGCGTCCATTGGCTGATCTGCTCAATGACGTCGAGTGTGACCATCTCGGCGGTCACTGTCCGGACATGGTGACCGACCGCGTTGCGGACAACGGTGTCCGGGTCGAGACCGGCCATGTGCGTGCGTTGCCTCCACCAATGCATCTTCTCGGGCAGGGTGGTCCGTTCCACGGTCTCTTTGTCCGGGCGGTTTTCCAGGGTCGCTCGTTGCCGGATGATGAGGATTTCGCGAGCAGTGGGACGACGCCCGTACGTGTCGGTGTATTTGGCAATCAGTTCGTCGGTGCGGGCCTCAATACTGATTGACCGGCTGGAGAACTCCTCGATGAGCTCGTCGGGAATTCCTGCGAGCTCCACACGATGTGCCGGTTCATAACCCGCGCTGGTCTCCTCCTGGGTCGCTTCTTCGATGAGCTGCTGGACATCAAGGTCGATGTCTCCTCGTGACTCGGCAATGGTGCCGACATCGGCGGCGAGCCGGTCGAAGATCAGCGAGTTGTACATCTCGGAGAGTGCCACGACGTGGCGGTGGAGCGTGTAGGAATCGATGGTGACCCAGTGGCCGTCTGAGGCACGCTGGACACGGTTGGCGATCACCAGGTGGGTGTGTAGTTGTGGGTCACCGGCGCGGGAGTCCCAGTGGTCGAAGGCGGAGGCGATCACACCGTTGACTGCGACGTGGGCGACACCGCCGTGCCCGGCCCTGGATTGGACGATGTTGGCCTCGGCCCAAGCCAGTGTTTCCTCGAGAGCTTGGCGGTGTGCGGCGTGGAGTCGACCTTGCAGTTCGGGACCGGCCAGAGCCCACAGGGCGGACACCGATTTCGGGGGAGAGAACGTGAGGTCGAATCCAGCAACACCGTCGCGTTCCTTCTTGGCCGGTCGACCGGCAGGGGTGACCGCACCCTCGGGAGCTGCCTGAGTCTTCATCAGTGGTCGCCCGATCGGCTTGTGGGTGACCGGGTCTTCCTGGAGTTCGTAGATTGACCGGGCGTGGGCCTCGGTCACTTCTTGACCGAGAGTGAGGCCGGTCAACCCGGTCAGTCCGGATCCGAGCCATGTTCCGGGGGGAGCTTTGGTCTCGGTGTAGTAAGCGGTCAGGTCATGGGATTGACCGTCGCCGGTCGCGGCGTGCTCGAGGTAGTAGTTGATGGACATCTTCGAGATGGACACGGTCATAGTCGGACTCCTTCGGTCAGAGGCGTGTGGCCGGTCGCGAGAGAGTGACCGGTCGGCATCCAGGGGTGACCGGTCAACTGGACTCGGTCATCGGTCATAGGGGTGGACAACAGGTGGCCGGTCAGGGGTCGGACACCACTGAGGAACAGGCGGTGGCCGGTCATTGACCGGCCTTGATTCGACGGTCACGACCGGCCTTCCACGTGGCCCACATGCGGACAATCGCTCGGTCACCGGGTGACAGAGCGGCGGGCTTGGCTGACCGGGCGAGACGGTCAACTAATGTGTCCCATGCTTCGATGACCGGTCGGAACCGCTGCCGGTCACGAGCCATATCGCTGAGTTTCTGAGCTGCCTTGTTGTATTCGGTCACCAAGGACTCGTAGCGGTCACGCAGCAGGACGTATTGACCGGTCGCTGCTTGCTGACGGTCGGTGACGGTGGCCAACCGGTTCTGCAGATCCAGGATCTGCTGCGCAGCGATCTCGAGGTCTGACCGGTCAATCGGACCTATCGTCGCTGCCTCCAAGTCGGCCGTGACCGCTGCGAGCCGGTCACGGGTGGACACGAGGTTCTTAACTCTGGCGGTGATCGCCCGTTGAGCGTGCGCCTGCTGCTGTCGTTCCCGTTTCCTCGCTTTGGCTTCTTGACGGCGAAGTTGGGTTCGTTCGGCCTCGATGGTCTTCCGAGCGTTGGCGAGCTGGGATTCCTTGCGAGAGATCTCTGCTCGGGCCTCGTCGAGCTGGTCCGACAGTCGCTGGGTCTCAGTCTTCTGTTTCGCCCGCCGGTGTTCGCGGTCGTTGGACCGCCGGCGGCACGTCGGTGAACAGAATTTCCGGCGTTTGGTCGCTGTCGGCGGCAGGGGAGACCCGCATTCGTTGCAGGGTCTAAGAGGTGTTTCCATACCTCGTCTACGCCACCCAGTGGTCGAGGCGTTTGTCGTTGCGTCGGGGCGTGAGCGCACGGTATGCACCTTGGTGCCAGAGGTGTGTAGATTTTTGGGCTGGTTTTGCTCGTCGGAGAGGTGATCTTCGTCTTGAGGCTGTGCGGCCTGGTATTGGGGATGGTTTGTACTGTTGAGTACTGAAATTCTCTTCAGCCTTGGGGAAGCTGTCTGAAGTATCTGCTGCCAGGTGTTCGACGTTCGCTCTGTCTCGAAGGTGGTAGTTGCTCTCGTGTCCGAGAGCCCCCAGGAGGGCCGTGGACGTGGCTGCCTCCAGCAACGCACAATAGAACGTATGAGCGAATACGATGGGCCGGACTGGATGATTGAATATGGAGACTTCAAAGCATTGTGCGCTCACGTCAGTGGAGAATACATTCGCTTCTACCTCACCACCGGGCACAGCGGGGTCACATACACGCATTCACGGCGCAGTGATGGTCAGGACCTACCCCACTATTCGTGCCGACTGACCACCGAGCGAGACCATGCACTGGTGCTGCGGACAGGCGAGTGGCGGAACCACCTCGATGACGTGCCTCGGGTGGTCAGGAACTGGATTCGCGAGTACGTGAACCTGAGAAGCTGCAGTTTCGAACCGGGCCGATACCAAGGCGATCCCTACTGGAAGCAGCAGCTGTTCCGCGACAACGAGTGAACAGTCACAATCGGCTCTTCCCAGCCACCGCAGCAACCAGGGTGCCGTAGCCTTCCCCTATGGCAATAAGCGATGACTCCTTCTCCAGCCCCTCCTTCAGAGAGTGGTTCGACGCACTTCCCTGTGATGACTATTGGGGCAATTGTTAGGCCAGGGCACAGGAAAGTATTGCCAAGGACAAAGCCACACACGAAGCCCAGCGGACCTGAACCCTTATGGTTATGACAGTGTGAAGTGGCCCCGGCATGACGGTTTCATCTGGCCCCACCCGCGACTCGCCGATGGTGTTGCGACGGCCACAACTGGCCCCACCCGAACCTAGAAGAACCTACTGGTTCAACAGAACGGGGCCACCACCTTGGAGTCACGAGTGGAACTCTTCGCCACCATCCGCCGCGACGCCCGCATCGAAGGACTCTCGATCCGAGCTCTCGCCAAACGCCACAACGTCCACCGCCGCACCATCCGCCAAGCCCTCGACAGTGCTGAACCACCAGCCAGAAAGCCCCCGGCTAGGTCGTCGCCGAAGCTTGATCCTTACAAGCCCGCGATCGATACCATGCTGCGCTCGGACCTCGACGCGCCCAGGAAACAACGCCACACAGCAACCCGGATCCTGAACCGGCTCATCGACGAACACGCAGCCGCGGGACTCTCATACTCAACCGTCCGCGACTACGTGCGCGTCCGCCGGGCAGAAATCGATACCGCGGCCGGCAGGCGTAAAGAAGTCTTCATCCCCCAACACCATGCCCCTGGTGCTGAAGCTGAGGTCGATTTCGGGGAAGTCTGGATCATCCTCGACGGAGTGAGAACGAAGTGTCACATGTTCGTCTACCGACTCTCCCACTCCGGCAAAGCCATCCACCGTGTTTACCCGACCTGCGGGCAAGAAGCCTTCCTCGAAGGCCACATCGACGCCTTCGAAACTCTCGGCGGTATCCCGACCAGGCATATCCGCTACGACAACCTCACCGCCGCCGTCACCACGGTCTTGCACGGGAAGGATCGGCGTCGGAAGGAAAACGACCGGTGGGTACTGTTTGCCTCGCATTACGGGTTCGACCCGTTCTATTGCCAACCCGGCATCACGGGAGCCCATGAGAAAGGCGGGGTTGAAGGAGAAGTCGGCTGGTTCCGCCGCAACCACCTCACACCCATGCCCGAAGTCGCCTCACTGGCCGAACTCAACGAACACATCAAGGCATGGGAAGCCGACGACGACCGCCGGCGGATCAGTGGGAAACTCACCACCATCGGCGACGACTACGCCACTGAACGGGACTTGCTGGCTCCGTTGCCGACTGAAGCCTTTGATCCCGGTCTCGTGTTGCACCCGCGGGTTGATCGGTCCTCGATGATCACCGTGCGGATGATGAAATACTCCGTGCCCGCACATCTCATCGGCCAGAAAGTCCGCGTCTCCCTGAGAGCCTCACATTTACAGATCTACGATGGTCACCGGTTGGTGGCCACGCATCCACGGGTCGCGTCTCGTGGCGGGCATGTCGTCGATCTTGATCATTACCTCGAGGTTCTCAAACACAAACCCGGAGCCCTCCCCGGCTCCACAGCACTGGCAGCCGCCCGTGCATCTGGGGCGTTCTCCCCAACCCATGATGCGTTTTGGGCAGAAACCCGGAAAGTCAACGGCGATTCTGAAGGAACGAAAGAACTCATCGACGTTCTCCTCCTCCACCGAGCACTCCCCGCTGACGCTGTGATCGCAGGAATCCGTGCAGCGCTGAAGATCGGCGCGGTGTCGGCTGAGGTCGTCGCGATCGAAGCCCGCCGCCATGCACCTCCCGGTGGGGCCACTACTGACCGTCATCCCGTTGCTCGCACGAATGAGCAAGAGCAGAAAGTTGTCAGTCTCACCCAACGCCGCCTCACCGACCCAGGCGCCGTGATCGCGGGCCTGCCACCCGATACCAGACCGGTCCCGTCAGTCGCTGCCTACGATCAGCTGCTCCCACGCCGTGGCGCACCATCACCACGGCCACCTGCTCCCGATATTCCGAAAGCGAGTACACCCTGATATGGCCACACCACCCACCACTGTCACGAATAGTCTGCGGCGACGCCGCAACATGACCGAAGAAGCTGCCCTGGCAGCGATCGATCAAGCCTGCCGACGACTCCGGCTACCCACGATCCGCGCTGTTCTCGACGAAGCCATCACCGTCGCTGGGAAAGAACAACTCTCCTACCCCGGGTTCCTCGCCGAACTTCTCCTGGCAGAAGTTGATGATCGTGACCGTAGGTCCACGATCCGTCGGGTGAAGGCGGCTCAGTTCCCGCGGAGTAAATGGCTCGGGGATTTCGACTTCGACGCTAACCCCGACATTGAAGCCGCGACCATCAACCAGCTCGCGACCGGTGAGTGGATCCGCAAAGGCGAACCCCTGTGTTTGATCGGGGACTCCGGGACCGGGAAGTCCCATCTCCTCATCGGTCTCGGTACTGCGGCCGCCGAACAGGGCCACCGGGTCCGGTACACATTGGCGACCCGCCTGGTCAACGAGTTGGTGGAGGCTGCTGATGAGAAAACGTTGGCGAAGACCATCGCCCGCTACGGGCGCGTGGACCTGTTGATCATTGACGAGCTCGGATACATGGAGCTCGACCGTCGTGGTGCCGAACTTCTCTTCCAAGTATTGACCGAACGAGAGGAAAAGAACAGTATTGCGATCGCGTCGAATCAATCATTCTCCGGGTGGACAGACACGTTCACCGACCCGAGACTGTGTGCCGCGATCGTGGACCGACTCACCTATCACGGCACGATCATTGAGACCGGCACACACTCCTACCGACTCGCCCACACACGACAGTCCGCGCCTTGAGAACTACTCGACGGGGCAGAACCGCCTGCGGTTCTGCCCCGTCCATCGGCTAAGGAGAAGCGTGTGTTCCTCGTTTAGTTGTTGATTTTCTCCCAGTCCGCCGGATCATCGACGACTGGGAAGTTGCCATCCAGTCGAATGTCACCGACGGTAATGACCTGAATATGGCCAATCGCAAGCATTTTGCGGGCGTTAGCCTGTTGATAGATCACGGACTCGATAGCTGCATCAGTCAACAGGTCGAGGACTTCTCCCTCTGGGGACTCTCTGATCGTCGACATGTAAAAGTAGCCATACACGGTGTCGCCAGGCTCAACCCAATGCCCCTCCGAATCATTGATGAACCGTTCTTCCCAGCTGACTTCGTACTCTGAGTGTTCGGCCTCGAACCGCTCACAATCTCGCTCGTCAGTCACAATCCCTATGAACGGATCGATCATCTCTTCCGAGTCGAACGGCGAAGGCTGTTTAGCGAAGAGCAAAAATACCTTCTGGTTACCCATAATCACCTCATCTGCAAGTCAGCGGCTTCTAGTGCGGACCGCATGGTACTGAGAGTATCGGCGAAGTCACCCGCGCCCAAAGTGTCCGGCCCTGATACCGCAGTCGGCCGATCGAGCTGGCCGACCATTTGTGCTTCTTCGTTCCCTTGCACTTATATTTCATGTTCGTCTGCGTGAATTTCACCGTATAGTACTTCTTCTTGTATTTGCCGCCGGTACGCAGGTCCTTGTCGTTAGCGGTTTGTGGGATTTCGATCCCAGCCTTGACCCACATGAGACCGTTCTTCACTCTCAGTTGGGAGGCCATCTTGATTCCGGTCACCTTCTTCGTGCACACCGTGACCGGTTTCACTCCACCGTATTTGTATCCGGCTGATTTTCGGGTGTGGAATCCGGCAGGGTGCAAGGTGCAGGGTCCGTACCGCTTGTACGCAGCCTGGGCCGAGATGCCCTGCGGGTGTTCTTTCTCGATGGCGTCGAGTTTCCGCATCGCTTCTTCTTCGGTGTCGGCCTCGACGTAGGGAGATGGTCCCTGCGAAGATGTGATTTCTTCTTCGCTGACTTCGTCTGGTTCGGAAGCCGTGGCTGGGGTGGCTACGAAGCTGAGAAGGAGGAATGTCAGGGTCGTACAAGCCAATGCTGGTTTGAATCTCCTCATAGTGGTGCCTTTCGCTGTGGGTAGAGTCCGTTCACTGTTAGCAGCGAACGGACTGACACTATGTCGGCTGTGGCCTTGAGCGCATCTCCCGTAAATATGAAATTTGGGCAGTTTCAGTCAGACCCGCTGGAGGGAGTGGGGGCACAGGGTGGGGCCAGTTCAGGCCGTCAGGGTGGGGCCAGTTCTAGTTGACATAGCCACCCTTACGTCAGAACGACGAGAACCCCGGCGGCTGCACAACTGCAAGACACGCAGGGCACCCCGACGCAGGCGCGCGAACGCTGGCTCGAACTATAGAAGTCGGCGAGGCTGGAAGCGCGGCAGGATCTCACGACTGTAGCCGGTCACCACACGCACACTCTGGTGACTAGCCGCATCTCAACCACCGCACCAACCGGGGTGCCGTAGCTGGTGAGGGCTGCCCCCACTAAAAACCTAAAAGAGATCCTAGTGCTGCTGGAGTCTAACCCACCGCTCAGTGGGAGGGTCGACTTCAGACGCCCACTCGACGTGGTAGCCCAGCTTCTGAAGAACACACGCACCACGGCGCGTGTCTGAGTTCGGCGCCACTGCGCTCGTCTGTCCTTCGGGGTCGCCTGCGTACTCTTCTGCTTGCCCACCCCGAACTCCTCGATCAAGGTCTCGAGCACGTCCTCGAGACGAGGACGGAAACGGTGACCGCCGAGAAGGAAGTGGATGCTTTGCAAAGATGGGACCGAATTGGCATCAGGACGCGATCGCGCCCGGCGTGTGCTTTGCACTGCTTTGGCCATCAAGAACGTAAACGCGCCTCGATGAGCATGAACATGCATATGTACAGAAGGAACCTTGCCTGAGTTACGGCCGTACTCATATCGGAAGATCGGTCCAGCTCCGGCCCTCGGGACGACCTCGAGCTTGGACTTTTCGACCGCCAGGAAATCATCGTCCCTGTCGAGGCAACATCGATAGTCCACCTTGCAGTTGAGGAACGGCTGTTCGCCCACGGCTAGAGGAATGCCGACTGACAGGTTTTGGGGCTCTTCATTGATTCGGTACGGACCAAGGCGTAAAGCGCCGCGAGAGTGCCAGGGCGGGTATACCCGCTCAGCTGCGAAGAGCCGGCAAGCCGGGTTAGGCTCCACCGCTGTTGCACCCTGAGTAGCCTGGCAAGCGGATGATCTCAGGCGTTCTGTGCCTATCCTTATGGGATGGACATCATCACGCGGGTCAGGCGTCGTTTCGGTTGGTTGCGCGGAGCAACACCTGCCGAGGTCGGAATGTTGGCTTCCGCTGCGGTGCTGGGCGCAGCAACGTTGTGCCTACTTCCGCAGAGTCTGTTGATTTTGACGGGGAAGGCGGAGAAACTGTCGGGCCCGGGCTTGGAGCTTCCTTTCGCATTGGGGGCCGGTGGTGTGGCAGTTGGACTGTTCGTCGTGTCTCGGTATATCCGTCGGCGGCGCGGAGCAGTGGCTAGGGGGTCACTCGCCCGTGGCTTTGGTCTGGCCGGCGGCCTGCTCCTGGCTTCTATTGCGCTGGCTGTCCTCTCGTGGTTCGGGGGCTCTGGTGGCGGAGTCATGCATTGGCTTTCGGTAGTGGCGCTGTATACCGGCATGCCAGTACTCGTCGCTACCTTGATTGTGCTTGTCAGTTGCGTCGTCATTGCCGCGGTCCGTGGCGCCAATAGGGCCTCTTTGGACACCTGATAGGGGTCGTAATGTGAGGCCGCCAGTGGCGAGGAGCATCCGTAACCGGTGGTTGTCGCGGTTGCGGAACTCTCTGGCGAGTCGGCGGTGGAGCTCAATGATCCCGGGCATGGCCTTGGTACCGCCGTTGTTCGCACGGCCGGTGGTGAAGTGCGCCAGGAACGCATCCCGTCATCGGCGCAGGGTCCGGCCCATGCGAGTGACTTCGGGGATCGGACAGGTGTGGAATGAAGTCAGGACCTTCTCAGCGCGTCGCCTATCCACGGCCGGGTCGCCGGCCCGGTAGGCGGCTCGTCGGTCCTGGGCGCACTGCCAGGCGATGAAGGCTTCCTCGTGTGCTTCGTTGGCCTCGATCGTCGTGTTCAGGCGTGATCGCTGCTTTCGGTGAGGTGCTCCGCTCCGGCGAGCAAAATGGTCTGGGTCCCGAACAGCGGGTCGCCCTTGCGTCCGCGGTGGCCGAGCGTATCCTGCTGGACCTGGCGGCGGACCTCATCGACCACCGCGGTGCCGAGTTTGACGACGTGGAACGCGTCCAGCACCGGGGTGGCGTCTTCTAACTGGTCTTCGATCGAGGCATCACGAATCGGCTCATTCGGCGTGCCAACCGTTTGGTTACGATCCGAGTACCGCGACACGGCTGTCCAGTGAAGTACCTATCATGCTTTTCGCGCCGATGGTCTGAGGTTATGGCGACTTCCTGAGCTACAAATTTCCTTGACTACTGGTGCCGATGTAGACCTTATCGCCACCATGCCGCCGTATCGCAAATGTTTCGTTTTGGACACGAAGATGCGATCACGTCAGAACTAGTCCGGTTTCACAGTACGTTGAGTTTGGGTCCAGCTGGCATACAGTTTTATTTCACAGCTTGACTGGATCCTGTTCTACGCACATCCTTCCCCCTTCAATGAGTGCCGGTGTCTAAAGAGAGAGATTTACAATGAACCGTACGGTATCTAGCACAATAGCCCTCGTCGCCATATCGATCCTCACATTCGGATCACTATCGCCAGCATCCGCCACAACCGAGACGCTTTCCCCGGCGGCCCAGAAGCAAGCTCAGGCACTGGTTGCCGAATCACCTGAGCTGACCGAATCAGCCCTCGTCAATGACGTCGAGGTTTACTCGGCATCAACTGGAGTATCGGTGGAATCGGTACTCCGCCAGGCCAGTAGCGAAAGCGCTCAGTCGATAGAGGCTGCGTCATCAAGTAAGAAGGGCAAACGCACCAAGAAAATTGGTAACGCCAAGCACAAGGGTGATGTGTTCGTCACCCCCGCATTCACCGGTGGTGTCAATCATGGACACACAGGCATTTATTCGGCGAAACCCACGATTGTCGAAGCACCTGGCACAGGGAAAAAGAGTCGGTCCACCTCAGCATCGAGCTATAAAGTTCCTAAAAAGTCCTACAAAATGGATGTGAAGACCTCACAGACGAAACGAAACAAGGCCGGATCGTACGCTTACAACAAACTCCGAGGAAAGAAGTACAGTGCGAACTTCGCGGTGAACAAGAAAACCGGCAGCGCGAAAATGAACTGCTCTCAACTTGTGTGGGCGGCGTATAAAGCCTCGGTCAAGATCGATCTGGACGGAAATGGCGGCCTCGGCGTCTACCCATACAACATCAAGGATTCGAAGCACACGCACATCTACAAGACGATCAAGTAACCTGAAACTTCACTGTGTCGCGGGTGCTATTGCACCCGCGACACCCTCACGCCCTAGGAGCGCGATGAAGAAACTCTGGTGGTTGTGTTCCGCCTCACTGATAGCTCTGCTCACCGGTTGCTCGGAAACTCCGGAGCCGACCACCCCGACGCGGGACGCCACCACCACCGATGTTATTGCCGCCTTCACGATCAGCCGTCAACAATCTGGTGTGGTCGAATCCGATGGCAAGGGGTACGTCGTCCTGGTCAAAGAAGACGGTGGAACCTCCGTCATCGAGACCACAATCATGCAGCATGCGCAGTTGGACTGGAATAAGGACAAACTGGCCTTCTCCGATACAGAGAATGACTACATCGTGGGTACCTCGACTGAAGTGATACCCACGGATACGAAGACTGACTACCAGCAAGCCCTTTCGCTTAGCGACGACGGGACAGTGATCGGTCTCTACAACGATGGTTACGAGGAAGACAGCTACGTCGAACAACTCATCACATCGTCAACGAAGGGGTCTGACTTCACCGAGGTTGAAGGGTATTTCCAAGTCACCGGATTCTGCGACGGAGACCTCTACGGGATAGCCGAACCTCTAGGGAAGTACCAGGCTGAGGCCGAACGACAGGGGGTCGAGGCCAAGGAAGCAGATGGCTACACGAGGCTGATGCTGAACCAACTGACGTCCGGGACCACGGTCGAGGAAGAGAATGTATCCATTCAGGCCGTTAATTCGTCAGGTCAGGAGTCGACGGATGCGCCCTGCGTTGACGGTAGTCTGTACCACTTGGCCAGTATTTATGCTGATTCAGGTGAGACTACCCCGGTGCTGCGAATATGGGACACCGATTCCGGCGACATGACCGAACTCGAACTCGTCACCGCCGACGGCGAACCGGTGACAGGCCCCGACCAGTCCACTTTCGAGATCAATGGTTCCTCCCAGCAGTCGCTGCGAGGTAACGATTTCGACTGGGTCGATGACTTCGGACGGGCATGGCGAACGGATATCACGACAGGTATCAGCCAGAAGCTCTTCGAGCTCGTCGACAGCTACGACAACAGCACTGATACTCGCGTGGTGGATTTCACCGAGAATGCGTTGACGGTGGTGACCTTTCAGCAAGAAGCGGAAGAAGTCCGTCTCGTGCAGTACGACCGAAACAGCGGAGAAGTCCTCACTGAAATCGACCTCCCCGACATCGCCAAGACAATCGATGACAGTTCGATTTGGGCGGTGTCTGCCAGAGACTAGGGCATGTCTGGTTTATCGGCGTAGCCTTGTCAGGATCGCGCTGATCACGGCTGCCGCTCGATATGTGATGGCGCGCTTGTCTTATCGTGTTGCTAATCTTCGCCATTGCTTGCGGTTGGCAAACGAGCGTTCCACGAAATTGCGGTTCCAATACGCCCCGGCCTGGAACGTCGGCGGTCGTCCACCGTCGCTCCCGCGTTTCTTCCGAGGCACGATCTGGTCCTTCTTCTCCGGAATCATCGCCCAAATACTACGCGACTGCAGACCCCTATGAAGTTTGGTCAAGGTGGAAGCGCAAAAAACGGTAAAGCCCGCCACGACTGAACCTAGCAATATGGAGCCGCTTTTACAGCAGCTGAATGTTCTGCTCGACTGCAGCCGTGTCGGCGCTGTCGTCGACAATGACGTTGGCAATGAGGTGTCCCACGACCGTCTGCGGGGTAGTCTGTTCGGGTCCGGCGAGGCCTGCGAAGGTGGCCGCAATTAGCTCGTGCGTGGCAGAAATTCGAGATCTGCCGGGAACGGGCAAAGAAGGGTCGAGCGAAAACAGTGCCAGTGTGCGAAAGAGATGACGGTCATTGGAAAGCAGTAGTGCCCCGTACTCACGTTCAGTGAGGCGTGAAGCCCGTGCGTGGTCTGACTTTTCGGATAGCCGGGTGTGAATCCTAGACGCGATGCCATTGACGAGATCATTCCGGGTGCTATAGCAGTTCGAAGTCGAACCCACCGGAAGACCGGCGAAGTCATCGACGGCTCGGTGTGTGAGGCCCCTGAGTCCTGCGGTAGCGACGACTCCGATCGCGGTATCGGCTACCAGAATGCGGCGTGAAATCACAGTTCAGCTCCCTGCTCGGAAAAGGTGATATCTCCGACTATAGTGACTGCCCACGCATGGCCGAGAGGTCAGTCCAGGTTCAGTGACGTCTGTGTAGCCGGTGACGGTGGTTGAGTGGCCAGGGCGTCGATGTGAGCATTCGAGGGTTGGGGGAACCCTGGTTCATCGGCGTTGATTGGGGCGACGTCGAATGGTGTCTGTCGCCCGTAATCTCCGTGTGGCTTCTGTGGTGTGAACTGCTCGACTTCACTCGTGCCGCCCATGGGATCGAACTCGGTTGACAGGCCTGCTGTGTCGACGTCTCTGGGCTGGATTTCGTTGGCATCAAGTATGCGAATGGAATGCTGGAGGGGTTGGTCTTCTGCGGTGTCGTTGATGAAGTCCTGTGTCACCTCGGCGGCGTACCCGCTTTCGACTGCGATCTGGGCCAGTTTGCGGTGAGCATCCCAATCGCCGACGTCGAGACGGTGTCCCGCGGCTTCGAGTGTGGCTCGGTTGTAGACGCGATCGGGACGAGACACCGACGGCTCGGCTGGTGCGTCTGCGGTAGGGGAGAAGTCTGTCGCACGTCGTTCTTCGTTCATGTGGTGTGCTTTCGTCACGATTCGAGACTCCCATTGTTCAGCATCTTGTGCCGCTGTGTCATCGGGTGAGGCCCCACCGAGGTCGATGCTGGACTGCGCGAGGTGCGCGATGAACTGAGTTTCGTCTCGGCTGAACAGTCGGGCATCGATGGTGGTGTTGGCTGCCAGCTTGGCTTTGATTCCGGCGTGCATCGCCCTATGGTCCTCGAACGGCATTTCCAGGTGATCCTTTATCCTCGGGTCGCGACTGATTTGGATCTCGAAGTCATGGATACCGATGTTGACCAGGCGGCGCAGCGCCCAGGCTTCATTTTCCGAAAAGGTGGTGAACTCACTCATGGTCGATCTCCTTAACAATAGACGTATCGGTTAGACGGCGATCACCTGGTCGCTCGTTGATCAGGACGGTGAGATTAGGCTTCGGTTTCCTTGTTTTTGCCGTAGTACTCCCAGTGATGCTCCTATAGATGTCAAGCGGCTTGAAGAAGGAAGTCCCGGTACTGCGCTGCGAACTCGTCATCACGAGCTTCAGCGCGTTCGATACGTGAAACCTTTACCTGACCGACGCTGAAATGCTCG
>NZ_FXZH01000037.1 GCF_900169365.1 Brevibacterium sp. 239c
GCTGGGTCAGGTGACGCCGGTGGAGTTCGAGGAAGCACGTTCACTGACCGACCTGGTCAGTGAAGAGGAAGTGTCTGCGCAAGCCGCGTGAGACAGATCAAGTGTCCACAACTTGCGGGGAACCTCAGGGGCGGGCCAACTGCGGTCGGTTCATTTATTGCACACGGACTAGATGCCGTCGTCTGTATTGGTGTCAGCTGCCTAGCATTGAACTCAGTTTTGCTCCGTGATCGGCCCTGAGCCGTATTCCACCTCGTAGAAAAACAACCCATCATCATTGCTGCTCAACAGCTGCACGACCGTGTGCAACAGTGAATGGCTTTGCTGCTTATCAAGGTATAGACAGCACTACCGAATATTCGGGACGGAGCTCCATTCCCCTGCACCGTCGGAGTTGCTGAAATGAACCTATGACTGAAAATTCGGGAGCCGGGCTACCCGCGCTGCAAGTTCATGGCTTACAGAAATCTTTTCCCAGCCCCGGAAACGAAGAGCCTGTGGCCATCCTGTCGGACGTATCAATGACTGTTCATTCTGGAACATTTATCGCAATTGTCGGGCCATCTGGCTCGGGGAAATCGACTCTCCTGCACTGCGCAAGCGGTCTCGAGGACACTGACGCCGGTGAGGTGGTCATCGCTGGCTCTGAGATTTCGAAGTTGAGCTACGAACGACGCGCGGTTCTACGTCGAGCCCACATCGGGTTTGTTTTTCAGGAGCACAACCTCGTTGACTCTCTGACCGCTCGCGACAACGTCCGGTTGCCATCAATATTGCGAAGACAACCGATGGGCCGAACCCAGGCCGATGAGAACCTTGACGAAGTGGGTCTCTCCCATCGGAAGAGCCATCGTCCTCACCAGCTTTCAGGAGGCGAACAACAAAGAACGGCCATCGCGAGAGTCATGGCTAACCACACTGAGATCGTCTTCGCCGATGAACCGACAGGATCGTTGGATCTGTCCGCTTCAGCGAAGGTTCTCCATTGGCTGCGCAGGACGGCCAGCGAAGGAGCCGCAGTCGTAATGGTGACCCACGACGTGCACGCCGCGGCACGTGCGGATCATGTATACGTCATGGAATCGGGACGTTTCAGATTCGACCTGCCTGGCGGTTCTCCGGAGCGAATCTCAGAATGCCTCCTTCAGATCAAGGAGCGTCCCCGTTGCTGAAATTCATGCTTTCAGATCTCCGATTCCACTTCCGACTCTGGCTGCCGGCGTTTGTATCGGCGGGTCTCGGAGCTGCGTGTGCCGGAGGTGTCATCATCGCGGTCTCCTCCGGGCTGCACACAGCTGAGCCTGCCCCCGTGAACGATGCGCTGGAAGGAGTTCGGGTTCTGGGAGGCACGGTTTCACTCCTGACGCTGACTGCAACGTCCGGGGTCGTTGGATCGACCGCTGGCTTCATTCTCAACAGTCAAGCGCAGAACCATGCGAGGTGGCTGTTCATCGGGTTCACCCCCAAACAATTGAAGCGAATGTTAAGAGTTGAGATTGCATGCCTCGTCCTGTTTGCCGCAGCAGCAGCGATTCCGTTGTCGTATGCAGCTGCGACAGTGGTTCTTTGGCAATGGGCAGCGATCGGCATTGTTTCTTCGGGTCAGTTGCCGGTGGTCGAATATTGGCAACCGTACGCAGTCCTTCTCCTCGTGGTGGTGGCCGCCGTCTGGGGAACATGGGGGCCCACCAGGAGAGCGTCGAAGCTTTCAGCAGCGACTGCTTTGCGCGAAGCACGTACGCACAGGCCTCATATAGCGTGGGTACGCTCAATTGTCGCAGTCATGCTGTTTGTCGGAGGTGCGGCAATTCTCTTGGCCGTGTCGTTATTGCCTTTGGGCGGTTCGGATGACCGGGCGGCTGGAGCCTTGTCAGGTCTGCTGCTTTTGATCGTTGCAACATTGCTTGTTCCGTTGTGGACGATTCGGCCCCTGCTTTGGGGATGGACGGCTCTCGTGTTCTCGCAGTCCGCCCCATGGTATCTTGCTCGCGAAGCTTGTCGCTTTGCTGCTTCACGCACTCTGGCAACAGTTGTGCCGTTTGCAATCGCGTCGTCGTTGCTGGCGGTACTTTATGGTGGAGGTGCCATCTCGGGCGGAGGCACCTCTCTCACTGAAATCGGCGTTCTGCTCGGGCCGACGGTAGTTGTCGCATGGGGCGGCGGAATCTGTATCATCGCGCTGATCGGTCAGTCCCGAGGCCGAGAGCGGCGACTTCTCATCGCTGCGGGTGCAAGTAAGAAATTGCTTCTGCAGACAGCCTGCCTTGAAGGCATCATCTACGCCATCACAGCTCTCCTGTATGGAGCATTGTTTCTTTCGGCCACGATTATCTTCTTGAGCAGCGTCAGCGACGTCACTCTCAGCTCTGCATTGTATGAGCTCCCGTGGGCGGCATTTCTTGCTATTTCTTTGGCGACTGCCGGATTGGTCATCGGTACCGCTCTTATCTCATTCCATCAGCCTGTACAAAATGAATGCGATGAAAAATCGCGGTCAACAAATACACAAGGAGAATATTCGTGAGTGTTCAAAACAACGTTAGTTTGCCGCTGCCGCCTGCTGCGGAGAGGACGACAATATTCGGGCTGGTTGCCATCGGTCTCGTGGTGGCTTTGAACGGCTGCGGGCCGCCCTCGACGGGGAAAGATTCTGATGCACAACGCGTCGAGTCTTTTGATTTCGACGAGACAGTTTTAGCAGTCGCCAACGACTACGCGGACGTGGAAGTGGACCACGGCAAGCCTGGATCAATCACAGTTCGAGAATATCGCACTGCGTTCGGAACTGCGCCGGATGATCCGGAATGGACGCTTGAACAGGGCACACTGGATTTGGGCAAACCGTGTGCATCAACGGTTGGTATCTGTCAGGTCAGTTATCGGATCACAGTGCCGAAAGGCACCGAGGTCGATCCATTGAAGACAGTCGGCAACGAAAGCTGATGACGCAGCAATTCGCTTTACGCATCGTCATGGAGCGATGCAGGGAAATCGCATTCGTTTAGGTTCGAAGCCAGCGGAGGATCGCTCGCACGCGACGGTTGTCCTCATCAGCATGTAGCCCCATCTTCTGGAATATGGATGCAATATGTTTACTCGTACCTTGAGCGGAAATGCTCAGCTGATCGCTTATCTGAGCATTCGATAGGCCACGAGACATGAACTCGATGACCTGGCGTTCTTTCTCAGTGAGGCGCCCGCCGGGGTATTCGTCCTGTTCATTGTGCATGGCTGCATGCAGAACCTCCGGGTCGATGACGAAGCCGCCACTGGCGACGACGTCGAGCGATTGAAGAAACTCGCGTACGTGACTCACTCGTTCTTTGAGCAGGTATCCGATCCCCCCTTGCGAAGCTTCATTCTGGACGAGTCTTCGTAGGTATGGCCCCCCGATATAGGCGGAGAGAAGAACGATGGGCAAGTCAGGGTGCTTCTCACGCAGCCGGACAGCTGCTTCCAGACCGTCGTCGGCATTTGTCGGCGGCATGCGCACGTCGCTGACTACGAGATCCGGAAGAGAACTCGTCTCAGCGTGCTCTCTCATCACGTTTTCCAATTCGGTGGCGTCGCAGACTTCGCCTGTGATCTCGTGCCCGGCGGAGGTCAGAATCTCTGACAGGCCCGCGCGTATGAGCGCGGCATCCTCAGCGATCACGATCCTCATGCTTCACGCTCATCACTGACGTGCAAGTTATGGCTCGGTTCGCCCGTCGTCGTTGAGAGCAAGGCGGGAGCAGTCGCTTCAATCCGAGTCCCTTTGCGCGGATCCGAGTAGATGTGGAGGTCTCCGTTCACACTCTGCATACGGTGTCGCAGACCGGCGAGGCCCGTACGTTTCTTCGTATCGATGTGTGCTGTTCCTCTGCCATTGTCAGACACAAGTAACCAGAGTCTGCCATTGAGGTGTCTGAGCCTGAGATAGGCCCGATCTGTGCCTGCATGTCTGGCTACATTGCTCAGCGCCTCAGAGGCTGCGAAGTATAGTGCGCTAGCTGTGGTGGAACAGATCTCGTCCGTTTTGCCGTCGACATCGATCTCGACAGCGACGGCGGACCTTTCACAGAGGCCCGTGATGGCGGCACTCAAACCCAGGTCTGAGAGTTCTTTTGGGTGCACACCGTGCACGATTTCTCGCAGTGATTGCAGCGATGTCTCGACTTGCCTGCGAGCTCGTAAGACAAGTTCATGCTCGTCACTCGTCGGCCCGAGACGGTAGTCGAGCAGTCCGAGGCTCATTGACAGTGCTAAGAGATCTTGCTGCACGCCGTCATGAAGATCCTGTTCAATCCGCTGTCGCTCAAGTTCGAACGCTGAGACGATCTCCTCCCGGTTGGACCGGACATCTCTGAGCTCGGAGACAAGCTGTGAGGTCGCTGGACGGCTCACTGCACGGACGATTGCGTCTCGCAGAAGAGACAGCCACACAGCTGAAGTGCCCATGAGCAACAGGACAACTGTGCAGATCAAAACTACAGAAGCCGCACCGGGCGCGTCCGAAACTTCCACAGGACCGAATACTGCACCGGTTCCCCGACTGACAAGAACTGGTGTGGCTATGAGAACCACCGATGCTATAAGCGCAACAGCGAACGTTGTGCTCGAAGCAAGGCCGATAAATGCCGACGCGAGAGTCAGAGGAACGTCTTGGGACCACAAAGGAAATGAGCGGACACGTACTGCTCCCCACGACATCCATGGAGTGCCGTTCGGCCTGATGCAGGGGACCGATTCTCCACATTCCCGTGCTCGGGCTCGCTCGAACTCAGCGATTCCGGCAGCTGCGAAAGGCAACAACGGAAAGAACACGATCGCCACGCACTCAAATGGCCAAAGCAAAACTGCGACGAACTCGCAGATGATCCGTCGAAACGGTCGCTCGAGCGATCGCTGGCCCGATGGACTTCCAACGTCTTTCGTGTCTCGCATGAAACCCCCAATACGCATTGGTGCCGTCGATTGAATGATCAGCTCGACTTGCTGAACAGAGTTCACACTTGCTGCACACTCTGCATAATCAGTGCGACAAGAGTTCACGGGCATCCTCGAATCTGAGCTTCCCGTAAGACTGGGCGATGTCCTGAATGTACCCAAGGGACTGACTGAAGTACCACAGCGAACTGAACATCGCGCGAAATTGCATACTTTGGTCGCATAAGTCGACGCTAAAGGCCGATTCAGCAGCCAGTTGTGATGTCTAGGCTCGATGACATGAACACATCAATCATCAGATCAAGCGAGTACATTGCAGCCCTTCGCACGGAGCTCTCCGACGCCGGGCCGGCGAAGCGCGCGGCTGCGTTGATCAATCAACGGGCACTCTTTCCCCATCGAGGCAAAGCGATCTTGACTGCCCCTCAACTAGAGCTCACAAGTTGGGACACCAAAGGTTCAATCACCCTCTCTCCGACATCGGTTCGGAGAGTCACTCGCCAATTTGACAAGCATTATGGTGCCTTCATCGGCGGCGCCTCGGCCAAATGGGGAGCTCCGGTCATTCTCGAACTCAAAGACGGAACCGTAATGTATATCCTATTCAACCACCGGGCATTTCTCGAGAAGACGGACAACCCTGACTGGGAAGACGCACTTCTGGAGTGGCAGTTGTGATTCAAACCCATCACCTCACCAAACACTATGGCGATGCCACTGTCGTCGATGACCTTTCGTTTACTGTCCCCAACGGCTCCATCACCGGGTTTCTTGGGCCGAATGGGGCCGGAAAGTCGACCACCATGAGAATGATCTTGGGTCTTGATCGTCCCAGTGATGGTGTTGCGCTCGTCGACGGCGAGAAGTTTCCTGACCTTCGGGCTCCCTCACGCACTGTCGGTGCGATGCTTGAGTCTGGCAGCCGACAACCTCACTTGACTGCCCGTGCTTATCTGGCCTGGCAGGCGCGAGCTGCTCGACTTTCAAAGTCGCGGATCGATGACGTGCTCGATCAGACTGGGTTGGGAGAGGTGGCCCGGAAACAGGTTCGCGACTTCTCCCTTGGAATGCGCCAACGTCTGGGAATCGCGTCCGCCCTACTCGGCGATCCCACGCATCTGATTCTCGATGAGCCGATCAACGGACTCGACCCCCAAGGCGTGCTGTGGGCCAGATCGCTCTTCAAGGAGCTGGCGAACGAAGGTCGTACGGTGTTCATCTCCAGCCACCTGCTATCGGAAATGGAGACAGTGGCTGATCGAATCATTGTCATCGGTCAAGGGCGCTTGATAGTGGAGTCCACGATGGCCGACCTTCATCAGCATGCACGATCGAGTCATACCGTCGCAGTCTCTCCCGAGCCCGACGAGCTTGTGCGTCTTCTCGAAAGGTCCGACGCAAGCGTGGAGCGGGATAACACCGACAAGAGTGGTAGAACGCTGACCATCCGCAACCTTTCGGCAGCACAAGTCGGCGAGATTGTTGCGGACAGCGGACTCCCACTTCATCACCTGGCTCAGGTACAGACAACGTTGGAGCAAGCATTTATGGATCTGACCGCAGGCGCACTCGAGTATGAAGGCACGGAAAACGATCCGACGCTGGCCTCCGTGGCGGCGACTGCACGAATGGGTGGTTGAGGTGACCACCGCAGACCCAATCCAGATAGAGAGCGCCCGTCCACGGTTGCGTGATTGCCTGCTGGGCGAAATTGTCAAGATCCTGAGCGCCAAGTCCACGAGTGTGACGATTGCGCTCTCGATAGGGGTGGCAGTGTTCGTCACTGTGCTCATCACCGTGTTCAACGACGGCAGCGCAAATCCGCTGTCGTTGAGCTTGATCGGTCCCTTCCTTGGAACATGGCTTCTGGTTGTATTGGCAGCAAATGTCGTGGCGACAGAATACTCAACGGGCATGATCCAGCAATCACTTGCAGTGACACCTCGTCGCGGGCGATTGATCGCTTCGAAGCTGCTGTTCGTGGCGGCGATCAGTCTGCTGAGCGGCCTCGTTCTTTCCTTCTTGTGCTACGCAGTCGGTCAGCTGATTCTCTCGGGAACCGACCGTCCAAGCATTGGTTTGGGCGATGTCAGCACTGTCCGAGCTGTCACAGTCACTGGCGTGTTCACACTCATTTACCCTTTGATCGCTGCGAGCCTGGCCTTCGTCACGCGCCATGCAACGGGGGCCGTTCTACTCACACTCTTGATTGCTTTCTTCCCAATGGTGATGGCAGAACTCGGCTCGTCCACGTGGGCCGAGATCGCTGTGCGATTTGCGCCAGGGGGACCCATGGAAAGCCTGACTGGCCAAGCACAGCCTGGAACAGTCGGCTATATGGAGACTGGATCGGCCGTCGGTGTCACAATCGGCTGGCTCTCGATATTCGTTGCAGCGGCGTTTGCAAGTCAACTGCGGCGGGACGAGTAGAAGAAGTCGCCAACTCATTCGAGGCGATCGGGGGTCGCAGGTATTGGTGCCACACGGCATGCTGGTATGACTGACACATAGATCCGAGTCTGCAGGAGCGGCATATGGGGGATGAAACTTTCGACAAGTCTTGTCGCGAGACTCGTCAGCGTTGGCTGGACGCCGGTGCGATGGCGATTGCCGCCCTTATGGTGACCGTGTGGGTGATCGATCCCGAACCGGAGCCGAAATATGCCGGGCCTGGATACTATATCGTGAGCTACACGGTGGGTGTTCTGAGTATCATTGCACAGTGGTGGCGGCGGAAATACGGCATCATTCTGGCCATCACGCTCATTGTCGGCTCGATCGTCCTCCCGATATTGTCGGGGCCCAGCCTCATCGCATTGTTCTCTGTGGCAAGCCATCGGCGGTTGGTCCCAACCCTGTGGATCACGGTGTTGGCACTGATCAGTGCCCCCATGCAGATTCTCGTGGGAACACCTCTTGCCAAAGGTGACTTTTGGAAAGCCGCCATTCCGCTTGGCCTTGGGTCTCTGCTTGTCGTCGGGTGGGGAATGGCAATGCGGTCTCGACGTGAAGTTGTACGAGCACTTGGAGAGCGTGCGGAACAATTGGCTCGGGAGCGTGATCTCGTTGCTGATTGGGCTCGCCGTGTTGAACGAGAGGAGATCGCTCGGGATATGCATGACTCACTGGCACACCGACTGTCATTGATCAGCATGAGCGCAGGCGCGTTGAGCTTCAGAAGAGACCAGATTCCCTCGGACCTGGCCGAACTTGCGGCAACGCTGCAGAAGAATTCGAACGACGCGCTTGCCGAACTGCGAACTGTTGTCGGTGGAGTTCGTTTGGGAAGGGCCGCCGAAGTCCGCATTGACCGGGATTCTGCACGAGCGAGCATTCTCGAACTTGTCGAAGAATCGCGAGCTTCAGGCCAAGACGTTGAAGCTGAAGTCTCGCTAGCTCCAGGACTGCCCCCGAACATCGCACGTATTGCGTATCGAGCCGTTCAGGAGCTTCTGACAAATGCCCGTAAGCACAGTTCTGATCGTCTGCTCACCTTGGTGATCGCGGGGAACACCGAATCCGGTCTTTCGATTCGGTCGACAAACGCTGTGGGCACTGACAATGGTCGAGGCAGCTCGGGAGGGTTCGGTTTGATGGGTATGGCGGAACGTATCAAGGTCCATGACGGCTGGTTGACCGCAGGCCGGACGGTTGCGGATAAGTTCGAGGTGGAAGTGTGGTTGCCGTGGGAGGAGAAGTGACGAAGGGCAGAGAATCGGCCATCACCGTCGCTGTAGTCGATGATGACCCTTACGTACGGGCAGCGTTAACAGCTGTCCTGTCTCCAACTGATGGAGTGATCCTCTTCGGCTGCTTCTCCGACGGCCAGGAGATCGTCGATTCCGATCTCGAGGACGTCGACGTCGTCCTCATGGACATCCGCATGCCCCAGATGAACGGGATACAAGCGACTGAGTTGATCAAACGCAGACCTGCGTCGCCGGCAGTCATAATGCTCACGACGTTTCATCTCGACGAAGAAGTCACCGAAGCGCTTAGGGTTGGTGCAACCGGTTACCTGCTCAAAGATACGGAACCGGCAGAGCTGCTGGAGGCGATACGCAGCGCAGCACATGGACACACGTTGCTGTCGCCGTCAGTGTCTCGGCAGCTCATCGGCCTGGTGCATCTCAATTCCGACCGGCAGCAGATCGCGCAACAGCAACTGAAGCGACTGACTCCGCGAGAACTGGAAGTCGCACTCGCAATCAGCGACGGCAAAGCCAACGCTGATATTTCCCGGGAACTTTATATTTCTGTCCCGACCGTCAAGGCTCAAGTCAGCAGCATCTTCAACAAACTCGAGGTTTCTGGCAGGCTCCAGATTGCGTTGATCGTTCGAGACGCACAGATCAGGCGATGAAGATTGACTGATCATCCGTCAGCCACGTGTGAAAGACACAGACAGAGGGCCCACTCGAGGCCGCCGCTTTCGAAGCCCAGGTGCGCTGGCCAAGTTGATCGCCTGGTGAGCGAGGACCGTATTTCCGTCGTACTATTTCGGCGGATGGAGTTATGCCGCCAAGTTAGACTGCTTCTATGAATCGTGCTGAGGTCGACGTCATTGTCGTCGGGTCCGGTCCCAACGGTCTGTCGGCAGCGGTGACCATGGCGCGCGCCGGACTGAGCGTTCACGTGTACGAGGCGCAACCTACTATCGGCGGTGGGGCGAGAACTCTCGACTTAGGGATAGCTCCGGGCATCACTCACGATATATGTTCAGCCGGCCATCCCCTCGCACTGGCCAGCCCGTTCTTCGCAGAGTTCGACCTCCGTGCTCGCGGAGTCGAATTCTCCACCCCCGAAATCGCCTACGCTCAACCACTCGACGGAGGGCGCGCCGCGCTGGCCTACCACGATCTGAACAGGACGACTGATCATCTTGGCAAGGCCGGACCTGAGTGGCGACGCTTCTTCGCTCCGCTTTTGGACCGTGTCGACGATTCAATCTGGCTCTCCCTCAGCGACAAACGGTCTCTTCCTGAAACTCTTCGTGATATTCAGGGGCTCATCAGCATTGCGAGATTCGGAACGCGATTGCTGTCACAATCCGGGGGCCTGTGGAACATGCCTTTCACCAATGAGTCGACTCAGTCCCTGTTTACAGGAGTGTCTGCCCACACGATCGGCAAACTTCCCAGCATGGCCACTGCTGCAACTGCCACGATGCTGTCCATGCTGGCCCACTCAGTCGGATGGCCGGCACCAATAGGCGGATCGCAGGCGATCGTTGACAGCATGGTCGCGGACTTCGAAGAGCACGGCGGCGCCATAACGACGGAAGCGCGGATTCGACATGTTTCTGATATGCCGCATGCCCACGCTTATCTCCTTGACACTTCGGCCGCCGACGCGGCGAATATCTTCAGAGGAGTCTTGCCGCCGGGTGTCGACAAAGCGCTGCGGACTTTCAAACGCGGCAATGCTGCAGCCAAAGTTGACTTTGTTCTCAATGGTCCGGTCCCGTGGGCAGATCCCGAGGTCGGTCGAGCTGGAACTGTTCATGTTGGTGGAACTCGTGCTCAGATGGCTTTCGCTGAAGCAGAGGTCGCGCACGGTCGCATGCCCGAATATCCAGTGTGCTTGGTATCTGATCCGACTGTGTTCGATCCAGGACGGGAAGTCGGCGGTCTGCGTCCTCTGTGGACATACTGCCACGTGCCGTTTAACTGTTCAGTGGATCCAGCAGAAAGCATCATTGGGCAGATCGAACGATTCGCTCCCGGTTTCCGCGAAACCGTTGTCGACTACGTGTCGATACCTGCCTCGCAGATGGCTGACCACAATCAGAACTACGTTGGCGGCGACATCGCGACTGGTCTCGTGACTTTCTATCGGATGATGGCACGACCGCGTGTGGCTTGGGACGAGTACAATCTTGGTGCTCCTGGTGTGTTTTTGTGTTCGCAGGCCACGCCGCCTGCTCCTGGCGTGCACGGAATGAACG
The DNA here is from genome assembly GCF_900169365.1 of Brevibacterium sp. 239c. Classification (GTDB taxonomy): domain Bacteria; phylum Actinomycetota; class Actinomycetes; order Actinomycetales; family Brevibacteriaceae; genus Brevibacterium. The sequence goes on from NZ_FXZH01000037.1 coordinate 10,877, forward strand.
GATGGTACGCAGCTGTAAGGGCACTGCGTTCCCAGTTCGGGTTCTCTTCCGAGCCGAGTCTGGCGGCAACATAATCGCCGGAATCAACTCAACCTTTAGTCTTCCCAACTTCGTTATATCCAAATTCGGCCGATCGCACTTGGATGACCGATGGGGTAATGACGTCGGATGGCGCAAAGGCGACTCGCTCGTGCAGATCATCAGTGCTGAGGTCACGTCGGGCAAAGAGGCGAACTAGGGCGTGTCTCCTTTATTGACCATTCCAGGACTGGCACGGTGGAGACGTGACTACACAGCAACGACACCGAGTCTTCACTGATGAGCAGTGGGAGAAGATCGAACCACTTCTGCCCTCAAACG
>NZ_FXZH01000052.1 GCF_900169365.1 Brevibacterium sp. 239c
GCCGATGGCACCGATACCGAGATCATCTCCTGGCTCGATGACCATTCGAGGATGCTCCTTCACGCCACAGCTCACACTCCTGTGACCGGACGTATTGTCATCGACACCTTCACCCAGACCATGGACGCCTACGGGCCACCAGCATCAACGCTGACCGACAACGGCATGGTCTATACAACCCGCTTTTCCCGCGGCCACGACGGCTGAGGTTAGCCTGGTTTTGTGGACACCCGAGCTAGCGGGATTCGTGATCCTGGTGGAAGGATGTCCAGCATGTCAGAGAGCAAGAAACAGCGTCGCACGTTCACGCCCGAGTACCGGCGGGAGGCCGCGACTTTGGTCATCGACACTGGTCGCTCGATCGCGGCAGTGGCCAAGGAGATCGGAGTCGGGGAACAGTCCCTGGGCACCTGGGTCAAAGCCGAAAAGCAGCGCCGACAAGGCGAGGGGGCATCGACGGGGCCGTTGGGCGAGGACGAGCGAGCAGAGCTGGCCCGGTTGCAACGGGAGAACTTCGAACTCAAACAGGACAATGAGTTTCTGGGAAAAGCGGCCTTAGACTCAAACCGTGAGTGCAACACCCTGATAGGCAGGAGGTAAACATGGCGAAGATCGGACGACCAGGTCTACCCGAATACGAACGCCGTAGAGTCTGGGACCTGTGGAAGGACGGCCACTCATTCAGCCACATCTCACGCAGGGTCGGTGCACCTCCGGGATCAGTATTCTCCATCCTCAAACCCCGCGGCGGTATCTACTATCCGACCCCGCATCCCCGACCTACATCACTGACACTGACCGATCGCGAAGAGATCTCCCGCGGCATCGCTGCCGGCCGCTCCATCCGCAACATCGCGGAAGGACTTGGCCGGTCACCATCGACGATCAGCCGCGAAATCAGGCGCAACAAGGGACAGAAAACCTATCGGGCCGTTGATGCCAACGACCGTGCACAACGGCGTCGACACCGACCCCAACGGTTGAAGCTGCAGAAGAACCCAGTCCTGTGCAACTACGTGTCCGCGCGGTTGAGCCACTGCTGGTCGCCAGAACAGATCACCGGACGCCTGCATCGCGACTACCCTGGCAATCGGCGAATGCACATCAGTCCAGAGGCGATCTATCGCAGCGTTTACCTCAACTCTGGCAGGAAAATTCTGCCCCACAATATTCACCACAATCTGCGTCGCCACCGCCCAATCCGGCATGGCAAGCACTACACCACTCGTGGACAGTGGCGATCGACTATCAAAAACGCCAAACCCATCGCAGACCGACCCCGAGCGGCCAATGATCGCACCGAAGCCGGCCATTGGGAGGGCGATCTCATCCTGGGGCCAAACACCACCCAGGTCGCGACGCTCGTTGACCGTGTCACCCGAGTCCTCGACCTCGTCGCCGCACCCAGCCGCGCAGCCTCATGTGTCAAAGACCAACTGATCAACCGTTTCAACGGCCACCACCAGGATCGAGCGCCTATGCGCACTCTCACGTGGGATCGGGGCATGGAGCTAGCCGAGCACGAAGCCGTCAGTCAGTCCACGGCAGTCGAGGTGTTCTTCGCCGATCCCCGCAGTCCCTGGCAGCGGGGCACGAACGAGAACAGCAACGGACTGACGCGACAATATCTGCCGAAGAAGACCGACCTCGGGACCTACGAGCAGTCAGACCTCGACAAGATCGCTCATGAGCTCAACACTCGTCCGCGGAAGTGCTTGGGCTTTCGAACACCTCTCGAAGCCCAACGCGATCATGCAACAAGAAAAGAGCAAGTGTTGCCTTGACGATTTGAATCCAAGGCATCCTTCTTCGCGTCGAAGCAACACCGTCGGAACGGTTCGAACTGATGCACGCGGAGAAGGACAACTACGCGATCACCCGAATGGCTAGACTCCTGAAAGTGGCCCGGGCTGGCTATTACGCGT
>NZ_FXZH01000039.1 GCF_900169365.1 Brevibacterium sp. 239c
GACGTTCGAGGGCAACAGTGGTTCGATTTTCTCCCACTGCTCATCAGTGAATACTCGGTGTCGTTGCTTTGTCGTCACCAACCCACCGTGTCAGTCCTGGAATCGTCAATAAAGGAGACACGCCCTAGTCGCCTGCGCTGTTCGGCGAAGTAAAATGGGGTCCCCGAGCCGATGAGGATCAATGCCAACACCTGAAGTTTTCGTCCGCCCCTTCGCCGAGGTGGCCCTGACCAACATCACCCGCGAGTATCCGTTCGCCGCCCACCACGTCGCACGCGGATTGATCGACATCGTGCCGGCAAGCGAGAAGAACCCGGCCTTCGCAAACTCATTCGACTGGCACTCCAGCGTGCACATGCACTACTTGTTGGCGTCACTTCTGGGCACCGAGTCTGCCCGCAGTGCGGATTGGCGAGACGAAGCCATCGAGACACTCTCTGCCCACCTCAGCGAAGATAATATGCGCGCCGAGGCGGATTTCCTCCGCAACAACCCGAGCTGGGAGCGACCGTACGGTTGGGCATGGGCCATCGACCTCAACCGAGTTCTCAACGCCAGTGAGATCTCTGAACTGCGAACGCTGGGAAAGCATACCCAGGTCCTCACCGATTCCGTCTTCGATCTGGTCCTCGAATGGCTGCCGAAGGTCCCCGAGCCGGTACGCCACGGAGTCCACTCGAACACGGCATTCGCTCTACGCCGCATCCTCATCGGCGCCCGCACACAGGACCGAAGTGATGTCGTCGATGCCGTCGCCAAGGCTGCCCACCGCTTCTATGCCGAGGACCAAGCCTGGAACTTCCGTCAGGAGCGCAGCGGCCATGACTTCCTCTCCCCCGGACTGTGCGAGGCTGACCTCATGGCCGAAGTGCTCAGGCAGGACGAACTGGCAGAGTGGCTGCCAGGATTCCTGTCTGATCTGACACCTGAATCACCCGCGCTCACGCCAGTCGAGGTCCTCGATCCCACGGACGGGCAGCAGAGTCACCTCTACGGACTCGGGCTGTCGGTCGCCGCGTCGCTGATGCGTCTGGCACCCAAGTTGCTCTCATCCGCCGAACACTCGGGCAATCACGAAGTTGGCGACCACGCGAGGGGCCTCCTCACAACGGTCGACCACCTCATGGCCCCGGGGCTCGAAGCTGCAGTCTCCGACGAATACATGGCCTCTCACTGGGTCGCGACATTCGCGTGGGAGTCACTCGTACTGCGAAATCACTGAGCTGTTGACTGCAATGCGCGACCTTTTGTTACTGGCGAAGTGACCTCACTCCGCCGGCGGAACCACAGGCAGTTCCGAGGTCATTTCGTCACGGGGAACCGCCTCGGTGCTGTCGGCCGAGTTCTCCACACCGTGATCGGCAGGCAAACCGGTCAGACGCTCAGGCTTGAGGATCTCCTCGAGCTGGGTTCGGTCGAGGAGCCCCTGCTTCACGACGAGGTCGGAGATCGGTTCATTCGTCGCCAGCGCCTGCTTGGCCAGCTGTGCGGCAGGGGCGTAGCCGATGACCGGGGCGAGAGCGGTGATGACGGTGACGGAACGGGCCACGGTGTCCTCAAGGGCCGACTCGTTGGCGGTGATGCCGTTGACGCAGTTGACACGGAAGGTCTGGCAGGCACGTTCGAGCCAGGTGATCGACTGGAACAGGGAATGGGCGATGACCGGCTCAAACGCGTTGAGCTGGAGCTGGCCGGCCTCGACGGCCATGGACACGGTGATGTCGGCACCGGCGACCGAGTAGGCGACCTGGGAGACAGCCTCGGGAATGACGGGGTTGACCTTGCCGGGCATGATCGATGAGCCGGCCTGGCGGGCAGGCAGGTTGATCTCGCCGAAGCCGGCCTGGGGTCCCGAGGACAGCAGGCGCAGGTCGTTGGCGATCTTCGACATCTTCAGAGCACTTCGCTTCAGTGCCCCGGAGAAGGTGATGAAGACGCCGGTGTCCGAGGTGGATTCGACGAGGTCGCCGGCGGTGACGAGCTCGAGCCCGGTGATGGTGCGCAGCTGCTTGATCACCGCTTCCCTGTACCCGACCGGAGCATTGATCGCCGTTCCGATCGCCGTGGCACCCATGTTGACCTCGCCGAGGAGCGCGACAGCCTCTTCGAGTCGCTGCACATCCTCGCGCAAGGTGGTGGCGAAGGCGTTGAATTCCTGGCCCAGGGTCATCGGCACGGCGTCCTGGAGCTGGGTGCGGCCGACCTTGATGATGCCGGAGAACTCGCGTCCCTTCGCGGCGAAGGCATCGGCTAGAAGCGTGAGTTCGCCGAGGAGGTTCTGCAGTGAGAAGGCCAGCGCGATCTTGATCGCCGTCGGGTAGGTGTCGTTTGTCGACTGGCTGTGGTTCGTGTGGTCATTGGGGTTGATGAACGAGTAGTCGCCCTTCGCGTGACCGCCGATCTCGAGCGCACGATTCGTGATCACCTCGTTGGCATTCATGTTCGTCGAGGTACCCGCACCTCCCTGGATCACGCCGACCGTGAACTGATCGTGGAGATTGCCTGCCTTGATCTCTTCGCAGGCGGCATCGATGAGGTTCGCTCGCTGTTCGTCGAGTGCCCCGATCTCCAGGTTCGCCCGCGCCGCCGCCTGCTTCACACAGGCGAAGGCACGCACGAAGTCCGGGTAGACGGAGACCGGGCGGCGCGCGATCGGAAAGTTCTCCATCGCTCGCGCCGTGTGTACACCCCAATACGCTGCAGCAGGGATCTCGAGGCTGCCGATCGAATCGGTCTCTGTGCGGGTGGGTACGGAAGCGCTGTCGGTCACCGCTGGTGCCTTCTTTCCTTGTGAGGACGTCATCTTGTCCGCCGAGGTTGTTCCTCGGTTATTACGATACTGCGGCTTCGAACAGGGCGTTATGGCCTGGCTCATAGTCGCGATACTTCCGCTGGATCTCGATCTGGTCGGCGAGGTTCAGCCCTGCGAACTGTCGGCTCGACCTAATCCCTTGAGCAGGATGTCGCCGAGTTCTGAAAACGCTTGGCCTGCCTCGAGTCCTGTGTCCTCGGGCAGTCGACCGGAGTGGATGCCTTCGATCGCCCAGCCGATGAGGTGACCGGCGAAGTTCGTGTTGATATCCCGGAAGTGTCCGCTGTCGACGCCGTGCTGGATGAGGGACTGCACGCGCCTGGCTGCGGCGGCGGAATTGAGGGTGTAGACCTCGGCGGTGGGTCCGAAGGACACCATGTCCCGGTAGAACGTGGGCGACTGCTCCGACATGGCCGCGCCGACACCTTTGAGGTAGGCCGAGATCCGCAGACCGGGATCGGCGATGCCGGAGATGGATTCTTCGATTCTCGTTGTGGCCAGGCGGAAGAATCGCTTGGTGACTGCGACGACCAGTTGTTCCTTTGTGGGCGCCACAGAATAGATCGTCGATTTCGAGCAGTGCAGGCGACGGGTCAGCTCGTCGACACTGATGGTGGTGAAGCCCTCAGACAGGAATTCGCGGCTGATCTGTTCCAGCAACGACTCCCTGCGCCCCTCGTCAACCGTTCGTCGACGAGGTGTGCGAATGGCAGGTGCTGTACGGCTGGAACTCATTTTCTCAGTATCACATACCGGCAATGCGACGTTTCCGAGCGCCCGTGATTGATCGATCCGGACATATGTATTGACCGTCACACTTCCCTGGGGTACGTTACAACTGTTAATCGTACCCTAAACAGTATCCAGGAGTGCTTGTGGTTACCGAAGCTGCTGACCTCAATGTCCGAGTGCAGGAGATCTGTACTGAGTTCAATGATCCGAATCTCACTGTTGCCAAGCAGCTGTGCGATAGACATGATGCCAACGCTGTGGCGTTCACGTTCATCGATTCTGCCCTTGATGGCACAGACGTCACCTTCGGCGAGCTTGCCGACAGGTCGCGCCGAATTGCTGGCGTGCTTGCTGCCGAGGGCGTCGGACCGGGCAACCGAGTGGCGTCGTTGATGAGCAAGGGGGCCGATCTGCCTGCACTGATGCTCGGGATCTGGCGACTCGGCGCGGTGTATGTTCCTCTGTTCACGGCATTCGCCGCCGATGCTGTCACTGATCGTCTGGAACGCTCGGCAACGGCAGTCGTCGTGACCGACGCCAAATGGCGCGACAAGCTCACCGATGGGCCATGGTCGGTGCTCGTCGCCGGTGCTGGGGCCCAGGGTGGGGAGTCTTTGGAGCGTCGACTTGATGGCACTCAGCCTGTTGACGGAGATGCGCCGACGGGCCCTGAGGTTCCCCTTGTCCATATGTTCACCTCCGGCACCACGGGCAAACCCAAGGCGGTCATTCATCCCAAGTCCTATATCGCGGGGTGGCAGGGGTATCTCGAGTTCGCACTCGGTGTCACGAGTAGCGAGGATGTCTTCTGGTGCGGGGCCGACCCTGGTTGGGCCTATGGCCTGTATACGGCGATCATCGGGCCGATGGTGGCGGGACGTCGAAGTCTGCTGACCATCGGCGCCTTCGCGCCCGAGGCGACGTGGGATGTCTTGGAGAAGTTCGAGGTCACTGACTTCGCTTCGGCTCCGACGGCGCTGCGGGCGATGCGCAACAGCGATGCCGGGCGGCCCCTGCCGCATCTGCGCAGGCTCTCCAGTGCAGGTGAACCCCTGACACCGGATGTGTTGGAATGGACCGAATCCATCGGTGTGGCCGTGCATGATCATTTCGGCCAGACGGAGATCGGCATGAGTGTCGGCTTCCCCCATCACTCGGCGATCGAGATCACCCCAGAACCGAAATCAACGGGGATCAGCTTCCCCGGATGGACGATGACAGTCCTCGGCCTCGCCAACGATAGTCCTGCAGTGGTGGGTGAAATCGGCCGCTTGGCCCTCGTGATCGATTCCAGCCCGTTCTTCACGTTCACCGGCTACGGCATCGACAGAGATTTCAGATCTGACAGGTTCACCGAGGATGGCGCTCATTACCTCACCGGCGATCTGGCTCGTGTCGATAAGGCAGGAATCTTCCACTTCTCCTCGCGCGATGACGATGTCATCCTCATGGCTGGCTACCGCATCGGACCGTTCGAGATCGAGTCCACACTGCTGGCACACCCCAGGGTCGTGGAAGCGGCTGTCGTGGCAGCACCCGATGAGATGCGCGGAGAGATCGCTCACGCGTTCATCGTCGTTGAGGATCTCGCATCGACCGAGGGCCTGGAGGCTGAGCTGCAGCAGTGGGTGAAAGACAACTATGCCGCTCATGCCTATCCGCGCCGCATCGACTTCGTTGACGAACTGCCCAAAACCCCCAGCGGCAAGGTCCAGCGCGCCGTACTGCGCAAGAGTCTTGCCACCAGCTGATGACGAGCAGAAGGATCACAGCATTGAACGATGAAGACCAGAGCACAGCTGCGAGAGATTCCGATGGCGAGGTGCTGCTCGTCGAGGGCCACGGAGACACCGAGATCTGGCGGTTCAACCGGCCGACGGCTCGCAATGCGCTGACCCCCGATCTGGTTGCCCGGCTGCGCGCCGAACTCGAACGCGCCCAAGCGGCGGGTATCCGATCGGTCATCCTCGCCGGCAACGGACAGAGCTTCTGCACCGGCGCCGACTTGAAATACCTCCTGGACTGCGCCGAATCAGGTGCCAGCCCCCGACCATTCCTGCAGTCCATCTGCGATCTCACTGTCGAGATGGAACATTCTCCGATCGTGTTCTTCACAGCCGTGCACGGACACGCGGTTGCCGGTGGATTCGAATTGGCCTTGGCTGCCGACGTCGTCATCGCCGCGCCGAGGACGCTGATCGGCGACGGGCACGTGAAGAACAACCTCGTCCCCGGTGGCGGTTCGAGCGTGCGAATCGTCGGCAAACTCGGGGCCGGTCACGCGAGATGGTTGGCATTGAGCGGGCAGCTCGTCGACGCTGCCGAATTGCAGTCGACAGGTTGGGTGCACGAAATCGCAGCTGCGCATGCGGACGGGGATCGTTCGGACCCCCTCGTGGATTCTCCGACCGCGGTGGTCGGTCGCGCATTGGAACTCGCCGAGGTGGTCAATGCAGTTTCACTGGACGCGCGCACCCGGTTCAAGGCCCGCCTTGTCGGAGACAGGGCTGCTACCGAGGCCGCGCTGAGCGCGGAGCTCGACATGTTCGACGAGCATTGGCGCAGCAGCGATGTCATCGCTGATCTGCGCGCATTCTTCAACACACGGAAATAGAGGACCCAATCATGAGTAATCGTTACGAAGGACAAAGCGTCCTGGTCACCGGAGGAGCTCAAGGGCTCGGCTTGGCTATGGCACACCGATTCGCTGCCGAAGGTGCCAATGTTCATATCGCCGATGTCGATCCGAAGACTTTGGCGAAGCTGGATGAAGCACCCATCGATGGGACCGGTCGGTTCGTCGCCCACCAGGTTGATGTCAGCGACTCGGCAGCGGTTGATAGGTGGGTCAATGGGGTTACTGCGGCTGATGGGCGCATCGATGTGCTGGTCAACAATGCCGGAATCATCCGCGACAACAGGGTCGAGAAGATCGACGATGCCGATTGGGACGCGGTGATCTCGGTGAACCTTACGGCCTCGTTCTACGGGGTACGTGCTGTGATGCCTCATATGAAGGAGCGCGAGTACGGGCGGATTGTGTCGTTTTCCTCGATGAGCTGGCGGGGGAACTTCGGACAGGCGAACTATGTCGCCGCCAAGGCGGGCATCGTGGGTCTGACCCGAACGATCGCTTTGGAAGGCGCACGCAAAGGAATTACGGCGAATGCGATCGCGCCGGGCCTGATCGAGACTCCGATGCTGGCCTCGATGAACGCTCCGGCCAGGGAGAAGCTGATCGGCAAGGTGCCGCTGGGGCACTCGGGCGACCCGAGCGACATCGCAGAAGCGGCTGCGTTCTTAGCCTCACCCAAGGCCCGCTATATCACCGGAGTCGTCCTCGATGTGGACGGCGGTCTGGGGATTGGTTCGTCGATTCGGTAGGGCACGCAGACCATATCCGGTCTCACACTCGAGGCGAGGTCATTATTCCCCCAGCCAGCGCCTCGCCATGAGTTCGGCGTGGGCCGTTGCCTTACTGAGTCACATCAGTTCGACGGGTCCAGAACCATTCATGAGCTGCGGTCGCCTCATCTTCGAGCAGTGGGCCTAGAACTTCGATGTCTCGTTGCCCCCGGTCGATGACCTCTCGGCAGGGGAGGTCGAAGGTGGGATTCTCGGGGTCGTCACCGGTCAGTTCCAGTAGCCGGCTCTCCGACAGGGCGTAGACGATGCGCCCGATCCCGCCTAGTAGACCGCACCGATGCACATGACGCAGGGTTCGGCGCTCGTGTAGAAAGTCGCCGTTGACAGTTCCTCAGCCGAAACTTTTCGTGCAGCTTCTGCGGCCGCACTAAGCACGGCATGCAGGGTGGGGCCGCCCTCGAGCGGCATCGAGTTGTTGCCAGCGGAGGCGATGACCGTGCCGTCAGCCGAAACGACGGTGGAAGCAAAAGGATGCCGCCCAGAGTTCTTCGCATCCGTTGCAAGGTCGATGGTCTGATGAAGGAATGTCAGGTCGGCGCCTGTGGGGTCAGCGGCGACTGCTGCTTGCACACCAGCCTCTCTCGGCCTTGCGGATTCCGCCATCGCGCTGACAGCACGCGTCCTCGCAGTTCTGTAACTGAAATACTCCCCCACGTTGAAGACTAGGGCGAGGAAGAAGTGGAGAAGAAAGGGCACTATTTGCGTACCGTTTGAGCCGAGATTCCACAGGAAGAACAACAGCGCAGCCGCTCCCATAACGACTGTATTCCAGGCAGCCCGCTTGAGGTGTTTCACTTTGATGGCCTGCAGAGTCTGCGGTTCGACCGCTTCTTCTTCGTTCACCATCGCGATCTCCCTGTCATCAGTGCAAACCATCTTGCTACTTTGCGATGGTGAGGGCCACGCTACCGTGGCCCACTACGCTGGGCAATCGATGCATGCGGCTCCCAATAGCCGGGCTCTCTACTCTCGTAATGGCTTACATCGTGAGACGTAGACGGTGAGAAGAGCTACCCCGATCAGCACCGGTGACAACGCCCATAAGGCGCTGGTGCTGAAGCCCCAGCGCAAATAGCCAGCTTCCGCTACTCACTAGCGGTCTGACAAGTCAAAGTTGGCCTCGTTTGATTAGCCCTCGGATGTCGGCGGCCCGCTGCTTCATCGCCTCACGATCATCGATGAATCGCTTGACTATTGGCACCTCCGCGCGGGAAGTTCGTAATGGCTTCTCGGGTGCCTCTGGATGCGAACCAATGAGGTTGTTCACCTTAAAGCTGACACTACTCGGAGATCGAAAACTCGCGGGTCTGTCCTGTGTCGGATAGAAGTTGGCCAAATTCAGCAGCTCCGAAAGTTTGACAACTTCAGGCGTCGCCGAATTGGGGCCTCTCCAAGCTCTATCGTCCGCTAGGTCGGCCACAAGGATCATCTCCTTTTCAGTCCATCTATATTGAACCATTGGTGGCTCTTCGTAAACGAGAGTGTAGGTCGGTGAATCTGAAATAGGGCGAGTCGCTGCCCGGATAGACGTCGAGGTCTTCCGATGATGGAAGTTCTCACACTGCCCATCCGAAAGACCTCGACGTGGACAAGCCTACTTTCTCGACGCCTGACCTCACGACATTCTGCCGACTCGACACCCTTG
>NZ_FXZH01000042.1 GCF_900169365.1 Brevibacterium sp. 239c
CATCATTCCCGATCGGTGCTGACGGTGTGGACAGAGTCGAGATACTCATGGTGGTTGTTCCTGAACTCGCCCTGCGAAGGCGGACTTGCTATGAACCGGTGGACTCAACTCACCCTGACACGCAGGGATGCACTGGCACGTCTCCTGACCGGCTGGGACCACCGCGGTGATTCGTGCGCGTTCGCTGATGGGGCGGTAGAGGATTGTGCCATCGGACGCCGCCATTGGAGACCAGCCCACTGAGCGCATGAGCGTGACGATGTCGGCGCGCAGGCCACGGTCGCTGACCTTGATTGCCTCATCCTCCGCGCTGGGCAGTTTCAGATCAGGCAGGCCGGCAATGCGCAGGGAGCAGGCGACGAAGCCATGCAGAAATGCCAGGCGGTCATGGATGGGTCCATAAACGAGTTCGTCAGCAAGAGTCTCACCGCTGGTGGCTTTCCCGGCCACCGACTCTGCCGTTTGCACACCGGCAGCGAACGACGAAGAGTTCGCCGACCAGGCCCTGACGTCGGGGGTGATTGCCGCCAACGTCATTCCGGGCCCGAGCTCGGCTGTCGTGACTGATTGGGTGACAACCTGGCCCTCATTGATCAGCGACTCGGCATAGGCCGTGAGCACTTCCCCAATCGGGTAGATGGTATCGATACGAGAGCCTGTGGCACGGATGGTCGGCTCACCCAATTCCGCCTCGGCTTCAGGACAGAGCGCAATCAGATCATCGTGGGTGATCGTCTCGGCACTCAACGCGATCGGTGACAGTGCTACCTGATCAAGGATCGGCTGAATGTCAGCGGTTCGGTATCCGGGTCCGAAATCGGCGGAAGCATCGTCACTGACGAGTGGCATCGAGGGGATGCGTGCTTGGTCGATGACATCGGCGACGAGGGCGTTGGGCAGCTGGTAATGCTCAGCGATGTCAGTGATCCGGCCTGCCTGACCTGATGACAATGCCGCAGCTTTGGTGGCAAGTTCGAAGGCCTCAGACCCAAGCTCGGCCATGATCGGTGCACGAGCGGGTCCGGGGGCAATCGTGGAGAAGACATGGCGGTCGGAGGCTCGGAGCGTACGACCATCGGAGAGGTAGACATCAAAGACCTCGGCCGTGTGGCGGGCTGATTTCGAGCGAATGGCTGTCGCCTGCCCATTTGACCCGAAGACGGTGTCCCCAGGGGCCAAGTCAGCGACTCGCGCCAAACCGGTCTCTGACGTCGAATGAGGGACCGGAATGTAGCTATCGACAGGCAGGGCCTTGCCCGACCGAGCAGCACCGACCAGGTAGAGCGGCACGTGAGGGCGCTTGGGCATACACGGGCGCAGAGCCGACGCCATCATGAGCGCGCCGATGCGGCTGTCCTTCCACGGGGTGTTGACCAGGAAGAGATCGAAGACCTTTTCCATGCTCTCACGCACGAAGTCACGGTACTCGTCATCGGTGAGGTTGGGGTCTCTCAGCTTCACTCCCAGGCCGGAGACGTTGGGCAGTTCATCCTCGGTCACGCCGGGCAGTGCACCGGATTCGACATTGTCGGGTTCGATGACCTGGTCACCGATGACGAAGGTCGGCCAGTTCGGCGTCGTCGACGGCACCCAACCCATGCGAGACCAGCGTTCAAAGTGCTGAACCTCGTCACGGCGGGCCGCTTTCATCTCGCGCAGCCACTTCTCGCCTTCATTGCGTGGCGGCCATTCGGCCAGAGTCAGGATGTCTGAGGGTACTGAGGCGCCCTGTCGTCCCCAGTCTTGAGGCAATGCTTCGAGGATCGACATCGGTGCAGTCATCTGAGCGTGATTATGCCCGGCAGTGGACTCGTCGGCGTCGAGGGCTCCCGATTCGGTTCCATCGAGGTAGCCGAGCTCGACGACAACTTCACGGCGGTCGGCCTCCACATTCGATGCCCCAGCGATTGACCACGAGTCCTCTTCATCGACCGTCGGCTGGCGGTAGACGGAGGTGCGCATCAGCCTGGCGCCGATACCGACGATGTCGACCCACCGGGCTGGTGACATCTCGTCAGCGGGATAGCACTTCTGCAACGCCGTCGTGGACTCGTTCATGCGGTGCTGACCGACGAATGCCTCAATGTCCTTCTGCGGTGGATCGGGAACCGTGTCAGTGAGCATCGCCGGCAGGTCATCGAAAGTGCCGTGCTCGGCGAAGAAGTCGTCGAGACCGACCTTATCCTCATCATGGGCAACCGGGACTGAGGCGAGGTCGACGAGGAGAACCTTGTCATCAGACATGCGACGAGAGCGCTTGAGGAACTCCATGAGCTTCGTCGTCTGGTCCCACACGTCACGATTGACACCGAGGTCACCGTCGAAAGCCAGCCAAGCGGTCGAGTCTTTGAGCCTCAGGACCGTCCACTCGGGGTTGGACTTCCAGTTGTAGACACCAGCGATGGACACGATGAGCAGCCGGTCCTCGGCAGGCACCGTCTCCAGCATGTCGTGGATCGCCTGGTCGGGGTTGGCCGAGTGGGTGGCGACTTTGAGGTCATCCGCGCTGAAGCCTTGCGACCTCAGGTAAGCAGTCAAGGTGGAATCACCCTTGATGATGCCTTCTGTGAAGAGCACGTTAGCCGGGTTCTTCAGGTAAGAGTTCGGTGTCGACGGGTGAACATCGAGGACTGTCTGGGTGCCCGAATCGAAGACGTACTTGAGTCTCTTGCCCTGGTCGTTTTTCTTCGGATTCGATGGACGGTACTGGTGGGCGATGCCGCTGGGCCGGTGCGAGGGGTCAAATGCGCGGCGCTCGGCGACTGAGTCGAGTGCGTAGTTGGGCAGGTAGAGCAGGTCGGCGTTGTTGGCATGACCGCGCACAGCGTTCTTCGTCTTCGAAGTGCCACTGCCGTAGGTCGAGGCGAGGAAGTCGTTGAAGTCAGTCGACCCTGACACCATCGCCTTGTAACCACGAGCAACCGCGACAAGCGGGGATACGCGAGACTTGTGCAGCTTCGCAGTGGCAGGGTAGAGCGGATCGCCGACGGTGGCGTAGTCCGAAATATCCCAAGCCTCTAGTGGCTGGTGGTACTGGACGGTCGATTGCTGAGAATTGTTTGCACGCATACTTCATCTATGCGCCGACCCCAGCGATGTGTCGAAACCCCTAGAACTCGTCTTCGATGGGGACGTAGGCCATGTTCGAGAACTTCTCGCGTTGAACCAGAACGTCCATCGCCTCCAATGGCTCGTCATAGCCCTTGATGATGGAGGTGGCATTGGTGGCAGCCTGAATGATGGCCGTGGTGGGGAACGTATCCCCGTGGCCTGCGTACTGTCGGCGCCTGCCGACCGCCCATCGCAGAGCGCCATCTCCGACGGAGAAGAGGTACTCACCGTCTGGTGCCGCCGCGTCGGCGAGGACGTTCGCCGTCGTCAACCATCCGCGAGGGCCAGCAACCAAGACTTTGGCCGAGTCGTCGCTGATCTCGTCGGAGAAGAAGGACAGGTCCATGTCTGTGTCGATGTCATCGCGTACCGGTGGGGTGAGGTCGACGACGTCACGCCATGAGCCAAATCGAGGCGTCGAAGAGTTGCGTGCTTGTGAGCTCAACGGCGGAGTCACAAGCGGGTACCGGGTTGACCAAGGGTCGGCATCGGGCAATGTTCGCATGATCGCTGACACGCATCCGGCGTACCAGAACAATGCCCAAGCTGGATACCTGACCGCGGAGTCCTTTGCCTGGCCGTCGATTTCAATACGCTGCGACAGCGAAAACAGCGGTTCGACAAACGAGATCGCGTAGCGGGCGGCCTGTTCAGTCTCAGGCGGATGAAGCACGTGCGGATTGAAACGCTGAATTAGCTCACTTGGTTGCGCCACAGCGGGTCCTCTCTGCCGGGCGAACCCATCTGGCAACGGTACTGAACATAACCGAAATCACTCTCCCATGTTGTGAGTCTTCGACACACCCACACCTTCAACGCATAGAGAGGGTGTGAGTAAAACAACGCGAATCGGTGTAGCTAACCTGCCTGGCCTTGAAGATGTTCTTGCCGAAGCAGGCTACCACGTGATCTCTGGCCAGAGATTCCGCGATGCTGCCCTGAATATCAAGAAGGCTATGACGAGTCAGGCACCTCCTAGCGTCGTCCTCGTTGGCGACTTCAATCAGGTCGGGCTCAAGGCTTGGGCTGAGAAGCTCTCGCAAGAAACGACCTTACGAGCAATCACCACCTCGTCCGGTGGCGCTTTCGCCGATCACCCAACTGTGAACACGGTTTCCGCGCCCACTGATGTGTGGGACGTTCTCGATTCCTTGGGCATTGACACCCCCAATTCGTCGTCGCCCGTCATCGATTCTAACGGCATCGCCCAGGTAGTCGAGGTAGGCACGTCGACACGTATGCAAGCGATGAACGGGGCAGATGCACTTGGTGACAATGCTCCCCATATGGCACACGGGGGTGTGCCGGATGAGACGCGGACGAAGAACGATCCGACTCCGACCGTCGAAGCCCCATCGCGACAGGATGCCAGGCCGCAGCCGCCCACCGACCCATGGTCCAATCCCTCGGGCCAAGTGTCCCAAGTCGAATCACACCGCCGTCCCACAACCGAAGCGGAGCCAACTGCTCATGCTGGACCCGACCCATGGGGACGCAACGAGCCGGTGTCCCAAGAACGGACGGAGCCATCACCACAATCGACCCAACAGTCGACTCCTGAACCGCCCGCCAGACAGCAGTTCGCCCCGATTAATCAGGGTGGACCAGCGGGCGTGGGACAGACCGTGGGCCAGCCGGCCGCCGAACCTGGACCACCCTGGGACACCGCTGAATCATCCGCCGACCCAGTGCCGACCCAACCCCAGGCAGGACAACCGGTCCAGCGACAGTCGCCAGTGGGGCCCGCCATGGGCCAGCTCCCGACCCACCGGGGTCAGGGGGATTCGACCCAGCCCTCCGAACAGGAACAGTCATCGAGGAGTAACGACGTGAGGTATGACGACTACCCAGCCCCACCTCCCCCACAGCAGCCGCTCCAAGCGATCCCTGCTTTTGAGGCCAACCCGCCGACCCAACCGATGCCTCGGCTCCAGGAAGGACAGCAGAACTTTCAGCAGGGCGATCACCCTCAATCTGGACCGCAGGCCCCGGCCCATCAGCAGCCACCAGTTCAGCAGTATCAGCAGCAAGCTCCCCCGACTGTGCCCAATTCGGGAGGCGAGTGGTGGCCGAGTGCAGGCCAGCAGACCACCGTGAGTCAGCCGATGGGTCAGTGGGCGAGCCCGGCACCGCCGCCCGAAGTACCGGCACCAGCTCAGCAACCCACATGGGCTACTCAGCCATCGGCACCAAGCTCATCACGGATGCCCAATCAGTGGTCGAGCAACGACAGCTACCAGGCAACGTCCCAGGGACTCGATCAGTTCGGCGACGTCTTCGACCAGGCCATCTCCGACTACTCCCCCGACTATGCCCCCGGCCGCACACCGTTCTCTGATGCATTCGCCTCGGTGCTCATCATCGGTGCAGGCAAAGGTGGCGTCGGCAAGACATCATTGTCGATCGCTACCGCCCAGCGCGCAGCCCTGGCTGGGTACAAGGTCATTCTCATTGACTCCAACCGTGGCCAGGCCGGAACAGGTATTCGCCTCCGGTTGCGCAAGTCGAATCTGCCGACGATCGCTGATGCCGCACATTCGGGCAACATGGCCGATGCCCTCGTGACGCCAAAACAGATCAACCAGGTCCGAAGTGGCGCCAACCTCGAAGAGATCAAGTTCGGTGTCATCCAAGCCCCGCCACCGTCGCAGGCGTCTCGTCGACTGGTCACGAACGAGCTCTACGCCAAGGCGATTGCCTTCGCCAAACAGAAGGCCGACCTCGTCATCATCGATACTCAGATCGCCGAAGCGATGGCCGCAGCCGATGACACCATCTACCGCGAGGTCCTCGTGCCGACTCTGCGAGCCAATGATCCCAACTCACCAACAGCCATGCTCATGCTCACCGAACACGGTCGGGAGTCCTACAACCATCTCGGTGATCGGGTGCTAGAGCTTCATAAGGCCGGCGTCCAGCGCAATCGAGTCATGATGCTGCTCAACACGGCGCCACCCGAACAGCCGATGACGAATCTCAAACAGCTCGGCTTCGATGACTATGGCGAGTGGGTCGGCGTCGTCGACTACGACCCACGCCTGATGCAGACCTTCAACTCCGGGCGCACAGGTGCCGAGCTCGACGGCCTGTCGTCCGTCCTTGACCACTTGCTCTTTCGAGTCACCAACGACAATGAAGCCTTCCCGTCTGCCCCGGCTGGACTCGACGGTGCCAGGCGCGTGGCCGCAGTGCCCACTCGTCGAGGCAATCGTGAACAGGAGGCACAGAAGAAGACGAACCGAAAGGGATTCTTCGCCCGTCTCTTCTCCCGTAGGCGTGATGATGACTGACACTGACATCACGACAGTGCATCAGGACTTCATCGCTGAGGACGGCGACCGAGCCCACCGTTGGATCCGCCGTATCACCAGCTACATCGAGGCGATCGTACGGTCTAAAGACGCACAGATGATTCCGACCCAAACGCTGGCCTCCGACATCAGCCTCGTCTCACTCCCGGTCTGGTTGTGGGTCGAAGCTGACCCCAAGATCGTCGGCCGCAAAGCAACCTTCAGGCCGGGCGAGACGAACCGTCCGCTTTTACCGATTCGAGTGCAGTGGCACGGCGGAACCGTGCAAGCACTAGGTGAAGGTGTGCACGATTTGCGGTGGACCGTAGAGGGTATGGGGGCTCATCGTAATCGAGAGTGTAAAACCGGTCTGAAACCACCGGACTCAAGTAGGCACCTCGCGATGTAATGAGTCAGGTTGCGAAACCCGAGTGCCGATCCTCGAAGGTGCTCGAGCCGACCATTGATCGATTCGGTGGGCCCATTCGACGTTCCTGGCCTCGTGAAGAACGCCAACACA
>NZ_FXZH01000044.1 GCF_900169365.1 Brevibacterium sp. 239c
TCCCCCTTGAGCGGGGGCACTATGTGGTCGGATGGGCAGAAATCGTGGCCGTCACTGGGCAGTTCTACTGGCCAGGAGTGGGCATTTCCACTGTCCGCCTATGGGCAGTTTCCCATGGCCGCCAACAACACGCCGATTTGAGGAAGGCAAGAAGAGGATCGATGCGAAAGGGAAGTCATGACTATTCCTGTGTGCCTAGCGTAAGTCGGGGATTTGTGGACAGGCAGGGGATCAATCGACTGACACTCCCGAAGCCAATGCTCGTTTGGCTGGGGTTGGGCTCGATTGCTGCCCGGGTCTACGCGACATCAGGCATCAACCATCTGCTCGTGACAGTGCAATACGGCCTCGACATCACATCTGCATCGTCTCGCATCGGGTTTTGCGACAGGTAGGTTATGAGACAGTCGCCGAGCAGTTCTAAATCGCGCAGACGGGATCGCCGATGCCGCGACACATCATCGAAGAGGAGCCCACAGAGTTTCGAGACGTAACAAATCGGCTTTCCATTCCTCAACTTGAGCGCTTTGAAAGCGAGAAGCCCTAGTCCTCCCGTGAAGAACATCCGATGTTTCACTGTAGACATGAGCAGCTTGCCTGACCGCTCTAAATGTCTCAAGCCGACGCTGCTCGTCCACCATCGCGACGAGTAGTATAAGACGGCGTTGCACGACTCGCGTTGAAACTTCATCCCTGGGGAGGCCGGAGGCGGCCACCCAAATTTCTACTGAAACTTCCTCGATCGCGCGTCTTAGTCGAAGCGCCTCTTGCTTGACGACATAAGGCAACATGGTCACCAATGAATCTTTCGGAGTACGTCAATTGTTGCCTGAGCGGTTTCAATATCCGCATCTAACTGAGTTTCATCGGGTACCGCTGAGGGATCATGCACCGCATCAGACCATCGTTTTGCTGGCTGTGATACTTGCTGCCAGGCTGCTGTCAACAGTGCCAGTTGAGCAGGACTGTCGGCGAGGAACGATCTCAACACTTTCTTCCTATCTCGAGTTAGCATCGCCTTATCGAAGGTGTCGCGGGCACTCCGGGCTTCATTGGCGGAAAGCCTCGAGAAATAGCGGAGAGCAACATGCTCTAGGGCTTCATCCAAGGCCATCCGAAGGAGTGCTGTAATCTCGGCACGACCTTCGGGCGCCTGTGTATTCTTGAGGTCCCCAGCCAGTTGGAGCCCAAACTTGACGAGTTCTGCTGGTGGGTCCAAGGTCGGCGTTAGCGTCATGCGCCCTTCTTCGTCTCGGCTCGTGGTGAGGACAACGAAGGCCAGCGTCGCATGGACTCTTAGATATTCGACAAACCGTGCGTCGTGTGTGGTGAGGACGAGCGATTGGCTCTTTCCGATCTGGGCCAGTGTTGAAGATAGCTTGTCGACCCGGAAGTCGTCGAAGGCGTGCACAGGATCATCCAATATAGAGAACCCGAAAATGCCGGACTCTGCTGTTGCGATTACTGGTCCCAGGATGAGGGCATTCCTTTGTCCTGCACTGAGGTGGGCGAGCTCTACGCTCTCGCCTTTCGAGTTTTGAAGATCGAGTCTGCTTTCTGATTTCGTGATGTTGATAGCAGATACGGTGATGCCAGCGTCGCCGAGCAGCGAAGCAACCGCTGGCCCCAAGAGTGCGTGAAAGCTAGAACTTCGGTCACCGCGGATTCGAGCGAGATAAGAATTCCACTTGCTACGCGCCTTCTTCAAGGTGGCAGTCTTGATCGCCAGATCGATGTTTGCTTCGAAAACGGCTAGGTAGGGGCTCACGGCATCCCAACGGTTGCAGCGCCACTGGTGCTCGAGGCCCGAGGCCGCTAGAGCTGCCTCCATTAGAGGACGCGCTTCGGGTCGTTCACTCCACTTGGCCAAATTGTGGATCGTTGCGAGGAGGCTGACGTCTAAGTCATCGGTACCTTTTAGAGCTGACTCTGCTTCCTCTACCAATACAGTGAGACTGGCTTTAGCAGCGGCATCGAATTCAGGCGGCAAGACTAGTAGGCAGGTGCTGAGGGGTGCCACTATCTCAGAGTGGCAACGGCGGACGAGCTTTGTGAGCTCTGCAGCGGAGTTTTGCGCCTCTTGAAGCCTAGTTGCTTCCTCTCGCAGATGCCGCCGCCAATCAGTCTGCGGCGTTCCGCAGGCAGGACAAACCCCACCGTTGTCACCTTGTCCGGAGCTGACGACACGAGAGTTCATATCAACAATTGAGGCCGTGACCTGAGCGGTCAGCAAAGCTTTAGTCGCAGCGCTGGACCATTTCGTCCAAGCTTCCAAAAATACAGCACCGAAAGCCGGAACCCTTACCAAAATATCTGTGTCAAGATAATTATCGAGTTTTCGCCGTTCCGAAAGCTGGTGGGTTTTTAGCCAGTTTTTCAGCTCTTCGCGCGACATCGGCTCTGTCCACTCGAGCGTGACGATCCCTTTGACACCTTGACGCTTCGCTTCTAGATCGGCTTCCTCAACTGCCTGCATACTGGCCTGCTTGGCATTGGCTATAGCCTTGTCGGCAGCTATAGCTGCTCCGACCTGTGATTGCACTCGAGAATCGAATACACGGCTCGCGTTGTCCATAGCCAGGCAGGACGTGAGCCAGATTTGCAGATCTTTTTTCTTTTGGAGCTCATCAGCAAGTTCGGCATATGCGAGCACTGGAGGTGACGCCCGGATGGCATCTGACCAGAGTGACCACTCCGGGGATTCGTCGAATAGTTCGCGCTGCTCGTCGCCAATCTTAAGTAGCCCAGTTCTCGTCACGCCTGTCTCGGTGATCTTGGCGCAGATCGTAAGGGAATCAGTTGTTGGTTCGTCAATGAGCAGTATTTTTACCGTTGCTTCTTTTACGCCTTGACTGCGCTGGTCCGTCGCTCCCCAAATTTCGTGGACCGTTCCGTTGCTTCCGAGATGAGTCGCACCTGTTCTACCTTCAAGCGCGACGCGTACCGCCTCCGCTAGGCTGGATTTACCCGATCCATTCTCGCCAAACAGGACCGTTAGCCCATGAAGATTATCAATCTCGAGGTTGACTTCGTGTCTCGCGCCTCGAAATCCCAAGACCGAGACGTGGTGCAGGCACCACTTCCGGTTTCTTGTGAGCACGTCGATTCGATCGATGCTGTATAGATCATCGACCATTTGTATAAGGGTCTCCCAGGCTGCGACATCAGTTTTCGCAGCCAAACCTGCCTCATCGCGAAGTGATGCGCCCAAATCTTCCAAGGTGAGTTCGGATAGCTCGTTCATTCGTTCCCCCGCTCGTGATGATCACTCGGCTCTGAGCGTCCCAGCCCAATTTTCGACGACCAAGGGGCCGTTCGCAACCTCCAGGAAGGAGGCTACAAAGGATCTCATAACCCTAGGGATACGAGACATCTCGCGGGAGCCTCCACTTGCACTGCATTCGGAACGACATGCTTCCCGAGAATCCCGGATTGTTCGCGTGGCGAGAGATTCTCATAACTATGTGTTGTAACCTGGAGGGCAAATCGGTGTACTCACCGTTAGTTGCGAGACACTTTGGAAAACGGTTTTGAGCAAGCTGATCGGATATGCCCGAGTGTCCACTCGCGACCAATCCACCGATCGCCAAGAGGCCGACCTCCTCGCAGCCGGCGTACGCCGCGATGGCCTCTACGTCGACCGCGGTGTTTCTGGAGCTCGAGCGTCACGGCCAGCGTTCGATAAAGCACTCGATGCTCTCATCGAAGGCGACAGTCTCGTCATCACTACCCTCGATCGCCTCGGACGGTCAACATATAACATGCTCTCCTTCGCCCACCAGCTTCGCGACCGGGGTGCAGGTTTGCGTGTACTCAACCTCGGAGGTGGAGACGTCGACACAGCAACACCCTTGGGCTCGATGCTTTTTACCGTCATGGCCGCCCTGGCTCAGATGGAACACGAAATCAAACGCGAACGCATCACCGACTCGATCAAAAAACGCCGAGATGCTGGCCTTAATCTCGGCGGTCGGCCCCGCCGAATCACGGACAGCCAGATCAGTAACGCCGTCCGCCTCGTCGACAGCGGCGAACCCGCCGCGCAAGTCGCCCGGGATCTCGGAATGTCTAGAGCCACCTTCTACCGTCGAGCTCGCGCGATCACAGACTAGTCAACACGCAAAAGGCATCTCAACGCCGCTCTTGCGAGCAGCACTCGCACGCTACGCAGCGCGAGGTCTTCTCCAAGTCGAGGTTCTTCCGAGCGTGCACCGATAGTTCGTTCACGGTGCCAGGAACCATAGAGCTCAGTTTGGCAGAGCGCGTAGACACGAACGAGAGGTGCAACCCATGTAGATGGGCGCACCCCTCGCGTTCGCGGCAGTGGTTGTCAGCAGACGAGCTTGTATTCTGTGATCGTCCGATCATAGGACCCGGTGCTCTTCGGATTAGGCTTCGTCGTCATGTCCAAACCGCACCCTTGCGCTTCCGCCTTATTGAACCATTTGTTGGCCTGCGCGGGACCGTTGCAACCTACTTGACCAATCGACCCAAGAATGACGGCACCGACGGCACCGCCCCAGATCGCGCCGATGGCACCCACGCCCCACTTGCATTTGCCTTTCACATCGCCCATGGTCTGTTGCCATTCGATGACGTCTGACTTGCTGTAGTGGACGGTAGGGCCGTCGACCTTCGGCTCTGCGTTGGCTATACCAGCTCCTCCGAGACAGAGCCCAACGGTAAGGGCGGCAGTAGTGGTTGCGGTGATCGCCTTCCTCCGGAGCGTCATGTCGATCACGTCCTTTCAAGACTCGATTATGTGACCTGACGCACTCAAGACCCTACGGCGGCAGAGTGAGCTTTCAACCGGTATCGGCTTTCGTCAACTGCTTGGTGACCGCATTCCCACTTGACGGTCAGGGTCTAAGCAAAAACCCACTTGGCTCCACCATGCGTATGGCCCTGAAGACTCTCCGGTGTCCGGCCGCATGCTCCGCTCGCGATCGCTGCCAACCTCAATGCCCCAGTAGGTACCGCTGAACATGCACACGAGTAAGGGTTTCCGATGTTCTCACCTCCCGCAGTGATGCACCGCATTTCCGACGCAGCGAAGCAGTGAGGGCAGGCAAAATCTGCGGCCAGTGCCAAATACGTTCGTCTTCGGCAAGTCGCGGGGAGGTTCCGTTGTTTAATAGTCAGATGAGCGCCCTCACGGACTACATCGCGGCATGGAGAACTAATGACACAGAGCGCATCGTTGCGACCGTCACCAACGACGTTGTGATCGCTGAGAGCTTTGGGCCGGTGTACTACGGCCGCGAACGGGTGCGGGAATGGTGCGAAAAGTGGAACGAGGGAGGGTCGCGCGTCCTCGACTGGACGGTCACTCACGAGTTCCAAGCGGGACACCTGCTCGTGGCCGAATGGCGGTTTGAGTATCGCCGGGGTGGTGAGGACAAGGCGTTCCTGGGGGCGTCGATCGCGACCGAACGCGACGGGAAGATCGCTGAGCTCCGCGAGTACGCCGTCACCGATGATTTGTACACCTGGGAAGGTGAGTGGAAGTAGGCGGCCCACCGTAAACGATCTTTATCGGACCGCCGACCACCACCTTTGGTCACTCTCCTACGATGTATGTTCGGTGAGGTTCAAAATTGTGACCGACTGTCAGCAGCTCCATATCATCGCGAAGGGAACGTACGTGAAACAAACCGTAAAAATGATCGGCGCAATACTGGTGACCCTTCTCGTCCTCGCGGTTGCGATAGTACTGACATGGACTCTCGGCCGGCTTGTTTTCTCCGCTCTGCAGTCGATGGATGGAGACACACGTGGAGCAACCATCGCGCTAGTCGGCGTCATCGCGGTTCCAGTGATCACATTCATCACTCAATGGGGGATGGAAAAGAAGCGTTCCCGTGAACAAGCCATTCGAGAAAAACGAACAGAATTCTACGAATCCGTAGTCGCACTGTTCATGCAGATACTGAATAGCTCTGCAAACGGCAACGAGGGTGACGTAGCTGATGACTGGGCATCCCAGATGCGGTCGCTGACACCACGAATGATCCTCTATGGGAGCAAAGAGTTCGTGCAAGCGTGGAATGTATTTCGCCAGACGAGTGCGCTCAACACAGCAGGAGAAGGAAAACTTGGCCCTGACGCGCTCAATCTCATGGTGGCTTCAATGGAGAAGACGATGATAGCTGCGCGCAAAGACCTCGGGCACCGTGTCTCCACGACCGAACTGGGCGAATACGCTTCGACCTTCATCAATGACCTCGATCGCACGCAGATCCAAGCTGCACATCAAAGAATCAGCAAAGGAGATCTCCAGGGCTAAGCTGCGGCGGTAACTGCTTCACAAACTAGGGCGTGTCTCCTTTATTGACCATTCCAGGACTGGCACGGTGGAGACGTGACTACACAGCAACGACACCGAGTCTTCACTGATGAGCAGTGGGAGAAGATCGAACCACTTCTGCCCTCAAACG
>NZ_FXZH01000054.1 GCF_900169365.1 Brevibacterium sp. 239c
CCCCCGTTACCTTTTAAGTAGCCCCGACTTCCGTCAGGATAGAAGGGGTCGCTGGCCTAAGATTCCCGGCATGATTCATGCCCCCAGCCGTTCATGGTCCGGGGGGTGTTGTCACCGGGAGTCGTAGGCACCAGGGATATCGCTGATAGGGGCCAGAACCACTGGCAGAATACATGCCTTGAGCCCGACCGTAACGTGGATGCCGAACCCCGGAGCCACACCTCGCATCACCGGCCAGCCGAACCACTCATAACCGCAGTCACACCAGTCGAAGAAGATGAGTGACATGATCACCAACCACGCTGAGATCGACGTATTCATCGGCATCGATGTCGGCAAACACGACCACCACGCCGTGGCTCTGGCCAGGGACGGCACCCAAATCCTGTCGAAGGCCCTGCCCCAGAACGAGGGGAAGCTCCGGGGCCTGCTCGGCAAGCTGCGTACCCACGGGACACTCCTCGTCGTCGTGGACCAGCCCGCCACGATCGGAGCACTGCCCGTCGCCGTTGCACAAGCAGCCGGCATCACTGTGGGCTACCTGCCCGGGTTAGCGATGCGTCGCATCGCGGATCTGCATCCAGGAGAGGCGAAGACTGATGCCAGGGATGCTGCGATCATCGCCGAAGCTGCTCGGACCATGCCGCATACCTTGCGGGGGATTCGGGTCAGTGATGAAAACGTCGCAGAGCTTTCCATGTTGTGCGGTTACGACGACGATCTCGCGAAACAGGCCACGGCAACATCGAACAGGATTCGTGGTCTGCTGACACAGATCCATCCCGGACTGGAGGCTGTCATCGGTGCTCACTTGGACCATCCTGCGATGACGGCGCTGTTGGTGAAGTATCCGACTCCAAAGGCTCTACGTCGGGCCGGTAAACGCCGGGTCGAGACACTGCTGGCCAAACACGCACCCAGAGCGTGGAAACGCTGGGCGACAGCGATTTTCACCGCCTTGGAAGAGCAGGCTGTGGTGGTCGCAGGCACCGATGCGGCAGGGATCGTCCTACCGCAACTGGCCACAGCTTTGACTCAGACGAGGTCGTCGAGGAACGAGGTCTTTGCACGGATCGAGGAACTGGTGGAATCGCATCCTCTTTTCGAGCTCCTGACGTCGATGCCGGCAGTCGGCGTCAGGACAGCGGCGAGAATCCTGACCGAGGTCGTGGGCAAGGACTTCGCCACCGCCGGGCACTTGGCCTCTTACGCCGGTTTGGCACCGGTGACGTGGAGATCGGGGACATCGATCCGTGGCGATCATTCGTCCCGCCGGGGCAACAAAGTGCTCAAACGGGCGCTATTCTTATCAGCGTTCGCAGCGTTGAAGGACCCGTTGTCGAGGGCGTATTACGACCGGAAACGTGCCCAGGGCAAGAAGCATAACCAGGCCCTGATCGCGTTGGCTCGTCGACGTTGCAACGTGTTGTTCGCGATGCTGCGTGACGGTGCCTATTTCCAGGTACCGATGGAGGCCGCCGCCGCGTAGACAGGTTCACAAGCGCCCACGTCCAGTCCGAGACTCCGGTCCCGGACCAATCAGTCCTGCCCAGCATCAGCCAGCAAGACTATTCGAAGAAGTCCCGGTCAACCCTTGACGAAAACCATAGGGGCACCCCCCCC
>NZ_FXZH01000028.1 GCF_900169365.1 Brevibacterium sp. 239c
CGGGCTGCCCACCCTGAACGGTTCGGCTCTGGCAAGGTCCCAAAGGCACTCGACCTGCCTGAGACCGCCTGGATCAACAAACCCGAAGAATCAGTCGTCGATCAGCAAGCCGCCTAACTCCCTTTGGCCTCATTCACCTTGACAACT
The DNA here is from genome assembly GCF_900169365.1 of Brevibacterium sp. 239c. Lineage (GTDB taxonomy): Bacteria > Actinomycetota > Actinomycetes > Actinomycetales > Brevibacteriaceae > Brevibacterium. Next base: position 148 of record NZ_FXZH01000028.1, read on the forward strand.
TCCGTGCTGGCGAAACCCCGTGCTAGTGGCTACTGAAGGCTTCCTGCAGCCACCAGGCTCCCCCATCCGACGAGATCTGAGCGTCGATGATCAACGGGCAGGTGGGATTACTCGCCACCCAATCGGCAACAGAGGAAAGAGAAGAGAGCTCCGTGACGGTGATGGCCTCAGCACCGAACCCACGCGCAATGCGCGCGATATCCGTGCGTTCGAACGTAACGGCGTCCATAGATGGAGTCACCGCCTGCGACCCGAAGTGATGCACCTCGGCGCCATAAGCCGCGTCGTTGTACACGATGCAGACCAAAGGCAGTCGCAGTCGCACAGCCGTCTCCAGGTCAGCGATGGCCATGTGGAATCCACCGTCCCCGGTGCCGAGCACGGGAAGCCGCCCTGGCTGAGCCAGGGCGGCACCGATTGCTGTGGCCAGTCCAAGACCGATCGACTGGAACGCCTGAGTAAAGCAGAAACCCTTCTCGTCGGGCACCCCGAGGAACTGCGCCGGGTAACCCATGAAATTTCCGGAGTCGACGGACACGATACGTTCGCTCGGCAGAATCTCGTCGAGTATCAGCGTGAGAGCACGCGGTTCGACACCCGTGCTGGACGTCTCCCCTTGATCGACCGGTTGTTGACGCCAATCCCCGATGGCAATCGAGGCTCTAGCCTCGTCACTGCGATATCCAGTTCTCGGTGCGTCTCCGTGTCTGGCTTTCCACATGTTCTGGGCTGCCTGCGCCGTCGCGCCAGCGTCACCGATCAGAGCCAGGTCAATGGTCCGGTATCTGCCGGGTGCAATTGGGTCAACGTCGACCTGGACAATTCGTGCGCCATCGCCGAGCAGCCGCCCCTGTCGCGTGGTCCAATCATTGAGCGCGCAACCGAAGCTCACGATCAGATCAGCATTGCCAATAAGCTCAGCGGTGTTCGGCGAGGAGAATCCTCCAGAGATCCCGAGGTTGAATGCCTGTCCCTCGTACCCCACCGTGTTGAACAGCCCTTTCGCAACCGCAGAGGTAGCCAAAAGCGCACCCGTGAGTTCAGCGAGTTCGGCGATCGCTTCACCCGCTTGTCGGCCACCCCGGCCCACGATGAAAACTGGTCGTTGAGCCCGGTCGAGTTCCGCAATCAGAGGCTCGATGTTGCTCGGAACAATCGGAGCCCTGGTCAGCTGCTCTAGCATCCGGTCGACGGACTCATCGACCCCGGCTGCGGTCGCAACCGGGCTCGATTGCAAATTGAGCGGCATGCTCAGTACAACGGATTGCCTATCGACGACAGCCTGATGCCACGCTCGGAGAACGTCGGTGAGCACGGTGTCTGCTCGATGCAGACGATGTGGCATCGCACCGACCGAGACAGCGAATGCATCCTGGTCGATGGTGAAGTTCGAGTGCACATCTCCCTGTGCAGGCTCAGCGGCCAGCAGCACCAGAGGAGTCCGAGACTTGGCGGCCTCGCCGAGGCCGGTGGCAGTGTTCGTCAACCCGCAGCCCTGGTGAACGCTGACCAGTGCCGGCACATCACTCATTCTCGAGTGTGCATCGGCCATGGTGACAGCGCCGCCCTCGTGCCTGGCTGCGAAATACTGCACACCGGAGGCGACAAGTTCGTTCGTCACGTCGAAATTTCCAGAACCCACGACTCCGAAACAATGGGTGGCGCCAAGTCGAGAGAGCGTGCGAGCGACAACCTGGGAGCCGATCAGGAGCATGCTATCCGCGCCTTCGACCGCTTCCGTCATTGTGCGCCTCCGGTGGAGCCATCGACCAATGCGAAGACGCGCGCAGGAGACCCGGTGCCCCCAGCGATGGGCAGCGGGGCGATCACGACGATCGCGCCTCGCGACGGCAATTTCTGCAAGTTCCTGAGCGAAGTGATCCCATATTTGTCGTGGCCGAGCAGATGGTAGTGCATGGGAAAGGCCGGCTCGAGCGCCGCTGCCCCTCCAGCGTCTATACCGACAGTCTCGACACCAACACCGGAGATCTCAGATCGTTCCGCCAACCATCGGGCGCATTGAGAGGTGAATCCAGGGGTGTGCGAGCCTCCATCGTATTTGTTGAGGAAGTCCTGTCGGTCGCCTGCACGGGAGTCCCAGCCTGTACGCACCAGGACCCAGCAGTTGTTTGGGAAAGCGCCATTCTCCTCTTCCCAGGCTTCAATATCGGCGGTATCGATAAGAAAGTCGGGATGCTCATTCGCCTGCGCAGAGAAGTCGAGGACGACTGCTGGTCCGATGAGGCGTGCGGGCTCCACCTGCGAAACGTCCTTACCGTCTCGTCCAGAAATCCAGTGGATGGGCGCGTCGATATGGGTGCCGATGTGTTCACCGGTATGGATGTTCGCGTGCTTCCAATACGGTCCACGATCGTCGTATTCGGCCTGATTGTCGATCGAAAAATCAATGAGGTTATTGAACGGGTCCGGCAGCTCCAGGGTGGGGGTGCTGCTCGATAAGGGCGCAGTCAGATCAACTATCCGGAGGTCCCCGTCGCCTAACGCTTGAGCCAGCGTGGCAGTGGCTGATTCAGCACCTACAGTTTGAGACATTGATAAGCTCCTTTGCTTGAACACGACTGCAATTGACACATAGTGCTAGCGGTTTGATAAGCGAGTGCGCGGTTGGTTTGAGCGTCAAAAGACTACCGCCTAACGGAGTCTCCGTGACTCAGCGACCTCAGTAAAGTGCCGGCACACGGCAGAGACCTGAACGCTCTCAGCCGCTGAAGCTGAACTTCTTCTGCAGACTCCGTGCTGTGCGATCCGGGTTGAGCAACACGACAGAGAGCAAGCCGACACAAGTCAGATAGATCCCGATGAGGATGAACGACGAGTTCATTCCGTCGGCCAACCGACTGGCCATCTCTGCCGTGTCGCCAACGCCCTGCGGGTCTGCCGAATAGCCTGCCCTATCCATGAACACCCCCACCATCGCCGGAGCAATGACACCGCCGATCGAAGCGAACCCGGTCAGCGTCGCCATCACTGCAGCTCGCTGCTTCGAACAGACACAGAACGCGATTGCTGTGGGAGCCAGTGGATAGATCAGCGCGAGCCCAGCACCCACAGTCAGGAATCCCACCGCACCATACCCGTGCATATGCGGGAGAATTGTGAAGCACAATCCGGAGATCAGCAGAGTCACACCGAACAAGGCACCCATTGCCCAGCGGACTGTAACTCCTCGTTTCATCAAATACCGAGAAGCGAACCCCAAAATCAGCAATGCGCCAGCTCCGACTATCCAAGGAAAAGTCGAGACGAGTCCGATCATTTCCGGCTTCAGATCGACAACCGAGGACAGATACTTCGGCGACCACGTTGACAGGAATCCTTGAGCCCAAAAACAACCAGCGCCCGCCAGCAGCGCGACGAGAAACATCCACGATCCCAAAACTCGGCGTATGGGAACCATTCTGAGAAGGTCCGAATAGTCGGCAATACTGGGTTTCGCGTCCAGATTCGCCTCACCTCGCGAATCCGTATCGGGCCCGGCATTCACCTCGGCGTCGGCCTTCTCTGCAGGCGCGCTAGCGTGACCGTAAGGACCCTCTCGTCCGAATATCAGCCAGGCCAGACTCCACATGAGTCCAACGACTCCGAGGAGCCCAAAGGCCCATCGCCACCCGAGGGCGGGATTGGCGATCACCCATGCCAGCAATGGCGCAGCAATGATTGGACCAATTGCGGACCCGGCTGCAACTACGCTGCTCGGAAGACCACGTTCTTTCGGGCTGAACCATGCCTGGGCGTGTTGAAGGGAAATCGGGGTGGCCGGCCCTTCGGCTGCGCCCAGAAGAATTCGCGTGACGAGAAGCACCGCAGCTCCTCCCCCGAAGAGCATCGGAAACTGCAGCACAGCCCACGAGACTCCCATTGTCAGTAGGATCCACCGAGTTGGGACCTTTCCTGCGATGAAACCCACCGCTATTCCGGCAATGGAGAACAGGAAGAAGAAGGCGCTCCCGATGAAGCCGAACTGGCCTGATGTGAGACCGAGTTCCTTCATTGCCGGGCCTGCGACGAGGCCGATGACCGCTTTGTCAGCAAAATTGATGATCTGGAACGCAACGAGGAGTCCCGTGACGATCCAGGCACGCCGGTTCATCCGCCCCTTGCGCACTGCCGCACGCAGGGTGTGATCGGCTAGGTCCTCATGTGTGGTCATACCGTCACCTCCACGGCACCGGAATTATGTGCGACCGCTTCGCCGATTGCCGTCTCTCTGGGACTGATTCTGTAGACATCATTGTCTTCAGCGATCATGACTTCCCTGTCGTAGTCTTTCCGCACCGTTGAGAGCATGGCCGCGAGGTCCGCAGCCCCCGGGGTGTTCGGTACAACATGGTGCAGCACCAGCGACTTAGCACCGGAGAGCCTGGCAACCTGGCCGACGTCCATGTAACTCGTGTGCGATTCGCGAAGGTGAACTTCAATACCATCGCGAGTAGGACCATCAGGAAATGTGCTGAGAATTCCCGGGAGGTCGATGACTTCGTGAAGCAGCAGGTCGACGTTGTGAGCAAGTTTCATGCAGTTCGTCGAGTAGGCGGTATCACCCGAGATCGCGACTGATCCATATTTGGAATCAATGCGAAATCCGAACGCGGGGAAACACAGGCGATGGTCGACGAGGATAGCCGAGATCGTGACCAGCTCGTCCGAAAAGACCACAAAGGGCTCCATTTCGGGGTGGCGATTGTCAACGGCGTCGGCGGCCGCGGCGTCCGGTATCTCAATATTGTGCGCGCGAATCCACTCGTGAGGCTCCGTTCGCTTCTCGTCAGCCATCCGTATCGCAATGTCGGAGGCAAAGACTTTGTCCAGCAATGAGTCGACGATGTCGGTTGTGCTCGACATGCTCCGGCCATTGAGCTGGGCTGTCAACGCTCGTTCGTGATCGCCGTCCAGTGCTGGAATACGCTCAGGCTTTCCCGGACCGAACACATTGATCGGCGCACTGAATGACTCGCCGGGAACCTGCCACCCGGTGCTGAGATACGAACCGAGATCATAAATGTGGTCAGAGTGATGATGTGTCAGGAATACCCCTCGCAGATCACCCCAGCCTGCGTGCCTGCGATAATTTCGAATACTCCCCATCCCGCAGTCGAAAAGGTAGGTTGCACCATCGACTCGAACTGCGGTGCTGGTCCCAGCCCGGGAGCTCGAAACGATAGGCCCTCCGCCAGTGCCAAGGGTGTGAACGCTCATTCCGTCCAGTGAGTCTGAAGTCACGATGGAACCTCTCGTAGGTAGCGTGCATCTACGGGGCAATGGTCAAGGCGGTCTAGCTCACGCCAAGATGCTGCGCCGCGTCAGAGTTCGGCCTCATCACCGAACGTGCTCCAGATCATATACAGTTATTTTCACGGTCGCAATACCTGTTGCATATCTATGGTCGGCTCTGGCATGCTGAGTGCACCAGCACCGACACACCGACGAAGGAGTCGAACATGGAATCACAACTTGGCCAAGAGATTATTCTCGGAGACCTGCCCAAGGGCATCACTCTGGCAAGCGAGGCAATGGGGAACAAATCTTGGAATGTCCTCGGTCATACCTACCTGTCAAAGGTTGACGGACCGAACAGCTTCGCTTGGCTGTCTTTGGACCCGGCTGACACCGGAGTTCCACCACACGTTCACCCACTGCAAGACGAGCACATCTACATTCTCGAGGGCATATACACCCTGTATCTCGACGGTGAGTGGATGAAGGCCGGTCCTGGCGACACCGTCCGCATGCCGAAGGGCCTTCCGCATGCCTACTATGTCAAAGGCAACGAAGCTGCAAAGTCGCTGTTCTGGGTCAGTCCTGCAGGGCAGCTGGCTACGCTGTTCGATGAACTCCATAACGTCTCCGATCCCGAAGAAGTCGTAAGACTTTCTGCACAGCGCGATGTGAACTTCCTACCGCCAGGCAGCGTCCCCGGAGCCGACTAATCACCAAATTTGAGGTAGCGGCTTACCGCTGGTATCTCCACCTTCAGCTTCGACGCCCGCTATTGAGTGAGCTTCGAGGCTGAAGTTGTGTGAAGGGTCAGTACCCGAAACATATCCACCTCTCGGCTACACGATGCGGAAAATGAACACTGAAGAACTCGGAGCGCAACGATCGCTCCCGTATGGAAATGACGAAGACCAGGTCTTCGACCTCTGGCTTCCGAAGGGCAATCACATCCGCGGTATCGCGGTGTTGGTCCATGGCGGATATTGGCGTCGGCGTCTCGACCGATCCCTGATGGCCCCTATGGCGAAACTGCTTGTCGCCGATGGATGGGCAATCGCCAACGTTGAGTACCGGCGAGGCCCAGACAGCCCTTGGCCGATCCCGTCGATCGACGTTCGCACCGCCGTGCGGGAGATCCGTGCAGTCGCGGCCACAGAGTCAATTTCGGGGCCACTCATCTTCATCGGACATTCTGTCGGAGGCCAACTGTGTCTGCTCAACTCCGATTGTTCGGATGCGTTGGTGGCATTGGCGCCCGTTACCGACACTGCGAGAGTGTATGCCGAGGGACTGGGCGACGGGGCTGCCCGTGAGTATTTTCAACAATCTCCCAATGAGGCGCCAGATGTCTATCGAAGTTCATCGCCTATATGCTGCGCGCCCCCTGAGGTGCCCACTTTGCTGGTGCAGGGCAACGACGATGACCGTGTTCCGCCTGAGCACACAATGAGGTTCGCAGACAGGATCCGCCCCACGACCGTTGTCGACCTGCACTGCTTCGAACAACTTGGGCATATCGAACTCATAGAGGCTGGTTCAGAGCATTGGGATTCCACCTTGCGCTGGATGAATGCGCTGACGCTATAGTCGTTGAGGTTCCCAGCAGAGTTTCCAGAAGCCTGCTTTTGAAACGCAACCTAACATCTGAATGCGACTAGGGCCGTCCTTAACAGGACGGCCCTAGTCGCTTCTCATCAGGCTCCGCTGAGCGCAGGTTCCCTTTGCCCCTCGGGCTTCCACCGAAGATGCGGATCATCGATCAGCTCATCGTCGCGCAACAGCGACAGTCGAGGCCGCACAGCGTCGGTCCGAGCAGACGGCGGCTTCCTTCGACCGGCACGGAACTGATTCGGCCATTGCGCTCCTGGACCTTCATATTCCTGTTCGACTGCAGCGTGCAGAGTCCAGTTCGGGTCGTAGAGATGCGTCCTGCCCACCGCGATGAGGTCGGCTCGTCCGGCCAGAAGGATCGAATTCGCATCGTCGAATGATGAGATAGCACCAACGGCGACTACTGAAACTCCTGCCGGTCCGGCGACCTCTTGACGGATTCGATCAGCGAACGGCGTTTGGTATGAGCGTCCGTAGGCGGGTTGTTCGTCGGCGGTCACCTGGCCGGTGGATACATCGATACCGTCCACACCATGGTCCACGAATGCCTGTGCGATCTGCACAGCATCATCGACGGTGTTTCCGCCCTCGATCCAGTCTGTGGCGGAGATCCTCACTGTCAGTGCACGATCTGTCGGCAAAGCTTCTCGCACCGCGTCGAAGACCTCGAGTGGGAACCGCAGCCGGTTCTCCAAACTCCCTCCATACTCGTCTGTTCGATGATTAGCTATCGGAGAGAGGAAAGCGGACAGTAGATAGCCATGAGCGGCGTGGAGTTCGATGACGTCAAAACCGGCGTCTGCTGCGTTCTTTGTCGCCTGCACGTAGTCAGACAGAATGGTTTCCATGCCGTCACGCCCAAGTTCGTTCGGCGGGATGTTCCCCGGACCGTAGGGCAGCGCCGAGGCGGACACCGTTTCCCAGTTACCCTCGTCAAGCGGCTGGTCGATGCCTTCCCACATAAGTTTCGTCGAACCTTTGCGGCCAGCATGGCCCAGCTGCACACCAGTCTTAGATGCTGAATGCGAGTGGATGAAGTCGTTGATCCGACGCCATCCGGCAACCTGTTCCTCGGAATAGAGCCCAACACACGCGGGTGTGATTCGCCCCGCCCGCGATACGGCCGTCATTTCCGCCATCACAAGTCCAGCACCACCCATCGCCTTCGAACCTAGATGGGAAAGATGGAAGTCGGTAGGAACTCCGTCATCCCCGGCCGAGTACATGTTCATCGGCGATACGACTATTCGGTTCGCCAGTCTCTGCGGACCAAGGTTGTGAGGCTGGAACATCGCAGGTGCTACCTCGTCGGAGTCCTGCTGGGCGGCAAAGCGCTCTTCCACTTGGCGAGCGAAATCAGGATCTCGAAGGCGAAGATTCTCCTGAGTGATCCGCCGCGATCGGGTGAGGAGGTTGAACGCGAACTGAACCGGGTCCTGGCCGGCATACATTCCGAGCACTTCGAACCATTCCAACGAGGCCTGCGCTGCCCTCTGTGTCGATTCGACAACCGGACGACGTTCCGTCTCATAAGCATTCAATCCCTGGTCAATCCCTGCGTGCTCGTGCAGGCAGGCGGCCAGAGCCAGAGCATCCTCCATGGCCAGCTTTGTCCCCGAGCCGATAGAGAAGTGAGCCGTATGCGCAGCGTCGCCAAGGAGCACAACATTGTCGTGAACCCATGAAGCGTTGCGCACCGTGGTGAAGTTGAGCCATTTGGAATTGTTGAGAAGCAGCTCATGATCACCGATTTCCTCGGCGAAGATCTCCCTGATCTTCTCGACCGCGAACTCGTCGCTGACCCCGGGTGGCAGCACCCGTCCTTCAGTGGCGTCGAAACCTGCACGACGCCACACGTCCTCATGCATTTCGACGATAAAGGTTGAGCCCTGATCTGAGAACGGATAGCCATGCACCTGCATGACGCCGTGTTCAGTCTCCTTGATGAAGAATTTGAACGCTTCGAATACCTCAGAAGTGCCCAACCACATGTATTTGTTGGGGCGCGCATCGACGGAGGGGGTGAAGTCCGACTCGAAATGCCGCCTGATCTGCGAGTTCACGCCGTCTGCGGCAACGACGACGTCGTAGTCCCGGGACAGCTCCTCAATGTCGGGTGCCACAGTGGAGAACCGGACGTCAGCTCCGACTTCCTGTGTCCGACGCTGGAGCATCTCAAGCAGGTCCTTGCGGTACATCGCGGCGAAGCCTTGTCCACCGACCGTCATCGTTTTGCCACGATAGTGGATATCGATATCAGCCCAGCGTGCGAAATGTCGCTGCATGTAATCAGAAACGACTGGGTCGGCATTGGCAATACCGCCGAGAGTCTCGTCAGAGAACACGACGCCGAAGCCAAACGTGTCCGATGCCGCGTTCCGTTCCCAGACTGTAACCTCGTGGCCTGCGTCGAGTTGTTTCATAAGCGCGGCGAAATAGAGTCCTCCAGGGCCCCCGCCAACGATTGCTATCTTCATCTCTTGTCGTCCTTTCTCATGCGTGAACGGCTGGGGCGGCTTCGGCCTTGAGCGCGTCACGAAGTTTGAAGTGTTGGAGTTTTCCACTGGGATTGCGGGGCAGAGCCTCCACGAAGCGAATCTCCCTCGGGTACTTGTAAGGCGCTATCTGCGTCTTGACGAAGTTCTGGATTTCGCGTGCCTTTTCCTTGCCTTCCGCTGCGTCTTCTCGCAGGACGACGAAAGCAGTCACCAGTGCCCCTCGTTCCCGATCGTCCTTGCCGACGACGGCACATTCGACAACATCTGGGTGTTCGTTGAGCGCAATTTCAACTTCAGGCGCGCCGATGTTGTACCCGGAAGAGATGATCATGTTGTCGCTGCGCGCCTGATAGACGAAATATCCGTCGTCGTCGCGGAGGAAGGCATCTCCAGTGACGTTCCACCCGTTGACAACATAATTGCGCTGCCGCTCGTCGTTGAGATACCGGCATCCCAGCGGACCGCGCACCGCGAGACGACCGACGGTGTTGTCAGGTGCTTCGTTGCCATCGTCATCTAAGATCACGGCGCGGAAGCCCGGAACTGGCTTACCCACGGCTCCGGGCTTAATGTCGTCGCCTGCTGCGGAGATGAATACGTGGAGCATTTCAGTGCCGCCGATGCCATCGATGAGCTTGAGTCCCGTTGCTTCGTGTACGGCTTCCCAAGTGGCCTGCGGCAGATGTTCACCCGCCGAGACCCCAAGTCGGAGATCAGAGAGGAGGTCTGCTCGTCCCGCTTTGATGATCGCCCTGTATGCCGTTGGAGCCGTGTAGAGAATCGTCACCCCCGAATCGTGAGCATACTGTGCCAATTCAAGCGGAGTTGCTCGCTCAACGACGAGGGAAGCGGCTCCAAAATACAGAGGGAAGACGACAAGCGCGCCCAGACCAAAGGTGAAGGCCAGCGGAGCCGAGCATGCGCATTTGTCATCGGGGCCGACTTTGACAATGTGGCGGGCAAACGTGTCGGCATTGGCGAGGATGTCCCGGTGGAAATGCATCGTCGCCTTCGGCGCTCCGGTTGTCCCCGAAGTCGGACAGAGCAACGCCACGTCGTCTGCAGCTGTGACAACATTGTCGAACGATTCTGCTTTCTGCCCGGATCGAACGGTGAGGTCGTTGTCAGCATCCGAACCGATCGGGATGATCTCGACCCCACGACTGGCTGCAGGTCCAGAGAATCCGTCTAGGAATCGGTGGTCGACGAGCGCAAGGTTGGGCTGAGTCAGCTCGAGAAGCGAATCGACTTCCTTTTCCCGGAGCATCGCCATAGTCGTGACGACCACTCCACCGGCTTTGAGGACTCCGAGCCAGGCTGCGATGATCCAGGGTGTGTTCGGTGCTCTGAGAAGCACCCGGTTGCCGGGCACGATTCCGCAGTCCTCGGTGATGACACGGGCGATCTGGTTGGACCGGGCCAAAAGTTCGCCGTAGGTCCATTCCTCGCCTTCGGGCGTAAAAAGAGCCAGCCTTTCGGGTCCGAATCGCGCCACCGCATCATCGATGAGCGTCGTTGCCGCATTCAGACGATCCGGGTAGTTGACATCATCGATGGTGAACTCCAGGTCGGGCCAAAGATCTGCCGGAGGGAGGTTGTCACGGGCGAACGTATCGACGTAGCCCGATGGAGTCAGTTCCATGTGCTTTCCTTCATTGTCGTCGCAGGCTCCTGGGAGTCTGGCCTCAGGCGTCGGTGCCGGGGGCGATCATTCCTTCTTGGGCAACAGTGGCGATGAGTTCGCCTTGACGAGTGAAAAATCGGCCCAGAGACAGTCCTCGCCCTGACTGCATAGATTCGGCATCCTGGGAGTACAAGATCCAGTCATCAAGGGGAGCCTGTCGGTGGAACCACATCGCGTGATCGAGGCTGGCTGTGACCAGACCTGGGCTGGACCAGGTCAGTCCTTGCGTCCGCAGCAACGGTTCGAGAATCGTATAGTCGCAGACGTAGGTCAGACCGATGCGATGCAGATTTGCAGCTTCGTGGTCATGCTCCCTGGCTGTCAGCGGTGTAAAGGCCCGCACCCACACACCCTGGTGTGATGACGGCTTCTGTGTCTTCCCAACATTGTTGCGCTCGAGGTAGATGGGTCCTGGGATATGCCGCATATCGAAGCTTCGGCCGTTCGCCCAGTAACGTGCGGCATCGGTTTCGACACCTTCCAAGACGTCTGCGGCCGAGGCGAGAGAGTCGGGATCGACGTGCAAATCATCACCGGCAGGCATTGAGTACTCTGCGCCAAGCGTCGGTGCTTGGAACGAACCGGTCGAAATGAACGCGGTCTTTCCGTTCTGGATACCGCGAACGTGCCGAGTCGCGAAGTTCCGTCCGTCGCGCAGAATCTCGACGTCATAACGGACGGGCTCGAGCATGTTCACGGGTCGCATGAATGTCGAATGCGTGGAGTGGATGACCTTTTCGTCGACCATTGTCGCGATCATCGCTGCGGTCGCTTGAGCAACCATGTCACCACCGTAGGCCTTCGGCCAGGGTGCGTACTGCGGGATCGCTTCGAAGCTTTCCAAGTCTGTCCCAGTCGGTGCCTCGACGGGGATCAGGTCGACCGCGTCAAGGAACGTCTGCGAAGTCTGCGGGGCAAGAATTTGGGTCGTCATGTCACGTTTCCTTTTTGTCGGGTCTCCGATCGATCAAGCCCGGCGGTAACCGGGGAGCTGCTCATCGGGAACCTCGTCGAGATTGACGACGATGTTCTCCGGGGTACGTGCGGTGATCCAGACGAGCTCCTCGGTTGTCGACATGTTGGCCTCAACGTGTGGCATGTACGGCGGAACGAAGACCCAGTCGCCTTCTTCCATGTCCAGGTACTCCTGGTACCTCTCACCGAAGTAGATGCGTCCGCGCCCCCTGAGCACACGTCCACCAGTCTCAGCTTCACCGTGATGGTGAGGCACGGACCGATAGCCGGGTTCATTCGAAACTTCGCCGAACCAGATCCGAGTTGCCGGCGTGTGTTGGGGAGAGACACCGGACACGCGAATGCAGTCGCCGGACTGCGTCGTGTTTCGGTCTTCCTCGCCATTGCGAGTCACGACCGGCACGACCTGGCCTGTGTCGTCTGCATATTTCGAGTTATCAATTTCTGTCGCGATGGAATTTGTCATGATGTTCTTCCTTTCGGGTTCTTCACCGGTGATCAGCGTCATCGATGATCGGATTTCTTCTTGGACGTGCTGTCGTCTTCGTGGCGTCAAATTTCAGGCTTTGAGATCAGGCACTTGCAATCGCCACTGTGTTTTTCAAGATGCCCAATTCTTCGATCCTCGTGCTGATGACGTCGCCATCGGAGAGGAATCGCGGTGGGCTCATTCCCGAACCCACTCCGCCAGGTGTGCCGGTGAGCACTATGTCCCCTGGTGTCAACGGAGTGAATCGGCTGATGTAGGAGATGAGTTCAGCCGGAGGAAAGACCAAAGTCGACGTATCGCCCACTTGAACTCGTTCGTCGTTGACCCATCCTTCAACGGTGAAGGTCGGATCGTCGTCAAATTCGTCTGCGGTGGTGATCCACGGACCGACTGGAGTGCTGGCTGCGAAGTTCTTGCCTTGGAACCACTGCAGAGTGCGCTTCTGCCAATCACGCATCGACACGTCGTTCGATACTGCATATCCCGCAATGGCTGCTGCAGCCGTCGTCGCATCTGCGTCTGAAACATAGTCCCCGACGATCACTGCAAGCTCAGCTTCCCAGTCAACTGCCTGGCTGCCCTTGACTCTGATCTCACTGTTCGGGCCAGTGAGTGTGTCGGCATATTTGGCGAACAGCGTCGGATGTTCTGGCAGATCTCTTCCCATCTCAGTGATGTGGTCACCGTAGTTGAGCCCGCAGCAGATGACCTTGCTCGAAGTGGTCAGCGCAGACGCGAACTCAACGACGTCTGAAGCACCGATCGTCGGGCCAGATGACAATGCTGTCATGGCCGCTTCACGCCAGCTTTGCGATCGCAGCAGTTCGGCGACGTCACCGAACGGCAGAAGTACCCACCCATCGGCCGCAGCGACAGCGGCTTGGGTGTTCTCCCCCATTCGCAGGGTCGCAATCTTCATCTCTGTTCACATCCTTGTGTATGGAGTTCCGTCAATTTCACTGTCGAGTCGGCATCGGCTCGGTGATCTACATATTCTGCGAATCTGACGTTCGTCATGTAAAGTGAATGTAGCACATATGGCGGGCGTCACAACACCCCGTGCAGGGATTCGGTTCCGAGTCCAGCCGATCTAGGTCGGCCGTCACTCGCCGTACAAGCAGTGAATGTAGGAAAGCAACGAGCCAATGGAGGAAGTATGAGTTCGCAGCAGAACACAATCGAGCACCTGCCCACTGAGCACCAGGTAGTCAACCCTGAGGCACTACCCAAGCCCCGGGGCTACGCACACGGTGTCAGAGCAGGCGACACCGTTCACCTCGGCGGTCAGACTGCTCTCGACATCAACATGAATATCGTTCCAGGCGGAATCATCGAGCAGTTCCGGCAGGCATTCGGCAATGTACTCGCCACTCTCGCTGAAGCTGGTGGCGAGCCTCGCGATCTGGTGAGCGTGACGATCTATCTGACTGACGTCGACGACTACATGGAAAACGGTCGGGAGATCGGGAAGATCTGGCGCGAGATGGCAGGTTCGGACTACCCAGCCCTGGCGGGGATCGGAGTAAGCAGGCTCTGGCAGAAGGAAGCCCTTATCGAGATCCAGGGAGTCGCGGTCATTCCGCCATCACGCGCGTAGGCACACCAGGGGAAGAATCGGATCTCACATTCGACTTTCACTGTGAAAAGTGGGGCTAGACAAAGAGGTGGTCGTACAGACGATGTCTGTACGACCACCTCTTTGCTCCCTCTGCCATCTGCGTAGTGGCTGAGCTGCTTGAGTGCGTTTTGTTCAGTTCCGACGTCCGCCAGCGAAGACGTTGTCAACGTATTCGCCAGCCGGATCCGAGAGCATGCGATGAACCTCGTGGAAGATTGCTCGCACACGATCGCCGTTCCATTCGGTGAGTTCAACATCAACAGGCAGCGGCGGGACTAAATAGGGTAGTCGCCGCCACATCGTCAGCATTGGCACATAGATACGAAATGCCTCTTGAGTGATTTGTGCGGCGTCTGATGGTTCCGCTTCTGAACGGGCCCGCCACTGTTCAGCGATAGTCGCATAGAAGGAAAGGAACTCGTCGAAGTGTGAGTTGAGCTCGTCGAGGTCCCACCACTGGCCAACCTTCTCTGCCAATTGCTCATCACCCATGTACTGACCAGAGAAGTATTCCACGTATCCGCCCAGGCCCTTCCGTTCAAGGACTACCTGAGCTTCGTGGAGGTTGGCTGCCGGAGCGATCCAGAGGCCCTGTCCGACATTCCCGAAGCCGAGACTAGTGAGTGTCGCGCGAATCTGGTGGCGTATCGAACGCTGCGATTCCGGAACCGAAAATGTGACCAGCGCCCAGAGGCCGCCACTGTCGGGGCGACTTTCGGAGAAGATCCTTTCGTCGCCATCCGAAATCGTCTCCGACATTGACGGATCCAGCACATAGGAGGCCACTCCATCGTCCCGAATCGAATCGAGTATCCCTTTGCGTTTCAGGCGAGAGATGGCCGACCGCACTCCTGGCGAATCAAATCCAAGATCGCCCATGAGGGTCACCAGCGATGCCACTGGAATAGCAACATGAGTCGGCCGTCCGTACATTGCGAACAGTGTGAGAATGACATCCTGGTGGCGAAGGTTCGGTTGCGGAATATGCATGAAAAACCGTGTGGTCTCCTCACAGAATCAAGCGCGAAACGGTTCATCGCGGGCACTGCTCGTTATAGGCCCACCCTATTCGAGAACTTCAGCCATTTCAGCTCGTCGCTGCCCCGCACGGGCGCGGCGACGAAACATCTCCCCCTCTGCAGCTCACCCGACGAGTGCGCGAACGGCGAAGTACAGCACCGAGGGTGCCATGAGCAGGCCGAGTCCGGTGTAGAACGTCGAGGTCATGGCCCCGTAGGGAACCAGTCGTTTGTCGGTGGCGGCCAGCCCGGCGGTGACTCCGCTGGTGGTCCCGAGCAGACCTCCGAAGACAATGGCTGAACGCGGGTTGTTCAGTCCGATGTACTTGGCCACAAAGGGGGTGGCGACCATGGTCAGGACCGATTTCACCAGTCCCGCACCGACGCTGAGTGCAATCACTCCGCTGCCGGCACCAAGCGCTGCACCGGTGACGGGTCCCACGATGTAGGTGGCCGTGCCGGCGCCGATGGTCGTGAGGTCAACGGGGTCGCGGTAGCCGAAGAACCAGGCGATCACGGCTCCGATGACGAAGGACAGGACGACTCCGAGTACAAGTGCGATGATTCCGCCCAGACCCGACTTCTTCATCTCCTCGAAGCTGGCACCGAAACCGGTGGCCACGATCGCTAGGTTGATGAGCATTCCGCCACCCATGAGTCCGACCCCGGAGAAGAGGCTGAGGTCGGCCAGACCGTTCTCACCGCCGGTGGCGACACCACCGATATAGGCGAGGACGAGGCCGAGGATGATGGCGATCGCTGAGGCCTGGAACTTCCCGCGGGTGAGCACCTTGGAGATGAGGATGGCCACGGCCATGACGAGCCCGACGAGGGCGAAGGCAACGACGAGGTCATTGTCTTTAAGCGTGGTGAGCAGGGAATCCATCACTTCACCTCGGCGAACTCTTCGACGGGTTCGTCGATGCCCGGGGTCTTCACACGCGCGAGCACCGGCACCAGGGCGAAGCTGGCGATCACGGCGGCGATGCCGGCCACGAGAGCGACGGGTCCTGCCGTGACTGCGCCGACGACGTTCTGCGTCGCAGCCATCGCCACGACGATGGGAATGTACATCCCCGACCAGAACGAGATCCCCGAGGATGTCTCTGGCTTGAGCCGGCCATTGCGAACTAGGAAGTTTGTGGACAGGATGAGCAGAAGCATGGCGATGCCGACGCCGCCGACATTCGCATCGACTCCGAGCAGGTCACCCAGGAGTGTGCCGATCCAGGTCCCGATCAGGAGGCTGCCCGATAACAGGGCTACGCCCAGAATAATCACTTTCGACCCCACTCTTCGACTGCATGCTGCGCCATTCCGGACGCAAACCTCGCAAAGCCTATACGACGAGGCCAGCAGGGTCACATCACCTTCCGAACCATCCGTCTGCAGGTGCTCTGGAACCCGGCCGATGAGGTCGTAGGGTCCACAGCATGTATCCTGGTAGTACCTGCGAACCTGAATCCTAGGTTCCCTGCGTCGTCAGGACGCCTCGTCTCTGTAACCGTGAAGAATTCCGGTCGCATGATTCTGAAGCCGTTTTCTCTCGGCGAACGAGAACGCCAATCGGCGTTCCCACACCTTGACCGGAAGCGGCTCCTGTCTCCATTCTGTGGCGGCAGTGCGTCCTCCGGCACGTCGAAGGGCCAATCCCATAGCTCCCTCACAGAACTCCAGCTCAACTAGTACAGACACCGCACCCGTGACTTTCACCGAACTCGGCGTTCCCGATGTTCTGGCCGAAAGCCTTCGTGCAGAGGGCAAGGCCAACGCCTTTCCCATCCAGCAGGACACTCTTCCGGACACGCTCGCTGGTCGCGACGTGCTGGGCCGAGGCAAGACCGGCTCCGGTAAGACTCTCGCCTTCTCCATTCCCATGGTGACGCGTCTGGCCGCTTCCGAGGCTTCTTCGTCTCGCCGCGGCCGTTCTCCTCGGGGCCTGATCTTGGCGCCCACGCGTGAACTCGCCACCCAGATCACGAACGTGGTCGATCCGCTGGCTCGCGCCTACAACATGACGACCACGACCATCTTCGGTGGAGTGAAGCAGAAGCGTCAGGAAGTCGCCCTGAATGCAGGAGTCGATATTGTCGTCGCCTGCCCGGGACGACTCGAAGACCTGCTCCAGCAGGGTGTGGTCTCCTTGGACCAGATCGAGGTCACCGTCCTCGACGAAGCCGATCATATGGCTGACCTGGGCTTCCTGCCCGCTGTCACCCGCATCCTTGAGAAGACACCGGCCAACGGACAGCGGATGTTCTTCTCCGCCACCTTGGACAACGATGTGAACAAGCTGGTGCGCCGCTTCCTTCACAACGAGGTGCTCCACTCCGTCGATGACCCCAACTCGCATGTCTCCGACATGACGCACCACGTGTTCGAGGTCCCCGATGACAACAAGAACGAGCTGGTTCACCGGCTCGCTTCCGGCACCGGACGTCGCATCATGTTCACGCGCACCAAGCACCGGGCCAAGCGCTTCGCCCGTCAGCTCACCGCCCAGGGAATTCCCGCCGTCGACCTGCACGGCAACCTGTCCCAGGGCGCACGAGACCGCAACCTCGCGGCCTTCAGCGAAGGTGACGTCAAGGTCCTCGTGGCCACGGACGTCGCAGCCCGCGGCGTGCACGTCGATTCCGTTGAACTCGTCGTCCACGTGGATCCTCCGACCGAGCACAAGGCTTACCTGCACCGCTCCGGTCGTACGGCACGTGCCGGCAGCTCGGGCGAGGTCGTGACGATCATGTTGCCAGAACAGCGCCGAGACACTCAGCAGCTTCTGCGCAAGGCCGATATCAAGGTCAGCCCGCAGAAGGTCACCTCTGACTCCCCCGCTGTGACCGATCTGGTGGGTGAAACAGCTGACTTCGTCGATCCACAGATCGCAATCCAGGCCGCAGCAGACAAGCAGAAGGCGGAACAGCCGCAGGGCGGCCAGCGCTCATCCGGACGTCGTCGCGGAGGTCGCAGTGGCAGAAGCGGCCGCAGCGGCGAGTCGAGTCGTGCGAACCAGTCGGGCAGCAGCACCGGCGGACGCAGCCAGGAAGGCCGTTCACGTTCGAATGGTCAGAGCAGCAGTCGCGGCGGAGAAGGCACCCGTGGCGGACAGAGCACTCGCAGCGGACAGCGCAGCCAGGGCGGTCAGAGCACACGCAACAGCCAGAGCCCCCGTGGTGGTCGCTCTTCCGAAAACGCCCAGGGCGGACGTCGCAGCGAGAGCACTCGTGGCAGCCGTTCTTCCGAGAGCACTCGTGGCAGTCGCCGCAATGAAAACACTCGTACCGGTGGTGGGAACCGTCGCGCCGCAGAGAATCGGGGCACGAGCCCTGAGACCCGCAACCGCAACCGTGGCCAAGCGGCGTCCGGAGGCTCACGCGCGGTCTACTCGTCCAACTCCTGAGTAACTCGCTGTAGAACAATAGATGACGGCCTTGCCCTAATAGATAGGGCAAGGCCGTTCGTCGTCTGTAACGACGGCGCGCAGTATTCGAAGTTCGGGTGAATCAGGCGTGGGTCAGTCAGATTCGCGACTATCGGGATCCTCGAGGTCGATGGTGATTTCCCCACGCGGGATGATCGGAAGGTGCACGGGCGAGCCGAACACCTTCGCCGTAATGGTGGCCACGCCTTCACGCAGATAGGGCAGCACTGTCATCACCCCAACTTCGTTGGCGAAGTGTCGAACAGTCCGTTCGTGCACAACGAATCCATCTTCCGCCTCGTATTCCCCTGCCACACTGACCGTGGCCTGGCCTTGCGGAAAATCTGCAGTTCCAGTCAGGCGAATCCCGAATTCGCTTTCATCCGACCTCACCGCGAGATCAATGGACACGTTTCCACTTTCTCCTGCGGGAGACTCCGATTCGAATCGTCGCGCCGAGACCTCGTAGTAGTCAATGGATTTCAGATGCGAATGATCGATGAGGTCCTGGAGCCGTGATACGTCCGAGTCTCGAGTCGTCTCTTTCATTGTGCTCCCCTAGTTCGCCAGATCGAAATCGGAACGGTTCGAGGTCTTCCACCCGGACTTCGCGACGCGAACCCGATCTGCATCATTGAACTCGATTGAGTGTGCCGGATTCGGCGAGGCGTTTACCCATCGGTCCCGAGCAGCCAGATGAACCGATTGACCAATATCCGTATGGACTCGATGTTCCACGAGTGCTCCTACAGCGTTGGCGTATCTGCGCACGGTCGAGGCCTTAGGGTCGGAGTCGTATCGTTCGAACTTATAGATCGACTGCTGCGTGACGCCGAGACGATCAGCTACATCTTGCTGGCTCAGTCCCGATCGTCTGCGCACACGAATGAGAGCGGCCTTCAGCTCTCTATCCTCGCGAGCCAAGACCTTCGCGCGTGTCTTGACGAACGCCAGGTCCGGGGGTGACACGAAGCAGTCATCAGTTGTGGTCATGTCACACATGATACCGAAACAACCTCCAGGTTGTGAATCATGAATTCGTCGCTTCCCAGCCATCTTCGGCACCCAACTCATACCGTTGGGCCGCATACTCAATTTCACGCTGCTGTTCACGAGGACCAGTTTTGATGTGCCTGTGAATCGCTACCAGCGCAGACGGGAGCCCCTCTGGTTCCGCGTGATAAAAGCGAAGCGCCTTACTCAATCCACGTCGGCGGAGTTCAAAGATCTCCGGATGTTCGTTGATCGCTTTGATAGGCGTCTTCGCGTCGGCCGATTCCCACAATTGACCATATGCCGCAGCTTCCATGAGTTCTTCAATCTCACCAAGTTCGATCACTCGCGCAAATGGAGCGAGGCTTGCCAACCAACGATCAAAGGCGACAACGGAAGGGTGAGACCCATCAACGTGATTCCTCCACGTCAGCGGAACTTCGCGCTTGACACAGCATCGCGAATCGCTTCCGTTCCTACGCCTGAGTTCCATGACCCGAGGCTACCCAGACCCACTGACACAACTCAGATTTCTGCAGTCTCACCACTCTGACGCAGATCTATTGCACCAAACGAAAGTCCACCACAAACGACTCCCCTCACCACCTCGGCGGCGGTGGAGAGTCGTCTCTGAACGGGTTCGGGCTCAGGCGGCCCCGGTTGCTGCTTTCCCACCGATCTTGTTTGCCAACATGATCGGGATGATCGAGACGATCACGAGGAAGGTCGCAATGACGTTGACGATCGGAGCCTGATTGGGCCTGAACATATTGTCAAAGATCCAGATCGGCAGCGTCTGCACCCCGGTGCCCGCGGTGAACTGCGTGACGATGATTTCATCGAAAGACAGGCCGAAGGCGAGCAGCCCACCGGCGAGCAGAGCACTGCGCAACTGCGGGAATGTGACCAGCCGGAACGTGGTGAAGGCGTCTGCCCCCAGATCCATTGCTGCATCGCGAAGGTTTCCGGAGAGCCTGCGCATGCGAGCGAACACGTTGTTGTAGATGGTGACGATGCAGAACGTCGCATGCGCCGTGATCACGGTGAGCAGACCCAACTTCCAGCCGAGCATCGTCGTGAACGCATTGTTCAAGGCGATACCGGTGATGATGCCGGGCAATGCGATCGGCAAGACGACGAGCAGGTTCACTCCCTCTTTGCCGAAGAACTCGAACCGGTCAAGGGCCAAGGACGCCAGTGTGCCGAGGATGAGCGCGATCACTGTCGCACACGCCGCAACCAGGAGGCTTGTCCCCAACGCGGAGAGGGCTCCGCTGTCGCTGAAGGCCCTGATCCACCATTCGAAGGTGAAGGACTTCGGCGGCCAGCCCAGTGATTGGCTGGAGTTGAACGAGTTGATGACGACGATGAACAACGGAATGTAGACGAAGGCCAGGACCGCGCACACGATGATGGTGAGAACGGCTTTGACCGGTAGAGGAATTCTCATGGTGTGTCCTAAAGGTTCTTCAGTGCGCCTGTGCGGCGAACGGCGGTCAGATAGATCAGGATGACCGCAATCGGAATGAATGCCGTGGCCGCCGCCAGCGGCATGTTGCCACCGGTGCCGACATTCGCGTAGATCAGAGTTCCCAACAGCTGCTGTGATCCACCGACGATCTGCACCGCAATGTAGTCACCGAGGGTCAGTGAGAACGAGAAGATGGAACCGGCGATCACCGAGGGCCACACGAGCGGGATGATCACCGCGGTGAACGTTCGCCACCCCTTTGCCCCCAGGTCGCCCGCCACTTCGATGAGACTGTCCGGGATCCTTTCGAAGCCTGCATAGACGGGCATCACCACATAGGGCAGCCAGATGTAGGACATCGTGATGATCGTGGCGATGAGTCCCAACCCCGGCGAGACTCCGATCGAATCGAGCAGACCATGCGGTGAGACGATGGTCCGCCACGCGTAGGCCTTGACGAGGTACGCCGCCCACAGCGGCATGAGGAAGGCGACAACCAGCGCCCCTCGCAGCCGTGGGCCGGCGACCTTCGACATGAAGTACCCGACGGGAAGGGCGATGAGGACATCGATGACCGTCACCGACACCGCGATGATGAGGGTCCTCACCGTCACCGCCCGATACAGGGCCTCACCGAATACTTCTTTGAAGTTGCCCAACGTCCAGTCCTGGACGACCTGACCGGTGAAGCTGTCGGTCGACCAGAATGCTGTTACGAGGAGCAGAAGCAGCGCAATGATGTAGATGAGAATGAGCCAGGCCAGTGGCGCCGCGAGAAGCACAGTCAGCGACAATCGTTGGTGCGAGCCGAAGAAGCTCGATAGACGTCGCGTGGCGGTGCTCGGCGGAGGTTGAATTCGGCTCTTGGTGCTGCTGGACTGGCTCATTCGTGATCATCCCTTAATCTGCTGCCACGCTTTGGTCCACGCGGCGTAATCGGTGCATTTGACGTCGGTTCGCCCGTCAAGGCACTCGTTGATTGGTGTGGTCCAGTACCAGATTCCGTCGGCGTACTTTTCGTCTCCGGCATGGTAGGTATCGCAGAAGTCCGGATCTTCGGCTTCCTTGCATGCACCAGGGTTGTTCGGAGCTTCACCGAAGTACTCTGTTGCCGCGGCCGAACCCTTAGCGCTGGACATGTAGTCGAGCCACTTGTACGAGCAGGTGGTGTTCTCCGAATCCGAGGAAACCATCCAGGTATCGCTCCAGCCTGTGGTCCCCTCATCGGGGATGACCGCACCGAACTTCTTCGGGTCGAGCTCGTTCTTCGTCACCTGCCAGCCGGTGCCTGCCACCACTGAACCGTTCTCGAAGCCCTGCAGGGACTTCAGGTAGTCCGACCAGTACTCGGCGACATTCGGGCTCTGCTTCTTCAGCAACTCGACGGCCGCATCCAACTGCTTCTCATCGAGTGAATACGGGTTCTTGATCCCCAGCTCCGGATTGTGCTTCATCAGGTAGACCGCGGCATCGGCGATGTAGATCGGCGAATCGTAGGCCGTGATCTTGCCCTTATGCTCGTCTGCCTTATCGAAGACGACATCCCATGAGGTCGGGGCCTTCTTGAATTCCTTCTTGTTGTACATCAGAAGGTTCGCCCCATAGCCGTGAGGGACGCCGTAACTCTTGCCGTCGAGTGAGTTCCAGTCACGGTTCTTCAGGAAGTCGTAGACGTTCTCATAGTTGGGAACGAGATCATTGTTGATCGGCTGCACGTCACCGGCGGCGATGAGTCGCAGAGACAGGTCCCCGGATGCGGCAACAACGTCGATCCCACCCTGTTTCATGAGGTTGAACGCCTCATCACTTGTCCCGTAGGTCTGCGACTTCACATTGCAGCCGGTTTCCTTTTCAAACGGGGTCACCCAATCGGCATTGGGGTCATTCGATCCGTCCTCCACATATCCCGGCCACGCCAGGAGTGAGACCTCGCCCTCGGGCTTGCCGAGTTCTTTGAGCTCTGTGGATTCGGCATCAGATTTGTCCCCGGAGGACGTTCCGCAACCGCTCATTCCGAAGGTCAGGGCAACCGCCGCAATGAGGGCCGCGCCTCCTTTGGCGCGCTTTGTCAGTGCCATCTTCACTGTTCTCCTTAATCAAGTGCGACGTGTGCCGCTGATTGTTCGTCCGCCCGGAGTTTCCGAACGTCAGAGTCGTTGAAATCGAGGCTCACCTGCTCGCCGAGGCTGCGGCTGGGTGAGTCGGCAGGTTCGAGTACGGACACTTCGACGTCGTCGATATCGACGATCGTCCGATGGTTCGCACCGATGAACATGCGGTTGCGAACGGTCCCCGTCAACCGCCCGGCTTGTCCGCTTCCTGCCGAGGAGATGCGTAGATTCTCTGGTCGGATCGTGAACATTCCACTTCGCCCCAGCAGCCGCTGGGAATGCTCTTCATCGAAGAGGTTGGAGGTTCCGACGAATGAGGCGACGAATTCCGTTGCCGGTGCACGGTAGAGATTCTCCGGTGTATCAATCTGTTGGATCTGTCCGTCGCTGAAGACGGCGATCCGGTCGGAGAGGGTCAGGGCCTCTTCCTGATCGTGGGTGACGAAGACGAAGGTGATGCCGAGGTTGCGCTGCAGGTCTTTGAGTTCGACCTGCATCTGTTCGCGCAGCTTCTTGTCCAAGGCGCCCAGGGGCTCATCCAACAGCAGGACCTTCGGATCCACGACGATGGCACGGGCCAGGGCCACTCGCTGCCGCTGTCCGCCGGAGAGCTCACTGGGCCGACGCTTCTCAAAGGCGCCCAGCCTCATCCGCTCGAGCGCTTCACGCGCCAGTTGACGCCGCCGAGACTTCGCCACCTTGCGGATGCGCAGACCGAATTCCACGTTTTCGATGACGTTGAGATGCGGGAAGAGCGCATAGTCCTGGAACACCGTGTTGACATCGCGGTCGTAGGAGGCGAGTCGTTGAACCGGTTTGCCGGAGAGTTCGATCGTGCCGGCTGTGGGCTCATCGAAACCGGCGATCAACCGGAGCACCGTGGTCTTTCCGGACCCGGATGGACCGAGCATCGAGAAGAACTCTCCTTCGGCGATATCCAGGTCGACTCCGTCGACGGCAGCGACATCACCAAACCGCCGTTCAACACCCTTAAGGGAGATCGCGGTTGCCGCGGTTGCTGTCATGATGCGCTCCTCAAAACCAAGTGATTGTGTCGTAAATCATATAAACACATGAAACCATATGTTTCAAGGTTTTTTCAGCTTCTACTCGGATACTGGACATATGGAAGATAGCCGTTCGAACTCTGCGGTCACCGCGGCCATCTACGCCCCGATCGGCGAGAAAGCGCTGGTTTCCAGGATCCGGCAGCGCCTCGAAGACGCCATTGCAACGGGAGTCCTCGCCCCAGGTGACCGCCTGCCCGGGGAGACGGCACTGGCATCGCGGTTTCGAGTTTCGCTCGTCACCGTCAGAGAAGCGCTCCAACATCTGCGTGCCACAAATCTGCTCTACACCAAGCAAGGGCGGGGCGGCGGCAGCTTCGTCGCGGTCGATTCCAGACACGCGAGCGCTCTATTGGAACAACGCATCGCCGCACTCTCTCGCGCAGAGATCACCGACCTGGCAACCTATTACCGAACCATCGCCGATGGTGTGCTGAGAACGATTTCGGCCATGGGCCTGGAGGAGAACCTGTGCGCCGTCCGCGAGACCTTCATCCGCGCAGACCCGACTGACGGCGCTGCCGCCCGGTCGGTCCAAGGTGGCCTGGATCTGCGCCTGGCAGGTGAGTCCCAATCGGTTCGCCTGGTTCACGAACAGATCCGCATCCAGAATGATTTCGGCGCACTTCTCTGGATCGGATTGGATGACGCTGAGCTCCGCGATTCGATCTTCGCCCTCAATCGGACAATGCTTGATGAGATGATCTCGGGGCACACGGACGCCGCAATCACGGCCCGTGGAGAAGCTGTTACCATCTCTCTGAGATGGTTGCTGTCCAGACGCAATGACGCACAAAGGCACGAACGTGAGAACAATCGCTGAAACACCCGAGATGACAAGGCTCTTTGATGTCATCATCGCTTGGCATGCTCAAGTTCCAGAGACGATCGAGAGAATCTCAAGCGTCGCAATCGCAGCGATATCCGCCGATTCTCGGACACTGGAAGCACAGATGGAGAAGGTTGTCTTCGACATCCTCAACTCCACAAGCAAATTCGCCGGCGCGGGCATCGTCAGCGTCCATCCCACGGTGCTGGCCCGATCGCGGTCCCTGCTGTGGTGGGTGACGCAACGCGAGAACGGTCATGTGGATCCGCTGCCTCTCGACGCCGATCTGACCGAGCTCGGCACATATCAGGCCGGACTCGAGGACATCGAATGGTACCGGGTGCCGGCAGCCACCGGCCGGCCTCATATGACGGGGCCCTTCGTCGATTACATGTGCACGGACCAGTTCGCGTTCACCTTCACCGTGCCATTGGAGATCTCCGGTGAGTTCTACGGGGTCGCAGGCATCGACATGACGGTCCGCAGCCTCGAGGAGCAGATCGAATCGCTGCTCGAAGACCTCAGCCCCGACGCGATCCTGCTCTCCAACACCGACCTCGTCGCCATCAGCCTCGATCCACAGTTCGCCACGGGCAGCCGGCTCAAATCCGAGCAGCTTGAGGCCTACGACCTCACGCTCGTGCCCGGAACTTTACTGTCGATCGCAGCCCCTCGCTGAGGACGTCCTCCCAGAAGGGCCGATTCCCTAGAAGTACCGGTACCAATAGTTGACGCTCGAGAGGCTAGTCAGCTCAAAAGTCCCTGCGAATCGGCTTACGAAGGCTGAGGTATCCGCCTTTAGTCTCATAAGCTTCTAGCACAGCAGGCAATTTGAACGCCGCCAAGTCAACTCCCGCTGCTTTGAGACGAAACTCGCGGACTGTTACCCCATCATTGATACGCACAAAGGTATCCATGATCTCTCGCGGCGCACGGTTTAATTGCGAAGTCGGTATGGGAAACTTCATGACCAATGTTTGCTGTCGGCGTAGGAAACCGTGTCGCCTTATTCGTAGGAAGCCGGGGACGCGGATACGCAAAGTGCTCCCCCTGCCACGAAACGACAAGAACACTTTCGCACCTGGCAGGTCGGCAGATTTGATCCGTGAATCGATACACAACTCGACGTCAAGCGATGGGGTCGCTGCTGGCGGGCCATTTGAACCATCAAGCGGAGTGATAGACGCTATCTGAAGCTCCCGCTGGGCTATTGCGGACTTCGCTGTGTTGTCTTTGCGGTTCCGTGTAGCGTCAATCACGCGGGCCCACGTTTGAGCAATCTCCCGACTGCCGTAGTCGCTCGCTCGGTTCCTCGCGGCGTCCCGCATCTTCTCTAGATCCAGGTCGCTCATTGTTCGCAGTTTTCGCACACAGTCTGCAATCGCGCGAATATCTCCGAAAGGCACTAGGAATCCATCGACTCCGTCCGTGATGATCTCGCTCGGCCCATAGGGGACGTCGTAGACAATCGGTATGCAACCGCACGCCATACTTTCAACAATGGACAGGCCGAAGGCCTCCTGGTTTGTAGGAAGTACTGAGAATGATGCCCGTTTGAACTCATCATAGACGTCGTTCGTGTACCCGAGGAGTTTGATCTGATCATCCACTTCGTGTTCGTCGATGAGGCGCTCCAGCCTCGGCCGATCAGTGCCAGTTCCGAAAATCGACAACATGGTGGGGAGCTCGTGTGCAGACCCCTCAGCGTTGGCCATGAGGACAGCATCGATTGCGTGATCTACGTTCTTCTCGCGGACAAGACGACTAATAACAACGCCTGAGTCCTTTCGATGCTCCTCTTCTGACGAAGCACCAACCGCAGGCTCGATAATGTTTCCGATGGACCACATGTTTGCGGACTCGCCTATGAGGTCTGCAACGGCACTAATCTGGCCCGCCGACGGGAAGACATTGGCATCGAACACATCAGCCCGTTCCATCGATACCATGTGCCTTTTCGAAAGAACTCCGAACCCAACTTTCGACTGTGCAGCCGAATGGTTACTGTGGTAGCACTTTATGAGGATGCTGTTTGGAGCAATATAGCCGTTCTGAGCAATCGAATTGGCCATAGCCGGGTGGTCGACCACTATGACGGAATTCTCTCGCCCCAATCCCTTCGTCAAGAGCCATGCAAACATATCCGTCACGTTGTTCCACGATTTCAGGATCTGCTGGTCGGGAGCTAAAAGCGCTACCTTCCTTCGGAGTGCCGACCCCTCTTCCATCCGAATATCGCTGACAAATCGAGTTCCGTCCTCTCTGCGGTAGTCGATGGATTCGATTTCCTCAGAGTCTCCGCAATACTGCGTCATACGCTGAAGACCGCTGTCCATGACTCCGTTAGGCTCTGAACTTCCGCTCGGCTGCCCTAAAGGCTTGCCTCCGTACCACTCTTGAAATAGCTCAGCGGATGGTTCTCGAGTGAGTTCCGACAGGATGTTCCACAAATTTTGAACGCGTACCTCCGGAGCTAATCTTCCAGATTCACGAAGAGACGCTTCGAAGCAGGTCAGTTCCGGCTGAAATCCATACGTAAGTAAGTCGACAGGCATTCCATAGTAGTCGGCGAATGCGCTTGCTCGACGAAGCATCGCCTGCATCCCCCCACCCGCCTGGTCGCTGAGAGTATGCCGAATCAGATAGTGGTGTTCAGGCAGAAAGTGACCGGTCTCAGAAACAAGCATTCGAACCTACCTTGAACGAGGAGCCCGAAGGCGATCGCCATGCGCGCAAGGCATAGTCATCGACCACCGCGTTCCACTGACGCCCCGCAGGTTGTTGTGCAGAAACACGCATTCCCCAGCCCCTAAATTACGCACTCGAATCCGATTAAAAATCGCTTCTTAAGTTTATCAGTGAGGTTTCTGCACTCTTGCGCACCACGCCTGCTTGGAAATACATTAAGGGCTGGCAGCCCGGTCATCCAGAGCCCGAGGAAACTCACAAAGCAGGCCCGCGAACAATCGACAGTACTTCTCATACTTCAACCGGAAAATTGTTGGCTTGCGGCATGAACTTTACAGTCGCTTGCCGCTCTGCATCTGGCGGACCTGACGGAACGCACCCGATGCTGATGCCGCAGGCTGTTCGTCTGTACTCATCGCCGACTGTTGGCTATACCAAGCCTCCGCCTCAGCACTTCGGTACGTCGGCGATGAGCGTGCGGGTGTATTCGTGCTTCGGGTTCTCCAGCACCTCGGCGGTGAGGCCGTAGTCGACGATCGAGCCCTTGTGAGCACTGCAAGGTTGTCAGCGATATGGCGTGAGAGCGCAATATTGTGCGTGACGAAGAGCATCGCCAACTGGTGTTCCTTCCGCAGTGTGCGCAGCAGCCCGATGATCGAGGCCTGCACACTCACATCGAGTGCCGAGGTGATCTCGTCACAGACCAACACCGATGGATGGTTGACCAGTGCGCGGACGATCACGGCTCTCTGCCGCTCACCACCGGACAGGTCGCCGGGTCGGCGGTGGTAGAAGCTGCGCCCCTACCGCACCGAGTCCAAGGCCTCTTCGACCTGCGCCTTCCGGGTCGTAGCGGTGCCCGCACCGCTCATCTCCAGCGGCACGGTCAGTGACTGGCCGATGGACCTACACGGGTTGAGTGAGGAGAACGGCGACTGGAAGACGTACTGGATGCCGACTCGCTGCTCGTTCGTCCGCTTCCTCATCGACTTCGCCAGCTCCGTTCCGCGCAATCGCACGGCAACGGAGTAGTCATCGTTAAGGCCGGCGATGCAGCGTGACAGGGTTGTCTTACCCGACCCTGACTCGCCCAGCAGCAGCGTGCAGTCTCCTGGTTCCAGAGTGAGGTTGATGCCGTCGAGGATCCGGGCCTTCCCGCAGGCCAGCGCCACGTCCGTGGTCTGCAGCAGTGGTGCCGTCGCCGAGGCGGCCGTGCCATCCGCAGAAGCCGTTCGACCCTGCGCTCCCGCAGCTTCAGTCGCACCCTTCGCCCCACCGGTGGAGACGAGAATGTGCGTGGCTTTGCAGGCCATTCCGCTGGCTATAAGAAGGGCTTTCCGACGGCGTCATGTTGACGGGTCAATGGTCGTTTGCCATCGTCCCGATTTTCGCTCGACAGGCCAGGAAGAGGCCATTGAGAATCACCTCGCAAGCCCGAACTCGGACTGCTTAACGGTGCCCCAGGAATCACGAGCGGCAGACACGCGGATTGAGTCCGCTCTCCGAACCGGTTCGATGAGGTAGGTGTGTCTTGATTTGGGTTGGATCTATTGCCGGTGCCCTGTTTATGCTCTCTAGTCCACTGATCAGCTAGACTCGCTCGCAACTCATCTAGAATCCTTCACTTCTGACTAGCAGATCACTTAAAGGTGTCCAACGCATGGCCTCGTCACTACGAATTGCAACAGTGTCCTATGTCGACGACAATTTCGGCGACAACCTCATTGGTACCAGTTTTCTCGCGTTGCTCGAAGTTGCTCTAGAGAACTATGGCCTTAGCTCCGACGACTACGAGCTCGTTCCGCTGTCGCTGAAGGGCTTCGACAAATCTCAACTCGAACGCTGTGATGCCATCTTCTTTTGCGGCGGTGGGCTCTTCGGTCAGTCATATCTTGGATTCTACGAGTATATGGACCAGATCACCGCCACAGCCGACGAGCGTGGGATTCCCGTGGTGTTCTCCTCGATGGGCTTGAACAACATGGGTGCCGACGATGGTCGAGTCGACGCTATAGCCAAGATCGTGAACAAGCAATGTGTCCGAGCTCTGTCTGTTCGCGAGAATCTACCTCTTTTCCAGGAAGTAACCAAGGATGCAACATTCGAGGTGCGACAGGTTGCGGATCCGGCAACTTGGACCAAGTTTGTCTATGGAATGACTGACGTCGTTCCCGATGGCACGATCGGGATCAATGTAGTCCGCGGCGGATTGTTCAAGGCTAACCAGCGCGACTGGGGACTCTCGCAGGAAATGTCGTACCTGGCCGACCTTGTCACTCTCGCAGATTCTCACGGCATGACCCCCAAGCTGTACACGAATGGGAGCTTGGGAGACAACAATACTTTGCGATTCTTCGCCGAGAAACACGGTCTCTCAGATGAGCAAATCATCCTCCCGCAAACGACCCGAGAGGTTGTCCAGGCGATCGCGGCCCGATCAAAAATTGCATCCATACGTATGCATTCCTCGATCATCTCCTACTCATTTGGCATTCCTACTGTCGCTCTGGAGTGGAATGACAAGCTTCCCCATTTCTACGAGGCAATAGGACACCCGGAGCGCGTGCTTCCATTCGATAAGTGGGATGCTGAACATACATTCCAGATCCTCGATCAGGCAAGGTCGGCGCCCGAAGATAACCCCAAGTACACGGCCTATCTGATGTCCACGTACGCCTACATACATGAGGCGTTAGGCGCCCATGTTCTCAATTCGAACGCCTGTGCACAAAGGTATGACTTCCAGTCAGTCGCGGACTCTCTGGTGGCTAGGTCGCAGATCCTTGATACGGATGAGTTCGACCTTCGCCGTAAACTGGGGAAAGCTGAGAGGGCCTACCTCAAGCAGTTCACATCAGGGCGCAAGAATCGCACGAAGTTGGGCACGCTCACAAAGAAGGTTGACTCCCTCTCATCAGAAGTGGAGTCACTTTCATCAGAAGTGGAGTCACTCACTCAGCGGAACGCAGAACTTCAGACAGAGATCAAGCGACGTTTTTCGACTCGACTCGCGGGGTATTTACGACGAGTAGCGCGTCGGTTATTCCGGCGCCGTACCGGCCGCTGATCGAACCCGACATGCACCCGGCACAGTTATCTGAGCCGAGTGAGGTACACCGGTGGTCCGGCGTAGCTGCGGGAGGGGCTGCCCTAGTCCAAGCATGAGCTATCCGACTGGGACTGTGCTGCGACGCCAGAACGCCGCGCAGCTCACAGACGCTTCAGAACTTCGGCACGTCCGCGATCAGCGTCCGCGTGTACTCGTGCGTGGGATTCTCCAGCACCGAGGCGGTCGGACCGTAATCGACGATGACTCCCTTGTTGAGCACCGCGAGGTTGTCGGCGATGTGACGTGAGAGCGCAATGTTGTGCGTGACAAAGAGCATCGCCAGGTGGTGCTCCTCGCGCAAAGTCCGCAACAGGCCGACGATCGAGGCTTGCACACTGACGTCGAGCGCTGAGGTGATCTCATCGCAGACGAGCACCGACGGCTGGTTGACCAGCGCTCTGGCGATCGCAGCCCTCTGCCGCTCACCGCCGGAGAGGTCTCCCGGCCGACGATGATAGAACGACCGGCCCAGACGCACAGCGTCCAAGGCCTCTTCGACCTGCGCCTTCCGACTTGCCGCCGTTCCCTCACCGCTCATCTCCAACGGCACCGTCAGCGATTGCCCGATCGAACGCCTGGGATTGAGCGAGGAGAACGGCGACTGGAACACGTACTGGATGCCCACACGCTGTTCGTTCGTGCGCTTGCGCGTCGACTTCGCGAGCTCCGTCCCGCGCAGACGCACTGCACCGGAGTAGTCGTCGTTGAGTCCGGCGATGCACCGTGAGAGCGTGGTCTTGCCCGATCCGGACTCCCCCAGCAGCAGCGTGCAGTCGCCAGGTTCCAAGACCATGTTGATCCCGTCAAGGATCTGCGCCTTCCCGTAGGCCAAGGCCACATCGGTGACCTGCAGAAGCGGAGCATCAATCGCACCGGCCGCAGTTGCGGAGCCCTTCGCCGAGGCGGCCGAACCACCCGAACCGCCCGAGTTCGATGACCCCGACGAGTCCGCGGACTGCCCCGTCGACATGAGGATATGCGTCGCTGCAGGCTCCGGTTCGGGGTCCTCGGCGGCGCCTTCGCCGATGGTCTTGCGCCCGTCAAGGTCGGGCACGGCAGCCATGAGCATCTTCGTGTACTCGTGCTGAGGTTTCTCGAGCACAGAGGCGACCGGTCCCTCTTCGACGAGGTCACCGCGCAGCATCACGGCCACCCGGTCGGAGATGTCCTTGATCACCGCGAGGTCGTGGGTGATGTAGAGGCCGGCGACATTGTTCGCCACCGTCATCTGGCGGATCGTCTCAAGGACGACGGCCTGCGTGGACACATCGAGGCCGGTGGTGGGTTCGTCGAGGATGAGCACATCGGGATACATGGCGAAGGCCATGGCAATGCCGATGCGCTGCTGCTGACCGCCGGAGAGTTGGTGTGGCCAACGCTTCTGATAGGCCTTGTCTCCGGGGAGACCGACATCGACGAGTACAGCTGCCACTCGTTCGGTGCGTTCGGCGTCGGAGGCACCGAACTGGTGGATGTCGAGGACCTCACGGATCTGCTCCCCCACCCGCATCGCAGGGTTCAATGAGAGCGCGGGATCCTGCGGGATGTAGGCGATACGGGACCCGCGCAGGGACCGCACAGCCACCTCGTCGAGTTCGACCACCTCGACGGCGGTGTCATCACCGCGGGGCCAGAGGCTCACGGACCCGGAGGCGAATTTCAGGCCTTCACGGAAGTGGCCCATGCAGGCCAGGCCGGCAGTGGTCTTACCCGACCCCGACTCCCCCACGAGGCCCAGGATCTCACCGCGGCTCAGTGCGAAGTTCACTCCGTGGAGGATCTCGTTGCCGGACGTCGTTGCGATCTTCAGATCGGAGACGCGCAGGACGATCTTCTCGTTCGGGACGTTGGCGTCATCGTGGTGGACGGTGGTTGTCTCGGTGGTCATCATGCCTCCACGGAAGTCGATGCGGTGGCTCTGGCGAAGGAGTCCGCGAGCAGGTTGGTGCCGATGGTGAGCAGGGCGATGGCGATCACCGGCAGCAGCACGCCCCAAGGTTGGATGCTCAGCGCAATCCGGTTCTCGTTGATCATCAGGCCCCAGTCAGCCGCGGGCGGCTGCAGGCCGAGACCCAGGAAGGACAGCGAGGCGATGTAGCCGATCGAGTAGGTCAGGCGCAGCCCGGCCTCAACGCTGAGCGGGCCGGTGATGTTGGGCAGCAGCTCACGCATCAGCACCTTCCACCGCGGCATCGCATACATCTCTGCTGCGAGGATGTAGTCCTCGGTGATGACGCCGAGGGTGGCCGACCTCGCGACGCGGGCGATGCGAGGTGCGTGAGTGATGCCGATGACGGTCACGAGCACCCACCCCTGCGGGCCAAGCACGGTGATCGCCAACAGCGCGAACACCAGCTGTGGGACGGCGAGGATGACATCGTTGAGGCGCATGATGATCGTGTCGAAGGCTCCACCTACATAGGCGGTGAGCATGCCGATGATCGCACCCAGAATCATGCCCAGGGCTGTGGCGAGCACCGAATAGATGATGAGGGTGAGCCCACCGGCGAAGAACCGGGAGAGCACATCGCGGCCCAGGTTGTCCGAGCCGAAGAGTCCGTGTGGGCTGAAGGGCTTCGCCACGAACTCGGTCGCGGTGTTGCCGGTGGCCCAGGGCAACAGCAGGGGGCCGCAGAAGGCTAGGAGGAGGACGATGATGGTCAGCGTCAGACCGATCTTGCCCTGCTTCTGTGCCAGCACACGTTTGAAGAACGGGGTGTAGGTGGTCTGTGATTCCTTAGGTACCTCACCACCGTCGACCGCTGCAGATTTGAGGTCGTCGAGGTTGTTCGTGTTCGTGCTCATGCTGCACTCCTCAGCTTCGGGTTGGTGAGGATGCCGACGACATCGGCCGCCAGGTTCACCACGACGTAGACAGCGGCGACGAGCATCGAGATCGCCTGTACGACCTGCACATCACGGTAGGTCACCGCGTCGATGAGCGCCTGGCCCAGACCCGGATAGCGGAACAGGAACTCGACGACGACCACGCCGCCGGCCAACCACGCCAACTGGATCGCCACGACCTGCGCCACGGGGCCCAGGGCATGAGGCACCGCATGGCGGAGGATCACACGGGTTTCGGGAACACCTTTGAGGCGAGCCATCTCCACGAAACCGGAATCGAGGACTTCGATCATCGTCGCTCGCATCATCCGCACGATATAAGGGGTGACGACGAGGATGAGGGTCACGGTGGGCAAGATCAGCTGCTCGGGTCGGCCCCACACAGGTTCGCCCGGTGGCGCCAGGGTCACCGCGGGCAGGATCTGGAAGACAGAAGTGGCGAAGATCGCGATCAGGCCGATGCCGATGACGAACTCGGGCATGGCCGCGAAGACGAGGCTGATGCCCGTCAGTGCCGAATCTCGGCGACCACCGCGGTGCAGAGCGGAGTAGACGCCCAAGCCGATGCCCAGCGGAACCGAGATGATTGCGGCCGCAGCCATCAGGATGAAGGAGTTGCCGATGCGATCGCTCAGCAACTGCGCCACCGAACCGCCGCTCGCGGTCGAGGTGCCGAAGTCACCGACGAAGAGGCCGCCCAGCCACGAGAAGTAGCGCTGCCAGGCGGGTTGGTTGAGGCCCAACTGTTCGTTGAGTGCGGCGATGCGTTCCGGAGTGGCCTGTTGGCCGAGGATGGCTCGGGCCGCGTCGCCGGGGAGGAGGAGTGTGGCGCCGAAGACGAGGAGGGAGACTGCGATGAGGATGAAGGCGGAGAAGATCAGCCTGCGTCCGATGACTTTTCCGAACATGTCACACCTTTCCAATCCATACGCGGTCGAACCGCCAACCGCCCAGGGGGCGTCCGGTGGAGTTCTTGACCAGCCCGCCGACGTACTTCTGGAAGGCATCGACCTGGTTGGCGAATCCCCAGATGATGTAGCCGCCTTCGTCGTAGAGCATCTTCTGCAGCTCGTGTTCGCCGTCGCGTCTCTTCTCAACCTTGGGAATGCCGCGGACCTTGTCGAAGATCTTGTTGAAGGCGGGGTCGTCCCAGTGGGTTTCGTTGAATGGTGACTCCTTCAGGGAACAGGAGATGACCTGCGGCAGGAAGTCTCGGGTGTACCAGAAGTCCTGGGCGAAGTCCCACTGCAGGTATTCGTCACCGAAGAACGTCGTCGCGTCGACCCTGCGGATCTTGACCCTGATGCCGGCCTCGGCGGCCTGCTGGGCGAAGACCTGCGCGGATTCGACGGCACCTGACTGGATGGGGGCGGTGACCAACTCGACGTCGAGACCATCGGGGAAGCCCGCCTCGGCGAGGAGCTTCTTGGCTTTGGGGATGTCCTGTTTGCGCTGCGGGAACTTGGGGTAGTTGGCGCCCAGCGGCCCGAACATGTCGTTGCCGAGAGTACCGAAACCGGAGAGGACCTGTTCGATCATCTGTTCCCGGTCGACGACGAGGCG
Source organism: Brevibacterium sp. 239c (assembly GCF_900169365.1). Taxonomy (GTDB): domain Bacteria; phylum Actinomycetota; class Actinomycetes; order Actinomycetales; family Brevibacteriaceae; genus Brevibacterium. The sequence goes on from NZ_FXZH01000028.1 coordinate 35,377, forward strand.
GAAGGCCTGGCGCACCTTCACATCGTCGAAGGGTGCCTTGTCCACGCGCATGGTCAGGGGCAGCCACATGCCTGTTTCGGAGTTGAGGATGGCCATGCGCTCATCGGCGTCGATGACCTCGACCAGGGCCACCGGGATTTGTGCGATCGCGTCGACCTGGGTGGAGAGCAGGGCGTTGATGAGGGCATCTGAGTCGTTGAAGTTCAGCAGTTGAACCTCGTCGAGGTACATATTGTCGTAGTTGAAGTAGTGCTCATTGGGCACGATGACCGTCGACTGGGCCGGGGTGAACGACTTGAGCTTGAACGGCCCTGAGCACACCGGGTTCTTCGGGTCGTAATCAACCGGAACGATCGCCGCGGTGTATTCTGCCACGGCGTCCTTGAACAGACCGTTGGCTTCACTGAGATGGAACTCCACGGTGCGCTCATCCTTGGCGACGACCTTGTCGAGCATGGAGAAGTTCGCGGCCGCGGTCTTGGGATCATCTGGATCGGTGATCCTCTTGAAGGTGAAGATCACGTCCTCGGGGGTGATCGGTTTGCCGTTGGAGAACTTGATGCCCTTCTTCAAGGTGCACGTCCACACGGTGGCGTCCGGGTTGGACACAAAGGACTCGGCAAGCAGTGGAACAACCTTGGAATCGTCGTCCCACCCGTAGAGCGCGTTGTACAGGTTCACCGCACGGCAGACGTCGCCGCTGTTGACGGGGATGTGGGCGTCGACGGTGTCAGCGGAGTTGCCACCGGTGACTCCTACGCGCAGGCTTCCGCCCTTGACTGGTTTCCCTGCGTCGGCGGCACCGACGGTGCTGCCGCCGCCACAGGCACTCAAGCCTGCGAGCGCGGATATCGAGAGCCCCGCCCCCAGCGCTTGTCTTCGATTCGGTGTGCTCATGTGCCTTCTTCCTGCGGGTGCGGTACGGCTCGGTCAATTGTCTGGGCGCCATGTGGGTCCGCTGCGGCCAGAACCTGGTCACGTCCGGTGGCCGCGATGTGTTCGCTGAGATAGTCATCGAGCATCTGCAGCGCTTCGGCATCGGTGATGTCCATCTGGCCGGTGCTGCGGGCGATGCCGAGCCCGTCAATGAAGATGCTCAGGCCCTTGGCCATGAGGATGGTGTCACCGGTGCGGATCGTTCCGACCTTCTGGCCGGCGAGGACGACGGAGGCGAACATCTCGAACCATTCCGAGTACACCTCGGTGAGGGTGGCTCGGGCGTGCTCGTCGACGGCGGCTCGTGCCCAGCTTTGGACCCAGATGGACCAGACGCGTCGGATCGTGTCGCTGACTCCGGCGTGGACGCGAGCGAATTCGCGCAGAGTCTTCAAGGGATCGCCAGGGTCTGTCAGCCCGCGGATACCCGAGAGGACGTCGAGGGTGAAGCGCAGTGTCGCCTGCAGCAGCTGCGCCTTTGATCGGAAGTGATAGTTGACCGCCGAGGTGCTCAGGCCACTCGCCTGCGCGACGTCTTCCGTACGCACATTGTCGACGCCCAGGTCGGCGTAGAGCTCCCAGGCGGCGGCGACGATCTTGTGTCGATTGCGTTTGCCCTTCGACATCCACTCCCCTGCCGCGTGATTCGCCGGGTTAGGCAGTGTCTCGGGCAGATCAAACGAGTCGGCGGCGTGTGCAGACCCGGATTGCGCACCCGGTCCCCCGCTGGCGCGCGTTCGGGAGTCAGCACTGGCCCGCTCGTCTCCTGTGTCGCGGTGGAAGTGTGGAACAGTGCGTCGCCGAGGCGGTTGGGCCGATCGCCCGGTCGTGAGCCAATCAGTACTGACGTTGGTCAGAGAGGCGATGCTCGAAATCTCCTCGACCCGAAAGTTACGCGTTCCCGCCAGGGACTTGGAGAGTTTGCTTGGTTCGATGCCGATGCTTCGGGCGACTTCACTGTGGTTGATGCCAGCAGATTTGATGGCGTCACGAACGCGGCTCACCAGGGAGTCCTGGCTGTTGCCTGCACCATTGCTCGTCTCAACCACCACTACATTCTGCACAGTTGTTGCGATTATGGCAATGGTTACTAGTGAGTTTGTTAGTTTTTCGTGATGTTGGCGGAACCCCCGGGTAATTCTCGGCTCAGCAAAATTGCGCGGGCCCATCCATGCCTAGAGGCTCATTCCCATGCACTTTGGATTTCGATGTGGCATTCCGACATTCTGGATGTGCCCCCATATAAGCTGATGGTTCAGTTGAAGCAATCTCGTGATCCATGAAAATAGGCCTCATCGGGATCAACCGTTACGCGAACTACCTCAATTTCGCCTGCAACTTGCATGCCTATGCGTTCCAGCAGTACCTGACGAACAAGGACTATGACTCGACGTTCATCGATTGCAAGCCAATCACATTTGATGGGATGGATCTCCGGGAACCGGCAAAATTCACTGAAGCCAAGTACCGAACAGCCATCGCGGCCAATGCAAGCACACCCGCCGCCGTCAAAGACAGGAACACCGCCGCGAGAAAATGGGCTGAGCTGGCGATGGGGTATCGAGCGCTCACCGAAGAACGCAAGCTCCGGTACGACAAATTTGAATCATTCATTTCTCAACACCTGGGCTTCACTGAAGAAGAATACGGCTCAGACTTACTTGAGATCGAAGACCCTGGAATGGACTGTCACATCTGCGTGACAGATGACATCTGGCAACCATGGACGCCCGACTATTCATTCGATCGCGGTTTCATGCTCGGCAGCAAAGCGTTCGAGGGAAAGCCTAAGATCGCTTATGCACCAAGCAGGGGCGCGAAGCCTGGCTTTGAACCAGAGTTATCCAACGCCTTCTTCGAGTACCTCGAAGACATTGAGTCAATGAGTGCTCGAGAACGAGACTTCGGTCAGTCCATTGAAGAGAACACTGGAAGAACCATACCGACAGTCATCGATCCAGTGCTATTGCACGGGCAAGATTCCTGGAGGAAGATCGCGGTCCCACCTAACGAACAACGGTATCTACTCCTCTACTACGTGATGGAGCGGTCGACAGACACCGTCGCAAAGGCAGTCGAGTACGCCAAAGCCAACGATCTCACCATCGTGGAACTTTCCGACCGCCCAATGAGATATGGGAAAGTCACTGACCCCGGTGTCAAACATGTTCCCCGCTACGACGTCTCAGCCGAAGAGTGGCTCGGCAACATTTCTCATGCTGATGCTGTATTCACAAATTCGTTTCCTGGCTGTTGCTTCTCGCTGATCTTTGAGAAGCTCTTCTTCGTTGGCAAACGCAACGGCAACAAGGCGCCAAACTTTCTCCCTGAGTTCGATCTCACGAATCAACAATTCGCACCCGACGACGACGTTGCAGACTTCTCCAAGTCGATCGAGTGCTCTCAAGCCCAGGCGCGCGTGCTGGACTTTCGATCACAATCGGAGGAGTTTCTCCCAACGGCGCTGCAACAAGCAGAAGAATCCTCCGACGCTTCGTCAGAAGTAGCCAGCAGGAAGCACACTGCCCGACAGCGAGAAATCACCTACCCTGCGCTCTTCCCCAGTGGAGCCCTCGCCAATAACAATGAAGTAACTTCAGTCAGTGTCACCGATTCAGATTCGCAAGCACTCAAAGTCAAGAAACTACGGAGCGGATCAATCGAATATTCCACTCCATGGGTGGGGTATACCAACACCGGCCTCGAGCGCATTGCTCCTAACAAGTTTCAGACTCCGACACATCATCTCGCTGGTTGGACCCTGAGGTTCCGTGTCGACAAGCGATGGTTCTGGTATCTAAGCGATAAGACTCTGGCAGAAAGAGACACCAAGGCGAGCCACTTGGACCCTCGCAAGATGGTGTTCGAAGACGGAGCGCCGATCCCGCATCTCCCCGTCAATGCCATTTCTGCCGTAGTCTTCGTTGCCAAGTGGCGAAACATTGAGCCCCAACAAGCGCGGCAGCCGGTGAAAGGAAGAATTGCCAAGCTCAAGAACAGGTTCGCTTCCAAGCAACATCGGAATCTAGCGGTCTGCAACCCGTTATACTCGGGAAGGTTCGACTAGGCGAAAGGACTCCACCGAATGACCCAGGAAAAATCTCTACTTCACGGCGCTTTGAAGAGTGCAAATTTGAGCTCTGAGGTAGAGACCCATGAATTTTGGGAGAAGTCGCTCGGCAGAGGTGCCAAATCGACCGGTGTCCGACAACAGTATTTGGACGACAGCGCAAAGACGACGGTCAACAAAAACGTCATCTTCTATGAATCTATGTCTGGTGCCCGCATGGGCGACAACCCATACGGAATTTTTGAGTATCTCAGGGAACATCCAGAGCACGGCGAGTTCCTACACGTATGGTCTATAGACGCACAAGGCAGCATCCCAGCGGATTACATCGATTCCCCTAATGTAGTGTTCGCTCGCCGAAATACACGTTCCTACACCTATTTCATAGCGTCTGCTGGTTACGTGATCTGCAATGCAACTCTGCCAGCATTTTTTGCACGCCGAACGGACCAGAAATATCTGAACACGTGGCACGGCATCCCGTACAAGGCCCTCGGAAGAAACACGCCGAAGGCACGGTTCGGTTCACCGGGCGGCAATGCTACCTTCACGAAAGCAACACATATTCTCACACCTGGCCGTTTCACCACGGACAAGATCATCTCGGCATACTCCATGAAAGGAGTTTCCAACGCCACCATCGCTGAGATTGGATATCCCAGGGTTGATCGCACAATCAATGCCGATGCCGATTTTAAATTACGACTGCGTGAAATACTGGGCCTAAACTCCGACGGGGACTACCGACCTACTGTGCTCTATGCGCCAACTTGGCGCTCGGAGAAAGACAAAGATGTCGTGGACTCCGATCAACTTGTAGATGACTTAAAGACGATGGTGCGACCTGACATTCAGTTACTATATCGGGGCCACCACCGAATGGACCGTCTGATAAAGGATGCATCGGTCGGAGACGAACTCAGTGACGTGATTATCCCACCTCACGAGATCAGCTCTAATGACCTTCTATCTGTCGTTGACGTCCTCATAACCGACTTCTCCAGCATATTTTTTGATTTCCTCCCCACCGGCAAGCCGATCATTCACTATCTTTACGACCTCGACGAATATGCCCGCACACGCGGGATCAACCTCTCCAAAGACGAGCTGCCCGGCGCCGTCGCCGTCACCAGACAGGAGCTTGCAAGCACCATAGCGAATGTGTCCGCGGAGCTTATCCAGTACCGCCCGGAGCACGATTTTTCAGCCCAGCCGCTTCAGGGTGATAGATACAAATCGGCAACGGAACGTTTCTGTCCACACGATGATGGGCACGCTTCTAAACGAGCAGTAGAGTTCCTGCTTGAAGAAGAAGGCGCCTCGCGATTCGATACTCGATACGCTCATGACGAGCGACCAACTGCGGCATTCTGGGCTGGCGAACTGACACCTGGCCCACTAGCCAATAGTTTCCTTGAGTCACTCTTGAGTTCCGCAGCGTCCCCGCTCGAGCAGACAGTTCTGATCATTGAACGTCAATCACCAATCGACAAAGATTTCATGAAACGAATCAAGGGTTTCGGTGACGCCATCTCCACCTTCTCTTATGAAGCCGAGCAACCCGTGTTACTGCCGGATGATCGTGCGACATACAAAGAGTTCTGCACCCAGTACTATCTGAACTTCGAGGCTGCGAGAGCTCTGCTGGCAAAGAACGTAACACTAAGGAAGATATTCGCCTTCGAATATCGCAGACGACTAGACGACGCGACGTTCAACAGAGTCTTTCTCGCTGCGGGTTTGTCAAACAGCGAGTTGGCTCTCGCACACCTAGCGACCAAGGGGCCCGTCACTACTGCGAACCACTGGAGGGCACCTACTCCAGAGTTGCGAGCACCCTCGGCGAAGGTTGAGGCTTATCTTTTGCCGCATGGCACTCGACGACGAAAACTAGTGGCAAAAATGTATCGCCGGCTCCGCAGCAAGTTCCGCTGAATGAAGTCTCAAGAGCCGATGAAATCCAACTACCGCCGCAAGTCAAACTTCTCAAGTGCATGCCAGACGGTATGCCATCCACTCATTGGTGCAACTCGATACTAAGATTTTCTTCTCGGGAGTGGTGGCGCCGCCATTAGCGAATTGAATTGCTTAGCGCGCGCTTGATTCGCCGTCCAATTCGAAGAATTAACCCATCCTGAATCGATGGTCGCCACTGATTGGATTTGGATTTGTTCGCATAGAAGTCATAGGAACGCCGGAGTTTGCGCTGCACCTTCGCGCGATACTCGGGTAGCGAAGTCATTGGATACCGAGGAAGCGCGTCGTAGACCTCATTCAAAGAATATGGAACTGCTTCGCCGTCTGGCGTCAGAACATCCTTCAAACCATCGAACAAAGACTTGTACACGCTGTACAGGTAGCTACTGTCCTTCGTCACACCGTCGGCCAGCGCATTCTCCATGACCGCAACTACGTGGCGGGGCGACCAATTGTCAGAGGAAATAGCTCGATCGGCATATCCGATTTCTTTGTAGAATTCAGGTACTTTGAAGTTCCAAGAGAGACCAACCGAGGGGACCCCAAGAGCGAACGACGTTATGCTGGCATGCAGCCGATAAGCGATCACAGCATCGCATGCTCGCAGTTCCTCAATCAGTTCGTCGGGAGAATTCACCGTGAATCTCACGTTCTTGGCGGGCACCCCATGCTCACGCACTAACGAATCGAGGAAGATTTCATCTGTGAAATGCCCAGTGGTGAAAAGCCGATAGCCGTATTGGCGCTCACGCAATAGCTCAATCACACCCAGCCAGAACTGGCGCTGGTCGTCCTCCGAAAAGTCGATGCCATTGTCTGCAAAGATTCCAGCACGAGTGACCACAAGTCCAATCGTTGACTTGGTGCCCTTCGGGTTGCTCTCCGACTGTCCGACGATATTTTCGAACACCTTATCGGCAAATACCACTGGGTCAGCGACTAGACCTGTAGAAATTTGCGTTCCTGCAACGTATTTCGCTACTGAAGGCAAATCATCCCGGGTGGTTATCTGTTTAACAACGGGAAGGTTCAGAGCCTGCTTAAGTGCCTGAGAACGATAGTCGTCGTCGGAATAAGGCTCGACGCCGATGCTCGAAAATAGAGTCGGAACCTCATATTCTTGTGCCAGCTCCACCGTTCGAATAGTTCTACGATAGAAGGACTGATACCTGTAATTGAAGAGAGGGGCTCCTCCGAAGACCAAAATGTCAGCTTTTGAAATCGCTTTTCGAGCCGATTTCAGTAGCGACTCGTCACCAGTCTTTATGTATTTTTTGCTGATGTGATTGGGCCCCTGTTAGCAGTCCAGCGGCTATGCGATAGCTAATTGGTTCTCTGCACTCCAGCGTTCCCAGCATCTCGACGGTGTTAATCCGTCGAGGGATCCGTGGGGCCGTTCATGATTATAGA
>NZ_FXZH01000004.1 GCF_900169365.1 Brevibacterium sp. 239c
ACCGAACGGAGTCGGCAAACGCTCAAAGAGATCAATACTGACCTCGAAGTCACGCTCAGCCTTAGTCAACAGATCGGCCGCATAGATCCCGGCAGGACCGGCACCCACAATAGCCACACGGAAGGGACGCGTCATTCTCACACCTCTCTAGTAAGTCATCACCAATTGTATCGGCAATGAAGGTCCTCCTAACAAACACGTGACGAAACTCGCACTCATATCCCAGCTGACAGACCGGCGGCCGCGCCGTGTCTCGACATCATTAGACTCTGTATGTGAACCCAGATCCAACCCCCGACATGAACGCCATTCGCAAAACCGGATTGGCCAATGGACTCTCCGCCTACCTGCTGTGGGGCCTCATCCCCCTGCTCTTCGCAGCCGCGGCACCCACCGGAGCCCTTGAACTCGTTTCACATCGCGTCATCTGGTCACTGCTCTTCTGCGCCATTCTCCTGCTCTTCACCGGCGGAGTCGCACGCACGTGGCAGGTCATCAAGTCCGGTCGCACATTCTGGCTGCTGACTTTGGCCGCTGTCCTCATCGCCATAAACTGGACGGCGTTCGTCTACGGAGTCGAAACCGGCCACCTCGTCGAGGTGTCTCTGGGCTACTATCTCAACCCGCTCATCTCCATCGGCCTCGGCGTCATCTTCCTCGGCGAAAAGCTGCGGCCTCTGCAGTGGACCGCTGCAGGATTCGGCCTGATCGCCGTCATCATCGTCGGTGTCGGCCTCGGTCGGATGCCGTATCTCTCGTTCACTGTGGCGCTGTCGTTCGGACTCTACGGACTCGTCAAGAACAAGGTGGGCAATCGAGTCGGTGCACTCGAGGGGATGACGATCGAGTCCGCTGTGCTGGCCGTGCCCAGCGCCTTCTATCTCCTCATCCTCGGAGCCCAGGGCCTGTCCACGTTCACAGGTTTCGGTGCCAGCCATGTCATCATCATCCTCGTCACCGGACCGGCAACCGCGATTCCGCTGATCCTCTTCAGCGCCGCAGCCAGGCGCATCCCCCTGTCCTGGGTGGGCATGCTGCAGTACATCACGCCGACGATGCAGTTCATCACCGGCGTCTTCATCCTCGGAGAAGTGATGTCGACGACGCGCTGGGTCGGCTTCTTCGTCATCTGGATCGCCGTGCTCTTGCTCTGCACAGACCTGATCCGCCAGAGCCGCCGCAAACTCTAGCCTGCCGTGCTCAGAGCACGAGCCTGCCGTACTCAGAGCACCTTGTTGAGGAATTCCTCAGTCCGCGCCGACTGCGGATTTTTGAAGATGCGATCGGGAGTGCCCTCCTCTACGATGATGCCATCGTCCATGAACAGCACACGATCCCCGACTTCGCTCGCGAAGCCCATCTCATGCGTGACGACGACCATCGTCATTCCTTCAAGAGCCAGCTGCTTCATCACAGCCAGGACCTCTCCGACCAGCTCTGGGTCGAGGGCGCTTGTGGGCTCGTCGAAGAGCAGCATCTTCGGCTCCATGGCCAGGGCACGGGCAATCGCCACCCGCTGCTGCTGGCCACCGGAGAGCTGATTCGGATAGGAATCAGCCTTCTCCCTCAGTCCCACTTTGTCCAAGAGTTTCAGGGCCCTATCGCGCACAGCCGCGTCGCTGAGTCCGCGGACCTTCCGTGGAGCCAGTGAGATGTTATCGATGACGCTCATATGAGGGAAGAGGTTGAACTGCTGGAAGACCATGCCGATCTCTGTGCGGACAGCGTTGATGTCGGTCTCGCGGGCCGTCAGGCTCTGCCCGTCAATGACGACGTCTCCGCTGGTGATGTCCTCGAGCATATTCAGGCAACGCAGAAAGGTGCTTTTGCCCGAACCGCTGGGTCCGATCACGCACACGACTTCCTTGGCCTCTACGTCACAGTCGATGCCCTTGAGCACTTCATTGTCACCGAACGATTTATGCAGGTCTGATACGTGGATGATCATCAGTGAGTCAACCTCTTCTCCACAACGCTAAGGACTTTGGACAGAGTGAGGGTGACTACCAGATAGAACACCGCCACGGTTGTGTAGATCTCTACCGCGTTGAAATGATTCGATGCGACCAGCCGGCCCTGGAAGATCAGCTCGGGGACCAAGATCACCGACAGCAGAGAGGTGTCCTTGATGCTGATGATGAACTGGTTGCCCAGCGGTGGGATCATCCTCTTGAAAGCCTGCGGCCAGATCACATAGCGCATCGTCAGATGCTGTGAGAGGCCGAGGGAGCGCCCCGCCTCAGACTGTCCCTTCTCCACTGATTGAACGGCACCGCGGACGATCTCAGCAATGTAGGCACCGGAGTTCAGCCCGATCACCAGGATGCCTGCGACCAGGGACGGAATGTTGAATCCGACGATCAGCGGCAGCGCGAAGTACACCCAGATGGCCTGGACCAGGACCGGGGTTCCTCTCAGCAGCTCGACATAGGCGGTCGAGAGCCCATAGATGATCTTCTTATGTGAGAGCCGACCGAGGCCGAATACGGCACCGAGGACGAAGCCGATGATCAGACCTATCACCGACACCAGCAGCGTGTAGTACAGGCCCAGTGCAAGGGCAGGCAGGTAGTCGACGACGCCGAGCCAGTTGAATTGGGTTAACCGGGACATATGTTCCTTCCACAGAACAGCGGGCACGGGAGATGCCCCGTGCCCGCATGAGAGTCTGAGTTGCTGCGGTCAGTCTTCGCTGGGAGGCTCTTCCCCGAACCATTCCTTGTACAGCTTGTCGTAGGTGCCGTTCTCCTTGATCGTCGCGAGTCCCTCATCCACCGCGGTGACGAGGTTCTCGTTGTCTTTGGAGATCGCGATGCCGTAGTCCTGAGCTTCCAGGAGGTCACCGACAGTCTTCAGTTTGCTCTCGCCCTCGGTGCGGATGTAGTAGGCGACGTTCGGCTGGTCGTAGAGCACCGCGTCGGCGCTGCCGGACTCGACTGCGAGATAGGCCTGATCCAACTGCTCGTAGGTCTTGGCTTTCGCACCCTTGATGTTCTCATCGATGTAGGCCGCACTGGTCGAACCCAGGCGAGTGGCAACCTTCTTGCCATCCAGGTCGTCCACGCTCTTGATATCGTCGTTGTCCTCTGGAACGCCCACGATCAGGCCCGATTTGTAATAGGGAGCCGAGAAGTCAATCGTCTGCTTGCGCTCGTCGGTGATGCTGATACCGGCAACGGCGAGATCGAAGGAGCCGGTCTGCAGACCTGGAATGATGCCGTCGAAATTGGTGACTTCCTGCTTCAACTCGAATCCGGCCTCATCGGCGACCGCGTTGATGATATCGATGTCGAACCCGACGTACTTTCCATCTTTCTTGAATTCGAAGGGGACGAAGGAGGTGTCCGTGGCGTAGGTATATGAGTCCTCGAGAGGCGCGTCGGCGTCGTCCTCACCGCTGGAACACGCGGAAAGTCCTGCCACCATGGCCAAGGACCCGATCATAGCCAGACCAGCGAACAATGGTTTTCTGTAGCTCACGCGAACCCCTCAAATAAAGCTCATCTGTAGTTATCTAAGAGCTTCCAGGCTATGGTTCACCTCACACATTGTCAAAAGTATGATAGTGAGCTGAAAATCTGCAGGGACAGCTGGCTCAGCTCACGAGCATGAGAACGACACCGGAGAGCACCCCGCCGAGAGCGACGGCGCCACCCATCGCAGTCGTGGTGCGCCAGCCAAGGGACTTTCCGACCATCACCATCGACGGGATACTCAGTGCAGGAAGGACGATCAGCAGTGCTCCGGTGACACCCGCGCCCACTCCGGCCGCGAGCAGCGCGATGATGATGGGAATCTCGCCCCCGGTGGGAATCACCAGGAGCGTACCGACAACAGCAGCGATGAGCACCGCGATGGCACCCACCTGAGCTTCGAGCCCATAGACTCCCGACAGCCAGGGACTGATCAGTCCGATGACGAAGACCAGGGCAAGATGCTCGGGGACGAGGATGAGCGTGAATTTCGACAGCGACCGCAGGTAGCGTACGGGAAGCGACGACAGTCTCGGCGATTCGAGGCTCTGCTCGGGAACCACCTCGGCGCGCCCCTTGACCCACCGGCCGATGAACGCGCTGGCGCCGACTGCGATGAGGATTCCGAACACGAGTCGGGTGACAACGTACTGCCAGGGCAGGACGAGGGCGAGAAAGATCAGCACAGCGGGGTTCAGCAGCGGATTGCCCACCCAGTAGGCCAAGGCAGCGCTACGCATGACGCCCGAACTCCGCAGGCCCGCAGTCACCGGGGCCGCGCAGCACGTGCACATCATCGACGGCAGCGACAACGCCGCACCGACGAGTGACTGGCTCGTGTGGGTCCGGCGATTCATCACACGCAGCAGCCAATCACGGGGCACCAGCGCATCGATGGCCGCAGCCACCACCAGCGCCACGAGCAGAGCCTTCCACACAGCGGTGAAGTACACGAGGGTGAAGTCCCAGGCTCCAGCCAGAGAGAACGTCTCCCCCGCAGCCTCGAAGAGCGGACTGCCGTCCCAGACGGAGGTCTGGCTCAGTGTCCATGCTTTGCCCCAATAGGGCAGCCACTTCGACCAGCTCAGACCCACGACGAGGAACAGCAGGAGCACGCCCAATCCGATCCGATCGACCGGGGTCAGCCGTCGCCGAACGCTCGACCGATGTTCGGTCTGAGCCTCAACCGGCTGAGCCTCAACCGGCTGAGCCTGTGCTGCACCTGACATGATTCCCACCTCGCAATCGTGCCTGCAGGGTGGTCAGGCGCTGCGCGAGACCACGGAATCAGCGAATGAGAACAGCGACTCCTTAACGAGCCCGTCGGGCAAGGGCGCAAGCGCCGACTTCGCGTCATCGGCCCAGCGAACCGCCTCGGCGCGAGCCTTCTCGGTCACCGAATGAGCCGCGAGTGCGACCCGAGCCGACTCCAGGGCTTCATCCGAACTCAGGTCCGCGTCGAGCAGCTCGACCACTTCAGCGGCGGCTTCGTCGCCGGCGGCTGCGGCAGCTCGAACGTAGAGCACCGGAAGGGTCGGAACCCGTTCACGCAGGTCGGTACCGGGGGTCTTGCCCGACACCGATGAGGTGGTCGTCAGGTCGATGATGTCATCGGCGAGCTGGAAGGCGATTCCGACGCGTTCACCGAACACCCGCACGGGCTCGGCAAGTGCCTGGTCCGCCTGCGAGAACATGACACCGAACTGCGCCGAGGTGGCGATGAGGGATCCGGTCTTGTCCGCGAGCACCTGAATGTAGTGCTCAATCGCATCCGCATCCTCCGGCGGGCCCGCGAATTCGTTGAGCTGGCCCAGGACGAGGCGTTCGAAGGTCTCAGCCTGGATGGCGACGGCCTCGGGGCCGAGCTTCGCCGTCACACCAGAGGCCTTCGAGAACAGGAGGTCGCCGGTGAGGATGGCCACGGAGTTGCCCCACACCTCATGTGCGGCCGGAGCACCTCGGCGCACGGGAGCATCGTCCATCACATCATCGTGATAGAGGGAGGCCAGGTGGATGAGCTCCACTGCGACGGCCGCGTCGATGATCGCCTCACAATCGGCCTCGCCGAGGCGGGCCGTGAGCAGCAGAAGGTTGGGACGGGCCCGCTTTCCGCCGGCAGCGAGGAGATGTTTGGACGTGGTGTCCGGCAGCTTACGCGTCTGCTCGGTCACTTCGTAGAGCCTGCGCTCGACGGCTTCCAACTGTGTGGAGATATCCGCCGCAAGCTGGGCATCGGCACCGATAAAAGTCGCCGGAGAGGCTAGGTGGCTCATGTCCTCGTCATTCATCGTAGTCAGTGTTGTAGTCGCTGGTGAGCTCAGACATTGCTGGTAGCCGGCACGATTCGGGTGAGAGCTGAAATCACCCGGTCGATAAGATCGGCCTCAGAAACCTTCGGGTCGCGGTAGAGGTTCGCCAACAATTTCACGACGAACTCCATCACAACGTCAACACCCATACCGTACTTGATTCCGAACTGCATGAGTGCAGGGTGGCCGATAATGGCGGAAAAAACGCGCCCCAGGGTGAAATAGCCGCCCAAGGAATCGCCCACCAGCGCCGGGTATTCCTGCAGTTTCTCCCGCATCACATGCTGCGGGTAGCGGGAATAGGTGGAGATCACCTCGGCGGCCAATCGAGCGGATTCGAGGGCATAGTCGATGCCCTCGCCATTGAAGGGGTTGACCATCCCGCCCGAATCGCCGACGAGGAGGAGCCCCTTGTGGAAATGCGGGGTGCGGTTGAAGGCCATCGGCAGTGCCGCGGACTTGATCGGGCCCAACGAGGTGGACTCATCGATGCCCCATTCGAGTCCCATGTCCGCGATCCACTGTTCCATCATGGTGCGGAAGTCCACGGAACCGAACTGGGGTGAGGAGTCCAGCAGACCAGCCCCGATGTTGATCGTGCCGTCGCCGAGCGGAAAGAGCCAGCCGTACCCGGGCAGAACCTCGGACTCGCCCGCCGAATTGCGCGAACGCATCTCGACCCAGCTCTCGATGTAGTCATCGGCATGCCTCGGCGAGGTGTGATAGGCCCGCACGGCCACACCCATCGGGCGGTCATCACGCTTCTCCAACCCCATGGACACGGCCAAGCGCGATGACACACCGTCTGCGGCGATGACGATCGGGGCGCTGAAATGAGCTTCAGGTCCGACCCGACGACCACGGTGGTCGGTACCGGAGGCGTGGATGCCCTTGATCCAGCCGTCCTCGCCGATGTCCGGGGACATGGCTTTGACCTGCTCGAACATTCTTGCACCGCTGCGCTGGGCGTGGCGGGCGAAGGCCTCGTCCATGCCCATCCGAGGCTTCGTCAGCCCATAGTTCGGGGTGCCCTCGATATCCGGCCAGTCGAGTTCCAGACGGTGACCGCCGCCGATGAGACGCAGTCCCCTGTTCTTGTGCCAACCCTCGGATTCGGGGGTGTCCATCCCCAAGAAGCCGACCTCTTTGACCGCGCGTGGGGTCAGGGCATCGCCGCAGATCTTGTCACGTGGAAACCCGGATTTCTCCAGGATGATGACCTCATGGCCGGCCTGCGCGAGGTAGGTGCCGATGGCCGAACCGGCAGGGCCTGCCCCGACGACGATGACCTCGGCGGAGAAGTTATTCACGGTTTGAGTGCGTGGTGGACGGCGACGATCCCGCCGGTGAGGTTGCGGTGCTTGACCTGGTCGAAGCCGGCGTCGAGGATCTGCTGAGCGAATTCGTCCTGGTCAGGCCAGGCGCGGATCGATTCGGCAAGGTAGACGTAGGCCTCGGGGTTCGAGGACACAGCCTTCGCCACGGCGGGCAGTGCCCGCATCAGGTATTCCTTGTAGACGAGGCTGAACGGATCGAATGTCGGGGTCGAGAATTCGCAGATGATGAGACGACCGCCGGGCCGTAGCACGCGCAGCATCTCCGACAGCGCAGCATCCACATCGTTGACGTTGCGGATGCCGAAGGAGATCGTGACGACGTCGAAGCTGGCATCGGAGAACGGGAGATCCATCGCGTCAGCGTAGATGAAGTCGATCTTCGGGTGCCTGCGACGCCCCTCGGCGAGCATGCCCTGCGAGATGTCGCCGGCGACCACCTCGGCGCCATGATGGGTGAACGTCATCGACGACGTTCCGGTTCCGGCCGCGAGATCGAGGACGCGCTCACCAGGTCCGGCAGCCACCGAGTGTGCCACCGTCCGACGCCAGGTGCGCGCCAGGCCGAAGGTGAGCACATCGTTGGTGAGGTCGTAACGGGACGCGACGTCATCGAACATCGATGCGACGTCGTCGGGCTGCTTGTCCAGCTGAGCACGGTTCATGCCACCATTCTCTCAACACCTGAACCCAGGGGGCGAATTCGCGGACCTGTTTCCACGCTCTTTGCAGTGTGGAACTGGCCACAGACATTGTTCGCTTCCGTATTGGCTCGCGCTCGATAGTGGATTCGCGCGCGTTGGGAAGCCGAATTTCTCGACTAGAGTGGGCCTGAAATGACTACGACCTTCAGTACCTCTGACATCTGCACGGCACCCCCGCGCCTGCACGTGCGCTCACGTTTTGTCGACGACGTCGAACCGGGGCCCGGTTTCCCCTTCGAATCCGGACTGCCCACGACCGTCGAAGAGACGCTGGAGCTGCTGCCCACCTCGGCGTTCTCCTGCTGGGTCCGCGACACTTCTGGCCTCATCGGGTTCGGCCGAACTCTGCGCATCCGCGCCCGCGGCCCCAATCGCTTCACCGAGCTCTCCGACGCGTGGAAGGCCATCACGTGTGCTGCGACCATCGAGGACGAGGTCGACCTGCTCGGCTCGGGCCTCATGTGCTTCGCCACCGTCGCCTACTCGGGCGAATCCGAGGTCGACTCCCTCATCCACGTCCCCGAATTCGTTCTCGGACGCCGAGGTGGTCGCGTCTGGATGACATCGATCATCGCCGAAGGCGCCACCCCCACCCCACCCCTGCTGAAGTCCGAACCGCTGCGCCAGGTCACCTCGGCGAAGTCCTCGCCCGGTGACCTCGACAGCACGTCCTGGGCAGATCTGGTCGCGAAGGTCTCGCACATGCTCACGCCCGTCGGAGATTCCGCCGAGGTGGACGCCTTCGCCGACGATGCCACCCTGCGAAAGATCGTGCTGGCCCGTGATGAGCTGGTCACCACCGACGATGACATCGACGTCCGGTCCGTGCTGGGTGCGCTCAACCGCAGCTACCCCAGCTGCTGGACCTTCGATGTCGCCGGCCTGATCGGTTCCACCCCAGAGCTGCTCATCGGTGTCGAGAACAACCGCGTGACCTCGCGCGTGCTCGCGGGCACCTATCGGGTGGAGGACAACCCGACCGCCGAGATGCCCGCCGCCAGGAAACTGCTGAGCGCGCACAAGGACAGCACCGAACATGCCTTCGCGATCGCTTCCCTGCAGCGCAGTCTCGGAACCGTCGCTGATGATGTGAGCGTCGATGAGCGACCGCACCTGCTGCCTTTGGCCAATGTCATCCACTCTGCCTCGGATGCTTCGGCCCATCTGCCGATGGACTCGGGTCTCAACGCCCTCGACATCGCGGCCGCCGTGCATCCCACCGCGGCTGTCGGCGGGTATCCGCAGGCCAGTGCTGTCGCCCACGTGGACGAGCTGGAGCCGCTGGATCGCGGCCGGTATTCGGGCCCTGTTGGTTGGATGGACGATCGCGGCAACGGTCAGTTCGGCATCGCCCTGCGCTGTGGTCAGCTCGAGGACCGCAATCGGATCCGTCTGTTCGCTGGGGCGGGCATCATGCCCGATTCGGATCCCCTCGCCGAGGTGGCCGAGACCGAAGCCAAATTCGCTCCGATGCGCCGTGCGCTGGGTTTGGAATTGGAATAGGGCGTTTGCTGGGTCAGAACCTTGACACCGTGACAAGGTTTTGGCGCCTCGTGTCAGGGTCTGTGTCAGTGCCTCCACATAGTCTGTTGGCATGTTCACGCATCCTGCGGATGACCCGGACCATCCCGCTTATAGGGGACCTGGTTCGTGGGCCCGACTTCCGGGCATCACCACCGACATCGATCGGTGGTGCCAGACTCTGCGTGACCTCGAACCAGCACCTGATGCCTGGGAGGCCCAGACACGCATCCTGGCTCTCGAGGAGCTCATCTCCGCCGCCTCGGCTGCTCAAGCACGTGAGGCTGTAGCCTTCCACTCACACCGCCAGCGAGAAGACGCCGCCAATGACGTGCCCACTCGCGAACAGGGCAAGTACGCCGGCAATGAGATTGCGTTGGCCAAACGGGTCTCCCCCTCGGCCGGCCGCAAGTTCCTCTCCACCTCCAAGACTGTGGTCAACGACCTGCCCCGCACCTTCGCGGCTCTGGCCGAAGGTTCCATCTCCGAGGCAAAGGCTCGCATCATCGCCGATGAGACGGCATGGCTGACTTCCGACGAACGGCTCTTCGTCGACGAAGAACTCAAAGGTCGGGCCGCGAAGGCCGGCAGCCGCCGCTTACGCACCGAGGTTCGTTCGCTGGCGGCCAATGTGTCCTCGGACAATGCGCATGAGAGGACCGAGGCAGCGAGCGCGGATCGACATGTGTCCTTGAGCGTACTCGGCAATGGGATGGCGAAGCTCAGTGCCACTCTGCCCCTGCAGCAGGCCGTCGCTGCGCATGAGAGTCTGGACGCCGCCGCTACCGATTGCAAGGTCGCCGGCCTGGACTTCGACCGCACCCGCAACCAATTGATGGCCGACATATTCGTCGAACGGCTCACGGGGCAAGAGGCTGCCAGCGATGTGCCCACCGAGGTGCATATCGTGATGGAGGCCGAGAGCCTGTTCTCGGACGGGCAGGTT
This sequence comes from Brevibacterium sp. 239c, assembly GCF_900169365.1. Classification (GTDB taxonomy): domain Bacteria; phylum Actinomycetota; class Actinomycetes; order Actinomycetales; family Brevibacteriaceae; genus Brevibacterium. Next base: position 10,288 of record NZ_FXZH01000004.1, read on the forward strand.
CCTGCATGGATTCCGAGCTATGGTCCGTTGCCCACGAAGACGGCACGGAACTTCCTGGCGGCGAATCAGGCCCGCTCATTCATCCGCCGCATGTTCACGTCTCCGGATACCGGACAACTGGTCGGCATGGACTCGCGCAGGCGAACGTTCGGCGGTCTGCTGCGACGCATGGTGGTCTTCCGCGATGACGTGTGCCGGACCCCGTGGTGTGATGCTCCGATCAGGCACGCCGATCACGCGACTCCTGTTGCCGAGGGAGGCGAGACTCAGTGGTCCAACGCCTCCGGACTGTGCGCGGGCTGCAACTACGCCAAGGAGCACCCCGGTTGGAAACACGAAGCGACTGCCGACGACCTCACCGTCTCCACCCCCACCGGGGAAGAATACGAAACCGCCACTCCACCATTCGTCACGAAGTTCAGTCACCCACCGCCGAAGAAGAACCCGACTCCTAGCCAGCCGAATGGTTCCGGCAGTTCGCCCACGGCGGATACGCAAGACGAGATCGTCGACTTCTCCACACTGAGCTCAGCAGAGAAACTCTTCGAGGAGCTGATCCTGAGGGACACCGGCTGATTCGCAGTCGCGGCGACAGTGCCGCCAGCTCTCGCCGTTGCTTTGCCCGGACTCGCCTAGTCTTTACCCTCTGTCTCTCGATCCTCTGCGGCACAGGCTGTACAGCCTTCTGATCAGGTGAGGTTCACTTCGATGATCCGACGGCCGAGCGTCGCCTGTTCCGAGTTTCGTTCTTCTGTGACGCTGTCGACAATGTCCACAGACTTCTCAAATTCTGCGATGAAGTCGTCGAGCTGGCTGGACTCCGCGGTTATTTGCTGGGACTCGTCGTGTGGTCCCACTCTCGAGTACTCCCACCCATAGGCTGTCGCGAGATCTCTGAAGTCCCGGCCGTGTGGAACGGTGAAGTATCTCTCGAGATACGGCGCTACATGGTTCTGCGAGTGTTCGAGTCCGGAGAAGATCGCACCGCCATCATCGTTGAAGACGACGATGAGCACGTTGCCGGCCTCTTCGGCGCTCGGCACGAGCAGGCCGCCCACATCATGCAGCATTGCAACGTCACCGATGACCAGCACAACCTGCTCGTCGAGGGCGAGAGAGAGCCCCGTGGCCGTCGAGATCAGACCGTCGATGCCGGCCAGCCCGCGTGACGCGTGGATTCGTGCGCGAACATCGGTGGTTTCACTGAGATAGCGGATCGTATTTGAGCTCGCTGCGAAGAGATTGATCGCGAGGCCAGCCAGATGTTCCGTGATCGCACGTGCGGTTAACGGCGTCGACTCGGCTTCACGCTCCCGCCGAGATGCGGCGACAATCGTCTCGCCGGCACTACGCCACTCGTCGCGCCAAGCTGTGTCGATGCTTGCACCTGCGTCCTCTGGCGTTTCAGGCGACTTTGACGCTGCCAACGACTCAGGGGTCGAAAGCGAATCGAGCCGCAAGAACGATACCGAGAGCGTCACCGCATCGACATCATCGGGCAACCGCTGAACCAGCACATCTGGGTTGGCAAGCAGTGCGGCAACAGGCCTAGTCAGAGTCGGCTTCCCATGTACGATCACCGTACGGATCGCCGTGCGCAGATCCTCACGTTCACTGAGTACGCGCGCATGAGCTGGAACGGCAGCGCGCGAGTCTCGCAGCGTGGAAGTGAGGGGACTTGAGGGCTCAGCCAGGACTGGGAGTGCATAGGTCTCGACCAGCGACTCCAGCGCCCGAGCCGAGTGACCGCCTGCATCTCCGGCGACGACGACCGTGCCCGGAAGGATGCGGACTGAGACGCTTCGCGCCGACTCTGGTGCATTCGACGATAACGGATCCGAGTGGGCAGGATTCGACGTCCCCCGGGACCCACTCGTTCCGAGTGTCTGCGCTGCTGCCTTCCACTCGCTGAGTTCCGTCACCGTCGGCACCAGCGGCACATCGAATTGCACATTGAACTGGACGGGGCCGGAATCACCACTGGTCTCGCCGAGCGAGTGCGCGACCGCCTCGGCGAGCAAAGGGCCAGCATCGGCGCTGCCAGCAGGCACATCGACCCGGGCACGCACATCGCTGAGTACCTGCGACTGATCATCGATCGTCTGATTTGCACCGGTTGCCCTCAGCCGAGCGGGTCGATCTGCCGTGATCGCAACCAGCGGAAGATGTCCATAGGAAGCTTCGAGCACCGCGGGATGCAGGTTGGCCACAGCCGAACCTGAGGTCGTCACCAAGGCAACGGCACCAGATCCAGCATCATCCTGCCTACTGCGCAGACCCCGTGCCAGACCCAAGGCCAGGAATCCGGCATCACGCTCATCGATGCGTACATGCGTACGGATCACCCCCGCCTCGGCGAGGGGGGCGAGCGCATAGATCAACGGTGCGGATCGGGATCCGGGCGCGATGACGACCTCGGTGACTCCGGACGAAGCCAACTCACGGGCAATCTGCTGCGCCACTGCGCTCGAATTCAACATCACCTGATATTCAACCACTAACCCACCTGCGGTTCACATTGGCTCCCTACGGTTGACCCATGCGTCGATCGATTCTCTTCGCGGTTGGGGCGCGCGCAATCCGTTCGCTGACCGCCGCCCGCTCCCACAGAGGACGCTTCCCAACCCACGACCAGAACAGCTCGTTCCTCGGCCCCGAACCACGCGGCAAGGATGCCAAGAAGTGGCACATCCGAGACAAACGCAAACTCTCGAACCGACTGCGCGAATTCTTCATCTACTCCCCCGCGCTCGGCCGCACCGTCGGTGTACGGGTACTGCTGCCGGGCATTCCGCAGGAGGTCAGCCCGGTCATCCACCTCTATCACGGTGGCGGTGACGACTTCCGATCTTGGACAGACTTCGGGTCCGCCGAGGAACTCACACTCGACTCCCCCTACCTGATCGTCATGCCGGATGCCGGAGCCGGCACCTACTCGCGGGTGGCAGTCGGCAGCGAGGTCCACGACTGGCCGACCTTCCACACCAAGGAGATCCCGGAATTCCTGCGCAAGAACTTCTCTGTGGATTTCGCGCCGGAGAACCAACTCCTCGCCGGACTGTCTATGGGTGGGTACGGGGCGATGAAGTACGCCGCCTGGCACCCGGACCGCTACAGCTGGGCAGCCGCGTTCTCGTCCCCACTCGACCCTTTGTCTGCGATCCCTGCCTTCGACATCATCGCCATGCGAGAAGGTGCAAAGTCGATGACGCTGTTCGGCGATCCCGTCACCGACCGCAGCGAATGGATCGCGAACTCCCCCTACGGGCTGGCGGAGAACCTGCACGGCCTGAACGTGTGGCTCAGCGCCGGCTCCGGCAGTCTCGAAGAGTCAAAGGACCGCGACCTCCTCGAGTCGATGGTCAACCAGCAGGGCGAGCGCTTCTCCGCACGATTGAATGTGCTGGGCATCCGTCACTCCTGGTTTCCCCGCACCACCGGCCTGCACAATTGGACCAGCTGGGAACGGGAGCTGGGCGCGTGGCTGAAGACTCTGCACCGTCAACGCGACTACGCCAGTTCCGATCACTGCAGCCTCGAGCGCCGGGGTGAGCATCGAGGTGGTTCCCGTGTTGCGGACGGTGGCGAGTTCTCGTATCTGACAGGCCACGCCCTTTTCGATATCTACGGATGGAGGGTCGAAATCTCACGGCGAAGGCCTCAGATCGTATGCTTCGGCTGCGTCAGTGCGACCGGCTTCTCCCTTACCGGAATCGGAAGCTTCCGAGTGCGCACACCGGACCTGTATGAACCCGGTCGCCGATACGACATTTCCGTCGTCGGGCCAACAGGAGCGAATGACTATCCGCAGCGCGCCGACAACAAGGGGCGTCTGACGTTCACAGGACGGCTGGCTGCGGCCATGCACGATCCGATCATCCCGGGCAAGCGCACCCAGCACTTCACTGCTGTGGGACAGTCCGAGGTCACGACCGTGCACATCGCCTCGGCCTCGGGTGGCTCTTCCGCACCCCTACAGGCCGAGCGTGCAGCAGATCCAGTTGCCCCGCCTGGCGAAGCGACAGACTCCCCGCCTGGCGAAGCGACAGATGTTTCGGATTCGGCACATGTCGATGGTGAATCTCAGACGGCGAGTGTTTATGGTTATAACGGTCGCAGCAATGCGACCGGCTTTCGCCCACCTGATTGAACGTTGACTTCGAGAGGTCACCCATGAAACGCGTACTCCCAGCCATCGCTCTCATCGCCGGATTGGCCCTGACCGGCTGTTCGGGAACGGACTCCAAAGACTCCAAAAACGATCAGGCAGAGGACTCAGGCAGTGCTGCCCAGCCCGCGACAGAAGAGACACCAGAGGCAGTGCAGCTTGACGAGGATCAGCTCAAACAGATCATCGAATCCACAGATGTCGATGGCCAGTCATACAAACCCGTCGACCTCGGCGCAGCCTCCGGCAGCGAAGCAATCAAGGCCCTCGAAAAAGCGGAATACGAACCTGCTGAATGCAAGGACCTCGCGCTGTCGGCTCTCAACGCCAGCGAGGCAGGCAACGGCACCACGCTCGCGGGAACCTCTGCGGACAACACCATGAGCGTCTCACTGATGAGCCTGGCCGATGAGAAGGCTGCCGGCTCACAACTGCAGAACTCGACCAGGGTCGCCGAGAAGTGCAGCGACGTGACTGTCAAGACCCAAGGCATCGATATGAAAATGAACTACGAGACCTTCGATGCCGTTGTCGATGGTGCCGACGAGACCGTCGGAGTCCGTGCCAAGATCTCTTCCGGCGGTCAGACGGTCCTCGACACCGACACCGTCACCAGCCGCGTCGGCAACAACCTCGTCACCGCCGCCAATATCGCCGATGCAGGGGATGCAGACTCGGTCACCAAGACCGCAAAGACATTCGTCGAAGCCGTCAAGAACGCGGGCTGACCAACCTCACGACAATGAGCTGACCAACCTCACGACAATGAGCTGACCAACCTCACGACCCCGAACTGAGCAGCGACGCTCGCAGAGCGCTCCAGGTCTCCTGCAGTCGCGTCGACCACCAGTCGAATCGTCCCGGATCCACCGCCAGCCTCTCCAAACGCTGTGGGTCCGGGACGATTCGCGTCACTGGGATCTGACCGTCGACCGGGTTCAGGCTCAGCTCAGGGCCTACAACGTCCTGAGCAAGCAGCCGCCCTGTGCCCAGACCGCAGGCAGGGTGTTCGCCCAGGAGCTCACGGCTCCGGGGTGTGCGCGGCAACGTTGCCGCCAGCTGAGCACCGGCAGCCAACCCGACGGATGATTCCAATGCCGATGACACCACAGCGGGCAGGCCACAGGCTTCGAGGACGGCGCGCGCGGCAGCGATCCCACCCAAGGGCTGGACTTTGACGATGACAACCTCGGCGGCTCCCAGCTCTGCCACGCGCAACGGATCATCGGCCTTGCGGATCGACTCATCCGCGGCCAGGACCACGGGAAGTCCCTGGTCAGCGAGTTGTTCGCGCAACTTCGCCATCTCCTCGACAGCCGTGACGGGCTGTTCGAAGTACTGCAGGTCGAAGGCCGCGAACTCGGCACAGGCGACGAGCGCCTCGGTCAGCGTATAGCCGGCATTGGCATCGAGGCGCAGAGTCGTCGTGGGGAACAGCCGCCGGAATTCGCGCAGTCGCTCGAGGTCAGCGGGCAGGGAGTCGATTCCGTATTCGGCCACCTTCGCCTTGACCGTGCCGACGGGTCCGTAGTGCGCCATGATCGGCTCAACCTCGGAGGTCGCGCACGCAGGCAGGGTCGCATTGACGGCAACGGATTGGGCAGCTCCGGACTGGGCAGCAGATCCCGAGGGCCCAGCCTTGGTCGCTCCTGGCCGTGCGACTCCGGGCAGCAGTCCCGCGAACTCGAGTGCGGCCCCCAGCCAACGAGAGGATTCGACTGCCTCGTATTCGGTGAACGGGGAGAACTCCGCCCACCCATCAGGTCCTTCGAAGAGCATGACCTCGCGCTCGGTGATACCGCGAAATCGGGTCACCATGGGGAGGGAGAGAACGTGGAAATTCGGCACGATCTCAGTGATCGACTCGGGAACCTGCTGCATATCAGCCATGGAGCAACCCTATCTGTCAGGCGACAGACGATAGGGTTAGGGTCATGACGGTTTCTGAAATCTTTGACCCCTCTCAGTGGCGTGAAGTCTCCGGATTCGACTTCACCGACATCACCTACCACCGCGCGGTCAAACCCGACGGCACCGACCTGGGTTGTGTGCGCATTGCCTTCGACCGTCCCGATATCCGCAACGCCTTCCGCCCCCACACCGTCGACGAGCTCTTCCGGGCCCTCGACCACGCCCGCCAGACCTCGGACGTCGGCGCGGTCCTGCTCACGGGCAATGGCCCCAGCTCACGCGACGGCGGTTGGGCATTCTGCTCCGGCGGCGACCAGCGCATCCGCGGCCGTTCGGGCTACCAGTACGCCTCCGGGGAGACCCGCGAGTCCGTGGACCCAGCCCGCGCCGGTCGCCTCCACATCCTCGAGGTCCAACGGCTCATCCGCACCATGCCCAAGATCGTCATCGCCGTCGTCCCTGGCTGGGCTGCCGGCGGCGGTCACAGCCTCCACGTCGTCTGCGACATGACCATCGCATCCCGCCAGCATGCGAAGTTCAAACAGACCGACGCCGATGTCGGCTCCTATGATGCCGGCTACGGGTCTGCCTACCTGGCGAAGATGGTCGGACAGAAGAAGGCCCGCGAGATCTTCTTCCTCGGTCGCACCTACTCGGCCCAGGACATGGCAGACATGGGCGCCGTCAACGAGGTCGTAGACCACGAGGACCTGGAGACCGCGGCGCTGACCATGGCCAAGGAGATCCTCGGCAAGTCCCCCAACGCCCAGAGGATGCTGAAGTTCGCGTTCAACCTCCTCGATGACGGCCTCATGGGTCAGCAGGTCTTCGCAGGTGAGGCCACCCGTCTGGGGTATATGACCGACGAAGCCGTCGAAGGCCGTGACTCCTTCCTGGAGAAGCGCGATCCCGACTGGTCCCCCTACCCCTGGTACTACTGAGCACTCCCCTTGATGAACGCACAGTCCGTTGAGGATCTGCCCAGTGCAATCGATCGTGCCTTGGACGGCCGGTCGATCCTCGTCCTGCCCCGCACCCGTGATGCCGCCATCACCGAGGTGGCTCCCAGTCAGTGGAGAGGTGCAGGCCGGGCGCCGGCGCTGGTGCTCTTCACCTCGGGTTCGACGGGCACGGCCAAGGCCGTCGCCCTGTCCGCCGAGGCCCTGACCACCTCGGCGAGGGCCACAGAACGGTCCCTTGCCGGGCCCGGCGATTGGCATCTGAGCCTGCCCATCAACCACATTGCGGGGTTCCAAGTGGAGCTGCGCGCCCGGCTCGCGGGACGGGAACCGATCAGGACCACTTCAGCGACCTTCACCGCCGGCTCCTTCGCCGACGAGGCGCAGCGTCTGTTTGCCCGTGCCGGCCAACGTCCGACCTACACGTCGCTGGTGCCCACCCAATTGCACCGGATACTTGCAGACGAACGAGCCACACTTGCGGCAGCGAAATTCGACGCCATCCTCCTCGGCGGTTCCGCAATCTCACCGGCGCTGCTCGAGCGCGCCGATGCGCGAGGCCTGCACATCATGCGCACCTACGGGATGAGCGAAACCGCAGGTGGGTGCGTGTACAACGGGGTTCCCTTCGACGGTGTCGAAATCACGATCACCGAGTCCTCGACGATCAACCTGAGTGGAGGCGTCGTCGCCGATTCCTACGTCGAGATCACAGCCGAGGGGAACATCGTCCCCGTCGACAGCCCCTGCCTGACCACCGGCGCCAACGGTGATCGGACCATGCACACGAGCGATCTGGGTCGACTGGACGGTGGGGTACTCACGGTGCTCGGCCGTGCCGATGACATCATCGTCTCCGGCGGCACGAACGTCTCACCACATGCCCTCGAGACCGGGCTCCTGCCCACCTGGCAGCACCATGGAATCGCCGAGGTGCTCGTGACCTGGGTGCCCGATGAGGAGTGGGGGAAACTGCTTGTCGCCCTCGTCCGCATCGATGGTCAGACGCCCGCTGACCTGACCGAGACGATGGGTTCACCACGTGAGTTCGCGCGAAGGCTGGCCAGACTCGACCACGGAATGCAGGGCCAACTTCTGCCGCGGCTGGTCTTCTGCGTCCCAGAGATCCCCAGTCGCTCGATCGGTAAGCCCGACCGGCAGGCTGCCGCCCGGCTTGCGGCCGAGCTGGCTGAGTCGGCTGAGCTGGCTGAGTCGGCTGAGACAGATAACAGCTGAGGCCCAGCACCCGAATACCCTATTAAGTGAACTGTCGGTAATATGAGACGGTTCCAATTCTCATGAGGAAGGCATCCAGCCCAATGGCAACTGCAGCGCAGTGGATCTCCGGAGCCCGATTACGAACATTGCCGCTGGCTGTGGCCCCTGTTCTCATCGGCACCGGTGCCGCAATCGGCTCTGTCGGCGGCTTCACCTCATTCATCATCGGTGACTACACGCGCAACGGCCACGACTATTCGCTGCCGCAGATCTTCCTCCGTGCCGTACTGGCCCTCATCGTCTCGCTCTGCCTGCAGATCGGGTCGAACTTCGCCAACGACTACTCCGACGGCGTCCGCGGCACAGATGATGTCCGCGTCGGCCCAGTCCGCCTCACAGCGACCGGACTCGCCGAACCCAGCGCGGTCAAAAGGGCGGCGTTCTTATTCTTCGGCATCGCCGGGGTCACCGGAATCGCTCTCGTGCTCATCGCACAGGCATGGTGGTTCCTCATCGTCGGCGCCGCCGCTGTGGCCGCCGCCTGGTTCTATACGGGCGGCAAGAAGCCCTACGGGTACATGGGGCTGGGTGAAGTCTTCGTCTTCGTCTTCTTCGGCCTTGTGGCCACGCTGGGCACGATGTGGATGCAGGTCGGCGGACTCAGCCTCAGCGGCTGGGCAGGTGCGATTGCCATCGGTTCACTCGCCTCGGCGGTGCTCATGGTCAACAACCTGCGCGACATCCCGACCGACATCGAGGCCGATAAGATCACTCTGGCCGTGCGCTTCGGCGACAACCGGGCTCGGATCACATATGCCAGCCTCGTACTCGTACCCTTCGCGCTGCTGGTCCTGGCCATCCTCGATGGGCATCCAGCCGTCGCACTGGCCATCCTCGCACTGGTGCTCGCGCTCAGCCCGCTGAAGACGGTGCTGCGTGGGACCACAGGCCCCGGTCTCATCCCGCCGATCAAATCTACGGGCCTCACGGCTCTGGCCTTCGCCGCTCTGATGGGACTGGGACTGGCTCTGTAACCCGGCTCAGTTCTCTTCGTCGACGTTCTCTGCGTCGACGATGCGGTCTTCTGTGTCCTCGTCAGCGCTCTTCCGCTTGGGGCTCGTGGCTCGCTTCGCCACACGCTTCTCGATGTCGTCTGCCACCTTGGCCCGCATGCTGCCCAGGAAGAGGTAGCTGAGGATGGCTCCGATGACGATTGCCGCCATCGCCATCACGAGGTTGAACCCGAGGAATGGCTGCAGAATCAGTCCTACGGCGACGATGATGCCCAGACGGGCCAATGTATAGATCCAGAAGTTGCGCATTGCACCTATTTTAGTCCGTCCACATCAGTGATTCATCACCGCCGGTGTGGGCCGGTGTTCAGGTTAGTGGACTATCCTGGGTGCATGGCTCGAATACTCATTGCCGCGATCGTCCTTGCGGCGGCGGTCACACTGTACGGACTCTTCGATTGCCTTCTGCGCGATCGTGGTCTGATCCGAGTCTTGTCCAAACCCGTCTGGGCAATCATCATTCTGTGCATCCCGGTGATCGGCTTCATCCTCTGGTACGCCTTCGGACGCGGATCCGAGGACAAGCCCACAGCTGCACCTCGCCGTCGCGGCCCCAGCGCCCCAGACGATGACGAGGACTATCTGCGGAAGATCGATCGCGACGTCAAGCTCGGAAAGCACGCTCCTGAGGCGCAGAACCCCGCGGACAAGACTCCCGACGCTGATGACAAGCCTTCCTCCACCGATTCCGACACTCACTCTGCCGACACCGACGATCATGGTTCAGGCGGCTCCACCGGCGAAGGTCGCGGCCGCTCGAACTGAGTTCGCGGGCTGAAGCTCTGCTGATGCTGCTTGGCGGGCTTGATCCCTTTGCATCCTAAGCTCCGCTGGTCTGAGGCTCTTGTTGCCCACTGAGCCGGTTGCCACTGAGCACCGCTGTCCATCGCCCGTCTAAGACGAACGCTTGTTGACTGCAGACGAGGCTTGCGCGGGAGCCAGATATCTCCCCCTACAGGATGTCAGCACAGAGAACAGAACTACGGCGCACGAACGTGTTCAGACTCGATCCAGCGCTCGTCACCCGATGCTGGAGGCGCCACGCGACGCAGACATCCGCCTGATTGGACTCTTCATAGATAGCCCTGCAAGGCGGAAGGCGGCTATCCAGTGGCCGAGGACCCATCATCACGTTACGGCTGAGATATTCCTCCGGCGCCGGCCCAACAGTCAAGCGTCGTCGCTCAACATTGGAAACAGTTCAGCGCTGAGCGTCAATCGCTCAGCGCTGGCAGCGGATCACCGCTGACTACTGATCGGCCGTGACTACTGTTCGGCCGCGGCTGCTGATCAGCTGAGGCCTGAGTAGGAGTGCAGGCCGTTGAAGTACATGTTGACGACGGTGAAGTTGAAGATCACGGTGGCGATGCCGATGAGGTTGAGTACGGCCACCTTCGTCGGTCCCCAGCCGCGAGTGGCGCGGGCATGCAGGTAGGCAGCGTAGACGACCCAGACGACGAACGTCCAGATCTCCTTCGAGTCCCAGCCCCAGTAGCGGCTCCAGGCTACCTCGGCCCAGATGGCACCGGCGATGAGGGTGAACGTCCAGGTGATGAAGCCGACCGCTGCGATCGTGTAGGAGAAGCGTTCCAGATCGATGCTCGCAGGCATGCGGCGCATGAACTGCAGCCACTTCGGGTTCTTGGTCTCGTACCTGTCCTTGAGGATCTGGAACAGGGCCAGGATCGCGGAGATGTAGAGCAGCGACGTCGACAGGATCGCAATAGGCACATGGATGGCGATCCAGTATGAGTCGAGCGCTGGGATGAGCTTCGCGGCCGGCGTGTAGAACACAGTGATGGCCAGCCCCAGGCACAGGAGCACTCCCCCTGCGACGATGGTTCCCAGGTAGCGGATGTCCTTCTTCACGTTGACGATGAGGAAGACGATGACGGTGATCGCGGTGGCGGTGAGGACGTACTCCATCATGTTGCCCCACGGCACACGCATCACGGACAGCGCACGGGTGAGCACAGCTGCCACATGTAGGAGCCCGGCAAGGACGAGGAGCGATGTGCCGATCCGGGCACCGCGCCGAGGCCTCTGTTTGCGCGAACCGGTCGTGATCTCGGCCGAAACGCCCGTCTCCGGCGGATCGAGGAGGGCCGTCGTGGTCTTCCTGTTCGTGCGTCGCACGTTCGAAGGTTTGGCTGCACTCTTCGCGCTGACTTCGCTCTGTTTGAGTTCGCGCCCGCCGAACAGGTCGAAGGCATAGAAGATCATGGCGACGGCGTAGACGATCATCGCCGAGATGATGAGCTGGTTCGACCACATTGCGAGGTCAGTGTTGACGTCCATACATCCTCCGCACCAGCGGTGCTCTTCCATTTGTGTTGGGTTGCTGTGCTGTTGCTGTGTTCGAGCCGCCCGCATCGGGGTCGACCCGCGACAATTCTACTCCGCGTAGTACCTAAAGCTAATCATTCGTCGTCACTGGCAATCCGGCTCCCCGGATGGGACTCGGGATCAGCATCTGGTTTGTCGGCAAGGTCCTTCGCCAGATCCTGCGCCGCCCGTTCGACCATCTGGTCTTCACCGCGGGCAAGAGCCGCAATTTCGACCTGACCGTCCTTGATGCGCACCCACATGCGTCGGCGTGGGATGAACAGGGACAGGCCGAGTCCCAGCAGCACTGCGATCGCGCTGGCCAGCATCAGACCCTGCGTCGGGTCCTGGGAGATGTCGACGGCGATATAGCGTTTGACCCCGTCGAAGGTCACCGAGCCGCCGTCGGGCAGTTTCTGGGTCTCACCCTCGGCGAGTTGGATGAGCAGAGGGTTGCCCGCGGAGTCGGTCATCTCCGTCATGTTCTCGGCATCGATCGTGTACACCGACTGCGGGGTTCCGTTGTCGAGGCCCAGGTCACCGGTGTATCCGCTCATCACGAGGTAGGGGTTGCGCAGTTCGGCGAAGCTGGAGACCAGTTCGCCGTTCTCGTCCTGAGTCGCTGTCGGCAGGAAGACACCGACGAAGCCCATCTGGGTTCCGGCGGAGTCAGGGACCTTGATGACGCCTTCGGAGGTATATCCCGGGTCGCCGCCATCGGGGATGAATACCTGCGGCCCCGAATGCACGACCTTTCCCTTCGCGTCCTTGACCGTGACCTCCGGCGCGTAGCCGTTTCCGGTCAGGTAGACGCCCGTGCCGCCTACGCGCACGGGCTCGTTGACGCGCAGCGTGTGCTTCTCGCTCTTCCCGCCCGCGGTGGCCGTCACTTTTGCGTCGAAGGTGCGGGGCTGACCGAATTGGCTGCCAGGGGCCTCATCGTCGAAGGTGGATTCGAAGCTGTCGAGTTTGAGCCGGAAGTCCGGCAAGTAGTCCGCGTTGTAATAGGAGCCGGGCTCGAATGAGTCGTAGGCGACCAGTGAGTTCGTGAAAGTCTCCCCCTCGACGAGGATGCGCTGGCCCTGGTAGCCGAACAGGGATCCGATCGCCATCGTCAGGGTGGCAACGAGGAGTGCGATATGGAAGACCAGGTTGCCGGTCTCGCGCAGGTAGCCGCGTTCGGCAGACACATGGTCATCGTGGCGCACTGTGCGGTAGCCGAGCCTTTTGAGCCGAGCCTGAGCGGTGGTGAGGAAGTCCTGATCCGCGGCTTCGCGGGATTCGGCAGATCCGGTCGCCGAGGTGAAGGTTTCGTATCCGGGCATCCGACCCAACCGCCTCGGCGCCTTTGGAGGGGCCGAACGCATGGCCTTCCAATGCTGGGCCGAGCGTGGAATCACGCAGCCGATGAGCGAGATCATCAGCAGCAGGTAGATCGCGGAGAACCAGATCGAGGAGTACACGTCGAACATCTGGATCGTGTCGAGGAACTGACCCCAGGCGCCATTGGATTCGAGGAACGTGGTGACCCGGCCCGGGTCCTGGATGCGCTGAGGCAACAGGGAACCTGGGATTGCGGCCATGGCGAGAACGAGGAGGAGGATCAGAGCCACCCGCATCGTCGTCAGCTGACGCCAAGCCCACCGGCACATGCCGATGAATCCCAGCTGCGGCTGCGTCACAGCCTGTTTGTCGGCGGTCTTCTTCGCCACTAGATCACCACTTCGAAATCATAGATCAGACCCTGCAGAGAGGTCATCCACGCGTTCCACAGCCCGGAGGCCATGAGAACGCCCAACACGATGAGCATGATGCCGCCGGCACGGACGATTGCCGCCTGGTGTCTGCGCACCCAGGTCAGCCGTCCGGCGCCCTTGTGGATCGCCACTGCCAGGAGGATGAACGGGATGCCCAGCCCCAGGCAGTACACGAATGCCAGAATCGCGCCGCGCCAGATGGTTCCGTCGCCGCCGAAGCTCACCGACATCGACAGAACAGCTGAGAGGGTCGGTCCGACACATGGTGCCCAGCCGAGTGCGAAGGTCGCGCCGAGCACGGGTGCACCCCACAGTCCCGCCTTGGGCCGGGCCCGGATCCGGTGTTCCCTCTGGAGCAGTCCGAAACCGCCCATGAAGACGAAACCGGCGATGATGACGATGACGCCGAGGATCCTGATGAGCACGCCCTGCCACTGTGAGAACAGTGCGCCGAGGGCCGAGAACCCGGTTCCCAGCAGAACGAAGACGACGGTGAATCCGAGGACGAACAACGCGATCCCGACGACCACCCGCCAAGATTCCTTGTCCTTGAGCGAGGATCCGCTCAGTCCCGTGACATAGCCGACGTAGCCGGGGACCAACGGGAGTACGCAGGGTGAGACGAAGGAGACGAGCCCGGCCAGTGCGGCCGCGCCGGCGGCCAGAAGCAGCGGCCCGTCGAGAACCGTTTGGGCGAAGTCCGCCCCGATTCCACTCACTCCGCCTGCACGTCCTCGATGAGGCCCTTGAGCGTCGACTCATCGACCTCTCCGACGACTCGGGCCGCGGCACGGCCCTTCGCATCGAGAACGACGGTCGAAGGTGTGGCCTGCGGCGGGAGGACACCCGAGAGCAGAGCCACCATGTCTCCGTTGGTGTCGAGCATGTTGGCGTAGGGCACCTGGTAGTTCGAGACGAAGGCGTTGGCAGCGGCCTCCTGGTCGCGGACGTTGACGCCGAGGAACTGAACCTCGTCGCCGAATTCCTCGGACAGGGATTTCAGGGCCGGGGCTTCCTTCCGGCACGGCGGGCAGGCCGCGTACCAGAGGTTGATGACGACCGGCGTGGGTCGAAGGTCGGCCAGCGACATCGACTTTCCGTCAAGTGTCTCGAAGCTGAGCTCGAGTGGGTCGCCCCTCTTGTCCTTGGCCACCTGTGACACGACACCGGACCCGGACACATATCCTTGATCGGACCCGGCCTGATCGGCCAGTTCGTCATTTTCGCTGCAGGCGCTGAGCACCACAGCGGTGCCGGCGATCAGGCCGGTCAGGAGGGTGCGGCGGTTCAGCGGATTGCGGGCATTCATGCTCCGGCCACCGATTGCTTTGGCTGCAGATCTGCACAGATGCTCTCGTAACTCACGGATACAAGTGTGGACGATTCGAATGTGAAACTGGTGATAGAAGCCAGGTCACATTCCCGTCTCCGCGGGTCATGGACGAGCGAACGGTGTTCCCCCGCCAGGCGTGTCATCCAGATCGGAAGCTGGTGGGAGACGATGACTCCCTCGGCCTCGAGCCCGTGCTTGTCGAGCTTGGCACGCAGGCTGGCCATGGCTGCCTGCATCCGCAGCACGATCTGTTTGTAGGGCTCACCCCAGGACGGGGTCAGCGGGTTGTACAGACGCACCAGGTTGCGCGGCTCGGCCATGCGTCGGGCGTTGACCTTCTGCCCTTCGAAGGAGTTCGCGGCCTCGATCACACGGTCATCGGTGAAGACCGGCATGTCCAGTCGCTCACGCAGCGGGGTGATCGTCTGCTGTGCCCGCAGCAGCGGGGAGCACACGAGTTCGTCCGGGGTCACCGAGGCGGCGGCGAAGTGCTCGCCGACGCGACGGGCCATCTCATGACCACGGTCGGTCAGACCGAAGTTCGGCAACCGACCATAGAGGATTCCCTCGGGGTTGTCGACCTCCCCATGCCTGACCAGGTGGATCTTCGTCATCAGTTCCCCTGCGCGTTGGGCACACCGGCTGCGGCCTTGGCTGCGGCGGGCAGTGCCGAGACGATCCGATCGAGGATCTCATCGGTGTGTGCGTAGGACAGGAACCAGGATTCGAAGGCGCTCGGCGGCATGTGGATGCCCGACTCGAGCATGGAATTGAAGAACGCGGAGTAACGGTCGACGTTCTGCGTCCTGGCATCGTCGTAGTTGGTGACCTCACGGTCGGTGAAGAAGACGGAGAACATCGAGTTCGCAGACTGGATGGTGTGCTCGACCCCTTCGGCCTCGAGGCTGGCAGCGACTGCGGGCCGCAGAATGTCCGCGGCGCGTGAGATGTGTGAGTACACATCGAGTTCTGTTGTCAGTTGGAGTGTAGTCAGTCCGGCGGCGGTGGCCACGGGGTTTCCGGACAGGGTTCCCGCCTGGTACACCGGGCCCGTCGGTGCCAGATGCTCCATCACGTCGGCTCGTCCGCCGAAGGCCGCGGCCGGGAAGCCGCCGCCCATGACCTTGCCGAATGTGAACAGGTCGGCAGGTCCATCCGGGTAACCGAGTGTTTCAGCTTCATGGCCGTACCAGCCCGCGACCGAGACGCGGAAGCCGGTCATCACCTCATCGCTGATCATCAGTGCTTCGTGGGCCTTGGTCAGGCGGCGGATGGTGTTGGTGAAGCCGTCTCGGGGAGGCACGACGCCCATGTTTCCGGGGCTGGCTTCTGTGATGACGCAGGCGATCTCATCACCGTGTTCGTTAAAGACCGCCTCCAGGCCGGCCGCGTCGTTGTAGTCGACGACGATCGTGTCCGAAGCCTGGGCACCGGTCACGCCCGGGGTATCGGGAAGGGAGAAGGTGGCCAGACCGGATCCGGCTTGGGCCAGAAGCGCGTCGACGTGCCCGTGGTAGCAGCCGGCGAACTTCACGATCTTCGCCCGTCCTGTGTATCCACGGGCCAGCCGGATGGCGCTCATGGTCGCCTCGGTGCCCGAAGACACGAGCCGCACCTGTTCGACGGGTTCGACGCGGGCGACGATCTCCTCGGCGAGTTCGACCTCACCGGTCGACGGGGTGCCGAATGAGAAGCCCTTGACGGCGGCTTCCTGCACAGCGGCAACCACCTCGGGTCGGGAGTGGCCCATGATCATGGGCCCCCACGAACCGATGAGGTCGATATAGTCGTTGCCATCGGCATCGCGCAGCCAGGCTCCGGTCGCCGAGGTGATGAAGCGCGGGGTGCCTCCGACGGCTTTGAAGGCCCGCACCGGGGAGTTCACTCCACCGGGGATGACATGTTCGGCGCGCTCGAACAGCGCGGCCGACTTCGCAGTCTCGTGTTTCATGGGTTCTCCTGAAGAAGTCGCCGGATCGATGGTCGGTTCAGATATTAGTAGAGTCGGTTCGCTCGGCCGCGCAGGTCGTGCTCAGGTGGAAGGGGTCCGGTCAGCTGCCAGGGGTCGAGGGTTCGGAATCGATCGGTGGTGTATCCACTGGTCCCTTCCCGATCTCACGCATATGAGCCGTGACCTTGCCGAAGACACGTCCCAGCGTCGCCATCTCCTCCGGGTCGAGCAGATCGACGAGGTGATCGCGGACGCTTTCCACATGCGTGGGTGCCATGGTGACGAGGAGATTCCAGCCAGCCTCGGTCATCTGGCAGTTGACTCCGCGTCCGTCTTCGGCGATCGAGAAGCGCTCGAGGAGCCCCTTCTTCTCCATCCGGGCCACGCTGTGGGTCAGACGGGAGCGTGACATGGTCGTGTCCATCGCGAGCAGAGCCATCCGCATCGTCCGGTCTTCATGTTCGCTCAGCCGGACCATGATCTCGTATTCGGGCAGGCCGATTCCGTGACTGTCCCGCAGCTCCTTGTCCAGCTGCACCGTCAGCAGCTGTGAACCGGTGAGATAGCTTCTCCAGGCCTTCTGATCAGGTTCGCTCAGCCAACGTGGCTCGCTCATCAGTGTGCCCCGCCTGGTGTGTCTGAGTTGAGTCGCTGCGCAACTTCTGTGGCCCAGTAGGTGAGGATAGCGTCGGCACCGGCCCGCTTGAAGGCGATGAGAGATTCGTCGATCGCGCGTTCGCGTTCGATGGCTCCGGCCGCGGCCGCGAACTCGATCATCGCGTACTCCCCCGACACCTGGTATGCCCACACGGGCACCGGTGACTCACAGGCTACCTCGGCGAGGACATCGAGATAGGGCAGCCCGGGCTTGACCATGACGATGTCGGCACCTTCGGCCAGGTCGAGGTCGAGTTCACGCATGGCCTCACGACCGTTCGCGGGATCCTGCTGGTAGGTCTTCCGGTCGCCCTGGAGCTCCGAATCCACGGCTTCGCGGAAGGGTCCGAAGAACGCGGAGGCGTATTTTGCGGAGTAGGCCATCACGACGACGTCGGTGAAGCCCTCGAGGTCCAAAGCCTCCCGGCAGGCGCCAACCTGTCCGTCCATCATTCCGGAAAGTCCCACCACGTGGGCTCCGGCCTTAGCCTGCGCCACAGCCATAGCGGCGTAGCGCTCCAACGTTGCGTCGTTATCGACGCCGCCCTCGGAATCTAGGACTCCGCAGTGTCCGTGGGAGGTGAACTCGTCGAGGCACAGATCGGCCATGATGACCGTCGTATCGCCGAGGTTGTCCCGCAGCAGCGTCAATGCGCGGTTGAGGATGCCCTCGGGATCATTGGCCTGAGAACCCTCATTGTCCTTGTGTTCCGGAATTCCGAAGAGCATCAGCCCGCCGACTCCGGAGTCCACAGCCTCATTGGCCGCCTCGAGCAGTGAGTCCAGGGTGTGCTGGACGACTCCGGGCATGGAGTTCAGGGGCGCCGGTTCGCTCAGGGTCTCCTTGACGAACATGGGCAGGATGAGATCGGCCGGGTCCAGGCGCGTCTCCGAGACAAGCCGACGCAGGGCCGGAGTCGTCCGCAGACGACGGGGCCGAACAGTTCCAGGGACCAATGTCATGTCAGGCCTTCTTTCTGCGACGCTTCTGGCTGGGGCGCGTCGGGGTGGTTCCCGCCGCCAAGTCGTCCTCGCGTGAGGACATCGCGAATTCGACCAATCCGTCGATGAGTGAGGTGAGGTTGGCTTCCTCAGCAAGGACGTCGACACGCAGTCCGTGCTCGGCCGCGGTGTTCGCCGTGGCCGGTCCGATGCAGCAGATCACCGAGGTGGCTGCAGGCTTTCCGGCGATCCCGACGAGGTTGCGCACCGTGGATGAAGAGGTGAAGAGGAATGCGTCGAAGTCTCCAGCCTTGATGGCTTCCCTGATGGGAGCGGGAGGCGGTGAAGCCCGCACAGTCCGGTAGGCCGTGACGTCGTCCGGGTCCCAGCCCTTCTCCAGCAGTCCGGCGACGAGCACCTCGGTGGCGATGTCGGCGCGCGGCAGCAGGACTGTGTTCATGGGGTCGATGTCGTCGACGTAGTCCGGCCAGGCTGCGGCCAGGCCGCGTGCCGAGTGTTCGCCGTCGGGAACGAGGTCGGGGGTGATGCCCCAGTCGATGAGTGCGGCAGCGGTGCGGCCGCCGACGGCGGCAACCTTGACGCCGGAGAGCGAACGGGAATCGAGGCCGAAGTCCTCGAACCACATGCGCACTGCGCGGACAGCGTTGACGGAGGTGAAGCCGACCCATTCGTAGGATCCGTCGACGAGGCCACGGATCGCCTTCTCCATCTGAGTCGGAGTGCGCGGGGGTTGGACGGCGATGGTGGGGACAACTGTGCCCACAGCACCCAGCTCACCCAGCGCCTCGGCGGTGGAAGTGCCCTGTTCCTTCGTCCGCGGGATGAGGACCTGCCAGCCGAAGAGCGGTTTGGTCTCGAACCAGCTGAGTTCGCCTCGTGATTCCACACCCTGTCCCATGATGACCACCATACGATCTCCGCCGGTCTGTGCCATTGTCAGGGCCTGCCCCAACGTGGTCTCCACGCTCGTCTGATCGGTCGTGGAGATGCCCCATCCCAGGAGCACCTTCGTGCCCTCGTCCCAACCGTCGTCGAGCAGGGAGCGGATCGCCTGTTCGTGGTCGGACGTGGTGCCTGTGAGCACATGGGTGGTGTTGCGGTGCCGGGACACGTCGACATGTGTCTGCGGGCCGGCCTCGATGAACCGGACAGAGCGCACACGGTTCGTCGTCAGCGCGGTGCCTGTGAACGCCGAGGTGGCTGCAGAGAGTCCGACGCCGGGGACGATCTCAACCTCGACGTCGGCCTTGCGGCACACGGCGGCTTCGGCCGTGGTCGGGGTGAAGATGATTCCGTCATCGGAGCTCAACCGCACGACGGTCTTGTCTGGGCGAGCCAGTTCGGCGAGCTTGCGCCCCCGTGTGGAGGCGGTCGCACCGAGCTGAGCGGCTTCGACGATCTCCGTGGCCTGAGGCACGTAGGCGGTGACGATCTCCGAATGGACGTGGGTGTCGTAGACGACGATCTCGGCGTTCGCGAGGATGTCGGCGCCGCGGATCGTCATCAGACCCGACTCACCGGGACCGCTGCCGATGAAGACGACGCGAGGTGAGGCGGGCAGAAGACGTCGGGGCTGGACCTGGCCTGTTGTCATACCTGCTCCTGGACTTTGACAGGGGTGAGGTGATCCGCGGACTGCGCGGGATCGATGCCGAGCTGCCCCAGCAGGTTCTCTGCCGCTGCGGTGCCGAGTTCGTCGGCCAGCCGAGCCAGCTCCTTGCCGGTGATCGACAGTTGGTTGGCACTGCTCGAGCCCAGATCCACATCTGGAGTCACGGGCAGTGGGGCGCTCTGCCTGGTGCGGGCGAGGTTCCCGTCATCATCGGCCATGACGGCTTCGACGACGAATTCCGAGCCCGCGATCGTGGCCAGCGCACCGATGGGGGCCGAACAGCCTGCCTCTGCGCGGGACAGGATCGCCCTCTCGCAGGTCACGGCCAGGTCGGTGGTCTCATCGTGGAGCTGCTTGAGCTGATCGCGGACCTCGGCGTCGGCAGCCATGACCTCGTTGTCGAGGGCATAAGGGCTGTCGGCACCCCTTGTCTCAATAGCCAAGGCTCCCTGCCCCGGGGCGGGGAGCATCGTGGTGAAGTCGAGGGAATCGGTGGCCTCGGCCAAGCGGCCGATGCGACGGACTCCGGCTGCGGCCAGAACGACGGCGTCGAGTCGTCCGTCGCGAACATGTGCGATGCGGGTGTCGACGTTTCCGCGCACTCCGCGGACCTCGATATCGGGTCTTGCTGCACGCAGCTGCACGGCACGACGTGGCGATCCGGTGCCCACGACGCTGCCGGCCGGCAGCTGCGCGAAGCTCAGACCGTCACGGCCGATGAGGACATCGGCAGGATCGACCCGCGGTGGGATGGCGGCCATTTGGATGCCCGCCTCCGGAGTGGTGGGCAGGTCCTTGAGCGAGTGCACGGCAATATCGATCTTGCCCTGGTGCAGGGCCTGACGGACGGCGGAGACGAAGACGCCTGTGCCGCCGAAGCCGGTCAGCGGCGACATGTTGACATCGCCTTCGGTCACGACCTCGACGATCTCAATGCGCCAGCCGGTCAATGCCGCGAGCTGGTGGGCGATCGCTGTGGACTGGGAACGTGCCAACTTCGAGCGGCGCGTGCCCAGGCGGATCGTGCGACCGGAGTAGTGCTCGGGTTCGACGATGTCGAGGGTATGGTCGGCCACCGGCCGCACACCGTCGGCTTCGACGTGATTCGCGCTGGAGGCCGTGGCCACCTTGGTCTCCGGCTTCGTGATCGAGTGGGCGACCTTGTTCGTCGGCAAGTCGAAGAGCTGCATGAGCGCCTGCGCGTAGTCGATGTCCGAGTTGGTGACGGCCAGTTCCTTGACCTTGACCGTCGGCGTGTGGATGAGCTTCTCTGCCACTCGGTGCAGGGACTTGCGGATCTCGGCGAAGGCCTTGTCGTCAACCTCGGCGCCGATCTTCTTCTCCAGACGCTTCGTCTCAGCGGCGAGCACGTCCTTGGCGTGGGTGCGCAGTGCCGTGACGGTGGGGGCGACCGATCGTTCCTTGGCACCGGACTCGAGTTTGGTCAGCTCCTCCGCGATGATCGCGCGCACCGCTTCGACAGTTTCGACGACCGCGGTGTCCCGCTGGTTCGCGGAACTGGTGAGCATGGTCTGGATCTCGCCGAGACCGAACAGTGCCACGTGCTCGAACTCGCGCACCGACGGATCGATATCGTGCGGCAGAGCGAGGTCGACGAATGCCTTGTTCGCCGCACCCTTGGGGTTCTGCGACAGACCGGCCTGGATGTCTTCGCGGGTGACGACGACTTCGCGGGCACCGGTGCAGGAGACGATGAGATCGGCGTCGGCGATCTCCTCGGCCAGGATCCGGGAGGTCAGTTCGCGGGCGCGTCCGCCCACCTCGGCGACGAGGCGCTCTGCCTTGTCCACCGTCCTGTTGAGCACCGTGGTCTGAGCTACGCCCTCCTTGTGCAGGCCCGACACGACCAGTCCGGACATGGCACCGGCACCGATGACCAACGCGTTCGCTGCGCGCAGGGATCCGATGTGCGCCTGGGCGCCTTCGAGTGCGGCGCTGAAGAGAGAGCGTGCAACTTCGTCGAGGCCGGTCTCGGAGTGGGCCCGTTTGCCCACCCGCAGGGCCTGTTGCAGGGCATGGGAGAGGTCGGAGGTCAGCGCCCCGGCCGAAAGTGACTCGGTGAATGTCGAGCGCAGCTGACCCAGGATCTGGGCTTCGCCGATCGCCATTGAGTCGAGACCGCAGGAGACCTTGAGCAGATGCTCCATGGCCTGGGTGTCGTAGTGGGCGTAGAAGTGCCCAGCGATATCCTGCCATTCCTTGTCGATAGAGGACACGAGGGCATTGCCCAAGTCGGCGAGGCCTCCGTGGAAGGCGGTGACGTCGGCGATGAGCTCAAGGCGGTTGCACGTCGAGAGAACCGCGAGTCCCTCCACATTGTCTCCGGCCAATGCGTCGGTGCGTAATGCTCCGACCTCACCGGCACCGAATGCGAGAGCGTCCAACATGTCGATAGGTGCCGACTGATGGGAAATGCCGAGAACCAAGAGAGTCAATTCCTATGCTCCTCAAAACCTGGGTTGAGCGGTGCCGAATCAAGCGCCGAATAGTATGCGAGTACTTGCAGCTCACTGGCCAGATCGACTTGATGCACACGAATAGAATCCGGGGCGTCGAGCACGGTGGGTGCGAAGTTCAGGATGCCGCGCACGCCTGCCTCAGCGGCGATGCGTGCCGCAGCTGGTGCCGCGGATGCTGGTACTGCCATGACCACGAGGTCGATGCCCTCGGGCCAGGTGGCAAGTTCGGTGAGGTCGGAGACCGGAAGAGTGCCGATCACGGTTCCGATCTTGGCCTCATCGGTGTCGAAGATTGCGGTGAGTGAGAGTCCGCGGCGTTTGAATCCTGCGTAATCGGCCAGAGCTGAGCCCAGCCGACCGGCGCCGATGATGGCAACGGTGCGCGCCCGGTCGAGACCGAGGAAGGTACGCAGAGTCGAGGCGAGGTCCTCGCAGGAGTATCCGACTCCGCGCCGACCAGAGCGTCCCAGCTGCGACAGGTCCTTGCGCAGAATCGATGACGACACACCACTGCGGGCCGCCAACGCCTCCGAAGAGATCGTTGACTGGCCCGTTGCGGCGATCGTCTCAACCGTCTGCAGATAGATCGGGAGTCGGGAGATGACGCGTTCGGGGACGTCCTTGCGGACGACACCCTCAATGCTGTTGGCGGACAGAATCTCGCCCACGAAAACGCGTCACTCCTTCAATCGATCTCATGCGCCCAAAGCCTCAAGGGCCTTGGACAGCCGGTCCGAATCGACCCGATGGAAACTGTGCTGCCGACCGTTGAGCAACACGACCGGGACATCCCAGCCGTACTGTCCGGCAAGATCGTCATCGGTGTCGATGTCGATTTCACTCACGCTTACGTCCCTGCCGGCCACAGCCTCGGCGATGGCATCCCTGGCGGTTTCGCACAGGTGGCAGTCGGCGCGTGTCAGGAAGGTCAATGTGACCACTGCACACTCCTCATCGGGCGACAACAAACCCCGCCGAATTCGAATTCGAGCGGGGGCGTAGGACCGCTGCCGGTCTTACTTCTTGTTGCGACGCTGGTGGCGTGTCTTACGAAGCTGCTTACGGTGCTTCTTCTTTGACATACGCTTGCGGCGCTTCTTGATGACTGAGCCCACGCGGGTACCCCTTGTAATCGTCGGTGGAGGTGAACATCTGGTGCCCACCCTTTGAACTAACCGTGCAATTCTATCGCTTGGGCCTCTGCTTTCCCAAAACTGTGTCCAGATCCACAGCGTCGCTTCCATGATCCCCGAGGACGCGGGCTTCAGTCGAAGTAGGCGTCGAGCCCGAAGAATGGGAACAGGCTCTTTCGAGTGCCCATCACGGCACGGTCGAGTTCGGATTCGGGGTCGAAACCGTTCGTCCAGCGGGTGAATGAGCCGTCGAAGCCATCGGTCATCGACAGTGGCGCTTCCCGCCCGGTCTTCGTCTGCGCATAGTGGGCCCAACGGCCGGGACTGCGGGCGCCGGGATCGATGTCGAGTCCTGCGGAGATCGCAAGCACGTTGGTCCAGACGCGAGGCACCACGTCGATGATCGCGTAGCCCCCTCCCCCGGTCGCCAGCCATTTTCCGTCCGTGTGTTCGGCGGCGAGGTCCCGCACCCATTCGGTGGCCACCCTCATCGCGTCGACACTCAGACGCATGTGCGTCAGCGGGTCGCTGCGGTGTCCGTCGCAGCCGTGCTGGGAGACGATGATCTGCGGTTCGAATCCGCCGATGATCGCGGGGATCACGGCGTCGAAGGCACGCAGCCAGTCCGCGTCGAGTGTGCGCGGCGGCAGCGCGATGTTCGCCGCCGAGGCGGCCGCGCGCAGTCCGCCGATGTCGGCGGGATAGCCGGAGCCGGGAAACAGGAACTTCCCCGATTCGTGCATCGAGATCGTGAGCACGCGCGGATCGTCCCAGAAGAATTTCTCCACACCGTCGCCGTGGTGGGCGTCGAGGTCGATGTAAGCGATGCGTTCGTATCCTGCATTGAGGAATTCTGTGATGGCTCCGGCGATGTCGTTGTACACGCAGAATCCGCTCGCGTGATCGGGCATCGCATGGTGCATCCCGCCGGTGAAGTTCACGGCGTGGCGGTAATCGCCGGAGATGATCGCCCGCGCCGAGTCGACCGAACCCTGGAACAGCATCGCCGAGGCGGCATGCATGTTTTCGAATCCGGGAACGTCTTCGGTGCCGATGCCGAACTTCTCGGCTTCCTCGTCGCTCAGACCGGTTCCGTCGCCGATCTTCTTCACCGCCGCGATGAAGTCCGCGTCGTGGAGGTTCGCCAACGTGTCCTCTTCGACCTCGCCCACGCCGTGGACGTGGACGTTCTCGGCGTCGAAGAGGCCGAAGTCCATGGCCAGTTTCGCAGTCAGATCAAGTCTGAGGGGGTGCATGGGATGGCTGGGACCGAAGTTGTATCCGGTCACCGCATCGTCCCAGACGACATACACATCGCTATCGGCCATGAAGACCATGCTATATGGCACGGCTCACCTACGGAGATTCGCATGCTGCGGGATCTACCATGGATCTTGTGTCCAAGAACTCCACGCAGCGTCTCGACCTGCTCCTGCGCCCGGGTCGATGGGTCCGCGACTTCGTCGACGACCTCGCCGTCGCCTCGCCTGCACGACTGGCGATCGGCTCATTCATTGCTGTGGTGGCATTCTTCGCGATCATCCTGATGCTGCCGGCGAGCATGCGCGACCCCGGTTCGGTGTCGCAGGCCCAGCACATTGCCAATGCCGTGTTCGTAGCTGTCTCCTCTGTCTGCGTGACCGGACTGACTCCGGTGGTGACGGAGAACTACTGGTCTGACTTCGGGATTTCGGTCATCACTGCCGGCATCCAGGTCGGCGGCCTGGGTATCCTCACTCTCGCCTCGGTGCTGGGCATGGCGGTCTCGCGGAGGCTGGGAGTCAGGCAGCGCCTCATCGCCCAGCAGGCCACCTCGGCGCTCAATCTGGGTCAGGTCGGCACACTGCTGAAGACCGTCGTCATCACCATCTTCACCGCCGAGTCGATTCTTGCTGTGCTGATGTTCCCCCGGTTCCTCATTCGTGGGGAGAGCATCGGCGATGCGGCGTGGTACTCGGTGTTCTACTCGATCTCGTCGTTCAACAACGCGGGCTTCACCATCCACCCCGGCGGCGGTGCCTATTTCGCGTCCGACCCGTGGATCCTCTCGCTGCTCATGCTCGGAGTCTTCGTCGGCGCCCTGGGCTTCCCCGTCGTCCTCATGATCGCGATCCAGTGGAACCACCCGAAGAAGTGGGATCTGCACACGAAGCTGACGTTGACTACGACAACCGCGGTCTTGGCTATCGGCCTCCTGTTCCTCCTCATCTTCGAATCAGCCAACCCGGACACTCTGGGTGACAAGAACGCGGGCCACACGTTCGTCGAGATCCTGTTCATGGCGGTGATGCCGCGTTCGGGCGGGTTCTCGACCATTGACATCGCGGACATGAATCAGTCCTCGCACCTGCTCATGGACCTGATGATGTTCATCGGAGGCGGCTCGTCGTCGACGGCCGGCGGCATCAAGGTCACGACCGTGGCTGTGCTGGTGCTTGCCGCGTTCGCCGAGGCCCGCGGCCTGCAGGACGTGCACGTCTTCGGACGACGGCTGACCTCATCGACGATCAAGCTTTCGATCTCGGTTCTGCTCACCGGCGCGATCATCGTCTTCATCGGTTCTCTGACGATGCTCCAGATCAGCGCCCAGCCCTTGGACAAGGTGCTGTTCGAGGTGATCTCGGCCTTCGGCACGGTCGGATTGAGCTCCGGGGTGTCAGCGACTGTCAATGATGCGGGTCTGTACTGTCTGTCCGTGATCATGCTCATCGGTCGTCTCGGTACGATTACACTGGCGGCAGCCCTGTCCATGCAGGACTCGGTGCGCCTGTACCGCTATCCCGAAGAAAGGCCCGTCGTTGGGTAACGAACACACCTCAATCCTGGTCATCGGACTCGGACGCTTCGGGTCGTCGACCGCTGCCACCCTGGCGAAGCTGGGTCGTGAGGTCATGGCGATCGAGCACAGTGCCGAGCTGGTCAAGGACTGGAGCGGAAAGCTCACCCACGTCGTCGAGGCCGATGCTACGAACATCGATGCTCTGCGGCAGGTGGGCGCAGGTGACTTCTCCACGGCCGTGGTCGGCATCGGCACCTCGATCGAAGACAGCGTGCTGACGACGGCCAACCTCGTCGATCTGGGCGTGGGGCAGGTGTGGGCGAAGGCCATCTCCCCTTCGCACGGCAAGATCCTCCACCGCATCGGCGCCCACCATGTGCTCTACCCCGAGTCGGATGCCGGCCGACGCGTGGCGCACCTGGTGAGCTCGCGGATGATGGAGTACATCGAATTCGACGAAGGCCACTTTGCGGTCGTGAAGATGCGGCCACCGCGTGAGATTCAGGGCTTCACCCTCAGCGAGTCGGGTGTTCGTGACAAGTACGGGGTCACCATCGTGGGCATCAAGAGCCCCGGCCGCGACTTCACCTACGCCGAACCTACAACGCGCGTGGGGAAGCAGGACCTCCTCATCGTCGCCGGCCATGTAGAGCTGCTGGGCCGCTTCGCCGGGCGGCCGTAGGGCGGGCGGCCGTAGGGCGGGCGGCCGTAGCGCGGGCTTATGCCGGACTTTCAAAGGCGCTCGTGCGTTGAGGAGAGCTCGAGTTCGACTTCTGTTGAGCTGTCGTCCTGTCTCTGCAGCTGGGTGCGGACCTCGCTCATCAAGGCGTGGAATCTGGTCTCAAGTCCGGCCAGGAACCCCTCGGTCTCCCGACGTCTGCTGACCAATTCCACCGATCGTCCGCCGACTTCGATTCCTTGATAGTTGCCGCGCTCATCGGGACCGATACGTGTGGCAATCGAATCGGCTGACGCGTCTGCGTCGTGAGTCGACCGCTGGCTGTCAGTCACTGGCAATCCCGACGAGAACTGTGTGAGGGTCTCACCGACCTGGTTCCATTGGTCGACAGCATTGGTCAGTCGGTCCACGAACGACCGGGTCACAGTCTCCAGAGTGTCAGAGCACCGCTCGGGCAGGTCGGCCCAGCCGCTGGGACCGATGATCGAATCGAGCCGTGAGAACTCGAGCTAGGCCAGCGTGAGAAACTCAGGAACCATCTGCCATTGCACTGCGGTTCGTTCGTGCTGGAGTTCGGCGGCACGTGCTCGAAGCTCGCTCGCCTCTTCTTCAAGGGCGGTGCGGTCCTCGGCTTCTATCGGCAGGCTCATTTCCAGCCGAGTCACCGCCACACCGACGGCACGCCTGCGCTCGATCGATTCAAGCTGCGAGTCGAGGCCGGTAAGTTCTGAATGCATTCGCGCAACGCGAAAGAACTGCTCATCGTCATTGACCATCATGGGAGACAGCGTACTTTCGGGCACTGACACGAGCGCCGGATGTCGCGGACGGACCAGCCGGGCCGCGCAGTTTCCATAAGAGAGCAGGCAACGCATTGCCGGGCCGATGCCGCGACACATCACAGAGAGCGGGCGACGGGAATCGAACCCGCGTCATCGGCTTGGGAAGCCGAGGCTCTACCATTAAGCTACGCCCGCATATCGTCACCGAAACTCGCTCTCACCAGCGCAGATGATCCGCCGGAAGCCAGTTTCTGCCGGCGACTCCCCCAGTGTATATCGTCTCGCATGTGGTTCTTACACGGTGGTGCCACACAGCATGTGCAGGGGCGCCAGCACCAACGACTGAGGGGGCGGCCGAAGCCACCCCCTCAGAAGAATATCTCTCATACGGCGTGCTTACGCCGCCATACTCAGTGTTCGACAGCCTCCTCTGCTCCGAAGCCGGTGTGGGCCCGGACTGACATCTCTGCTGCCAGCTCGGGGTTCTCAACGGTCTTGTCGGTGATCGACGCGATCCAGCCGAGGATGAAACCGAGTGGAATCGAGATGATTCCAGGGTTGGACAGTGGAAAGAGCACGAAGTCGGCTCCCGGGATCATTGCGGTCTCGGAACCGGATACGACTGGCGAGAACGCGATCAGCACCAGCGCCGATCCCAGACCGCCGTAGATCGACCACACCGCTCCGCGAGTGGTGAAGCGCTTCCAGAACAGCGAGTAGATGATCGTCGGGAGGTTCGCACTGGCAGCGACGGCGAAGGCGAGCGCCACGAGGAATGCGATGTTCTGCCCTTGCACTCCGATGCCGCCGATGATGGCGACGGCACCGATGACGACGACCGTGCGACGCGCGATTTTGACCTCGGCTTCGGTGTCTTCGACCTTGCCCTTCTTGATGACGCTCGCATAGATGTCGTGAGCGAAGGACGCGGCCGCAGTGATTGCGAGACCGGCGACCACCGCGAGGATCGTGGCGAAGGCCACTGCCGAGATGAAGCCCATGAGGATGGGCCCGCCGAGGTGGAGCGCCAGCAGCGGTGCCGCGGAATTCACTCCGCCCGGTGCATTCTCAATCGCGTCGGAACCGACGAGTGCTGCCGCACCGTATCCGAGGATGAGGGTGAACAGGTAGAAGGCGCCGATGAGCCAGATCGCCCAGACTACCGAACGACGAGCTTCCTTCGCCGAGGGCACCGTGTAGAAGCGCATCAGGACGTGTGGCAGGCCAGCGGTGCCGAGCACCAGGGCCAGGGCCAGGGAAATGAAGTCCAGCGGGTTCTCACCGTACTGCTGACCGGGACTGAGGATCTCCTCTCCCACGCTTGAGCTCTCAACAGCTGAAGCAAGCAGCGTCGAGAGGTTGAACCCGTTGAGCGCGAGCACCCAGATGGTCATGGCGAAGGCTCCGAGGATCAACAGGATCGCCTTGACGATCTGGACCCAGGTGGTTCCCTTCATGCCTCCGACCAGCACGTAGATGATCATGAGAGCACCGACGACGGCGATGACGAGAGATTGGCCGACCTTGCCGTCGATGCCCATCAGCAACGACACGAGGCCACCTGCTCCGGCCATCTGTGCCAGGAGGTAGAAGAAGCACACTGCCAGGGTTGAGAGCGCAGCGGCCATGCGCACGGGGCGCTGTTTGAGGCGGAACGAGAGGACGTCAGCCATCGTGAACTTACCGGTGTTGCGCATCAGCTCTGCCACGATGAGCAGGGCGACGAGCCAGGCGACGAGGAAGCCGATGGAGTACAGGAAGCCGTCGTAGCCGTTGACCGCGATGGCTCCGCAGATGCCGAGGAACGAAGCAGCGGACAGATAGTCGCCCGAGATCGCGAATCCGTTCTGTGGCCCGGTGAAGGATCGACCGCCCGCATAGTAGTCGGAGGCGGATTTGTTGTTCTTGCTGGCCCGCAGAACGATGAACATCGTCACCGCGACGAAGGCTGCGAAGATCGTGATGTTGAGGATCGGGTTGTTCTCGACCTCGGTTACGCCTTGGGACACTTTATCGAGGCCGGAGGCGAACAGGTCTCCGATGGCGATGGCGCTCATGGGGTGGTTCCTTCCGACTGCTGCTGGAGTCGTTCACGGATCGCCGATGCTGGCGGATCGAGCTTCTTGTTTGCGAACGAGACGTAGAACATCGTGATCGCAAAGGTCGTCACGAACTGCAGGAGTCCGAGGATCAGCCCGAGGTTGATCTCACCTATGACCTTTGTGGACATGAAATCGTGCGCGTAGGTGCTGAGGATGACGTAGAAGAAGTACCACGCCATGAATCCGATCGACAGCGGTATCACCACTGAGAACCTTTTACGCTTAAGTGCTTTGAAATCGGGATTCTCCTCTTCGGCGAGGAAATCGACCCGAGTACTCACGGGATCGGTCATTGCTTCTCCATTCGAAACGTGCGTCGAGCATCAGTGGTCTGAATCACACACCCTCAAACTAACTCTCAGCTGGCGCTGGGGAATACCACCGAAAGTTGGTAGCTTGTTCACATGGATGTCAAAGCCAAGGAATCTCGGGCTCTCAAGGCCGAATCTCGTCGACTCTATGTCGAGGCCATCGACTCCCTACATCGGAGCGGGACCGGTGACGTCGTCTTCGGCGGCATGGTCGAAGAGGGTGAGGTCTGCGTGCAAGCGGTGGCCGGAGGCGCCAAAGATCGTCTGTCCTCGCTCATCGTCAGCACCGGACGTGGACTCGGTGGACGGGCGCTGACCGAAGGCACCCCGCAGCTGACCAAAGACTACGGACTCGATCCCTTTATCACCCACCACTATGACGAACAGGTCCTCGGCGAGGGGATCCAGGTACTCATCGCTGTGCCGACCCTGCGCGGCGGTGACGTCACGGGGATGATCTACTGCGGTCACCGCAAGAACTACGATGCGGCGGCCCCGCAGACGAGTGACCTGGTCAAACGCGTCAGGCAGTTGTCGGTGGATCTGGGTCGGCTCGGTCAGCCCCGTCCGCCCGAGGAACCCGTGGAGCCGGAACGTCTGTATTCCGACCTCGAGTCCTCGAGCAGGGAGGCTCTGCGCCGCACCTATGCGGAACTGCGCTCGATCCGCTCAGGGGTCGATGAGGATGAGATGCGGCAGCGACTGACCGTTGTGGAGAATCGCCTGGCCGATATCCTCTCCGGCCACAATTCGGATCTGTTCCCGAACCCGTCGCCCTCCGTCAGCCTCTCCCCCAGGGAGACCGACATCCTTTCGCATGTGGCGCTGGGATGGTCGAATGCCCGGATCGCCGAAGCGCTGGGTCTGCGGGAGTCGACCGTAAAGTCCTACCTGAACACGGCCATGGTCAAACTCTCGGCCGGAACCCGGCACGAGGCGGTGTCCGTCGCGAGGTCGGCAGGGGCCCTGCCGTGATGCTCCTCAGCCGTTGATGACTTCGGAGTTCTCCTTCTCCATTTCAAGCGAGCGGTTGCCTGCAGCCTGCACAGCCGCCTCGGCGGTGTCGAAGAGTCCTGCGTCGAGGAAGGCCTGCAGTCCGGCCAGTGTGGTTCCGCCCTTGCTGCTCACTGCCTGACGCTGTGCGCTCGGGTCCGGGTTATCAGTCAGGAGCCGACCGGCTCCGTCCGCGGTGGCAACGACCATCTGCTTAGCGGTCTCCTCGTTCAGCCCCATCTTCACGCCGGCGGCGATCATCGTCTCGGCGAGGAGGAAGAAGTAGGCCACTCCCGAGCCGGAGATTCCGGTCATGGCGGGGATCTCGGATTCGTCCAGGGCCACGACGAGACCGGCACCCGAGAGCAGGGTCCGCAGTGTGTCCACTGTGGTCTCGTCCACCTCGGCAGAGGGTGCCAGTGCGATGACGCCGTGCCCGATGGAGCTGGGGGTGTTGGGCATGATCCGCACGATCGGGTTCTGCGGAGCCAGCGAGGCCAAGTCGGTCATCGCGACGCCGGCCGCCATCGAGACGATCACAGTGGTCGAGTTCAGGCTCGGGGCCAGGTCCCGCAGTGTCTCGGCCATCATCCACGGTTTGACGCCGAGGAAGACGAAGTCCGCACCATCGGCGGCCTTGCTGTTGGCCTCGGCATCGTCTTCCAGCGAGGTGACGGTGACGTTCGGGAGGTCCTCAGCGAGTCGCTTCGCCGAGGCGGCCGAATTGGTCGTCGCGCGAACCTCGAGCTTCTCGTCGGCGCTAAGGATCCCCTTGATCAGTGCCGTGCCCATGTTTCCTGTGCCGATGGAGGCGATGGAGGCCAAATCAGACCTGCCTTTCTATGTTCGGTTGGTGCTCGTGCAGGTGTTCGTTGTGCGTTCAGGAATTCGAGTTGTCATCGCTCGTAGGTGCATCGCTGACGCGTATCTCACTCGTGTGCACGTGGCTCAAAGAGTCGCGACGGCCATCCTCGGCTTCCAGCCCCAGGTGGGTGCGGGCGAAGGCGAGGGAGTCGGCGAGCATCTGCTCGCGGATGGATTTCTTCGTCACGAAGCGTGTGTTGACTTCGACGACGACGTCGCCGGCCCAATCATGCTTGGCCAGATGTTGCAGGGTCTCGGCCACGGGCATGGTGCCCGCACCGGGGATGAGGTGTTCGTCCTTGAGCGATCCGGAACCGTCGGTGAGGTGGACGTGGCGGAGTCTGTCGAAGATCTCCGAAACGGTCTCAAGGGCGTTCATTCCCGCTGTCGAGGCGTGGGAGAAATCGAAGGTGAGGGCGTCGTAGTCCTCATCGAGGGGGTTCCAGTCGGGATAGTAGACGAGGATCTCGCGCACGCCTGCCCGCCAGGGGTACATGTTCTCCACCGCGAGGACGACCCCAGTCTCCTCCGATACCTGCCGCACCCCGTCGACGAAGCCCAGCGCGTACTCTCCCTGCCACCTGAACGGCGGGTGCAGGACCACGGTCTTCGCACCGACGGCCTTGGCGAGGTTGGCGGTGATGCGCAGCTTCTCCCAGTGGTCTTTGTGCAGGACACGGGGCAGGAACAGCAGGGTCGGTGCGTGCAGCGACATGACCTCGAGTCCCGTCTCCGCGGCGAGGCCGTTGATGAGGTCGACATCGCGTGTTTCGGCATTGTGGGTGACCATGATCTCGACACCGTCGTAGCCGTGCTTGGCTGCCTGAGCGAAAGTCTCGGCCACGGTCATCGGCGACACCGAGGAGCTGGAGAGTCCGACCCGGATCCGGTGTTCCGAACTGTGCTGGGTCTCGTGATCATAGACTTCGTGGCTGTCGAAGTACTCCCGGTGGCGTCGGGAATTGGACCGCGCGGAATTCCTCGCGGTGTACACCTTGCGTGCTGACTTCGACCGTTTCGCCCTGCTCATCTCACCCAGTTTAGTCCTCGAAGATTCCATATTCCCTCAGAAAGCATAAGCCCCGAGGGCGCTAAGCTGGATCAATGGCCGATTTCGAAGCTCGCCGGGCCCGCGTCGATGATGCCGCCCAGATTGCCGCAGTCCACATCGCAGCCTGGCAGGCGACCTACCGCGGCATCATGTCCGATGAGGTTCTTGACTCCCTCGACCTTGACCGACAGACCGACAGATGGTCGAAGAACCTCAGCGCCGAAGCGAATCAGATGTCGTCATTGGTCGTGTTACCTGAGGCCCACGATCCGTCCCTCGAGGAACGAGTTCTAGGTTTCGGTGGGGTCTGCCCGCCCCGGGACACCGCCGAGGTGCTCGGCGGGCTCCCCGACAGTTCTGGGCTGGGGCAGCTGGCAGCGATCAACCTCCATCCAGACGCGTTCGGCACCGGTGCCGGCGCCGTTCTCCTCCACGCCTTGGAGGACGAGCTGCGGAATCTGGGCTTCACCCGCGCCTATCTCATGGTCGCCGAAGGCAACGACCGAGCGATGCGGTTCTATGCCAAACACGGCTGGCACCGCACGGAGATCACCCACGTCTTCGACGGAGTGTCCCCGGCGGTGCCAGAGCGCATGTTCACGATCGACCTCGGCTGAGGCCGACCTCGGCGAGGTTCGAACTCGACTGAAGGTCAGCCGTAGAGTTCTTCGACGTCCTCGTCTACCCAAGTCTTCGACTTCTCGACGGCCTTGTTCCACAGCCGGTAGACGCGATCGACTTTGTCACCGTCCATCGACGGCTGCCAGCGTTTGCCCTCACGCCAGTTGGCCTTCACATCTTCCTCGCCGTTCCAGAACTTCACCGCGATGCCCGCTGCATAGGCCGCACCGAGAGCCGTGGTCTCGACGACCTCGGGACGGATGACGGGCACGCCGAGGATGTCGGCCTGGAACTGCATGAGCGTTTCGTTGGCGACCATGCCGCCGTCGACCTTGAGCTCGGTGAGTGCGACACCCGAGTCGAGGTCCATCGCGTCGAGGACCTCGCGGGACTGGAACGCCACCGATTCGAGAGCCGCGCGAGCTATGTGGTTCTTGTTGACGTAGCGGGTCAGACCCACCATCACGCCACGGGCGTCGGACTCCCAGTGCGGGGCGAAGAGCCCGGAGAAGGCCGGCACGATGTAGCAGCCGCCGTTGTCTTCGACCTGCTTCGCCAGAGTTTCCACTTCGGGGGCATCGGAGATGATTCCGAGGTTGTCGCGCAGCCACTGCACGAGGGAACCTGTAACGGCGATGGAGCCTTCGAGTGCGTAGACCGCATCGTCGTCGCCGATCTTGTAGGCCACCGTCGTCAGCAGACCGTTCTTGCTGGCCACAGGCTCGGTGCCCGTGTTGATCAGCATGAAGTTGCCGGTGCCGTAGGTGTTCTTGGCCTGGCCCGTCTCGAAGCAAGCCTGGCCGAAGGTCGCCGCCTGCTGGTCACCGAGGATGCCGCAGACCGGAGTGTCGATGATGAGGCCGTTCTTGGCTCCGTAGCCGTACACCTCCGAGCAGGATTTGATCTCCGGCAGCATCGAGACGGGAATACCCATCTCGCCGGCGATCTCCTCGTTCCAGTCAAGGCTCTTGACGTTCATAAGCATCGTGCGCGAGGCGTTCGTGACGTCGGTGACGTGGACTCCGCCGTTGACGCCGCCGGTGAGGTTCCAGAGAACCCAGGTGTCCATGGTGCCGAAGAGCAGTTCACCGGCTTCGGCGGATTCTTTGACTCCGTCGACGTTGTCGAAGATCCATTTGGCCTTCGGTCCAGCGAAGTAGGTGGCCAGGGGCAGGCCGACGCGGTCCTTGTACTTGTCGGGGCCTTCGTCGCCGGCGAGTTCGTCGCAGATCTTCTGAGTTCTGGTGTCCTGCCAGACGATCGCGTTGTAGACGGGCTTACCGGTGTTCTTGTTCCAGATGACCGTGGTCTCACGCTGGTTCGTGATGCCGACGCCTTCGAGCTGGTGGCGGTTGATGTCGGCACGGGTCAGGGCCTGGCCGATGGCTTCGTTCGTGTTGCGGATGATCTCCATCGGGTCGTGTTCGACCCAGCCGGCACGGGGGAAGATCTGTTCGTGCTCGAGCTGGCCCGAGGACACGATCTGCCCATCATGGTTGAAGATGATGGCCCGCGAGGAGGTGGTGCCCTGATCGACGGCGAGGATGAACTTTTCCTGACTCATTCTGACTCCTATGTCGAGGTTGTGCTGGTTGACAGGTGATTCTGTTCTGGCGAAGTTCTACTGGCCTTATGCGGCCGCTGACCTTAGGTGAAGGCGCGGGACAGCAGGCCGGCAAGGATCGCTCCCGTCAGCGGTCCGGCGATCGGCACCCACGAGTACGCCCAGTCAGAACCGCCCTTGTTCGGGATCGGCAGCAGGGCGTGGACGATACGAGGTCCGAGGTCACGGGCCGGGTTGATCGCATATCCGGTGGGTCCGCCCAGTGAAGCGCCGATGGCGACGACGATGAGGGCAACAGCCAATGGTCCCAGTTTGTCCGGGGTGCCGCCGAAGAGCAGGATCACGAAGACGAGGACGAAGGTGGCGATGACCTCGGTGACGAAGTTCCAGCCGTAGCTGCGGATCTCCGGACCGGTGGAGAAGGTGCCGAGGATGTTGCCGGCTTCCTTCTCCTCGTCGTAGTGCTTCTTGTACACGGCCCAGGCGAGGAAGGCACCGATCATGGCACCGATCATCTCAGCGGCCAAGTAGGCGACGGTGTTTCCGAAGGTCACTGGGATGCCGTCGGCGTATTCTCCAGCTCCGCTGGACCAGATGCCGAGGGTCACTGCCGGGTTGAGATGCGCACCGGTCTTGTAGGCGACGAAGACACCGGCGAAGACCGCGAGGCCCCAGCCGAACGAGATGAGGAGCCAGCCTCCCCCGTTGCCCTTCGTCTTGCCCAACACCACGTTGGCGACAACTCCGACGCCGAGCAGCATGAGCATGGCGGTGCCGCCGATCTCATAGAGGAAAATAGTACCCATATCTCACAAACTCCTATTGTTTGTCTTGCTTGCGGGTATTAAGGTTTCAGGGATTCTTCGACGAGTGCCGCAGCCGCAGCATCGTCGTGGGTGGACTCCGCAGCGATCTGTGCTTCGACGTGTCTGTTGAAGTCCGCGATTTCGTTCGCTTCTCGCTCCGCGTCCCATCCGAGGATCGGGGCGACGATAGCGGCGACCGCCTCGGCGGCTGCCTTGCCCCGATCCTTGATCTCGTAGTTGAGCCGCATCCGGCGCTCGAGAATGTCGCCGAGGTGAACGGCACCTTCCGAGGACGCCGCGTAGTGTGCTTCGACGCGCAGGTAGCGGTCGGCTCCAGGCAGCGGACGACCCAAGTCGGGATCCTCGTCGACGAGGTCGAGGATCGCCTCGAGCAGAGTGCCGTAGCGGCGGATGAGCCTCTTGACCCGCTCCTCGTCCCAGCCGTACTTCTCAGCGATGCCGGCCTGACCGCGTCGCACAGCACCGACGCCCTGAGCGCCGAGCAGCGGAACCGATTCGGTCAGTGAACGCCGGTCTTTCGCATCGTCTCCGAGGACGAAGTCGACGGCGTCCTCGGCCATCACACGGTAGGTCGTGAATTTGCCGCCGGCGATCGCGGCCAGCGCGGGCTCGACCTCCATCACCGTGTGCTCCCGGGAGACCTTCGTCGAGGCCTGGCCCTCCTTGACCACGGGTTGGAGCAGCGGCCGGAGTCCGGAGTAGACGCCGATGACGTCGTTGCGAGTCAGCTTCTCCGTGAGGATCGCGTTCGCGTGCTTGAGCAAGTAGTCGATGTCGTCGGAGTTGGCCACCGGCGAGTCGACGTCTTGGTCCCAGGGGGTGTCGGTGGTGCCGATGACCCAGTATCCTTCCCATGGGATCACGAAGAGCACGGACTTCTCCGTCTTCGAGATGATGCCGGTGCCGGGATCGGCCATGATCTTGTCCTGATCGACCGTGATGTGCACGCCCTTGGAAGCCAGCACTTTGAGGCCGGCATCGGCCTTGGCCAGGTCCTGCTGCTCCTCGGTCCAGACACCCCCGGCGAGGATCGTGCGGCGGGAATGGATGTCGAACTCGCGACCGGTCATCTCATCGCGTGCGCGGACGCCGGAGACTCGGTCCCCGTCGTGAAGGTAGCCGATGACGGACACGTGGTTGGCTGCGGCAGCGCCGTAGCCCACAGCGGAGCGGACGAGGGTCATGACGAATCGGGCGTCATCGACCTTCGCATCGTAATATTCGAGGGCACCGACCGCAGCCTCATCGGCCAGGCCGGGGAAGTGAGCGCTCAGGGCCTTCTTGCCCAGATGTCGGTGCATCGGCAGCGCGCGTTTGCGGCCTGGCCTGGTCGCCATCGTGTCGTAGAGCAGGACGCCGGAGCCGATGAAGGCCCGGTCGATGAGACGGTGTTCGAAGGGGAAGACGAAAGCGACGGGTTCGACCAGGTGCGGGGCCGTGTGCTGGAGGAGGAGGTCTCGTTCCTTCAATGCTTCGGCCACGAGTTTGAAGTCGAGCATCTCGAGGTAGCGCAGACCACCGTGCATAAGTTTCGAGGACCGTGAGGATGTGCCCGAGGCCCAGTCCTTCGCATCGACGACGCCGACCTTCAGTCCGCGGGTAGCCGCATCGAATGCGGAGCCCGCTCCGGTGACGCCTCCACCCACGACGAAGACGTCGAGCGGATTGTCGGCAGTGGTGTTCTCAAGTGTGTGCAGGGCTTCATCGCGGAACGATGGGGACAGCTCGCCAGTTCGCATTGACAGTTCGTTTCCTTCTCAGAGCGTGTGCGTTCCCACCATTATCATGCCCGGGATTCGGCATGTGGCCTGTGCACGGCAGTTAGGAAAAATCTAACAGGCAATGCGCAGAAGGGAAACACAACGGACAGAAGCGAAAGTGCTCAGACCAGTTCCACTCGCATCGCCGAGGAGGTCTCCGCGGAATCGAGCAGGTCGAGTTTGCGCATGATGATCCCTTCCCGCAGTGCCCATGGGGAGATACTCATGACGTTGACGTCGAAGATGGCGAAGGCCGCGTCGGCGACGATGGCGCCCGCGAGGATCTGTCCGGCCCGAGCCTGGGAGACTCCGGGCAGCGTCGCGCGCTCTTCGGGGATCCTTGAGGACAGGGTCTCGATGATTCCGGCGAGGTCACGGCGGAAGAGTTTGCGTGGGGCGTAGATGCCGTCGCCGCTGGGTGCCGCGCCGGCGATCCGAGCCAGCGAACGGAAGGTCTTCGATGACCCCACGACCTGATCGGCGGTGCCGACTCTGTTGATCTTGCCGGCGATGCGACCGATCTGGGAGCGCGCATACTTCTGCAGGCTGTGGATGTCATCGGCACTGGGCAGAGGATCGGGGAGGAAATCGGAATAGGTGCGACCAGCGCCCAAGGGCACGGACACGGCTGCTTCCGGGTATTCGTCCTGACCGGCCGCGATCTCAAGGGAGCCGCCACCGATGTCGAGCAGCAGAATCTTCCCCGCCGACCAGCCGAACCAGCGCCTGACTGCGAGAAAAGTCACCCGCGCTTCGTCCTTGCCGGACATCACGTTCAGCGTCACACCGAGTTGAGCATTGATGGCATCGATGAGCTCGGCACCGTTCGGGGCATCCCTGACCGCCGAGGTGGCGAACGCCAGGATCTGTTCCGATCCTTGGTCTTCGGCGATCTCCACCGCCTCGGCGATGAAGTTGTGCAGTCGTTCCTGACCTGCGGCATCGATCATCCCGTCGTCGCCGAGGTACTCGGCGAGGCGCAGGACCTCTTTATGGGAGGTGGCCGGCAAGGGCGGGGCTCCGACATGAGCGTCGACCACGAGGAGGTGGACGCTGTTGGACCCGATATCGAGGACTGCTAGGCGCATTCGTTCAGTTTAGCGCCAGATATCACTCGGCTGACCAATCCGTTGCAGCGAAGCCGAACTCGGGCGCGCGTTTGGCGAAGAACGCCTTCTGTCCCGCGGCGATCTCCTCCCGGTACGCCTCGTCGAGCCACTGCGGTGGGTTGACGGTCTCTCCGAGTTCGCCGGCCAGGACCGCCTTCGACCCGATCTGGGACAGTCGGGAGAGTCCGACGATCTTCTCGCCCATCGTCTGTGCTGCGGCCAGCGGAGTCTCGGTGACCTCATGGAAGAATCCGAGCTCGCGCATCGTCTCGAACGTGATGATCGAGGCGGTGACCAGCAGGTACCTGGCCCAGGAGTCTCCGAGCACGGTGGCCAGGCGACGTGTCGGTCCCGGTGGGTAGACGAGGCCGAGCTTCGCGGCTGTGACACCGAAGATCGAACCGGGGGCGGCGATGCGGATGTCGCAGGCTGCCGCGATCTCGGTGCCGCCTCCCACGCAGTTGCCGGTGATGGCAGCGATCGTCGTCGTCCGGGAATTGGCAACGGCCGCCTCGGCGGTCGAATTGAGTTCCCAGAAGTCGGCGAGGGCGACGTTCAGGTCTGCGATGTCGGACCCGGCGGAGAAATGCCCGGCCGCACCTGTGATCACCAGCGCCCCGATGGAGTCGTCGGCATCGATGCCGGCGATGATGTCAGGCAGCGCCCGCCACATCGGACGGGAGATAGCGTTGCGTTTTTCGGGCCGATCAATGACGAGGGTTCCGACTCCACCTGCGACGGTGAAGTCGAAACCCTCGAGATCGACCGGACGGTATGTGCCGTCAACGGTCATGTGCGTAGCCTTTCAGCTGTAGCGATTCAGCCCCGGTTTTCGGGAACCTCGCGCTGATCGTGACCGTCGTAGGCGCTCAGCGGACGGATCAGAGCGTTGTTGGCCTGCTGCTCCATGATGTGAGCGGTCCAGCCGGTGATGCGGGCCATGACGAACATGGGTGTGAACTGATCGGTGTCGAAGCCCATCAGGTGGTACGCCGGACCTGAGGGGTAGTCGAGGTTCGGGTAGATGCCCTTGCGTCCGACGAAGTCCTCTTCGAATGCGTTGTAGAGGTCGAGGAGATCGGTTGCGCCCTTGGCCGCGACCATGTTCTCGAAGGCCTTGCGCATGGTCGGCACGCGCGAGTCGCCGTTCTTGTAGACACGGTGACCGAAGCCCATGATCTTGGCCTTGTTGGCCAGAGCATTGTCGATCCATTCCGCAGCTTTATCGGCGGTGCCGACCTCTTCGAGCATCGCCATGACTGCCTCATTGGCGCCACCGTGCAGGGGGCCCTTGAGGGCGCCGACGCCACCGGCGACTGCCGAATACAGGTCGGCCGTAGTCGAGGTGATGACGCGGGTGGTGAACGTCGAGGCGTTGAACGAGTGCTCTGCGTAGAGGATCATCGAGATGTCGAAGCAGCGCAAGACCGCTTCGTCGGGAACCTCGTCGAAGACCATCTTGAAGAAGTTCGCGGCGTAGTCGAGGTCCTCGGTCGGAGCGACCGGGTCCAGGCCGTGACGGCGACGGTGGTCGACGGCCACAATCGTGGGCAGCTGCGCGTAGAGACGCTCGGCCTTGGCCAAGTTGGCCTCTTCACCTTCGACGTCTGCTTCAGGGTCGACGGCACCGAGGTAGGACACTGCCGTCTGCACCACGTGCATCGGGTGGCAGTCCTTGGGCAGATCGAGGATGAGCTGGATCAGCTTGTCGTCGATCTTGCGCTGTGAACGCTCGCGGGCCTTGAACTCGTCGAGCTGAGCCTGGTTCGGAAGTTCACCGTTCCAGATCAGGTAGGCGACGTCTTCGAAGTTGCGCTGTGCAGCGAGTTCCTGCACGGGGTACCCGCGGTAGGTGAGCGAGTTCGTTTCCTGGACTACCTTCGAAACGGCCGTGGTGTCGACGACGACGCCGGCGAGGCCCTTCTTGATTTCTTCGGTCACTTGTGACCCTCCTGTGAAAAGTTGAATACGGCTGCATCAAAATCGTTGTACGCAGCGTAGTCGATCGTGTCGTACAGGTCCGCACGAGTCTGCATTCCCTCGAGCAGGTCCACCTGGGTGCCCTGGTCGCGAATGGTCTGCAGGCCCGATTTGATCGCACCCATGGCGAGACGCAGAGTTGTGACCGGGTAGATCACGATTTTCACTCCGACGTTCGCCAACTGCTCGGTCGTGAACAGTTCGCTCTTTCCGAATTCTGTCATGTTCGCCAAAATCGGAACATCCACGCTGCTTGCGAATTTCTCGAATTCGCCGAGATCGCGCATGGCTTCGGGGAAGATCAGGTCCGCACCCGCGTCGACATAGGCCTTCGCGCGATCGATCGCCGCGTCGAGACCTTCGCCTGCGCGGGAGTCGGTGCGGGCGCTGATGACGAAGTTCTCGTCCCGGCGCCCCTTGACCGCAGCGGCGATGCGTTTGGACATCTCGGCAGCGGTGACAACCTCTTTGCCGTCGAGGTGGCCGCAGCGCTTCGGGTTCACCTGATCCTCGAGGTGCATCCCCGAGATTCCGGCGTCTTCGAATTCCTGGATGGTGCGCGCCACGTTCATGGCCTCGCCCCAGCCGGTGTCGGCGTCGATGAAGGTCGGCAGGTTCGTCACCCGGGCGATGTTGCGTCCGTGATCGGCCACCTCGGTGAGCGTGGTGAGTCCGATATCGGGCAGGCCCATGGCTGCGGAGAAGGCACCGCCGGAGATGTAGACACCCTCGAACCCGGTCTGCTCGATGATCTGAGCGTTGATCGGGTTGATGGCTCCGGGGAACTGGACGATCTGGTCACCGGCGAGGAGCTCACGGAACTTCTTCCGACGCTCGGCCGGGGTTGCGGTTGCCCCCAACATCAGAAGATGCCCTTCGAACCGGTGTGCTCGAGTCCGTCAACGGTGAAGCTGAGCTCAGCCACGCCCTTGGCGTCGAGGTTCTCGAGGTTCTCGGCCAGGTCGAGGAAGCGAGTCTGTTCGGCACCGGTGAGGACGCCTTCGGACAGGGTCTTGAACTTCTCGACGTAGTTCGCGCGGGCGAAGGGACGAGCACCGAAGGGGTGCGCGTCGGCCACTGCGATCTCGTCGACGAGAGTCGAACCGTCTTCGAATTCGATCTCCACGCGGCCGCCGAAGGCCTTCTCATTGGGATCGATCGAGTGGTAGCGGCGAGTCCATTCCTTGTCTTCGGTGGTCTCGATCTTGTGCCACAGCTGGACCGTTTCGGGACGTCCGGCACGCTCGGGAGCGTAGGAGTGCTCGTGGTGCCAGCCCTGGTCTTCCATAGCCACAGCGAAGATGTACATGATCGAGTGGTCAAGGGTCTCGCGGCTGGCCTTGGGATCCATCTTCTGCGGATCGTTCGCGCCGGTGCCGATGACGTTGTGCGTGTGGTGCGAGGTGTGGATGACGATGCGCTTGATCTTGCTCAGATCCTCGATCTCGCCACCGAGCTTGCGGGCGAGGTCGATGAGCGCCTGCGCCTGGTACTCGGCCGAGTGCTCCTTGGTGTAGGTGTCGAGGATCGCGCGCTTGGCTTCGCCTGCACCTGGCAGAGGGATGGTGTATCGAGCCTCGGGTCCGGAGAGGATCCAGGCGATGAAGCCGTCTTCACCTTCGTAGATCGGGTTGGGTGCGCCCTCACCGCGCATGGCACGGTCGACTGATTCGACAGCCATCTTGCCGGCGAATGCGGGGGCGTGTGCCTTCCACGACGAGATCTCGCCCTTGCGGGACTGACGGGTCGCGGTGGTCACGTGCAGCGCCTGCTGGATCGCCTGGAAGGTGACCTCGGTGTCGAGGCCGAGCATGGCGCCGATACCGGCAGCCGCAGATGGGCCGAGGTGGGCGACGTGGTCGATCTTGTGCTCGTGCAGGCACATTCCCTTGACCAGGTCGACCTGGATCTCGTATCCGGTCGCGATGCCGTTGATGAGGTCCTTGCCGCTGATGCCCTTGTGCTGGGCGACTGCGAGAACCGGTGGAATGTTGTCGCCGGGGTGTGAGTACTCGGCGGCGAGGAAGGTGTCATGGAAGTCGAGTTCACGAACGGCGACTCCATTGGCCCAGGCTGCCCATTCCGGGGAGAAGTGCTCACCCAGGGGCAGACCGAAGACGGTGGCACCAGGTGAGTACGGGTGGGTCTGCGCCTGTTCGCGTGCGTGCAGCGGAGCCGAGCGGCGCACCGAGGCTGCGGCCACCGAGGCGTTGTCGATGACGCGGTTGATCACCATTTCGGTGACCTCTGAATCCACTGGAGTCGGGTCTGATGCGACCTCGGCGATCTTCCAGGCGAGTTGGTCTTCGCGAGCCAGGTTCTCTGAGCTCTTGTGCGTACGGACTTCATGATTGATCATGGTTAACCCCTTCAAACATCCTTGACCGTTCAGGTCTGTCAGTGGCTGACACAACTGTAGGCTACGTCACTTCACTGTCACGGTCTGGCCAGAATTTTATCTCGACATCAAGATACTTTACCCGACTCCAACGAAGAACCACCACCCGGTCCCACCCATCGGAACTCTCGAGCGCGCCGGTGAACTGTGACACAATTGAGCCATGACGCGCACTGCTCTGGACTTCGACGAGAACTGGTTCGATGATGCCGAGTTCGCTCAGCTGCGACGGCGACTGCCCATCCCCTATGTCAACGCGATCCCTGTCCGGGTGGGCGAGTCCGGAGACGTCGAACGGATCGGGCTGCTGCTGCGCAGCCTGGACGACGGAACCCTGGGCCGAGAGGTCGTCGGCGGACGCATTCGCTTTCATGAGAGCATCCGTGCGGCGCTGATGCGCCACGCGGAGAACGACCTCGGCCCGATGGCGCTGCCGGTGATTCCGCCCGCGATCGCACCCTTCCACATCGCCGAGTACTTCCCCACCGAGGGATCCTCGCTCCTCCACGACCCTCGCCAACATGCGATCTCGATGTGCTTCATCCTCGAAGTCCGCGGTGAGTGCACTCCCCGCGCCGATGCACTGAGCCTCGACTGGCTGACCCCGGAAGAGACTCTGCGCTCCGATATCGTCGGCGAGATGTGCCACGGACAGGAGCACATCCTCCGCTACGCGCTTGCCCATATGGGCTTCGCGATCTGAGGCTTTCCTCTACATTCCGTAGAAGAATCTTGGTAGAATAGTCCTGACCAGAACGGTTCTGATGATCGGGGCCATCGTCCTCGTCAGGGTAGCGTCGGCCCCCTTTGGGAGGTCTGCTATGACTGCCGAGAAGCTCTCACCTGAACAGACATCGACGAAACTCGGAATCCTCGTCGGATACGACGGCTCAGAACTCGCCGTACGCGCACTCGAATACGGAGCAGCCGAAGCCGCCCGCCGCCGCATCGCGCTCACCGTGGTCTCCGCCTACACCGTGCCCACGATGATCTATCCGAACATTGCGTCCATGCCAGAGCACAATGAGCTCGAAGCTGCGCACCGAGGAGTCGAGAAGACCCTCACCGAGGCGGCCGAGCAGCTGAGCGCCCACCCGGGCCCTGTCTCCTACCGCGCCCAAGAAGGCGATGCCGCCGGCGTCCTGCGAGACCTGAGCGCTCACGCCCGGACGGTTGTCGTGGGGTCACGCGGTCGCGGCGGGTTCATGGGACGGATCCTCGGTTCGGTGTCCACGGCTCTGCCCGCGCACTCGCACTGCCCGACGATAGTCATTCCCGGCCACCACTCAGATTCGAATTCAGGTGCGGTCGTCGTCGCCGTCGAT
This sequence comes from Brevibacterium sp. 239c, assembly GCF_900169365.1. Taxonomy (GTDB): domain Bacteria; phylum Actinomycetota; class Actinomycetes; order Actinomycetales; family Brevibacteriaceae; genus Brevibacterium. The sequence continues at coordinate 54,973 of NZ_FXZH01000004.1, forward strand.
GGCTCCGAGTTCGGCCGGATGGCCATGTTCAGCGCAGCCGAGGTGGCTGCTTCACGAGGAGCAGCCCTCGAGATCGTCTCCGTCCTGCCCTCTGGAGATGAATGGCTCTACTGGTATCCCGAGCTCGAGCTGAGCTCCGAGGTCACCGGCCGAAGAAGATTGGAGCTCGAGACCGCGCTTGAGACCGAGGTCGCGACGGTGACACAGCAGTTCACCGATCTGCGAGTGAGTGCAACGGTGCCGACCGGAGATCCTGCAGAGGTGCTCGGCGAAGCCTCGCGGACCGCGCAGCTGACCGTCCTGGGCACTCGCGGCCGCGGAGCAATCCGAAGCGCCATTCTGGGTTCCACCTCACGCAGAGTCCTCCACCATGCCGAGGGTCCGGTCATGGTCGTCCCGGGCTGAGTCCCGTCCTACCTGCTGTACAGTGGTTGCCACGACAGGGGAGCGCCGAAATGGGTGCTGAGAGTGCAGATGAAGCTGCAGACCCTCGAACCTGATGCGGCTAGCACCGCCGAAGGAAGTCGAGACTCTTCTACCCCTCCTTGATATGAGGAGGCACAATGCCAGAAACAACCGCGCCGCAATCCACTGCGAAGACCGCACGAGCCTATTCCCAAGCACCGGCGTCGAAGCAGTGGAGGGTCGTCGACTACGTCGTCACCGCTGTGCTCGGAATCGGCGTCGGACTCATCTTCTGGGTCTTGGCCCTGAGTTGGAAGGTCCTCGAACTCGGGTTCCAGGCCTTTCCACCCTCGATCGGCCTCATCGCCGGCCTGTGGGTTCTCGCCGGTCCGCTGGCCGGGGCCATCATCCGCAAACCAGGTGCCGCCCTTCTGTGCGAGCTGATCGCCGCCATCGTCGAAGCGGTCCTCGGTTCCCACTTCGGAGCCACCGTCCTGCTCTCCGGGCTCGTCCAGGGCCTCGGCGCCGAGCTCATCTTCGCCGCCTTCGGCTATCGGAAGTTCAATCTGTGGGTCACGAGCCTGGCCGGATTGCTGGCGGCCGCGTTCATGTCCGTGAGCGAGAACATCATGTACAACGCCGAATGGCAGTTCGGCTTCCAGGCGGCCTACACGGTGTGCGCAATCATCTCCGGCGTCGTCATCTCCGGCATCGGCGCGTGGTTCGCCTACCGTGCGATCGCGAAGACCGGGGCACTGTCCTCCTTCGCCTCCGGCCGCCTGCGTTGATGGCTCTGCCGATTCGCGCCCAGGGGTTTTCGTGGCGCCATGCAGATCGTGACGAACCTGCAGTGGGCCCGCTCGATCTGAGCATCGATGCGGGTGAGAAGGTGCTTCTGCTCGGTCCCTCCGGGGCCGGCAAGACCACTCTCTTACATGCGATCGCCGGGGTTCTGCCTGCCGAGTCCGGTGAGGCCACCGGCCAGCTGCGCATCGGTGACCGGCCACCCGACCCTCGCCGAGGTGATGCCGGGCTGGTTCTGCAGGATCCCGATTCGCAGGTGATCTTCTCCCGCGTCGGTGACGATGTCGCCTTCGGCATGGAGAATCTGGGGCTGCCCGCTGATGTCATCGAAGAACGGATCTCCACTTCGCTGGCGGCCTTGGGCCTCGATCTGCCCCACGACCATCCCACCGCGGCCCTGTCCGGAGGTCAGAAGCAGCGGCTGGCGCTGGCCGGAATCCATGCCATGGCACCGCAGGTGATCATCCTCGACGAGCCGACTGCGAACATCGATCCGGACTCGGCCGTCTCCGTTCGTGATGCTGTCCTCGGCACCCAGGCGGCCACCTCGGCGACGATGATCATCGTCGAACACCGGGTCGATCTGTGGCTCGATCATGTGGACACCGTGATCGTCCTGGGCCCAGATGGTCTGCTCACACAAGGCCCGCCGAGGCTGGTCTTCGGTGATCCGGAACTCGCAGAGGCGCTGATTGAGTGTGGAATCTGGGTGCCTGGGCGTGCGGGACCGTTGCGCACCGAATCCAGGCCGGACGGCGACCTCGTCCTCAGGACCGAACGACTCGACGTTGCTCGTCCGCGGGCGAAGGCTGCGGCCGCGGCTGGCCTCGATCTGTCCATCCGTACAGGTGAAGCAGTGGGCATCATCGGCGCCAATGGTGCCGGAAAATCAACGCTGGCACTGACCCTGGCCGGCCTCATTCCCGAGTTCGGTGGCGAGGTCAATGCGTTGGGTTCCCTACGCTCCGGGGCCAAGCATGCCAGGCCCTTCCGCTGGCCCTCAGCACTCCTGGCTCCTCGCATTGGGATGGTGTTCCAGGAGCCTGAGCATCAGTTCCTGCGCTCCAGCGTCGCCGAGGAGCTGGCGCTGGGTCCGCGTCTGGCCGGATGGTCAGCGGTCCAGGTTGAGGAGCGTGTCGCCGAACTGCTGCAGGCGCTGGGCCTTGAAAGTCTCGCTGATGCACATCCGCAGGGGCTCTCCGGTGGTGAGAAGCGGCGACTGTCGGTGGCGGCGATGATGGCTCCCCGCCCGCAGCTGCTCATCGTCGACGAGCCGACCTTCGGTCAGGACGCCCTGACCTGGGCAGGGCTGGTCGGGCAGTTCCTCGATGTCCTCGCACGCGGATCAACGGTGGTCGCCATCAGTCACGATCATGCCTTCCTCGAAGCGATCGGGGCCAGACGCGTCGTCCTCGGCGGTGCTCAGCGCAAGAAGCAGACATCCGGAGCTGGAGACACCCAGGAGGGGCGAGAGAATTGAGTGCACCAACACCGTCACCAGTCGCAGTTCATGATCCGGGTCAGCTCATTCCGCTTGTGCGCAGGACGGCGCTGGTCAGGTGCAATCCGCTGACGAAGATCGCTGTGGCGCTCATCCTCATGGTCGGGACTCTGCTGAGCATCGATGTGGTCTCGGCGGGAGTCGTCCTCGGATTCTGCCTGTTTGCGCTGCCGGCGACGGGGCTCGATCTGCGGGCTGCTCTCAAACGACTGTGGTTCCTGCCTCTCGGTGCGCTGTTGGCCGCGTGGGGTACGGCGATCTTGGCGGAGAAGACTGGTGAGGTGGTCATCGACGTCGGTCCGATCCTGATGACAACTGGCTCGTTGGAGGCTGCCACAGCGATCTTCCTGCGCGCCCTGGCTCTGGCGATTCCACTGATCGTGCTCGCCTCGACCATCGATCCCCGTGACTTAGCGGATGCGCTAGTCCAGCGGCTGCGTCTGCCCGAGGTGGTTGTCGTCTCGGTGCTGGCAGCCAGCAGACTGCTCGGTCTGCTCGTCAGCGAATGGCAGACCCTGGCGATGGCCAGACGGGCCAGGGGCATTGCCGGCGGTTCGATCGTCCGGCGCACGCGCAGTCTGTTCGCCGGCATCTTCGTGCTGCTGGTGCAGTCGATTCGTCGCGGCACCACCTTGGCGATGGCGATGGAGGGCCGTGCGTTCGGCCGTCCTGGGCGGACCTGGCGTCGAGCGTCGACCTTCGGCTCCGATGACCGTCTGGCGGTGGTGGTGTCTCTGGCAGTCTGTGCTCTTGCCATCGTGGCTGCCCACATGCTCGGAACCTGGAACCCGATCGTCGGCGGGAACTAGATCTGGGAGAGAAGACCCTTCAGGTCTGACCGCCATTCCTTGAGCCTCTCGGCGCTGGGGAGTTTGGAGACGGTGAGGACGAGGAGTGTTCTGTTCTCGTCTTTCCGTTCGGCCGCTGCCTCGAACTTGGTCCCGTCCTCGAGGCCCGCCCGCCAGAAGGAGCGCTTCGGCGTCTTCGAAGTCCGGGCCTCACCGTCGAGGGCCAGGCCTGCCAATGTTCCCTCATCGATGAGGAAGGCGAATCGGGTGATGACGTCATCACGCTGACCGGTCACGGTGCGAGAGACCGCGACGTCGAAGGTGCCGTCGGCCCGCTGGCCGGGCACTCGCCTGCCGATCTCCTGTTCAAAGGCGACGACCGCGCCCTGAACCCACCAGCCGTGTTTCTCTACGACTCCATCGAACTGCGGGTAGAGGGCGTCGGCGAGTTCCTTGTGACTCGCCGACGCCCCTCCGGCCGCTTCGAGCCGGGCTCTGGTCTCCGCCCAGGGCTCACCGAGGGCCTGCTCGATTGCCGCCACATTCATCGCTTTGGTCGCCATGAGTGAAGTCTAAGCAACCGCGCCATGAAGCAACAGGGTCGACGCGTTTGCAGGCTGGCTGGCTGCGGGTGGGCCAGGTCAGTCGATCTGCAGTTCACCCATCTCATCCCAGCCTTCGCCGTCGATCTTGCGGGAGATGATCTTCGGCGTCGACGCCAGATGCGGGCGCATGGCCTCGAGGCCGGCGGCGAAATGATCGCTCTTGACGTGAGGCTCTGCCCCTTCGTCGGTGAATGCTTCGATGAGCACGAACTCGTTGTCCTTCTCCAGGCTCTTCGACCATTCGAACCACAGGTTGCCGGGCTCCTGTCGCACTGCCTCGGTGAAGGCACGCACGGCCTCGGGGAACTTCTCGACGCTTTCGGGCTTCACGTCGTACTTCACAACGATGAAAATCATGCTGACCGCTCCTGTATTTGTGCGAACTCCGTCGGACCGTGTCGAACCGACGCCACCAGCCAATCATGTTTCGGCCCACGCTCCAAGAGTCACCGTGGAGCACCCCCAGAGCCGCACGGGAAGTTCTCAGGTGTGCAGATCGTCGGCGTTCACAGCTTCAATGATCATCAGCGGCTCATCGGCGGACCCGGTGAACGGTGTGCGATCCCAGTTCTGCCAGCTGTCGCGCACTCTCATACCAGCCGCGCTCAGGTCGTCACGAAGAGTCTCGAAGGTTCGAAACTGCAGTCGCTGGCTGACGCTGATCACCTGGTCGGCATCGCGGAATTCGTTGACACTGTCCATGGTGATGATGCCCTCGTCGTCCGGCTCCGAGGTGGTCGTTTTCTCTCGCAGCGACCCGGCTGCGGTCTCCCGAATCTGGGCTGGCCTGTTCCAATTTCTCCACGCCTGAGCCAGCGGGTTGCGAGCTTCGAAGGCCAGGACACCACCTCTGCGCAGTCCTCGACTGATATCGCGCAGGGTGGCAGTCCAGGCATCGCCGAGGATGTGCATCGCGACATTTCCGCTCATCACGATGAGGTCGCTGGAATCGGGCTCAATCAGTGCAGACGTTCCAAGACGCCATTCCACCGCGTCGCCTCCGGGGCGCGCCGCGGCACGTTCAAGCATTGCCGCGGCAGGGTCAATTCCGACGACGGTGCGCCCCGGCTCGGTCACTGTCGCGGTCAGGATTCCTGTGCCGCACCCCAGATCTGTGATGCGAGTCGCCGACAGCTCCAGTGCGAGTTCGCGGAAGTAGTCGTGGTCGGGTCCATCCGGATTGTCGTCGTCGTAGATGGCGGCGAGCAGCTCTTCTTCATAGGCGCGATTGCTCATTTGAGAGCCCGAGTTCACACGCGTTCGGCGATGAGGACGAGGAAATCGCTGTCGGGTTCATAGGGGTGGAGTTCCCAGGTGGACAGCTTGAGGTTGACGAGCATCCCGGTCGACTTCACATCGTCGATGAAGTCTGCGAAGTCGTAGCCGCGGCCGGCCCCGAATCCTGCGACGAAGCGTCCACCGGGCTTCAGCGTCGATCTGATGTTCGACAGGGTCTGGCGACGTGAGGCGGGATCGAGGAAGGACAGGACGTTGCCGGCGCAGAACGCCACGTCGATATCGTTGATGCCCGCATCTGCGAAGTCGAATTCGGCTAAGTCGCCGGTGTGCCATTCACCGCTCGGGAAGTCCTCTTCGGCGACTGCGATGAGGAACTCGTCGAGGTCGACTCCGTAGACGCTGTGCCCTTCGCCTAAGAGCAGGCCCCCTGCACGACCGGTTCCGCAGCCGGCGTCGAGGATGCGCGCACCACGCGGTGCCATCGCATTGACGAACCTCGACTCTCCCCCGATGTCGTGACCGGCAGCGGCGAGAGTGCGCCACCGCTGCGCATAGTTCGCGGAGTGATCGGGATTGGTCTCACGGATACGGTTCCACTGATGATCGAAGCTCATGGCCCCATCCTAGGACGAAAGACCTCGGCCACCACCTCGGCGACTGCGGCAACCGGGTCTGCCGGGGCCGGGGAGGTCAGGACGATGATCTCCCTGCCGCCCGCCTCGGCGATGGGATGAAGATCCACATCGGACCCGCCCAAGGACATCATGATCGGTGTGGCCAGCGTCAGCCCGAGACCCGTGCCGGCCAGCGCGAGCGCGACCGCGGTGTCGGTGACGATGTGGGTCTCCTTCGCGGCAATGCCCATCGCCGCGGTGGCCAGTCGCATCGCTCGGCCGAAGAGCGCTTCGGCCGGGGGCAGGATCCAATCGGCCTCGGCCAACTCTTCGCCGGCGGGTGGAGTTGAGCCGGCTGGTACGACGATGCCGAAGTCCTCACTGGCCACGGTCGTCCAGCTCAGGCCGCGCATGGGCGGCAGGGGCACGGCCGGATAGTTGATGCCGATCCCTAGGTCGATGGCCCCGTCGATGACCGCTGAGGACATGGTCTCGACGTTGATCTCGCGGGCTCGGACTTCGATGTGCGGGTGGAGCTCGCCGAGTGCTCTGACGATCGACGGCAGTGCTCTCGTCGATGCCGATCCGAAGACTCCGAGAGTCACGATGGCTTCGCTGCGGAAGTCCCTGCCCAGCATCGCCATCTCGGCCTGCTTCTGGGCAGCGAGGATGCTTCGGGCGCGCGGGAGCAGCGTTCGACCGGCCTCGGCCAGAACCATTCCCCTGCCTCGGCGGAGGAAGAGTTCGGAACCGACGGCTCGGCGCAGAGCACTCATGTGCTGGGAGACCGCACCGATGCTGTAGCCCAACTGCTCTGCTGCCCTGGTCATCGACCCGAGTTCGACCACGGTGACGAAGGTGCGCAGCTGTCCCAAAGTCCATGCCATGGCCACATCCTAGCTCTTTTAAGATTATCTAAAAATAGTTTTCATGAACTCGCTCTTGTCCTTAAACGTGGCGGGAACCACAATGGGCAGTGAGCCGCAATCTGCCGACATCGATGTCGGCATTCCCCACTACTGCGAGGGCCAAGGACGGTCATCGCGGCAGGAGAAGAAAGAGGTGGAAGTTGGAGAGCACATCAGCAGCCCCGGGCAGCGCCGAGGTGGTCATCATCGGCGCCGGAGTCATGGGAGCATCCATCGCCTATCACCTAGCCAAGAATGGCGTCGACGACATCGTTCTCGTCGAGCGGGACACTCCCGGTTCGGGTTCGACATCGAAGGCCGCCGGCGGGGTCCGCTGCCAGTTCTCCGATGAGGTCAACATCGCTTTGGCCACGCGCAGCCTCGAAGTGCTGCGCAACTTCGAAGCCGAGTTCGGCATCGACATCGACCTGGTCAGCAACGGGTACCTGTTCCTCCTCGATTCAGCCGCGGACGCCGAGACCTTCGCTGCCAACGTCGGCCTGCAGCAGCGCATGGGATTGGATTCCCAGATGCTCAGTGTCGCCGAGGTGACCGAGCTGGCCCCGTACATCGATACCGACGGGCTGGTCGCCGGTGCCTTCAATCCCGATGATGGTCACTGCACGCCGGAGGCCGTGGTGTCCGGGTACATCAACGCCGCACGGGATCTGGGCGTGCAGGTGCTGAAGAACTGCGAGGTGACCGGGTTTGAGTCCACCGGTGGTGCTACGAGTGGCGAGCGCAGGGTCACCGCGGTGATCACGAGCAAGGGCAGAATCGAATGCGCACAGGCAGTCTGTGCCGCCGGCGCCTGGTCCGGGCTCATCGGTGAGGCCGCTGGTGTGGATCTGCCGGTGCGGCCCCTGCGCCGGGAGATCATGGTCAGCGAACCCGTGGATGAGGCTGCCCTGGGCATCGACCTGGCGCGGATGCCCTTCACAATCGACTTCTCCACAAGCTTCTACGTCCATCCGGAAGGCCCTGGCCTGCTCTTCGGATGCCCGGACGAGGCGGATGTGTGGGAGTTCGACGACAAGCGCAGCCCGGACTGGCTGCCCACGCTGGCCGAGCTCATCGAGACTCGGGCACCGGGCCTCGGCGATGTCGAGGCCAAACGCGGCTGGGCTGGACTCTATGAGATGACCCCCGATCACAATGCCCTCATCGGGGAGGCCGAGGAGCTCTCCGGCTTCTTCTACGCCTGCGGGTTCTCCGGACACGGGTTCCTCATGGGCCCGGCGGTCGGAGACGTCGTCGCCGATCTCATGACGGGGCACCAGCCCTTCGTCGACGTCTCCGGGCTGGACAAACGGCGCTTTGCCACCTCGGGTCTGCGCAAGGAGCTCAATATCGTCTGACGCCCCTTCCCCCACTCCCATCGCCCCTGACTCATTCCCAACATCAGATTCCCGCTCATCACGAGCACCAGCGAAAGGACAGCAATGACCGCATTGCCCACCGACCAAACCATCACCGACCTGCTCACATCCGGCCTCAAGGCCTGCGGGGTCGACGCCTCCACGCTCAGCGGCGGCACCAATGCCGCGGCGAGCCTGCCTGCCCGCTCCCCCATCACCGGACAGAGCCTGGGCACCCTGGCAGCGGACACCAAGGAGTCCGCGTCGGAGAAGATCGCCGCGGCCGCCGAGGCATTCTCCACCTGGCGTGACGTTCCCGCGCCCGTGCGCGGTCAGCTGGTGCAGCGCTGGGGACAGCTGCTGGGCGAGCATAAGGAGGATCTTGCGAAGATCATCACCGTCGAGGCGGGCAAGACCCCGTCCGAGGCCGCCGGTGAGGTGCAGGAGATGATCGACATCTGCGAGTTCGCCCTGGGCCAGTCCCGGCAGCTGTGGGGCAAGACGATGCCCAGCGAACGTCCCGGTCACAGGCTTATGGAGACCTGGCATCCGCTCGGTGTCGTCGGAGTCATCTCCGCCTTCAACTTCCCCGTCGCCGTGTATTCCTGGAACACTGCACTGGCTCTGGTCGCCGGTGACGCAGTGGTGTGGAAGCCTTCGGAGAATGCTGTGCTCGCCGCCCTCGGCGCCCAATCCCTGCTGGCCCGTGCCGCCGCCGAGGTGGGGGCTCCGGAGGGACTTGTCCCTGTCCTGGTCGGTGGTAGGGACATCGGTGATGCCATGGTCCGCGACGAGCGTGTGGCCCTGGTCTCGGCCACCGGCTCGGTGCGCATGGGGCGTGAGGTCGGTCCGGTCGTGGCCGAGCGCTTCGGTCGAGTGCTGTTGGAACTCGGCGGCAACAATGGTGCGATCGTGGCTCCGAGCGCGGACATCGATCTGGCCCTGCGCGGTGTCGTGTTCGCGGCCGCCGGCACGGCCGGTCAGCGGTGCACTACCCTGCGCCGCCTCATCGTCCACGAGTCGATTGCCGATGACTTCGTGGACAAGATCGTCGCCGCCTACAAGACCTTGAGCATCGGATCCCCCACCGATGACGGTGTGCTGGTGGGACCACTCATCAACGAGGGGTCCTACGACGCGATGCAGGCGGCCCTGACGCAGGCCGAGTCGGAAGGCGGCACCGTGCTCTGCGGCGGTGGACGCGTCCTCGATGATGACCGGCCGGACGCTCACTACGTGGAGCCGGCTGTCGTGCGGATGCCCGCTCAGACCTCGGTGATGGAGTCGGAGACCTTCGCGCCCATCCTCTACGTCGTCACCTATTCCGACCTCGACCAGGCACTCGAGATCCACAACGGGGTGCCGCAGGGACTGTCCTCGGCGATCTTCACCTCCGAGCTGACCGAGTCGGAGAAGTTCCTGACCCGCTCCGACTGCGGGATCGCCAACGTCAACATCGGCACCTCCGGTGCGGAGATCGGCGGGGCCTTCGGCGGTGAGAAGGAGACCGGTGGCGGCCGCGAGTCCGGCACCGATTCGTGGAAGGCCTATATGCGGCAGGCCACGAACACGGTCAACTACTCCGGTGAGCTGCCGCTGGCCCAGGGAGTGGAGTTCCTGTGAAGGTCACTTGTCAGATGCGATAGTCTGCTGACATGTCTGAGAACCCTCTGCTGCCCGCTTGGTACGATGTTGCCTGGACCGCGCTCTTCCTCGCCATAGTCTGTTTGACTGTCTGGTCATTGGTGTCGCTGGCTCGGTCGACGGTCGATGGTCCCACCAAGTTGGCGTGGGCGGTGTTCATCATCGCCATACCGATCCTCGGGTCGCTGGTCTGGCTCGACTATCGCCGCAGATATGTGGCGCAGCGCGAGCGGTCCGAGGAGCTGGCGCAGTAGTCAGCGAGGCTGTTCTGGCTCTTGACCAGTGTCATGAGAATTCGGGTGTCGGCTTTCGGCCGACACCCGCTTCTTTCTGTGCTCGAGGAGCAGCAACATGATTCCAATTGCAGCGACGAGCGGGAAGACGATCAGCTGAAGTATCCACGAGTCAGAGCCCTCATCGAAGGCCTGCGCTCCGGACATCAAGGACATCCCGAAGGCATTGCCGAGGATGACAGCGAAGACGATATCTCTCATGGCGACGAACCTACCTGCCAGCAAGATTCCTTGCAATGGAATTCGCTCGCGACTGTCTGCTTGCTCACGGAAGCCCAGGGTGACCGAGACGGAAGGGGCCAGACCGACTAAAGTTGCGATTGAGCCCGTGAATACTGAAGGAGAACACCTGTGATTGAGCTGAAGACACCCGCCGAGATCGACAAGATGGCGGTCACCGGCCGATTCGTCGCGAAGACACTGGCCGAATTGTCTGAGCTCGCGGAACCGGGCATGAACATCATGCATCTGGAGAAGCGCGCACGAAAGCTCATCGAAGAGGCCGGTGCCAAGTCCTGCTATTGGGACTATGCCCCTTCCTTCGGCGAAGGCCCCTTCCGGAACGTCATCTGCCTCTCCGTCAACGATGGTGTCCTCCACGGCAAACCCCACGACTACGTGATGAAGGAAGGCGACCTGCTCACTCTGGACTTCGCCGTATCCATCGACGGCTGGGTCGCCGATGCAGCGCGCTCCGTCGTCGTCGGCAACGGCAGCGACGAGGATCAGCGCCTCATCGACTCCACCTGGGCCGGGCTGGAAGCCGGCATTTCGGCCGCGCAGCCGGGCAACCGCCTCGGCGACATTTCGAAGGCCATCGGCGATATCGCCGATGAACAGCGCATTCCCGTCAACCTCGACTTCGGCGGACACGGCCTGGGACACACGATGCACGAAGATCCGCACGTGGCCAACCGAGGCAAGGGCGGTCGCGGGCTGGTACTCAAGCCGGGTCTGACACTCGCGATCGAACCCTGGTGGTCATTCACCTCGAAGCAGCTCTCCGTCGACAAGGACGGTTGGACGCTGCGTTTGGCCGACGGCTCGAACGGCGCGCATTCAGAGAACACGATCGCCATCACCGAGGACGGACCCAGGATCCTCACCACCCTCGACTGATATCGACCTGGGCACAAGTCGGGCTCCCCACGACAGCGTTCGTTGGGAGCCCGATTTCTATTGCATGACCGGTTCTACGGTCTTCGCCTCGGTCACATCGTGTTGACGACGAGTCCGATGTGGGTGAAGTAGTTCATGGCACCGAAGAGCACGAAGAAGACGCCGGTGATCGTGAACATGATTCCGACGGTCTTGACTGCGCACCCGGATTTGGCGCCAGCGGGAGCCCGCAGAACAGAGTTCACGGCGAACGGGAACACGACTGCTCCGACACCGACAAGTGCGAAGAGCAGCGACATGAAGCTCGCCTCGATCATCGGGTAGTCAGCGAAGGCACCCGAAATCGGCTCCTGTGGTGGGGCGGCGAACAACTGGTAGGTGACTCCGGCGATCGCGATGGCAAACAATGCCAGTCCCAATGCAGCAATGAAGATGGACAGCGGACGGGCCGTGCGCGCTGCCAGCCTCAGTGGGGCGGGATCTGCTTTGAGTTCTGCCCCGCGCTTCCAAAGGTAGATGGCGGCACCGAGCATTATGACGCCGAAGGCCAGGCTCGTCTCGCCGAAGATGATGTTGTCGAAGGCGAAACCGCCCGCTGCCAGAGGCCAGGACAATGTCATGTGCAGTCCGGTCGCAGTCAGCAACACTCCTAGGACACCGAATATGATGGCCCAGCCGTCGGTGCTCAGCAACCTCCGTCGTTCGGATGTCTCGTCGCCTCCGCTTGCCTTCCGCAGGTCCACGAAAAGCAGCACGACTGCCAGCAACCCTGCGCCGACCGCTACGGACATGATGGTGTTGTAGGTGGGCATCGCTGCCCAGTCGATCATTCCCGGCGACTGTTCGCCGGTCAAAGCCGAACCCATGGGGCCTCCTTCTTGAGGCACTCTGGCCTCGCTCGTCACTATTCGTTTGTCACCAGGCATAACCATGCGAATCTGCCGAGAATTCCTAGTGAGCACGCTGAACAGCTGGCTCGTCCTCACGTGTGGTGGGATCACCTCGGTGCCTGTGCATCGGCCGTGTCAGTGCACCGTGTCAGAATTGTCCTATGTCTTTCACCTGCACGGAATGCGGCTATTCGACCGTCAAATGGCTGGGGCGCTGCCCGGAATGCCAAGCCTGGGGAACGCTCGAGGAGAAGGGTGCTGGGAAGACCTCGGTTAAGACGAAGGTCAAGAAGTCCAGTGGGGCAAAGTCGATCAACCAGATCGACTCCACTCTGGCTCAGGCCAAAACCACCTACGTCAGCGAATTCGACCGCGTCCTCGGCGGTGGCATCGTCCCCGGCGCCGTCGTCCTCCTCTCCGGGGAGCCAGGCGTCGGCAAATCGACGCTTCTGCTTGATGTGGCGGCACGCGTCGCCAAATTCGGGTCCAAGGTCCTCTATGTCACGGGCGAAGAATCAGCTGGTCAGGTGCGTCTGCGTGCCGAACGCATCAACGCACTCGAAGACACCCTGCTGCTGGCCGCGGAGACAGACTTGGGCGCGGTCCTGGGAATGATCGAGGCAGAGTCGCCCGACATGCTCGTCGTCGACTCCATCCAGACTCTTGCATCCTCCGAGATCGACGGTGTGCCCGGTGGCGTCACTCAGGTCAGAGAAGTCGCGGCAGCTCTCATTCGCGAAGCGAAGGCCCGGTCGCTGCCGACCGTGCTCGTCGGCCACATCACGAAGGACGGCACAATCGCCGGCCCCCGGCTCCTCGAACACCTCGTCGACGTAGTGTGCAACTTCGAAGGAGAACGGCATTCCCGCCTGCGCTTGCTGCGAGCTGTGAAGAACCGTTTCGGCCCCACCGACGATGTCGGCTGTTTCGACATGGAGGAGAACGGCATCAAGAGCCTCGAAGATCCTTCTGGTCTCTTCCTCTCCCGCAGCGGCAGCAATCCTCCAGGGACCTGTCTGACGGTGACGCAGGAGGGCAAACGTCCTCTCCTCGTCGAAGTTCAGTCCCTTATCACCGAATCCGCCGGCGGGCAGTCCCGCAGGTCCGTCTCCGGGGTTGACTCCTCCCGGGTGGCCATGATGCTTGCCGTGCTCAGTCAGAAGATCGGGCCCATCAGTCTGGCCAAGTCTGATGTCTTCACCGCCACTGTCGGTGGTGCGAAGTTGGCAGAACCTGCCAGCGACCTGGCGATCTGCCTGTCACTGGCTTCGGCCGCGATCGGTAAGCCGCTGGCCGCAAAATTCGTTGCGATCGGTGAGATCAGCCTCTCGGGAGAGATACGCAATGTCCCCAATCTCGGCCAGAGGCTCAACGAGGCCTCGCGTCTGGGCATCACCCATGCGATCGTTGCTCACGGCGCATTGCGCAACGTCGCCACTCCGCAGGGGATGCGAGTCAAAGAATGTGAGCACGTTTCGGAGGCTGTCGAAATCCTTCTGGGAAGCAATCGGTGACATTTTCGGGACTTCTGCACGAAAATGGCGCATCCTGGAAGCATGACCACGACAGTTTTTCCCGCAATGAGGACCACAGATGCGGCCGCCACGACCGCTCTGCTGGTCGCGCTCGGGTTCACGGAGCGGCTCACCGTCAGGGACGAGGCTGATCCCGAGATCATCGTCCATGCCGAGTACGCGTTGGGTGAGACGGGCGGAATCATGTTCGGCTCAGTCCGCAATGACGGATCGGCCCTGGACAGCGTCGGAGGCAGTTCCATCTACGTCGTCGTCGACACCGAACGAGAAGTCGACCGCCTCTACGAGGAGATCATCGACTTGGGACACGCGATTGTCCGCCCGGTGGCCACGCAGCCTCATGGCGGTCGGGAATTCGACTTCCGCGACCATGACGGCAACTCCTGGGGCGTGGGGTCCTACCGCGGAGCCTGATCCTCAGCCGTCCGCTGGCCTTCAGCCGTCAGCTGCCTCCTCGGCAGGGGCCTCGGACTTCTCGGTAGGCGCATCGGACTTCTCATCCTTTGCCTTCTTGTCCTCGGCTTCTTTCTTCTCTTTGGCCTTGGTGGCCGCGTCCTTCTCCAGTTCGAACTTCGCCGGTTTGCTCTTCTCATCGCCGAGTTTGACCACGAGCTCGTAGTCTCCCGCACCGAATTCTTTGTTCGTCCGGTTGCAGTTCTTGTCGACCTGGACGCGGTTCCATTCGAACTGGGCAGACTTCTCCGACTCGGGCGCGAACTCGGTCGAAACCTCAGCGTTCTCGTCCTTATCGGCAGCACAGAACTTCGAGGACCACACCACATCGCCGCTCTTCTTGACCAGGAACTCCTGTTCCTTCGTGCCGACATCGATGAGGCAGGTAGCGGTGTGTTTGTTCTCGATCACCATCTTGAATTTCGGCTTGGCCTCTTCTTTGAAGCTCTTCTTGTCGACCTTGGCTTTGAGCCCGACCTTGTCCACTGGACATTTCCCGCTCGCGGCCTTCTTATCCGGGACCGGAGCTGCCGAGGTCGGGCTTGCCGACGGAGTGTCCTCGACTGCAGGCTTCTCGTTGCCGCCTCCGCCCAGTCCTTTGACGATTCCGACGACTCCGAGCACCAGCAGAGCGATCACCACGAGACTGGCCAACAACAGCATGTAGCGTCGCCGACGGTACACGTGTGCTGGCAGCTTCCCGTTAGACTGGCGGGGCTGCCTGGCACCGTTCTTCGGCTGCGAACCACGATTGGAAGGAGTCATCGCTTTGAGCCTAGGCCGAAGCGTATGAGCATCCAAATGACACACCGAGCCTCTGCCGAATCGAGATCTTCGCCTCCTGATTCTCCATTCCCCACGGTTGCAGACACGGACATCGCCCGTGTTCGCGAGACGATTATCACGTGGTTCGAGTCTGCCGCTCGGCCCCTTCCTTGGCGAGACGCAGACACCAGTGCGTGGGCCATCCTCGTCAGCGAGATCATGTCCCAGCAGACTCCCGTCGCCCGAGTTGAGCCCCGCTGGCGAGAATGGATGCAGAAGTGGCCCACCCCCACCGACCTGGCGCAGGCCCCCACCGCGGAGGTGCTTCAGCGTTGGGACCGACTCGGCTACCCGCGCAGAGCCCTGCGTCTGCAGGAGGCCGCGCGGGTGATCGCCGAGGAGCTCGATGGGCAGGTGCCACAGACCGCCGAGGAGCTCGAACGACTCCCTGGCATCGGTTCGTATACTGCAGCAGCGGTGGCCTCCTTCGCCCACGGTGAGCGCACCACCGTGCTCGACACCAATGTGCGTCGTGTTCTCATTCGCCTCTTCGCAGGCCGAGATCGGCCCTCAGCTTCACCGGGCCGTGCAGAGACGCAGTGGGCCAGCCGATTCGTGCCCGAAACGGTCCACGTGAAGTGGAACGCGGGGGTCATGGAATTCGGGGCGCTGGTGTGCACTGCCAAAAATCCCCAATGCCAGGCCTGCCCGCTCAATGACATCTGTGCCTGGCTGAAGGCGGGTAGACCCGCCTCGGCGAATAAACCGAAGACGCAGAAGTGGGCGGGTACGGACCGTCAGTTGCGCGGCGCCGTCATGGACGTCCTCAAGTCCGCGCACACCGAGGCCGGCGCCGACTTCAACGATTCTGTGGCCATCGACCTTTTCACGGCGCCAACGACGACCATCGATCCGGATCTGTTCGACACGATCGGGCTCAAGACATCAGCATCTCTGCAGACAATGCGCGACCTCACTGCTGATTCAGAGCGGATCAAACGCATCATCAACGCGCTCGTCGTCGATGGACTCGCTGCCCAGCACCAGGAGCGCCTCAGCCTCCCCCAGTGATGTCGCTGCCCATAGGGGACCTCAGAGGAATTTGATCAGGCGGGCGTTGCCCAGCGTATTGGGTTTGACGCGGGCCAGGTCCAGAAACTCGGCAACGCCTTCGTCGGCGGAGTGCAGAAGCTCGATGTAGACCTCTGGCGAGACGGGAATGCCCTTGATCGGTTCGAATCCGAGCGAACCGAAGAATCCGGTTTCGAAGGTCAGGCAGAAGACGCGGTCGACGCCGATTGCCACTGCATCTGCCAGGAGCTGTCGGATGAGGGCCTTGCCCACCCTACGCCCCCGATAGTCTGGTGAGGTGGCCACCGTGCGTGCCTCGGCCAGGTCAGTCCAGATGATGTGCAATGCCGCGCAACCAGCCAGAATTTCAGTCCCGTCTGGCTGAGGGTCCACCACCAGCCAGAATTCCTGCAGGGTCTCGAAATAGGTGACGGTGTCCTTGGCCAGCAGAATGCGCTGTTCTGCCAGCGGCGCGACCAGCGCCTCAATCCCCTTGACGTCGCTCGTCCGCGCCCGGCGCAGATAGAGACCGCCGGGCAGGGAATGGTTGAAATGGTGGTCTGAGGAGACCTGCTGATGGTCGAAGTCGACTGGCGCTGAGCTCATACCTTCATTCAACACCATCGGCGCCGGGCATGAAAAAGCCCGGGGACGCAGCCTGTGCTGTGTCCCCGGGCCATTTCAGCGCACTAGGAGGAGATCAGGAAGTGGAACTTCCCGATCCGCTGCCACCGGACGAACCGGCGCCGGCGAGCTCTCCACCGGAACCGGAATCATCCGGACCGCTGACAGCAATGCTCTCAGTCTCCACGCCTTCAAACGTGAATTCCGCTTCCTTGCCTTCTCCCTTGACGTCGACCTTGATGGTCTGACCGCTGCCGATCTCCTTGAACAGGATCTTCTCGGACAGGTGGTCTTCGATCTCGAGCTGGATCGTCCGACGCAGCGGACGAGCACCCAAGACCGGATCGTAGCCACGGTCGGCCAGCAGGCTCTTGGCCGCTTCGCTGACCTCGACCTTCATTCCCTGATCGGCCAGACGGGCGTCCAGACGAGCCAGGAACTGATCGACGATCTGCAGAATCTCTTCCTTGTTCAGCTGCGGGAAGACAATCGTGTCATCGACGCGGTTGAGGAACTCAGGCCGGAAGTGCTGCTTGAGCTCTTCGTTGACCTTCTGCTTCATGCGCTCGTAGTTGTTGTTCGTACTGCCCTCAACCTGGAAGCCCAGCTGCAGACCACTCGAGATGTCTCGCGTACCCAGGTTGGTGGTCATGATGATGATGGTGTTCTTGAAGTCCACCTCACGACCCTGCGAATCGGTCAGACGGCCGTCCTCGAGGATCTGCAACAGCGAGTTGAAGATATCCGAGTGAGCCTTCTCGACCTCGTCGAAGAGGACCACCGAGAACGGTTTGCGACGGACCTTCTCCGTCAGCTGACCGCCCTCTTCGTAGCCCACATAGCCTGGAGGCGAACCGAAGAGTCGGGACACAGTGTGCTTCTCCGAGTACTCCGACATGTCCAGGCTGATGAGGGAATCCTCATCACCGAACAGGAACTCCGAGAGAGCCTTCGCCAACTCGGTCTTGCCGACGCCCGTGGGGCCAGCGAAGATGAACGAACCGGACGGACGCTTCGGGTCCTTCAGACCTGCACGTGTGCGGCGGATGGCACGGGAGATCGACTTGACTGCGTCGTCCTGCCCGATGATCCGCTTGTGCAGTTCGTCTTCCATCCGCAGCAGACGCGAGGATTCTTCCTCGGTGAGCTTGAAGATAGGAATACCGGTCGCTGCTGCCAGAACCTCGGCAATCAGATCAGCGTCTACGACGGCAGACGTGTCCTTGCCGCTCTTGCGCCAGGCTTCGGTCTGCTCGTCCTTGTCCTGTTGCAGCTTCATCTCGGAGTCACGCTCAGATGCTGCCAGCTCAAAGTCCTGAGCGTCGATGGCGGCTTCCTTGCGATGACGAGCCTCGAGGATCTTCTCCTCCAGGTCGCGGATCTCCTGCGGCACCGACAGACGCGAGATGCGCAGCTTGGCACCTGCTTCGTCGATGAGGTCGATCGCCTTGTCCGGCAGGTACCTGTCGTTGACATAGCGGTCGGACATGTTCACGGCGGCAGAGAGTGCGCCTTCCGTGATCGTGACCTTGTGGTGCGCTTCGTACTTATCGCGCAGTCCCTTGAGGATCTCGATCGAATGGGCCAGCGACGGTTCGGGAACCTGAATCGGCTGGAACCGACGTTCGAGGGCAGCATCCTTCTCGATGTGCTTGCGGTACTCATCAAGAGTCGTCGCACCGATCGTCTGCAGTTCGCCTCGGGCCAGCATGGGCTTGAGGATCGAAGCCGCATCGATGGCGCCTTCGGCGGCACCCGCACCCACCAGGGTGTGGATCTCATCGATGAAGAGGATGATGTCCCCGCGTGTGCGGATCTCCTTGAGGACCTTCTTCAGGCGTTCCTCAAAGTCACCGCGGTAGCGAGAGCCGGCCACCAGTGAACCGAGGTCCAAGGTGTAGAGCTGCTTGCCTTCGAGGATCTCCGGGACCTCTCCGTTGACGATGGCCAACGCAAGTCCTTCGACCACTGCGGTCTTGCCGACACCGGGTTCACCGATGAGGACAGGGTTGTTCTTGGTTCGGCGAGACAGGATCTGCATCACGCGCTGCATCTGCTCGTGCCGGCCGATGACCGGATCGAGATTGCCTTCGCGTGCAGCTGCCGTCAGGTTCGTTCCGAACTGGTCGAGGACCAGCGAACCGGAGGGGGTGCCCTCTTCGCGTCCGCCTGCGGAGACTGGATCCTTGCCCTGGTAGCCCGACAGAAGCTTGATGACTTCCTGACGGACGCGTCCCAGGTCGGCGCCCAGTTTGACGAGCACCTGTGCGGCGACGCCCTCACCCTCACGGATCAGACCGAGCAGGATGTGCTCGGTTCCGATGTAGCTGTGTCCCAGCTGCAGAGCCTCACGGAGGCTGAGCTCAAGGACCTTCTTCGCCCGCGGAGTGAACGGGATGTGCCCGCTCGGTGCCTGCTGTCCCTGTCCGATGATCTCTTGGACTTGGTCGCGCACCTGCTCGAGGGAGATATCCATTCCCTCGAGTGCCTTGGCTGCCAGGCCTTCACCCTCGTGGATCAGGCCAAGCAGGATGTGCTCGGTTCCGATGTAGTTATGTTTGAGTAGTTTTGCTTCTTCCTGGGCAAGCACTACCACTCGGCGTGCTCGGTCAGTGAACCGCTCGAACATATTCACCCTCCTCGGTCTTGTTATTCTTTAGAGCCTAACGACCATTGGCCACGATCTATTGCACGTTTCGCCATCAGCCGAACCCGTTTGGCTGTGGGCGAAATTCGGTGTTCGCCCCTTCTGCATCCTCCCGCAGCGAACACCGCAGTCCGTTACCTGCGCCGCCCACCCTCAGACGAGCGTCAGTTCCCTTACGAAAGACACCATCATGGTCTCCGCGCTCATTGCGCTAATGCCACGTCGATCTGGTAATGCCGCGTCGCTGAGATGAATCGGTTCGACACTGCTCGGCTGGGCGTTCAACGGGATGTCGAGATATCCCATGGATCACCGTCAACTGGAATTGAGTAAACGGTCATATCTCGCTGTCTGCGATCAGGTGAGAATTGAGCTGATGTCACACTTCGTATTCGACATCGCCGCTCGGAATTCGGTGAGTAGAACGTCTTTCGCAGGGAGCCTATTCCAGCACAGGTTCCGGATCTCTTCCTGGCGAAACTCTTTACCGGGAACACTGAAGGGCCAACGGTTGAACCGTTGGCCCTTCAGGAAACAATTATGGAATCGACTGCAATCAACCGATTCCCTATACCGCTCAGTTATCGACTGTGGTTGATTCCAGTGAAATCAGCTGTCTGCGGCTTCGTATGCCTGAACGATCTCAAGCGGGATCCGCCCGCGATCGCCCAGCTGGTAGCCGTTTGCCTGTGCCCATTCGCGGATCTTGGCTGTGTCGCGCTTCGGACCGGCAGTCGAACCTGATCCTGCACGACGTCCACGACCACCCGGATTGGCTACCCGACGAGCCTTGGCGATGAACGGGGCGAATGTTTCACGGAGCTTTTCGGCATTCTCTGTCGACAGTTCAAGTTCGTAGGTACCTTGGTCGAGGCTGAAGCGAACAGTCTCTGACGCCTCCGAGCCATCGAAATCATCCGTGAGAACGAGTCGCATCTCCCTTGCCATGTTCACTCTTTTCATAATCAGAAGTATTTGCCGCAGTCATCTTAACATCTGATTCATGATTATCGCCTAATTCGCTAATCTCTTGCTCTGCATAGAATTTATCGATCTGTTCACGTTCAGTCCGATCTGCTCGCAAGATATTCCTCATCACGTACCAGAACAGCAAAGCGACGCAGATCGACGGCAATAGAGCCTTCATCAGATCCATCATGTGCTCAACCTTCCTCAGGCATTTCCGAATTGCCAGTGGCAATTGGCTTCGTGAATGGGAAGAGAATCGTTTCTCGAATTCCTAGGCCGGTCAAAGCCATGAGCAGGCGATCAAGCCCCATTCCCATGCCGCCCGTCGGCGGCATTCCGTGTTCCATCGCGGTGAGGAATTCTTCGTCAAGCCCCATCGCTTCATCATCGCCCTTGGCCGCGTCAGCTGCCTGCGACTCGAAGCGTTCACGCTGGACAACTGGATCGACGAGCTCGGAATAGCCAGTGGCCAATTCGAAACCGCGAACATAGAGGTCCCACTTCTCTACAACACCCTTCTTGGTGCGGTGTTCACGGACCAAGGGTGAAGTGTCGACGGGGAAATCGGTGACGAAGGTCGGAACCCACAGCTTGTCTTGGTAGAAGTGCTCCCACAGCTCCTCGACGTATTTGCCGTGCGAGCGGAATACTCCACCCAGGTCGACGTCGTTGTCTGCAGCGATCTTGTCGAGAACATCGAGCCCGGTCTCCGGGGTTACTTCGACTCCGGATTCCTCGGTC
Organism: Brevibacterium sp. 239c; assembly: GCF_900169365.1. Taxonomy (GTDB): domain Bacteria; phylum Actinomycetota; class Actinomycetes; order Actinomycetales; family Brevibacteriaceae; genus Brevibacterium. Next base: position 75,946 of record NZ_FXZH01000004.1, read on the forward strand.
AAGGTCTCATACATGCTGACGACGGGCCAGTCGCCGCCGAAGTCGTAGTCCTCGCCGTCTTCGAGTGTGACAACGAGAGATCCGGTGGCCTCCTGGGCCGCATTCTGGACCAGCGTCTTCGTCAGGTCAGCAATTGAGTGATAGTCGCCGTAGGACTGGTAGGCCTCGAGCATCGCGAACTCCGGCGAGTGGGTGGAGTCGGCACCCTCATTGCGGAAGTTGCGGTTGATCTCGAAGACATTCTCGATACCGCCGACGATCGCCCGCTTGAGGAAGAGCTCTGGCGCGATGCGCAGGAACATGTCGATGTCGTAGGCGTTCATATGTGTTTTGAACGGACGGGCCGAGGCACCACCGTGCATGAACTGGAGCATCGGAGTCTCGATCTCGACGAACTCCTGCCCTGCGAACGTGCGTCGCAGGGACGACATGACCTCTGCTCGAGTCAGCATGGTCTTCCGCGCTTCTTCGCGGGTGATCAGGTCGAGATAGCGCTGGCGCACCCGAGTATCCTCGGCCAGCTCGGTATGCAGGCCTGGCAGCGGGCGCAGTGCCTTGCTGGCCATCGACCAGGAATCGGCGAGCACGGAGAGCTCTCCGCGTTTGGATTTGATGACCTTGCCGTGGACGAACAGGAAGTCTCCCAGATCGACATCGGTCTTGAACTCACCGAGTCGCTCCTCCCCCACTTCACGCAGGGACAGCATGCCTTGGAGTCGTGTTCCGTCTCCCGACTGCAGGGTCACGAAGCAGAGCTTGCCGGTGGTGCGCACGAAAACGACACGACCGACGACGCCGACGATGTCCTCGGTCTCGTCACCGGCCTCCAATCCGTCATGCGCGGCATGAACTTCTGCGAGGGTGTGCGTGCGCGGGACTCCGACCGGATAGGCATCGGTATCGGAGTCCAAGAGCCGCTGGCGCTTTTCCTTTCGAATCCTGATCTGTTCGGGATCAAGATGCTCGGGTGAAAGGTCTGCGTTTTCGGGCGTGTTCGACTCGGTATCTGCCATACTCTCCAGGCTACCGTGAGCGCGGCCCCAGGGGGAATTCGGACCGGCGATCAATGACACCCGTAGTCAATCAAGGCGGGACAAGATCTCCTGTGCCTGCGACTGCGTGATCCGTCCCAGGCTCAGAGCCTTAGCTGTGGTGGATCTGGCCAGGGCAATGTAGCTGTTGCGTGCTGCGGGGCTGGAGACGTTGAGACTGAACTCACTGAGTGCAGCCAGATGTGCGGAGACCGTGCCCACATCTCCGCGGCTGATGGGTCCGGTCAGCGCCTTCGGTCCGTTCTGCAGTGTGTTCGTCACGCTCGCGTCGACGAGGGCGCTGAGTACACGTGAAGGCTCACTCACACCCGCCTCGGCGAGCATCTCCATGGCTTCGCTGAGGATCGTGATCGAGTGATTCGAGGCGTGGGTGATGGCCGCGTGGTAGAGGGGACGGTCCGCTTCGGCCACGTCGATCGGTTCGGCACCCAGCTCGACGACGAGTGCCTGGCCCACCGGACGTATCGGTGCCGGCGCGGTGACGGCGACCGTCGACTGCCGCAGCCGTGGCAGATCGACTGAGGTTCCGGTGAAGGACAGTGATGGATGCAGGGCGATCGGCAGCGCGCCGAGGCTGATCCCGGCCTCGAGGACATCTGTTCCATACCGGCCCGAGCAGTGGACGAGGATCTGGCCCGAATGGATTCGTGACACCTTCGCCAAGCCTTTGACGAAGGATTCGATCTCATCGTCGGGGACGGCCAGAAGCAGAAGCTCCGCACGGTCTGCGACATCGTCCGGGGCCAGCACCGGTACTCCTGGCAGCATCTCCTCGGCCCGCTGCAGGCTCTGCGCCGAGGTGGCGCTGACACCGATGATGGCGTGACCGGCTTCGCGCCAAGCTGCGCCGATGGTCGCGCCGACCTTTCCACAACCGATGATTCCGATACCCAGGCGAGGTGCCTCGTCCTGGCTCAATCCTGGGTGGCTCATGGCCTGCCTTCCTTGGCTCTGCGAGCTTCCTCGTCGTAGTGCTGCCGCGCGAGCCGCGTGCGTTCGGAGTGCTCGCTGAAGAACAGCTTCGCATCGTCGACACTCTGATGGGTGACCCGGGGGTTGATGGGCCCGGCCGTGGAGTGCACGGCGACCGTGCCCAGACCAAGGGAACGCATGAGTGGACCTTGGTGATAACTCATCGACTGCACTCGCACATGGGGTACGAAGTCGACACGACGGTCCAGGACACCCATCCGAAGCACGAGCAGAGATCCGGTCACGGCGTAGGCTCGCCGCTTCCACACCATTGGGTCGATGAGCTTTGAAGACCGGGGCTGGCCGTGGAAGAGGCCTTCTGCCTCACCGGCCCGCGGGTCTTCGGACTTGCGGTCGTACATTGCCGAGCGCACCAGGGTTGCTGCGCTGAGGTCTTCTGGCATCTGCGGATCTGGGAGTGCGAGGCCGACCATGAGCAGAGCCTGGTCGATGTCGCCGACGGGAAGGAGGACGTTCGATTCGCCCGAGCCTCCGGCGCTGGCGATGTTGTATTCGACCTTCCACCAGCCGGCCCACCGCCACAGCAGCGGCTGATGAAGGCAGACGGCCTGCAGCCGGTCGAGCGGGATCACCTTGCGGGAGGTGGAGACGAGTCCGTGGTTGACGGCCAGTCCGCTCTCCCCGAGTTTGACCACGAAGTTCGCGTTGTCGAGGTTCTTCCGGAAGGCGGAGAAGGCCCCGACCAGGCCGGGGATGGTGGCGACGAGCATCGGAATGAAGGCCTCGGTCAGCCCCATTGCGAGGAGCACGATGGCTGTGACGATGACGAAGAAGACGACCAAGACCGAGATGATCGTCTCGGATTTCAACAGTGAAGAGACGACGACACGGTGCACGGGCACACGGATGATCTCGCCTTCATCACTGACATCGGCGGAGACGTTGTATGGAGCCAAGAGTTCGTTGATGCTCGACTCAGCCTCGTGTGAGGCGTCGTCGGCGAGGGCGCCGAGGCGTTTGCTCAGGCGCACACCGATGCTGTCATCGCTTCGTTCGGGCACGGAGCGATCGATGGCTGCCTCGGACTCACTGGGAGCTCCTGGCACAGCCTCGGCGGGGTCGGTGATGGTGTCGGCGGGTGAACCGGCGACCGTCTCGGCGGGGACTGCCCCGGTCGGGGTCTGCTCACCCTGCTGGCCACCCTGCTTCTTCGCGCGGACATCGGCGAGAAGTTCGTCGCGCAGTCCCTCGGCACGCTTCTTCGACAGGTACTTCAAAGAGATGTTGGAATCGGTGCCGCCGGCGACGTCGAAGACGAGTTCTGCCATTCCCAGGACGCGGGGCAACAGCTTCTGCTGCAAGTCGATGGACTGCACGCGGTCCAGCCGGGCTTTGCGCAGCTTCTTCGACAGCAGACCACGCCGATAGTAGATGGCTTCGGAATCGATCCGATACCCCATGACTCTCCACGCCAACCAGCTGAAGAGAGCGGTGATGAGGAGTATGAAGACTATTCCTCCCACGACGCCGAAGATGATGAGGGGGTGGGTGCGCAGCCATCCGGCGAATCCCAGGTCGACGCCATCGCCCCTGGCCAGGTCTTCGATAGCGGTCTGCGCGAAGTTCTGCAGCCCGTAGGCAGCGGCGATGAAGATACCCACGAGCACGCCGAGGCTCTCGAGGATCGGCGTCAGCGGGTGTACGCGGTGCCACACTTCGGGAGCCCCGAGATCATCGTTTGTGTGGTCGGCTGCTGGGTCGCTGGTGGGCATTCGAGGTTGGTCGTTCGCTTCGTCCTCCCCCATGCTCACAGTCCTGCCAAATTGGCCTGGCCCAGGCCTGCGAGGCTATCGCGCAGGCGGTCAGCTTCGGCGCGGGGCAGGCCAGGGATGGTGGCGTCTGTGGCTGCCGAGGCGGTGTGCAGTTTCACGGTGGCAAGACCGAAGATGCGATCGATGGGACCCGCGTCGACGTCGACGAACTGCAGACGTCCGTACGGGACGACCGTGGCCTTCTGGAACATGATTCCGCGCCGGATAAGCAGGTCATCGGCCCTCTCGGCATACCCGATGGCTTTGGCCTGACGGATGATGATGACGACGAGGAAGATCGTGAGCGCCACCAGGCCGACCCAGATCGCGTGCAGCCACGGGACCTCGGAGGTGAAGATGATGGCGAAGACGAGTGCCACGATGATCATCGGGACGAAGATCGTCAGGGTCGCGATTGTCTCTTTGAGGCCGTATTTGGGGCTGACTCTGTTGAAGTCGGCGTCGGTTCCGGACAGGTAGTTGAAGTTTCGGCTCATGCTGCTTCGGCTCCTGGTGGGTCCTGAGGGGGCAGCGTGCAGAAGCCTTCGACGATCAGGCCGACGATCATCAACGCTGCGGCTGCGATCATAGCGAAAAGCATACCTGCCGCCAAGTCATTGCGGATGCCTGGTGCGGACAGGAAATAGTAGGCCGCGTTTCCCATATACCAGCCGGCCAGCCCGGCTCCGGTCAGAGCGCTGGCCTTGGCCATCACGGCCACACGTGCCGCTTGGAGAGGGTCGATCTCCTTGGTCCGGTCGCCATCATTCCACTTCTTGATGGGCCAACCGAGGACCAGCAGCACCGCAGCGAGCACGAGCATCCCGATGATCGCGAACCAGGGCAGCCCCGGCAGTGAGAAGCCCTGGCTTTCAAGCAGCACATCGACTAAGGGCGCCAGCACGGCGCCGATGACGGCCCAGATGACGAGAGTCCCCGATGATGTTCGCTGCATAGCTCCAAGTCTCTCAAACCTCAGGCACCTATGGGGCCGGGACTCGCGTGATTTCCTGGTCGTCCAGCTCGCTGAGGACCGTAGTGATAGACCGTGGACCGGTGGGCGTGAGTATTGTTGCATCTTCAGCAAGCTCGGCCCAGGGTGCGAGGACGAATGCGCGTTCGTGCGCACGCGGATGGGGCAGGGTCAGCGTCTCCGTGTCGAGGACGAGTTCCTCACCGTTGGTCCCGAAGCTGATCAGGTCGATGTCGAGGGTGCGTGGCCCCCAGCGCAGTTCCCGGGTCCGTCCGCAGGCGACTTCGATTCCCTGCGCCACAGCCAGCAGTTCGCGGGCGCGCAGGCTGGTGGTCACGATGAGGCCCAGATTGAGGAAGTCGTTCTGTTCGACTCCGCCCCAGGGCGCGGTGCGGTACAGCGATGATCGTCTGCGCACAGTGATTCTGGGGTGCCTGTCGAGGGCGTCAACGGCCTGGTCGAGTGTGTCCGCCGCCTCACCGAGGTTGGCCCCGAGGTTGAGGTACGCCTCGGTCTCGGCCGGCTGGGTATCGACGGCAGCCTCGCGGGAGCGGACGACGGTGACGCTGACGTCATTGAAGGACCGTTCGATGGGGGCACCGGGTTTGTGGACGACGACCTCGACGTGTTCAGCCAGATCCAGGCAGTGCTCGGCGATCCGGGCGGCCAAGGTCTCGATCAGGTCGAAGGTGTTGTCTTCGACGATATGTGCCACGTCCTCGGCGAGTTCGCCGTAGTGGACGGTGTCGGCGATATCGTCCGTGACCGCGGCCCGAGACACGGAGGTGCGCAGGATGACGTCGATGACGAAGTCTTGACCCTCACGTTTCTCGAAGTCAAAAACCCCGTGGTTGCCGCGCACGGTCAACCCGCGCAGTTCGATCAGATCCGGGTGGGCGCTCATAGTTTGTCCTCGCCGGCGGCGGAATTCGGTACGGAGGCAGTCGGTGCGGGTGCCGTGGCATGTGAGTTCACGGCGTCGATGACCTTGACCGCGATCGCCGAGGTGGTGGGTTCGTGGACGCGCACCGCCCACGCTCCTGCTCTGGCCGACAGTGCAGAGATCGCGGCTGTGGCCTGGTCCTTCGCCGACTCCTCGGCGAGCTTCGAGTCTTCAGGTGAGAGCAGTGTGGAGATGAAGCGCTTGCGGCTGGCAGCGACCAGGAGCCGGTGATTCAGATTCGCGAATTCGTCGAGGGCGCCGAGGATCTGCCAGTTGTGTTCGGCGTTCTTCGAGAAACCCAGGCCCGGGTCGAGGATGATGTTGTCGGTCTTCACACCGACGGTGATCGCCTCGTCGATTCTCGTCTTCAGCTCGGTGATCACCTCGGTCACGACATCGTCGTAGTGGAAGGATGCCGAAGCACGGTCGAGGTAACCTCGCCAGTGCATGAGCACGACCGGGGCTCCGGTCTCGGCGGCGACGGCCAGCATCGTGGGGTCCGAGAGTCCGGCAGAGACGTCGTTGATGATGTGGGCACCGACGTTCAGTGACGCCTCGGCGACCTTGGCTCGCATGGTGTCGACGCTGATCACAGCTCCCGCAGCGGCCAGTTCACGGATCACCGGGACGACGCGGCGCAGTTCCTCTGCCTCATCGACGCGGACCGATCCGGGCCGTGTGGACTCCCCACCGATATCGATGATGTCGGTGCCGGAGTCCAGCAGTTCGAAACCGTGGGCGATGGCGGCGTCGTGGTCGAAGTAGCGACCGCCGTCGGAGAAGGAGTCGGGCGTGACGTTGAGTACGCCCATGATCTTCGTGCGTTCCGGTGTGGGCATGTGAGACCTCTATCTCCGGAGGATCAGACTCATGGCTTCTGCCCGGGATGCTGTTTCGCGCAGCTGCCCGCGCACCGCCGAGGTGACGGTGGAGGCACCGGGTTTCCGGACTCCCCGCATGGTCATGCACAGATGTTCGGCCTCAACGACGACGATCGCGCCCTGAGGTTCGAGATGCTCGACGATGGCATCGGCAATCTGAGTCGTCAGTCGTTCCTGGACCTGAGGGCGGCGAGCATATATCTCGACGAGCCGTGCCAGTTTGGACAGCCCTGTGACCTTGCCGTTCTTGCTGGGGATGTAGCCGATGTGTGCTACTCCGTGGAACGGCACCAGGTGGTGTTCGCACGTCGAATACAGGTCGATGTCGCGAACGAGGACCATTTCCTCGTGGCTGATGTCGAAGGTCACGCCGAGGACGTCAGCCGGATCGCGGTGGAGTCCGGCGAAGATCTCTTCATAGGCGCGGGCGACCCTGGCCGGGGTCTCCAGCAGCCCTTCGCGATCAGGGTCCTCGCCGACGGCGATGAGGATCTCACGCACAGCTGCGGCGATCCGAGGCTGATCGACCTTGTTGCCGGTGCCGGCAGGTGCCTCACCGAGGACCTCCGTCACCTCTTCGAGCTCTGACATCACTAGCCGTTCTCTCCGCTGCCTTCGGAATTGTGTGGTCCGGTCGGGCCGGTTGGTCCTGTTGAGCCGGTCGGATCATTGGGATTGATCGGTCCCGTTGGGTTATGGGGAACATGAGGTCCGTTCACCCCCGTGGGTCCGGCGCCCGGGGCGTCCGTGGTGTCGGCCTCAGAGTTGCCGTTGCCCTGACCGTTGCGATCCCCGCTCAAGGGAGCAGGCGGGACGATCGGGCCACGTTCGGAAACCGGACGTTCATCGTTGGCCAGCCACACATCGCGGGTGGGGCGCTTGACGATGGGAATGAAGATCTCCGCCAGTGCCGCCTGATCGAGAGTCTCCCGCTCAAGCAGCTGGTAGGCGAGGTCGTCGAGGACGTCGCGGTTGTGCGTGAGCGCCCAGTAGGCGTCTGCATGGGCGGCGTCGATGATCTCTCGGACCTCACGGTCGATCGAGGACAGCGTCGCATCGCCGTACTCATCTCCGCCGCCGTAGCCGCGCCCGGCGAATGGCTCGCCCTGATCATCGCCGATCTTGACCATGCCCAGTTTGTCGCTCATGCCGTACTGGGTGACCATCTTCCGGGCGATGTTCGTCGCCTTTTCGATGTCGTTGCTGGCACCCGTCGTGGGGTCGTGGAAGACGACTTCCTCGGCCACACGACCGCCCATGGCGTAGGCGAGCTGGTCGAGCAGTTCGTTGCGGGTGGTGGAGTATTTGTCCTCACTCGGCAGGACCATGGTGTAGCCCAGGGCTCGGCCGCGGGGCAGGATGGTGACCTTGGTGACCGGGTCGGTCTGGTTCATCGCTGCGGCAACAAGGGCGTGTCCGCCCTCGTGGTAGGCGGTGATGAGGCGTTCCTTGTCGTTCATCAGGCGGGTCCGCTTCTGCGGTCCGGCGATGACTCGGTCGATCGCCTCGTCGAGGATGTGGTTGTCGATGACCTTCGAGTTCTCACGCGCGGTCAGCAGTGCTGCCTCGTTGAGGACGTTGGCCAGGTCGGCACCCGAGAATCCCGGGGTGCGTTTGGCGATCTGCGCCAGATCGACGTCCTCGGCCAGGGGCTTGCCCTCGGAGTGGACTTCGAGGATGTGCTGACGGCCCTTCATGTCTGGGGCCTCGACGGGGATCTGACGGTCGAAGCGACCGGGGCGCAGCAGTGCCGGGTCGAGCACGTCGGGACGGTTCGTAGCGGCGATCAGGATGACGTTGGTCTTCACATCGAACCCATCCATTTCGACGAGCAGCTGGTTGAGCGTCTGTTCGCGCTCATCATGGCCACCGCCCATGCCTGCTCCGCGCTGGCGTCCGACGGCGTCGATCTCATCGATGAAGATGATGCAGGGTGCGTTCGTTTTGGCCTGTTCGAACAGGTCACGCACACGGGAAGCGCCGACACCGACGTACATCTCAACGAAGTCCGAGCCGGAGATCGAGTAGAAGGGAACGCCAGCCTCACCGGCTACGGCCTTCGCCAGCAGGGTCTTGCCGGTACCGGGCTGACCGTAGAGGAGGACGCCCTTGGGGATCTTGGCTCCCACGGCCTTGAACTTCTCGGGTTCGGCCAGGAACTCCTTGATCTCTTCGAGTTCCTCGAGAGCCTCATCGACTCCGGCGACGTCCTTGAACGTGATGTCAGGATTTTCCTTGTTGACCAGCTTCGCCTTCGATTTGCCGAAGTTCATCATCTTCCCGCCCGACATCTGCGAGATGAGGAACCAGAAGACGACGAAGATGATCACGAATGGGATGAGGGTCCCCAGCAGGGACATCAGCCAGCTCTGCTTGGGCACCTCGTCGGTGTATCCCTTGCTGGGCTCGGCCGAATCCACGGCCTTGACGATCTGTTCTCCACGCTGCTCCACGTAGAAGAACTGAACCTTCTTGCCGAAGTCCTTGTCCTCGATCTTGAGGTCGTCTTTCAAGGTCAGATCGACGCGCTGGTCCTTGTCGACGATCTTAGCCTGTTCGACCTTGTCGTCTTGGAGCAGTTTGAGACCTTGCTCGGTGTCAATCTGGCTGAATCCGACTCGACTGAAGAGCAGAGCTCCGATGGACACTACGAGGAGTGCCAACACGATCCAGACCAAAGGGCCTTTCGTCGCCTTATTGAGCAGTGGGCGACGCTTATTCGACTCGGCCATAAGTCCTCTCAGGAAAAAGATGTGGGCAACCTGTTCAGGCTACCGAGGCTGCCTGGGAACATCCCCCACAGCCTAATACCTCGCAGTGACATAGCTCGAATGCACCCGGTTTTGTTCCCCGGTGCCACAAGCACTCAGTCAATGCGCGGAACGCTCATGCGCAATGCTCAGCTGTAGACGTGCTGAGCCAGGGTGGCGACGAACGGAACGTTGCGGTATTTCTCCGCGTAGTCGAGTCCGTAGCCGATGACGAATTCGTTGGGAACGTCGAAGCCGATGTACTTGACGTCGATGTCGACCTTGACCGCCTCGGGCTTGCGCAGCATCGTGCAGATCTCAACGGTCGCCGCTCCACGCGAACGCAGGTTCTGGACCAGCCAGGACAGGGTCAGACCGGAGTCGATGATGTCCTCGACGATGAGCACGTGACGATCAGAGAGGTCCGTGTCGAGGTCTTTGAGGATGCGCACGACACCGGAGGATTTGGTGCCCGAACCGTAGGAGGAGACGGCCATCCAGTCCATGGTGACCGGCGAATGGAGCGCGCGAGCCAGATCTGCCATGACCATGACAGCGCCCTTGAGGACACCGACGAGCAGAATATCCTTGCCCTTGTAGTCTTCATCGATGGCGGTCGCCAGTTCAACGAGTCGTGCGGCTATCTGTTCTTCCGAGACGAGTACTTTTTCGATGTCATTGCCGAGATCGTTGATGTCCACTGAAGTCGTTTCTCCTCGCTTGGGGTGGGGTGTGTCTCCATTATGATTCACTTCTGCCCTGGCGTGCCACCACGGAGGTCTGTCGTGCCGCTGTGGAGGACTGTCTTACCACCATGGCGGTCCGATGTGGCCAGATCATCGTCGACCGTGCCCGGGGCTGCGGCCAGGTATCCGGTCACGCCCATGAGCACTGCCACACCGATCATGAACCACAACGGAACCGACCAGCCGCCGCTGAGTCCGAGGAGTCCCCCGACTGCCAAGGGCCCGATCGCAGCCAGCACATAGCCGCTGGACTGCACGAATGCGGAGGTTCGGGCGGTGATCGACACGGCGTGCGTGCGGCCCGTGATGAGGGCGAGCGCAGCCGGGAAGGCGAAACCGCCGTAGCCCAGGAGGATGGCCCACAGCACCGGCACAGTGGTGGGCATAAGGAGCAGCCCGAGGTAGCCGCCCACGGCACTGACGGAGAAGCTGACGAGGAAGAAGCGCGGCAAAATGTTGCGCATGATGATCTGCGGGGCGAGGAAGCCGCCGGGGATTCCGCCGAAGGTGACGACCGTGAGCATGATTCCGGCGAGAACCGGGTCGAGTCCCGCATCACGGTAGATCTGCGGCAGCCACCCGAACTGGACGTAGGCGTTGACCGACTGCAGACCGAAGAACATCGCCATGTACCTGGCTTTGGCCGAGGTGAAGATGTGTCGCCGAGGTGGGGCCACCTCGTGCGTGTCCTGCTCGGACTGATCCAAGTTGGGTACGGATCGGGCGAGCTTGAGGATGATCCAGGTGACCAGTGCACATGCCGGCACGAGCGCCCACATGCCCAGTCCCACGCGCCAGTTGTCGAAGTGACTGGCGACGGGTGCGGTGAGGAACGCGGGGAACATCGAGCCCATCCCCAGGGACACGGTGAAGGCCGTAGCGCCGAGGTTGGCTCGATGTGGGAAGCGTGCCTTGACGTAGACCGGCAGAATGACGTTTCCGATCGACATTCCGGCCAGGGCCACGACGGTCAGTCCGGCGAAGGCGACCCAGCCGTCGACGAGCACCCGGGCGCCGACACCCGCGGTGATCAGCACGCAGGTCATCAGCAGTGAGTTGAAGAGCCCGATCTTCTTGAGCACGGGGACGGCGATGAACCCGCAGATCGCGAAGATCAGTCCGGGAAGTGCTGTGAGCAGGCCCGTCTGCCATTCGACCAAGGTGAATGCGCCCTGGACTTCGGAGAGGACGGGGCCCAGCGACGATGCGGCCGGTCGCAGCGAGCAGGCGATGAGGATGAGGCACGCAAGCGCCAGCACATCGAGTCCTCGACCAGTACGATGGCCGTGTTCAGGCTGAGGGGTCATTGGGTCATCCTTTCAGACGATGTACAGGCTCGGACCATGGCCCCCTTTTCCGAGCCGCATCACGGTATACCATTTGAGGTCCAGGCGCCCTGTCGACGATGAAGGATGATGATGACCACTCTGAGAAATGTTCGCCTCTTTCCCCGTACCGCCGATGCGCGGGCGGTTGATGTCGAGATCGAGAACGGTCGCTTCGTCTCCTTCACGCCGAGTGGATCGGCGGAGGCGATTAACCGCACCGACGCTGACGGCGACGTCATCGAGGGGGCAGGACGAGCACTGCTGCCCAGCCTCGGCGACGTTCATGCCCACCTCGATTCGAATCGCATGGGCCAGACATTCCGTCCCCACACGGCAGACGGAACACTGCACGGCTTCATCATGAACGATCGGGCGAACTGGCGGTCAGGCGAGCGCAGCGTCCGTGACCAGGCGGACTACGTGATCGCAAAGATCGTCTCCTCGGGAGGCACCCGCATCCGCTCGCACACCCAGATCGACGCCGACTGCGGCCTGGAGCGCTTCCTCGGCGTCCGGGATGCTCTGGCCGATCATTCCACGGTCCTCGACTCTCAGATCGTGGCCTTCCCGCAAGCTGGCATCGTGCACGAAAAGGGTGTGCGAGACCTGCTCGATGCGGCGTTGAACGAGGGTGCTGACTTGGTCGGCGGACTCGATCCGCTCCAATACGACCGTGATCCGGTCGCGCATCTCAATGTCGTCTTCGGTCTTGCAGAGAAGCACGGGAAGGGCATCGACATCCATCTCCATGAGCGCGGAAGTGCAGGTGTGTTCACGGTCGAAGAGATCGCTCACCGCACGAAGGCTCTCGGCCTGCAGTGGCAGGTGACGATCTCCCATGCCTTCGCCCTGAGCTCGAATCCTACGCCGGAGGTCGAACGGATCGTCGAGCTCCTCGCCGAGGCGGGCATCTCACTGACGACCGTGGCACCGCAGAACGGTGTCCTGCCGCAGCGGGGCCTGCGTGAGAATCGGGTGGCGCTGGGCCTCGGCGAAGACGGTCAGCGCGACTATTGGAGTCCCTACGGCGACGGTGACCTGCTGCGCCGGACCTGGCAGCTGGCGTTCACGAACGGGCTTCGCCGCGATGAGGACATCGAGACCTGCCTGGACATCGCCTCCCGCGGTGGGGCGCAGGTGATGGCCGGCGCGCGACCGGACGCAACCGCTCTGGTCGATGATGCTCGTTTCGGTCTGGGCATCGGTGCACCGGCGGATTTCATGTTGCTCGCCGCCGATACGGTCACCTCGGCGATCATGGATTGCCCTGCCGATCGTGATGTCTTCAAGAACGGAGAGCTCGTGGCCTCCGCCGGTCACCTGGTCGACAGCGGACGCTGAGCCCACTGACCGGCGCTGAACCGGCCGACCGGGTGCCGAAGTCAGCTGGTCTTTGCGTCGCGTCGGAAGCGCAGCGACTGCGCGGTGATGATGACTTCGGTGTCGCCGGGCAGTGACAGACGAGCGTGTGCGCGACCCGTAGTCCCCGGTTCGCGGATCAGGGCGCACAGTTCGCTGACGCGGGCGGCCCCGAAACTCTGTGCCGGCACATCTAGGGAGATCAGCCATTCGCGCACGACTCGGGAGAGGATCGCATCTTCCATTCCCGCCAGTTCCGTCAATGGCACCTCGGCGCGTCCACGCACAGTGGCGGCGGGAGTCTCAGCCCAATCATCGAGGCAGTCGGCATCGGCACGGCACAATTCGGCGGTGCGTGAGAGGTTCGCAGTGAGGGGTTGGCCCAGTTCGGTCTCCAGGGTCGCCAGCAGGGTGCGGGCTCGCACCCTGGCGAAGGAGTCGTCGGTGTTCATCGGGTCGTTCCAGACCTCGATGCCCTGAGCCCGACAGGAGGCGACGGTCGTGGTCCGGTCAACGTCGAGGAGGGGGCGGATCACCTGCCCTGTCTGCAGAGCCATTCCGGCCAGGGATCTCGTGCCCGAACCACGCATCAGACCCAGCAGCACCGTCTCCGCCTGGTCGCTTCGGGTGTGGGCGGTCAGCACCCAATCTGCGCCGTGAGCCACTCTCGCGGTCTCGAGTGCGCCGTAGCGGGCATCGCGGGCGGCGGCTTCAAGTCCCTCCTCACCAGCATCGACGGTGACAGTGGAGATTTCGGCGGGCACACCCCAGGATTCCGCGATGGAGACGACCCGGCGGGCCACCTCGGCAGAAGTGGACTGCAAGCTGTGATCAACGGTCACGGCACGTGCTTGCAGCTCCCCTCGTCGGTGCAGGAAGGCGCAGGCGTGCAGCAGCGCCATTGAGTCCGCTCCCCCGGAGACCGCGACGATGACGTCCGGCTGCTGCTGCTCCCCCACCTGGGCCAACGCCGCACGAACACAGTTGCGGATCGTCCCGCTGGCCGGGTCAAGGCTCGGTCGCCGAGGTGGGGTCGCCTCAGCCGTGGACACGGTCCAGCCACAGGCTCGGGGTGTGGATCTCCTGGCTCCTCGGCAGGTTCTCCGAGCTGGCATAGATGGCGGAGAAACCGGTCTGGCCGACTTCCTTGCGGATGGCGCGGACGAATGCGGCGCCGTCGCGGTATTGGGCGAGTTTGAGATTCATACCCAGCAGGTTCGACAGGAACCCGCCCTGGCCAGCGTCCCGGCGGGCTTCGAACTTGCGGCGCAGCTTCCTTACGCTCGGGATGACTTCGATGCCGACTTCATCCATGACCACGTCCGCGTGGCCCTCGAGCAGGCTGAGGATGGCCGTGGCCTCGTCGAGTGCGCTGCGCATACCTTCGTCTTTGATCAGGTCGACCATGCTCGCATCGCCCTTGACAATCTGGCCCACCGTGGAGAAGGCGTCGGCGAGGCCTCTGATGCCAGGCGCCTTGAGCGGGGTCGCGACGACCTGGGACAGGAGAGAGCGCATGTGCTCGCGCAGCCAGGGGGCGGTGGCGAACTGGACCTGGTGCGTCGCCTCATGCAGGGCCACCCACATGCGGAAGTCGCGCGGGGACACGTTCATGGCTTCTTCGGCCAGCAGGACGGCGGGTGCGACGAACATCAGGCGCCCCGAGGCCACGGCGAAGGGATCGAATTGGCCCAGGACTCGTGTGGACAGCAGCGAGAGCACGCCTGCCAGTTCCACGGCGGCCGCCTTCGCCGCACCCGGCCCGACAGGTGCGGGCAGGGAGTCCACGTCGACCATGCCGTTGAGTGATTGGGCGTTGGCTTTGATCCAGCCGATCTGATCGAGCACGAGTACGGAGCCGGCGCCCAGGCGGGTGCGCACATCGTCGGCGTGGGTCGGATCGAGGAGGAACGAGTCGACGACCAATTCCTGCGCTGTCAGAGCATTGTCCTTGAGCCCGGCGACCAGGGCGTCGAGTTCATCGGTGTCGGGTACTCGCGCTGCGGGAACGAGTTCCCTGGCTGTGCGGGCGGCGAATTTCTCATCGATGATCATAGGCAGCCGCAATTCGCCAGTGCTCCCACGATGTCGTCCACGGTCTTCCTGGCTTCCAATATCTTGTCCTTGTCCACGTCGTCGATCTGCAGGGTGAAGACGAGATAGCGTCCATCGGCGTCGAGCACCCCGCCGGCCAGTGAGGTCACAGTCGACAGGGTCCCCGTCTTCGCGTGCACCGTGCCGGCTGCGTTCTTATCTTTGGTGAATCTGTCCGTGAGCGTACCGGTGAGTCCGCCCACGGGCATGTAGCTGATGAGGCTGGAGAGCGAGTCGTCAGCGACGACCGATGCCTGCAGAATGGTCGTCAGGTCGTGCGGGCTGATCTGGTTGTCATAGGACAGGCCCGAGGTGTCTTCGAGGTGAGTCTTGCCCAGGTCCACGGAGTCGGAGAGCACCTCCAAGACGGCCTTCGGCCCGGCTTCCAGACTGCCCGGCTGATCCGAGGCGATGGCGACCTCATTGCCGAGGACCTCGGCGACGACGTTGTCACTGTGCACGAGGGCGTATTCCACGATCTCGGAGATCGTGGCCGACTCCACGCTCGCCAACTCGCTGGACTTCGCGTCCTCGTCAGATTTGGCGTCCTCGTCTGACTTCGCGGCGGGCTTCGGGGTGTCGGTGACCGTGATGCCGGCCGCCTTGAGCTCCTTGGAGAAGACGGCGAAGGCGTCCTTGGCCGGGTGTTCGCTGCGACCGCGCCATTCCTTGTCAGTGCTGCCGACGTAACCGGTGTCGATCATCAGCGGCTGGACCGGGGTGATGACGCCCTTGGCGATATCGGCACGTTCCCATCCGGGGCTGAAGTCCTCGCCCGAGTACCGGGACGTGTCCAAGTCCAGGGCCACCTCGGCGACGTTCTCGTTCTTCAGTGATTCCGCTGTCTGCTGCGCCAGCGTCGTCAGGCCGGCGTGGCCGTTCACGGCACCTGGCTGGGACTCCCCCGCGCCCAGCAGGGCGTCGCCGCCACCGACCAGGGTCACCGTCGACGTGGATGGGTCGAAGTTCGTAGTCGTACTCAGACGCTTCTCGCCGCCGATCGTCAGCAGCGCCGCCGAGGCGGTGAGCACCTTCGTCACCGAGGCCGGTGTGCGAGGTTTGTTCTCGTTCTTCGCGTAGAGGATGTCATCGCTGAGCCCGTCACGGACTTCGATCCCGAACCCCTTGACCTTGGCGTCGGAGAGAACCTTGTCCACCTTGTCGGCGACCTTGGTCGGCACGGGTGCAGAGTCTTCCAGCGCCGAGGCGGGGGCGGGCACTTCCTGCCCCTGAGCCTTCGGTGCGGGGACGGATTGGACCTCGATGGCGGGCTCCGTGGTCAGGATCCCCGGGAGTTCGGGAAAGACATCGTAGGCGTCGACGGCCGCGACTCCGGCCAGCACCAGTGCGAGGCTGCCTGCGGTGATGCCCGCGACAGCCTTCTTCGAGGGCTTGCGCCTCTTCGCCTCAGGACTCTGGTTCAAACGCTGGCTCTCATCCTCATCGCAGTCGTCCTCACCGTAACCGTTGTGGTTGTTCGTTCGTGAGGACTTGTAAGCTCTATTCTAGTGATGCAACCCTAGCTTGAAGGAGCACTATGGAACTCTTGGCCACAATCGAGATCCCGCGCGGATCACGCAATAAATACGAGGTCGACCATGAGACCGGCCGAGTCAAGCTCGACCGCTACCTCTACACCTCGATGCAGTACCCCGCAGACTACGGCTTCTTCGAAGACACCCTGGGCAACGACGGGGACCCGCTCGACGTTCTCGTGCTGCTGCCCGAACCGCTCTTCCCCGGCGTCCTCATCGATGTGCGCCCCATCGGCATGTTCAAGATGGAAGACGAGGCCGGCGGCGACGACAAGGTCCTCGGCGTCACGGCCGGCGATCCTCGCTGGGAGAGCTACCAGGACATCGGCGACGTCGACCAGTTCACCCTGGACTCGATCGAGCACTTCTTCACCCGTTACAAGGACCTTGAGCCGGGCAAGTACGTCAAGGGCTCCAGCTGGGTCGGCCGCGCCGAGGCCGAAGCCGAAGTCGAGGCTTCGATAAAGCGCTTCAAAGACTCCCACTGAGTAACGTCACACACTGCATTTCTCGACCGCCCGGATGATCGCCTCCGGGCGGTCGATCATCATCAGATGCCGTGTGTCTTCGATCTGAGTGACGCCCAAGGATGAGAATCCGCGGTCCAGGATCGACAGTCGTCTCCGGTTCGGAAGAGCGGAGGCGAAGAGCGCCGAGGTGGGAGTCTGAACCGGAACCGTGCGGGCTCTCAGCGCCGTCAGTTCCGCCGCCTGGCTGCGGTAGCTCAGCCATTCCGCGCAGGCTGCCTTCAAGGTTTCGATGTTCGCGTACTGGTCTTCGAAGACTCCGAGAGCGAGCCCATCGGCGGAGCTGACTTGGCGCAGCATGCCCCGGCGGGACACATGTGCCATGAATTCGCGGATCTCATCTGCAGACAAGAACGTATCCAGAGAGTGCAGCCAGGAGCCTTTCACGTTGGAAGACGGGATCGACGAGCTCGGAGCAGGCCGTGGCCAGTTCTGATCCGAAGACGATGAGGTCCCACTTCTCTGTCAGAAGCGGATCGTTCCTCTGCTGTCGGCTGTCGGGTCAGGGGTGAGGTCTCGGGGAAGTCCGTGTAGAAGGTGGGGGCGACCGTGGACGATTCCGCGACCTCCTCGTAGATCGCCTGCAGCAGCGTGCCCCAACCCATGCTGGGACGAACGTCGACGCCAGTGCGCCTGCCGAAGTTTTGCATGGACTCGATCAGTGTCTGCGTCGTGATCTCTTCCTCTTCGCCGAGTTCCTTGCCCTGTTCGAAGGCGGTGCGGAAGACGGCGAAGTTCAGCGATTCCGAGGCCACCAGCTTCACGCATGAGCCCGGCGATCATGAATTCGGTGACCCCGTTCTCGGCGCCGGGATGGCGGCGGATGCTTCGCGTCGTGGGCCGGGAACAGCGCCTCAACATGCAGAGTGCGGGCATCGGCAGAATCGCCCATGCGACCGAGCGCCATGGAGAAACCTCGTTCGGTCTCCCCATCGCGCCACTCATCGGCAAACGCAGCCAGACTGGCCAACTCATCGGCAGGAGTCTCAGACTGCTGACGGATTCGCAGGGTGTAGCCGAGCCTCGTGAGGTTGGCGACGGCGCGCTGGACTTCGGGTAGGTCAGCGAGGCTGAAGTCGCCGGCGAATAGGGCCGAACGGTCACGGCGGGTGCTGAAGTAGCCGAGAGAGTCATTGGAATGATCTGCCAGAGACTGGCGGATCGCACGCTCCTCATCGAGGTCGATGTGCTCGGCGAAGCGTTGGGAGCGCAGCATCGTCCAGAAGGCGAGGATGATGCTGGTAACCGACCCGAAGCCGAACAACGAGAGCATCCAACTCGAGTCCGTGCAGTCCCGGAATCCGAAGAGTTCGGCGATGATCTGCCGCGCTTGGGACAGGGAGAGCCCCCGGCGAGGAATTGGACCGCCAAGACTACAAGGACTGTGAGAAGCACTCCGCTGACCACAACTGCGAGCGCTTTGAAGAAGCCCCACGGCTGGGTCTTGGCAGTGTAGCGACCGCGATGGACGAGCAGACAGATGAGGACAAGGGCCGGAACGGTCATGCTGGTCCAGATCCCACGTCAGCAACGAGGATTTGACGAGCGCCAGCACCACAGCCACCGCTCCAGTGGCTACGAGAGTGAACACCAGCAGCAGGAGGAGAACCCACCAAGCGGCTCTTTTTCGAATGCTCAGGGCACCGGCGAGGATGACGAGAACGACCGAGGACACGAAGTCCACGGGGTTCGCCGGGACCACCCAGGCCCACAGGAAGGACAGTCCCGTGCCGACCCACCTGTCGGAGGGAATGAGGATCTGGAGGGGCATGAGCACCGCGATCAGGACTAGCAGGCGCGGCAGCCACCGGACGAACACGCCGGGGTGCCGGGTGCTGACACTGCTGCGGTGCGCATGAAAGAGATGTTTGCACACTCGCCTGGATGAACCCCCAGTCCTAAATCGCCCGCGAGCAGAACCGAAAGTTTAGGTGAGCCTAATAAGAAGTGTGAGCCAGGTTATGCGATTGTCGAGGTATGAAACTCGATCATGTGTCCTTCGCCAGCGAACCAGACGGGTACAAAGCGACTGCCGAGAGAATCTCGGAGAAGCTCGGTGTGGTTCCCTACGACGGTGGTGTGCATCCTCGATTCGGTACCAGAAACCTGATCTTCCCTCTCGCGAATGGTCATTATCTCGAAGTCGTCGAAGCCTTGGAGCACCCGGCCGCGCTGTCAACACCCTTCGGCCAAGCAGTCCGAGCTCGCTCCGAGCTCGGAGGCGGCTGGATGGGCTGGTGCGTCTCGGTCGATGACCTCGCCGGAGTGGAGACCCGTCTCGAACGCAAGGCCGTCGACGGAAACCGCACCCCGGAATCAGGTCTGGAACTCAAGTGGCTGCAGATCGGAATCAAGGGGCTCATCGCCGATCCTCAGCTTCCGTTCTTCATCAAGTGGTCTGCCGACTCGTCTCAGCATCCTTCGTCCTACAAGACCAATGGCGACGTCGCCATCGACACCCTTCAGATTGCCGGGGATCGTGACCGACTCCGCGACTGGTTGGGAACCCAGGATCCCAAGCCGATCCCGGAGATCCACATCGACTGGTCGTCACCACACGGCACCCCCGGCATCATGTCGATCAGCTTCGAAACCGCTAAGAACGGCCTCGTCACCATCTGAGTGGCTGCAGACCATACTGGTTGACAGCCGCGAGCATTGAGGGCAGCACACCGATTCGGTGTGCTGCCCTCAAATCATCCGAAGAACCCGACCCATCGGGCCTCTCCGTCGACGACGACGTCGGATGCTTTCATTCCTATGCCTTGGGCGATGCGCTGAGATGCCTCGTGATCTGGATGGATATGAGCGATGACCTGCTCAACTCCGCGCGTACGCAGGCCGTCGATGAGGAGCCGCGCGGCTCGACTTGCGTACCCGAGCCGCTGCCACGGGCGCCCGATCACCCAGGAGATCTCCGCCGATCGCTGATCGGCCGGAAGCGTCGCCTGGACGAATCCGACAGCTCGCTGCGCGTCCCCCACGATGACGATGTCGTTGAGCCACACCTCGGACTGGTCGGCAGGCCCACCGCGCGTCTGGATGCCATAGAGCCGATTGAGGTCAGCTTCGCTGGGCGGCTCGCCTCCCGTGTACCGGTAGAGGTCAGGATGAGAGAGAACGACCGCCATTTCGGCGGCGTCGCCGACACGCAATGGACGGAGTGCGAGGGTCTCAGTCATCCTGTCAGCTAAACATGCCCGTTCGGCGCGGGCAAGAATAGACTTGTGCCGTGACTACGTGGGACGACGGAGTGCTGAGCACGCCGCACAGACACTTTGTCGAGAAGCATTTCGACCGCCCCGAGCTTGTCGTGGAGACTACTTTTCAGGTGGGCCCCGTCGGATCAGACCACCGCCGACTCCTCGGGAAGGTCTTCAACGCTCTCGCCAGCCTTCTTCTTGCGCATGTGCGCGGCAGCGGCCATCGCGCTGCCTGCGGCGAGCAGGCCCGCACCTCCGCCGAGTAATGGCAGGGTACTGTCGTTGCCTGTGCGCGGCAGGTCACCGCCACCAGCGGAACCCGAGCCTCCGGAGCCGGATCCGCCGTTCGCGCCTGAACCGCCAGTTCCCGAACCTCCTGATCCTGAGCCGCCGTTTGAACCGGCGTCACTTGCACCCGCCGCTCCGGCCGCCGCGGCAGCGTCCTGTGCGCCATCGTGCGAGCCGGACTTCGAACTTTCGGATGAGGAGCTTCCGTCGCCGCTGTCGGCCGAACCGTCCTCGTTGCCTTCGGCGTCGGTGTCCTTCGGCTCCTCTGTCGGAGCCTCAGTGGGCTCTTCGCCGCTGCCCTTGATCACCTGCACTACTGTCGGGCGCGGAACTGCCGCAACACCTTTCTCGACATCTGACTCATCAACGTAGTCGGGGAACCGTGAGTGCTGATCTGACCATTCGCCGTCCTCACCGGGGTGCTGGACGGCCACGAACGCCGAGTTGTATGAGTCGTGGACGAGTGGCCCGCAGACCTCGGCTTCGCGTGGGACGGAGAGGAACTGCTCGACGCGGCCCCGCTGCTCACCGTCGATGGTGACCTTGAACAGACCATCGCAGTAGCCGATGCCGTCTGGTGCACCATCTGTGGAGATCCACAGGTTCCCGGCGGAGTCGAAGGTGACGTTGTCGGGGCAGGAGATCGGCGAGACCTGGTCTTCGGGGAAGCCTGAGAAGTAGGTCGTGTCACCCTGTTTCGGGTCACCGCAGACCAGCAGCAGGGTCCAGTCGAACTCGGTGCCGGTGTGGTCGCCGCCGCGTTCGGTCAGTTCGACGATGTGTCCGTCTCGGTTCTCGGTGCGCGGGTTCGCCTCGTCGGCTGCGGCCTTGCCGTCCACACCACGGTCGGAGTTGTTCGTACACGCGACATAGATCTTCCCATTGACCGGGTTGGGCTCGACGTCTTCGCAGCGGTCCATCTTCGTCGGACCGACCTTGTCGGCCGCCAGCCGGGTGTTGACCAGCACCTCGTCGATGGCCATGCCCGAGACCTGTGATATGCCGTTCTTGATCAGCGGCAGCCACTGCCCGCTGCCGTCGAACTCACCGTCGGCCGGCACATCGCCGCTGCCGTCGATCTCGTTCTTCGGGGAGTTGCCCGTGAACTTCGCGACGAACAGGTCGCCCTCGGTCAGTAGGGTCATGTTGTGGGACAGGTCGCCCTCGACGTACTTGCCCTTGGACACGAACTTGTAGAGGTAGTCGAACTTCTCGTCATCGCCCATGTAGGCGACGGCCTGGCCCGAGTCCGCGATCGTGATGTTGGCGCCCTCATGCTTGAGACGCCCCAGGTTGGTGTGCTTGCGCGGGGTCGAGTCCGGATCACGTGGGTCAACCTCGACGATCCAGCCGAATCGGTTCGCTTCATTGGCGTAGCCGGAGTTGTTCGTGTCGAAGCGCTGCAGGTCTTCCTCCCAGCCGTTCGCGGAGGCTTCGTTGCTCAGGCCGTAGCGTTTGTCCGCCGCCGAGGTGCCCTGTGCCTTGAAGTAGGAATTGAAGTTCTCCTCGCCGGAGACCAATGTGCCCCACGGCGTCAGTCCGCCAGAGCAGTTGCCCAGGGTTCCCTGAGCCTTGTCGCCCTTGGGATAATCCCTGGTCCGGAGCAGATCGGACCCGACTGCCGGACCGGTGAACTCGTATTCGGTGTTGATGAGGAAGCGACGGTTGTTTGCACCGTTGACGTCGACCCTCCACGGTGTCTTCTCGTTGGTCCTGACCAGTTCGGCAACCGTCAGCCCGTGTGCGTCGCGGCTGATGGCACGCTGGGTGGCCTTGTCCATGCTGTCCGGGTACATAATCGCGTCATTCGTGTACTCCTGGTTCGAGAACAGGAGAGCCCGGTTGCCGTCTCCGCCCTCGTCGACCTGGATCTGGAGGAAATCGTTGTTATAGCCGAACTGACGGCGCTGTGACTCGACGCTCTGGTTCTCGGGATCGAACTGCGGGGCGTCCGGGAACAGAGGGTCACCCCAGCGCACGACGGGATGCCAGGAGTACCCCTCGGGGACGATGAACTTATCGACCTCGTGCTGGACCGGGTCGATCGCAGTGAAGTCGAGGCTGCCTCCCGTGCCTGCGGCGGCCGCTGCCGCACGCGTGGCCGAGCTCGGTGCGGTCGTGACTGCGATGGCCAATGCTCCTGCCGCCGACGCCCCCAGCACTGCCCGGCGAGACAGCTGTGCCCCGACGATGTCGCGGAAGTAGCTGTTGGACGAGGTGTTGCAGATCGCCTTCGTGCACGCGTTGTCACATTTGAGTGCACATGTGACGGGGCTGCGCTTGCCACGGACGTGTCCGGCCATGGGCAGAAGTTCACGTAGGGGTGCCATCGGTTCGCTTGTCTCCTCGGATCGAGTCTCTCGGCCCCGCCTCACAAAACGGAGTCGGGCTCACCAAGTCGAGACTTTCAGGGTCAGTTGGACCCAGAACTACCGTTCGGTGAACTGCGCATGAACCAGTTCAGCCGATGTCGATGAGGGTGAGGATTCCCGGGGCCAGGAAGCCCACGGCATCGATGATGAAGTGTGCCCACACCAGGGGCACCAGCCTGCCCCGACGCATGAAGTACCACCCGAAGATGATGCCCATGGCGACGTTGCCGATGAACGGCCCGATGCCCTGGTACAGGTGATAGCTGGCACGGAAGATGGCCAGGCTGATGATGATCGGCCACATGCCGTAACCCAAACGCTGGAGGCGTTCTGCACCGAAGCCGAAGATGATGACCTCCTCGAGGATGCCGTTCTTCGCCGCGGCCAGGATGAGCACGGGAATGGTCCACCAATGATCGCCGAGGTTGGCCGGCTGGATCTCGGCCGTGATCCCCAGTGCCCTGCCGCCCGCGTAGACACCCAGGGTGCCGATGCCGATGATGAGGAAGATGAGAGTTCCGCGACCGAGGTCCTTCCCGCTCTGGCCTCTCACGCCCAGGCGTGTACTCAGGGGCGGGGCATCGGTGTCGCGAGTGAGTAGATACAGGGCCAGGAGCACGGGCACAAGAGTGAACCCGATGCCGAGGATCTGGTAGATGAGATCGAATCCGGGCCGCGGCGACATCGAAGTGTTGAGCTTCGCCTGGGCTTCACTGATCGGACCGCGGGTGGCGATGTCGGACAGACGCACGATCGCATAGACAGCTGACTGTCCCAACGAGAGTGCTGCAACGAGGCCGAGCTCGAACCACAGGCGCTTCTTCTCCTGCGGTTCGAGCTCGTTTCTCATGGATCCTACTGTAACCGGAGCAGGTCAGTGCTTCGGTGCGTCGTCCCCGTCCGGGTCCTCCACCGCGGAGTCACCAACCGTCTGCGTCGACTCGTCGCGCTCGGTTCGTTCGGCTGTGGCCACCGAACCCGCCTCGGCGGTGGATGTTGCTGAGGCGGCACGGTCCGTCGCATCCGGACCTTGTGTGGCTCTCGCCTCGGCGACATCGAGGACCTGGCCACGGGCCATGTTCTTCACGTACTTCTTCTCGGCCCGGCGTTCCTTCGCCCCTTCGAGCAGGAGGTAGAGGACGGGCACGAGGATCAGCGTCAACAAGGTCGAGCTGACCAAACCGCCGATGACCACGATCGCCAGCGGCTTCGAGATGAACACTCCCCCGCCGGTCAGCCCCAGGGCCATCGGCACGAGCGCGAAGATCGTCGCCGAGGCGGTCATGAGGATCGGTCGATAGCGCAACCGGGCACCGTGGACGATGGCCGCTCGCAGTTCGACCCCTCGAGCTCTGAAGTGGTTGATCAGGTCGATGAGCACGATCGCGTTTGTGACCACGATGCCGATGAGCATCAGCAGACCGATCATCGACGTCAGGCCCAGCGGAGTATCGGTCAGAAGCGACAGCGCGATGGAACCGGTGGCCGCGAACGGGATCGAGACCAGCAGGATCAACGGCTGCAGCAGCGACTTGAACGTGGCGACCATGATGATGAACACGATGAGGATCGCAGCGAGCATGGCCAAGCCCAGCTGGGAGAACGCTTCGTTCTGCTCCTGTGTGGCACCGCCGGTGTCAACGGATACGGAGTCGGGCAGGTCGACATTCTTGAGTGCGCTCTGCACATCAGTTGAAACAGTTCCCAGGTCATCGCCCTCGGGCGTGACCGAGACAGTGGTCGAACGCTGCGAATCCGTGTGTCGGATCGTCGGAGCGGTCTTGACTTCCTTGACCTCGGCGACATCTTCGAGCTTGATGAAGCGCGGCTTCGACGTCGGTGCCGGAGCACCGGCCTGCGCACCCGGGTCACCGGCTGCACCAGCATTGCCGCCTGCGCCACCAGCATCGCCGCCTGCGCCACCGGCTGCACCACCAGCGTCGCCGCCAGCCGCGTCGCCTGCATCAGCGGCTCCTGCAGCACCGGCGTCGCCTGCGGGTGGAGCCGTCTCCTTGGGCTTTCCGGGAATCTTGAGATCCTTGAGCTTGTCCACGGTGTCCGCGTTGCGGTCGAAGAGCAAAACCGAGTGCGAAACGTTGTCGATGACGACTTCGCCGATGTTCTGTCCGTGCATCGCCCGTTGGACGTACTGCCCGATCGTGGCCTCGGTGAGGTTCTCCTTCGCGGCCTTCTTGTGATCGACCTTGACTTCGATGACCGGCTGAACCGCTTCTAGGTCGCTGGTCACCGACTGGGCACCGGAGACTCCTTCGAGTTTGTCCGTGACGGCTTTTGTGGCGTCGTCGAGTTCTTTGGCATCGGATCCCGACAGTGTGACGTCGATGGTCTGGGCGCCGGGCATTGAGCTCTGGCTCTGCACTTCGACCTGGCCGACGTCCTTGAGATCGTCGAAGTCCTTCTGCAGCTTGTCAGAGATCGACTGCGCCGAAACTCCGGACTTCGAGTTGACGATGTAGGTGCCGGTGATGGACGAGTCATCGGTGAAGCCGAAGGTCGTTCCACCGACGGAGAGCTGGTAGGACTCGACGTCCTTGTTGTCTTCGAGGATCTTCTCGACCGGTTCGGCCTGCTTCGACGCCTCGTCGAGATCGGTGCCCGGGTCGAAGGTCTGGGCGACCTGCAGACTGTCCTGGCCGGTGTCTCCGAAGAGCTCAGTCTTCAGCTGCGGGACCATTGCTCCGGTGCCCACGAGGATGAGGACCGCGGCGAGGATCATGATGACAGGGTGCTTGGTCGAGAATCCGATGACCGGCATGTAGGTCTTCTGCAGTCGCGTGACCGGCGAGTGCATGCCCGCCAGCTCGTCGACCTCTCCGGCTTCCTCCTCGACCTCGCCGTAGCGTGGGCCGGTGGAGGCAGCGCCCGCCGAGGCGGCACCTGCGGTTGCGGTGCGAGTGCCCTCGTGTGAGTCGGCAGTCCCTGCTCCCGCCATCGCGGCGCCGGACTCGTCGTGACGGCCGGTGGAGAGGATGTTGTGCTTCTTCGACTCCTTCTTGGCGGTCTTGGTCTCTTTGCGCCAGTCCGAGAGCATGCCCTTGCGGTTGCGACGGATCTCCTTCTTCTCCGCCTTCGTGAGCTTGACCTTCGCCTCCCGCTGACGCAGGAACCAGTAGGCGAGCACGGGCACGATGGTCAGTGCCACGAACAGGCTCGAGAGCAGAGCGATGGTGGCCGTCAGTGCGAAGGGACGGAACATCTCCCCCGTCTGGCCGCTGACGAATGCCAAGGGCAGGAAGACCGCGACAGTGGTCAGGGTCGAGGCCGTGACAGCACCAGAGACCTCGGATACCGCTGCCAGAATGTTGGAGAACTTCTCACCACCTGAGGAATGCCGTCGTCGGATCGCTTCGATCACGACGATCGAGTCATCGACGACGCGGCCGATGGAGATCGTCAGCGCACCCAGAGTCAGCATGTTCAGGGTCTCGCCGCCCATCCACAGCCCGACCATAGCGATGAGGAGGGAGAGCGGAATCGAGATCGCAGTGATGATCGTGGCTCGCACTGACAACAGGAAGACGAGGATGACGAGGACGGCGAAGATCAGTCCGAGTCCGCCTTCGTTGAGCAGGTCGTGGATGGACTGCTCGATGAATGGAGCCTGGTCGAAGGCCGAGACGAACTTCGTGTCATCGCCCATGGACTTCTCGAGCCCGGGCAGTTTGTCGGCAACCTCCTGCGAGACGTCGACGGTGTTCGCGTCGGATTCCTTCATGATCGACACCGACAGCGAAGGCTTGCCGTTCGTGCGGGAGATCGAATCGACGGGAGCGTTCTTGATCTTCACGTCGGCGACGTCGGAGACCTTGATCGGGCCGTCCTTGCCGGTGACGACAAGGTCCTTGATCGCGTCGACCGAGCGGATCCGGGTGCCGACCTCGACCGGGGCAGTTCCGCTGTCGCCCTTGAGCTCGCCGGCCGAGGTGGGAACGCCGTTGGACTGGAGGATGCCGGCGATCTCGTCGAGGCTCGCGCCCTCGTCCTCGAGGTCGTCCTGGCGGATGCTGATCTCGACCTGTTTTGTCTTCGCACCGGAGATCATGACCTGTGAGACGCCATCGATCTTCTTCAGTTCGGGTTCGGCGATGTCATCGAGGTTGGCCGCGAGTTTGTCCTCGTCGGCGTCCGAGGTCACAGACAGTGCCAGCACCGGGATGTCGTCGGTGCCCATGGTGTTGACCGTGGGCTCGACCCCATCGGGCAGAGTGGACTCAACCTGGGAGACCGCACGCTGGAGGGACTTCACGACATCATCGGAGTCCTCTCCATACTTCGTGCTCACGGTGATCGACGAACTGCCGGCCGAGGACGTCGACGTCATGTCCTCGACTTCCGGCAACGCTGTCAGCGCACCTTCGAGCGGATCGGTGACCTCCTGCTCGACGGCTTCAGGCGTCGCACCTTCATAGGAGGCGGTGACCGTCGCCTGAGGGTTCTCAAGAGAGGGGAACAGCTCTTGTTTGAGGGAACCGGCTCCGATGACTCCGAAGATGATGGCGACGACGGAGATGAGCGCGATGAGTGCGCGGTTTCGCAGGCTCAGGCGGGTCAGAAAACTCACGTGGGGACTTTCTTTTCGGCGGTGCAAACGCAGGGATCGCCTGCAGAAAAAATGCTTCGGTGCCCCATACTAGTGAGTTAAGTTGTCAGCAACACATGAGTGGACCCTGAGCAGGCGCTCCACGGTGTTCTTCGCGGCCTACACTTCGCGAGATTCCCGACCCGTGCGCGGCTTGGTTTCACGACCGGTGAACCAGAAGGCAGCGGCCAGAACGCCGAGGAGTCCGGTGAGCAGGAACGCCCACGAGTAGTCGAAGCGATCGACGATGGCTCCGGCGATGATCGGACCGACGATGGCACCGCCGTCGAGAGCCATCTGGTAGCGGGACAGAACTCGCCCGCCCTTGCGGTCGCGTCCGATGACATCAGCCACGGTTGCCTGCTGGGCAGGGTTCGCCAGTCCTGATCCGACGCCGGCGACGATGGAGAAGACGAAGAACAGCCAGATCGCATCAGTGAAGGCCAGGGCTGCGGTGGTCAGTCCGAGGACAAGCAGACCCCATTGGATGAAGGGTTTGCGTCCGTAGGTGTCGGCGAACCTGCCGACGACTGTCACGGCCGAGGCGTTGCCGATTGCGAACATCGTCAGCGCCAGCCCAGCCACTGCGGTGTCGGCTTTGAGCGCCTGGATGGCGAAGAGCGGGTAGATGGCCACACGGATGCCCATCGCCGACCAGCCCTGGACGAACGCGGACAGCAGCGCACTGCGGTAGGCGGAGTCGCTCCAGGCCTGCCGGAAAGTCATGACCTCCTGCTGTGGGTCACCTTTGGCCGCTTCGAGGCGAGCGCGCCCGAGCTTCGTCGAAGATCCCGCTTCTGCGGTGGAGGCGAGGAAGATGCGCACGACGATGGCCGCGATGAGCAGACCGACGGCGTAGATGATGAAGGGTATGCGCATGCCCCAGCCTGCCATCGCCCCACCCAGGACGGGTCCGGCGATGTTACCGACGAGGAAGGCGGTGGCATAGGTACTCGAGGCCTTCGCCCGCGCGTCGATGGGTGCGAGTCGAATGATCAGCGCCATCGCGGAGACACTGAACATCGTCGAACCGATACCGCCGAGGCCGCGGAAGACCAGCAGCTGCCAGTAGTTCTGAGCGAACGCCACGGCCGCTGTGGAGGCGGCGACGATGAGGAGGCCGGAGATGTAGATCCGGCGTTCCCCGAAGGAGTCGACGAGGCGGCCCGACGTCGGTGAGAACACGAACCGGAAGAAGGCGAAGGAGGAGACGACGATCGTGGCCGCGGTGACGCCGAAGTTGAAGCTCGCGGCGAACTGCGGCAGAACCGGGGCGATGATGCCGTAGCCCAACGCCACGATGAAGGCCGCGGCGACGAGTACGTAGATCTCCTTCGGCAGTCGCCGCGATTCGGCGGTGGCGGCCTTCGCGGCCGCGAGCGCGTCGGGGTTCGCCGCTTCGCCGTTCAGCGCCTCGGTGCTTGGA
Source organism: Brevibacterium sp. 239c (assembly GCF_900169365.1). Lineage (GTDB taxonomy): Bacteria > Actinomycetota > Actinomycetes > Actinomycetales > Brevibacteriaceae > Brevibacterium. Next base: position 104,767 of record NZ_FXZH01000004.1, read on the forward strand.
GCGTCAGAGTGTTCGGGCACATCGTCTTTGTCAGTCACGTCGTCTCAGTCGGTCACAGGGTTTCAAGGAATTGGTCGGGGTCGGGCAATGGCCTGGTGCTGTGCGCCATGCGCTCTCGGTAGCGTTCGGGTACTGCCCCGATGTAGAACCAGCCCATGAGCAATTCACCGGGACTCAGCCGGTGGAGTCTGCGGACGGCTGGTTCGTTGGTCATGGTTCCGCTGCGCCACATTACGCCCCACCCTGCCTGCCAGAGTGCGAGTTCGAGTAAGTGTCCGGCGCCAGCTGCAGTGGCGTGCTGCTCCCATTCGGGAACCTTCGGGTTCTCGCTCGGGGAGGAGACGAGAGCGAGAAGCAGTTCGGCCCGCAACGGCTTCTCGTTCCTCTCCCCCGGCTTTCGTGTCACAGCGGCAGCTTCGTCGAGGGCAGCGCCGAGGCGGTGCCTGTCTTCGCCGCGGAGGATGATGAATCTCCAGGGTCGCAGGCCCTTGTGGTCGGCGACAGAAGAGAGCGAGCGGATGATCTCGCGCAGATCGGAGTCGTTCGGTGTCTCGCCATCGACCTTCGAGATCGACCGCCTCGTGGACATGGCATGCAGGACCGGGTCGGCAACGATGTCGATCGAGGACGGCACCGTGTAGTCAGGGCCCTGGTGCCGAGGCGATGCTGCTGCAACCTCGGCTGCCGCATTCGCGCTGTCAGCCTTTGGCGCTGAGGCTGAGGTTGCAACTACGTCGTCTGCCGCCGAGGCCTGATCAGCGAGCCTCTTCGCCCATGGTCCGGTCTCGCCGTCGAGGAAGTGCGCGCGTACGCGACCCTTCGTCACCTCGCAGGCACTACCGTCCTTCGGACGCTTCTTGTCTGACTTCTTCGAGCCGCTGTGCTTCTTCGAGCTGCGATGATCAGACGAATCCTTGTGTTTCGACACTCAGCTCACCCATTCCGCAAATGCCTCCCGCGCGTGGGACAGCTTCGGATCAATGATGACACGGCAGTACCCGTTGTTGCTGTTCTCGGTGTAGAAGTCCTGGTGAACAGCCTCGGCGGTGTGGAAGATCCCCAGCGGTTCGAGCGTCGTGACGATCGGGCGGTCGAAGATCTCCTGCGCTTCAGCAATGGCGGCGGCGAAGCGCGCCTTCTCCTCCTCATCGGAGTAGAACATGGCTGAACGGTACTGAGTTCCCACGTCATAGCCCTGAGCGTTGAGGCTCGTCGGGTCGTGACCGGTGAAGAAGAGCCCCAGGATGACGCTTTCGGGCACGATCTCGGCATCGAAGGTGACCTGCAGGGCCTCGGCGTGACCGGAAGCCCCAGAGCAGACTTCGCGGTAGTGCGGGTTCGGAGTGTGACCGCCGGTGTATCCGGAGATCACCGAGGTCACGCCCTTCGTCCGCTGGTAGACGGCATCGAGGCACCAGAAGCAGCCGGCGCCCAGGGTCAAAGTACGAAGTTCACTCATATCTCGTACAACGATGTCAGCGTGTGCTTATTCCCGAGCGGGCACGTGTAGTGAGCCTAACCGCATTCAGAGATGAACCGCAGCTGCTTCGGACCGGGCCACCGGTCAAGAGTGAGGGGCATTGCGTCGAATTCCTCATCCTCCATCTCATAGCGGCTCAAGTAGCCGTCCACGTCACCGTCGAGTCCCAAAGGATAGAGCATCCCCGGCCTCTCTGAACCTGGAAGGTCGTCTGAGCTGCGTGCGGGTGAGTCTTCGTCGACGGCGTTGAGATCGATCCGGCTGAGGAGGCCATCGGCTATCTCGAGGCGAAGTTCCTGCGGGGCCGCCCCCTCAGCGTCGTGGATGCCCGCAACGTCCTGGACGCCGGTCACGGGATAGGTCTGATTCTTCGGCACAACGAGTCGAGCCGATGCCTCGGGGTAGACATCGATCGTGGTGATGTCTTCAACGTCCAGCAGCGCGGAGAGCTGCTGCGGGTCCAAGGTGATGGGATCATCACCCGGATGCTGTGTGCGCGAATAGGTCACCCACACGAAAAATCGTGCCGAGTCGAACTGTGCTCGCACCGCCTCAGCGGACTCGGCAGAGACCGGATGCGGCTGTGCGAGCAGCTGATCGACGGCTCCGCGGATATGCTCCGGCAGTTCGATCTCGACCGGAGCGTTCTCCCAGTATTCGGCCTGGTCGAGCTCGGCGAATTTGTCGAGCAGGGCTGCACCGCCTGCGACGAACGCTCCGCTGGCGCCTGCGCCCAGTCCGCGCCCGAAACCGGCAGGAAATTTGGCGTCGATCCTATCGACGAAGTCCTGCGTCGGGTGCCACAGGGCCCAGCTGAGGGCACCGGAGGCGAAAGCGGTGGTGAGGTTGCGAAAGGTCCGGGTCCTCTCCTCCTGCTCCATCGGGTCCACTGTCGAGTACCGGGCGGGCTGTCCCGCTTCCGAGCCGACGGCTCCGAACGCTGCGCCGAGGTCGAGCTCACTCTCGTCCGGCCCCGCGAAGGCCCGCGTTCCGGCGATCCAGGTCAGTCCTGCATTGGCGATCGCATTGCCCAAGCGGGCCGCACGGTCGTGTTCGGGCGCGAAGTCGCGCCTGCGCACCAGTGCGAGGCCGCTGGTTCCGGCAACGGCGATAGCACGCACGAGACGACGATGACGTAGAGGGATATCGGGAAAACGCATGCCTCAATCGAAACATGGTCTCCTGTGGCAATTATGGAAATCGTCCCAGAGGGCGAGTCCTCCGGCCTCAGAGCAGCATTGAACTCGGCAGGGCGAACCCGAGCTCGCTGGCTGCCTTCTGAGTCGATGGCTGGTTCCAGAATTTCGCCACCGAGGTGTTGGTCGAAAGGGAACGCATCTCAGCTTTGTCAAGGAACATGACTCCTTCGAGGTGATCGGTCTCGTGCGCGACGATGCGCGCCGACCAACCGGAGGCGACCTCGGCGATGGCAGTGCCGTCGAGGTTCTGACCTCGCAGTTCGATCTCGCGAGGACGAGCGACGACGGCCTGGTAGCCGGGGATCGACAGGCAGCCCTCATAGAAGGCGACGTTTTCCGAGGTGGCCGGGTTGTAGTCGGCGTTGAGGACCACGCGTAGGGGCATCGGGGTCCGTTGCCGCACCGCGGCAACCTCCGGATTGAGACTGCCGGGGTCTTCGGCGACGAACATGGACAGGCCGATGCCCACCTGTGGTCCGGCCAGTCCTACGCCGGGCGCGCCGAGCATGGTCGCTCGCATCACCTCGGCGAGTTGGTCCAGCTCGGCGTCGTCGACCTGTCCGTCGAAGGGACGGGTCACCTGGCGCAGGATCGGGTCGCCGGCCTCGACGATCGGAGCCACGCCGCCATTGTCCGCGGCCGCTACGAGGACGGCTCGGATCTGGGTGGCGATGAGCGCATCGGCATCATTCACTGACCAACTCCTCGCGGACGGGGCATCGTCCCGGTCATCACCGGGCTCAGACGTCTCGGGCGACGATGAGTTCGGCGTGCTTGAGCAGTGGGGCGTCGATCATCTTGCCCTCGTAGGCAAAGGCACCCTTCTCGGTCTTCGCGAGACCAAGCACGGCCTTCGCCCAGGTCAACTGCTCTTCGCTGGGGCGGAACGCATCGCGGACGACGGGAACATGGTTGGGGTGGATGGAGACCTTTCCGCTGAACCCGGATTGGACGGCGTCCTCGGCTTCCTCCCCCAGACCGTCGAGGTCGGGGATATTCGCCCAGATCGAGTCGAGGGCGAACTTTCCGTGCGCGCGAGCGGCCAGCAGGGTCGAGTTGCGTACGTGTTTGGCCACGTCACGGTAGCCTCCGTCGGCATTGCGCGAGGATCCTCCGCCGAGGTCGGCGATGAGGTCCTCGGATCCCCACATGAGTGCGTAGGTATTGGGTGCGGCGGCGATCTCGGCGACGTTGACGGCCCCGAGCGCCGTCTCGATCAGTGCGATGACCTGGTAGTCGCTAAGGATTGTGAGGTCGGAGGCGTGCTCGGACTTCGGCAGCATGACGGCCGTGTACTCGGTCTTGGCCAGCATTGCCATGTCCTCGCCGAGGTGCTCCGAATCTCGCGCATTGATGCGGACCACCGTGCGGGTGGGATCGAGCGGGTAGTCGATGATCGCTTCGCGGGCAGTGGCTTTGTCGCCGTCGTTGACCGCGTCCTCGATGTCGAGGATGACGATGTCGGAGCGTTCGGCGGCCTTCGTGTAGCGGTCCGGGCGGTCACCGGGGACGAAGAGCCAGGCGGGTTTGAAATCCAATGCCATCGTGGTGCTCACTTTCCGGTTTCGTTCTGGATGGTGTCCTCCTGCTGCGCGGGGACCTTCTTTGCTTCACCGGCGTGGCTGGAGTCGAACATCATGGTCTGACGCACGGCCTTGGCCACGAGGGTTCCGTCCTGGTTGTAGCCGCGGTGCTCGAGGGTCACGATGCCCTGCCCGGGACGAGACTTCGAGGCGCGTTTGTCAAGGATCGTCGTCTCGGCGTAGAGGGTGTCGCCGTGGAAGAGCGGGGCGGGGAAGGCGACTTCGGAGAAGCCGAGGTTGCCGACGATCGTGCCCTGCGTCAGCTGCGTGACCGAAAGCCCGATAAGGGTGGAGAGGGTGAACATAGAGTTGACCAGGCGCTGACCAAAGGGCTCGGTCGCAGCGAAGGCTGCATCGAGGTGAAGGGCCTGAGTATTCATCGTCACGGCCGTGAACCAGGTGTTGTCCGCCTCGGTGATGGTGCGGCCGGGAGCGTGCTTGTAGATCGCACCGACTTCCATCTCATCCAGCCACAGACCTCTTTGTTCGATGACCTTCTGCTCACTCATGCGTCACTCCTCTGTGTCACTGCGTCTCTGCCCGATTGTCGTGATTTGAGCTTAACGCCTGGCGTCGGACAGCAGGCAACCCGGGTCCCTGCTGTGGGGCCCGGGTCCGCACTGGATCCTGGGTCCGCCTGCGACCTCAGCCTGCGATCTCAGACTCGAAGACGTTGAAGGCGGAATTCCAGCCGTCGTAGGCGCTGGCATCGGAACCCGAGTCATTGGGAATGCCGGTCAGCGCAAACGTCATCCGGGTGGTGCCTGCATCGACTTCCTCAAACTCGATTCTGATCTGAGGTGCCTCGTCGACGTCGCCGGGGCTCCCCCAGGTGAAGTCGAGCCGGTGCGGTCTCTCAATCACGAGGTACTTGCCCGCCGTCGGGAACTCCTGTCCTGTCTCCTCGATGCGCATGGAGTAGGTGTAGAGACCGCCGACGCGCAGGTCCACGCTGACGGATTCGCGCGGTGTGACCAGCGTTTCCGGATGGAGCCAGCGGGCCATGACATCGGTGTTGGTCCAGGCCTCCCAGACACGGTCTCGAGGTGCTGCGAAGTCGCGGACTATTGTGAAACCGGGCTCCTCATTCTCATTTTCGTTCTCATTCATGATGGTTCTCCTCTGTGAGTCGATCATTGCTGTCTGCCCTCAGCCTGTTCGCCTGGGGGCGAAGTCTCGGCCAGCACCTGGTCGAGTGTGTCGAAGCGCTGCTCCCAATCCATGTGTGCTGCCAGCAGCCAGTCTGTACCCGCACTCAGACCCTCGACGTTGAGATGCACGATCCGTCTCTGTGCATTTTTGGACCGAGTGATCAGTCCAGCGTCTTCAAGTACTTTGAGATGCTGCGACACTGCCGATCTGCTGATGGGAAACGGTTCGGCCAATTCACCGGCACTGAGGTCGCTTTCCCGCAGACGATCGATCATCGCCCGCCTGGTCGGGTCGGCCAGAGCACCGAACACAGAGTTGAGATTAATTTCAGCACTTCCTTAATTAAGTAAATACTACAATACTCCGGTGTGATCGGCTGTCAAGGGTTTTCTGCCAAACAGAACCGTCCGGACGGTATAGTGTCATGCGGCACACTGACAACCGCACCTATCTACGACTTTCTTTCTCACTTGGTCAAAGGAGACCACAGCTCATGATGGACGAGGATTTCCGCACCGAACTCGACCGCCGCCTCGACCTCTACGAGGACCCAGGAAGCGAGGAGGGTGTCCTTGCGCCATTGCCGACCGGAGACATCGTCATCTCGATCGTCGTCCTCGCTGTCACATCTCTCGTCGTGGTGGGCTGGTGCTTTCTGTGAGCAGCGACCGTCAACGATTCCAGCGCACAGCACTGCATGACGCCGGCTCGACCAGCGACCTGCCGCTCCTGAAGAAGGACCGGATCTGGAGCTTCTGGGACTTCTCTGCGGCGAACATCGGACTTGCCATCGCAACCTGGGCGTTCCTCCAAGGCGGCGCAGTTGCCTACTATGTCGGCGCCAAAGAGGCGGTTGCCAGCATAGTGATCGGCTATGGAATCAGCATCATCTTCGTCGCCCTGGCCCCCTGCATCCCTGCAGTCCGATATGGCATCGAACAGTTCGTCTCGCTCAGATCATCGTTCGGCACCGCAGGTGGTCGAGCCATCATGCTCGCCCTCTCCGCACTGCTCGCAGCCGCTTGGGCTGCAGTTCTGGCGATCATGTGCGGGCATGCGTTCGCCAACGTCAGCAACGAGCTCTTCGGCACCGATCTCGCCCCCGACAGCCTGATCGTCAAGCTGCTTGGACTCCTCGCCGTGATCATCTCGTGGCTTATCCTGATGCGCGGCCCGAAGTCGATCGAGACCGTCAACAAGGTCGTCTCCCCCGGCCTCGTCGTGGTCACCCTTCTCATGCTCGTCCTGATCTTCACGCAGATCGGCTGGTCAGAACTCGTCTCTTTGGAACCACTCGCCGCCGATTTCGACAAGCACATGGCGTTTATGCTCGCCATCGAGCTCAACGTCGCCGGGGGCCTCGCGTGGTGGCCCAACGTCGGCAACTTGGCCCGCCTGACCAGAAGCTCGCGCGCGGCCTACTGGCCGAACATGATCGGGCTCTTCCTCGCCTCGGTGATCGCTGCGATCGTGGGTGCGTTCTCGGCCCTTGCACTGGGCTCCGACGATCCCACACAGTGGATGATTCCACTCGGTGGGTTCGTCCTTGGCGGCCTCGCCCTCATCTTCGTCGGTTTCGCCAACATCACCTCCATCGTCGCCCAAGGCTACGCGGCGCTCGTCGCTGTTCGCGGTGGCACCGGCAACGTGGGACGCAGGCTCCCTTGGCCTGTCCTCGGCGGACTCATTCTCGTCCCGGCAGTGGTACTCGTATTCTTCCCCGACATCACGTACAACAACTACGGTCGCTTCGTCTCTTGGGGTGCGATTGTGCTTGGTCCTCTGTGCGCGATCCAGTTCGTCGACTTCTTCATACTGCGCAGGCAGCATCTCGACATCCGTGCGATGTATGACAACCGACCTGGATCGCCGTATCACTTCACCGGCGGTTTCAATCTCGTCGCGTTCACCACCATGGCCGCTGGTGCCCTCGTCTATACCTTGCTGCTCGACCCGATCGACTACATTCCGACCGAGGCGTTCCGGTGGCTCACGGCTTCGATCCCCTCGATGCTCGTCTCCGGAACCCTTTACTACGTGCTGACGAAGACCGTGACCATTCCCCGCGGCAAGGGCGGATTCCTTAGGGTCAAGACTCAGGCTGCCAAACCCGACTAGGCTAGGAGGCAGCCGCATCGGCTCAACGACTATCTTCAGGAGAGACATGGATCGCGACTCGATCGAATGCTGGTTGACCGACATGGACGGTGTTCTGGTCAGGGAGAACAATCCCCTGCCCGGCGCGGCCGAGCTCCTCGCACAGTGGCGTCAGGCCGACATTCCGTACCTGGTCCTGACGAACAACTCGATCTACACCGCCAGGGACCTTTCAGCCCGACTCAGGTCGAACGGCCTCGATGTTCCCGAATCGAAGATCTGGACCTCCGCCATGGCCACCGCAGACTTCCTGTCCAACCAAGTCGAGCACGGTACCGCCTACGTCGTCGGTGAGGCGGGACTGACCACCGCAATCCATGAGGCCGGTTTCATCATGACGGAGAACGATCCGGACTTCGTCGTTGTCGGCGAGACTCACTCCTATTCATTCGAGGCGATCACCAAGGCGATCCGCCTCATCGACGGTGGTTCACGCTTCATCGTGACCAACCCCGATGCCACCGGTCCCAGCCCCGAGGGTGTCCTCCCAGCAACCGGCGCCATCGCCGCGCTGATCACGAAGGCCACTAACCGTGACCCCTATGTCGTGGGCAAGCCGAATCCGATGATGTTCCGTTCAGCGCTCAACCAGATCGGCGCCCACTCGATGAGCACCGCGATGATCGGCGATCGGATGGATACCGACATCATTGCCGGGATGGAGGCAGGCATGCACACCGTGCTCGTCCTCTCGGGAATCTCCACCGCCGAGGATGTACACCGTTTCCCCTTCCGCCCCAATGAGATCGTCAACGGAGTTCATGACCTCCTCGACGTCCCTCTCGACCAGCTCGAGGAGATGGGCCCCGACGTCACCGGGTCCGCCTGAAGCAACCTACCTGCCTAGCCAAACACCGGACGAATAACGGTCTCAGCGTCGAAACATGGGCCGCGAGCAAGCCACTTCCGGCACGGATCGGGTTGAGCGTCGAGAAACATATGTGCGCATATGATTGTCGACGCTCAACCCGAGTTTCGTCGAAAGCGACTTTCGGTGCCGTGTGCCTCGGCTCAATGTGCCTCGGCTCAATGCGCCGCAGCAGTCCGCCGCAGCCGCCGCCCTCAGTCACGTCCTCAGTCACGTCCTCACTGCAGCGAGGACGTCAGACGCATCACGGACTCCAGGTAGCGGCGGATCAGCGGCCGCTGCTCCCATTCTCCGAGGGAGAGCTCGCTGCTTTCGCGCTGGTAATCTACGACCACCTCGGCGATGTCATCGACCAGGTCTCCACCGGTCGCCAGCAGGCTGATCTCGTAGTTGAGGCCGAAGGAGCGCATGTCCAGGTTCGAGGACCCCATGACCGCGTACTCGTCATCGACGATGAGGCACTTCGTGTGCAGGACCTGGGGCTTCGGGTAGCGGAAGATCCGCACGCCGACCTCGAGCAGCGAGCGGTAGTAGGAGGACTGGGCGAGGTCGACCATGAATTGGTCGGCCTGTTCGCTGACATAGAGTTCGACGTTGACTCCGCGCTCGGCGGCGGTGACAACGGCGGCCAGAAGGGACTCGTCGGGAACGAAGTACGGGCTGACGATCACCAGTCGCTTCTGCGCCAGGTACATCAGCGAGGTGAAGACCTTGAGGTTGGGTTCGGTGGTGAACCCGGGACCAGAGGGCACGAGCTGCATGGCACTCGTCTGACCGCCCACACCGGGCTCGTAGGCGTCGCGATCATAGGCTCTGATCCCCAGAGACTCTCCGCATTCTGTGTACCAGTCGGTGGAGAATACAGCCTCGACCGCGGCGACGATGGGGCCGGAGAGTTCGACCATGATGTCGTGCCAGGCTCGACCGATCCTCACGTTCGCCTTCTTCAGGTACGAGGAGTCGATCATGTTCTGCGAACCCATCATCGCCTTCTTCCCGTCGACGACGAGGAGTTTGCGGTGATTGCGCAGGTCGATGCGGCGCAGCTTCCCGCGCCAGGGAATGAACGGAAGCATGAGGTGCCAGTCGATGCCGGCCTTGGTCAGTCGCTTGCCGAGGCGGTGGAATCCCGGATACTTGCGAGAACCGATGTGGTCGAAGAGGACCTTGACCTTCACACCTCGGTCCGCTGCGCGTTCGAGAGCATGGAAGAAGATGTCGGTCGTCCAGTCCCAGGCCATGATGTAGATCTCGACATGCACGTATTCGTGGGCTTCATCGACGAGAGCTGACATTCGTTCGATGCTGGCCCTGTAATCGCTGGTGACGCCGTGGTTGTTGCCGGTGACCATCGGCAGGGCGGTGAGCCGGCGACCCAGTTGAGCAATCGAGACGAAGCCAGACGGGGCCTCAAGAGATGGCGGCACGTCGGGCAGATCGTCGGCGCCTTCGTGCATGAGCTCATCGGCTTGTGCCTGGATACGTGCCCGGCGCCGGTTGATATAGGGGCTGCCGAGCATGAGGAACAGCGGGATCCCGACGAGGGGGACGAACAGGATCAGCAGCAGCCAGGCCGAGGACGAGGACGGCCTGCGGTCCTCGGGGACGACGCCGACGGCGATGATCTTCACCGCATATTCGATGACGATCAGGCTCACGCCCAGGACCGACGTCACGACGCTGAGATCCACAAATCCCCTCCTTCTCCTCGGATTTTCCTCTGCCCCACACTAACGGAGCCGCGAACCAACAGATGACAGCACCGCCCGCCGAGGTGGCCCGGCACGTCCGTACGGAAGCGCGGGACCACCTCGGCGGGCGGTGTGAAGTGTTGTCTCTGCTGCTCAGATACCGAGTTCGCGGGCGATGAGCATGAGCTGAACCTCGGTGGTGCCCTCCCCGACTTCGAGGATCTTCGAGTCGCGGTAGTGGCGAGCGACAAGGTATTCGTTCATGAAGCCGTAGCCGCCGTGGATCTGGGTGGCGTCGCGGGCGTTGTCCATCGCTGCCTCACCGGCGACCATCTTCGCAATCGCGGCTTCCTTTTTGAACGGCATCCCGGCGAGCATGCGCGAGGCGGCCAGGTAGTAGGCGGCACGGGCGGCGACCACGCGGGCCTCCATGCGGGCGATCTTGAAGGAGATGCCCTGGAAGTCAGAGATCGGCTGACCGAAGGCCTGACGTTCCTTGGCGTACTTCACGGATTCGTCCACGCAGCCCTGCGCGGCACCGACCGAGAGGGCGCCCACGGCGATGCGTCCCTCATCGAGGATGCGCAGGAAGTTCGCGTAGCCGCGGCCGCGCTCACCCAGCAGGTTCTCTTCTGGAACCTGCACATTGTCGAAGGTCAGCGGGTGTGTGTCCGAGGAGTTCCAGCCGACCTTGTCATAGGCCGGTTCGGCGGTGAAGCCAGGTGTTCCTGTGGGAATCATGATGGTCGAGATCTCGGGGACCTCACGGCCGGACTTCGAGGTCCGGGTTCCTGTCACCGCGGTGGCCGTGACCAGGCGGGTGATGTCGGTGCCAGAGTTCGTGATGAAGCACTTGCCGCCGTTGACGGTCCAGGTGCCGTTCTCGAGTGTGGCCCTGGTCCGCGTGCCGCCGGCGTCCGAGCCAGCTTCGGGTTCGGTCAGGCCGAAGGCACCCAGCCCGGAGGCGTCGGTGAGTTTGGGCAGCCATTCGCGCTTCTGCTCTTCGGTGCCGAAGCGGTAGATCGGCATGGCACCCAAAGAGACGCCGGCCTCCAAAGTGATGGCCAGCGACTGGTTGACGCGGCCGATCTCCTCGATGGCCAGGCACAGGGCGAAATAGTCCCCGCCCATGCCGCCGTACTCTTCGTCGAAGGGCAGGCCGAAGAGGCCCATCTCGCCCATCTTCGCTACCAGGTCGTAGGGGAACTCGTGCTTGGCGTCGAGTTCGGCGGAGACCGGTGCGACCTCTTCGTCGGCGAACTTCGCGACGCCCTGGCGCAGGTCCTCGTATTCTTCGGGCAGCATGCCCGGAACGAAAGCTGTCATGATTTCCTCCCCGCTCAATGCGTGGTCAGTGGATTTCTTGTGGTCAATGAGTTTGTTGTGATCAGTTGGCTGCTGGTGCGGCGGCTACGTCGTCGCTTGCGTCGGCGGCCTCCGCTGCGGCTTCGTCGACGACGGTGGCGAGCACCTCGTCGAGTCCGACCTGGGCGCCTTGGACCGCGGTGACGGTGACGCTTCCGGTCGCCGGTGCGGTGAGCACGTGCTCCATCTTCATCGCCTCGACGACGACGATCGGATCGCCCTGTTCGACGTGGTCTCCGGACTCGACCTTGACTTCGACGACAGATCCGGGCATCGGGGCAAGCACCTCGGCGCCGTCGAGACCCGGGGTCAGGGACGTGTCGGACTGGGTGCGGGTGAACGCGTAGACGCCGCGGTCGCTGCTGACCCAGATGCTGCGGTCCCGAGCATCGGAGAACACGCGGGCCGTGTACTGGGTATCGGCGACGCGAACATGCCACAGGCCGCTGTCATCGACAGTGACATCATCGGCGACTGCTTCGACCTTGAAGACATCGCCCCCGAAGTTCAGCTCCACGACAGGACGGAAGTCCGGACGTGAGGTTCGCCAGGCAGTAGGTCTCCCCCACGCCGAGGCTGGTGCCGGGTTTCCTGCTGTCGCTGGGTTTCCGGCAGTGCCCGACAGGTCAGGCTTCGTGATCGCTCCGGTGAGGTCGGTACCTGCACGGCCCGCCGTGACGAGCACCGCGGCGGCAGCAATCTCCCGGTCGATCACGGTCGCTGTGTGGGCCAGCTGATCCTCGTCGAGGTTGTCGATGAGTGAGGTGTCGAGGTCACCGGAGACCACCGCGTCGAGGCCCAGCAGTGTGCGCAGAAAGTCGATGTTCGTCACGATTCCCGGTACTGCTGAGGCGGCGAGTGCCGAATCGAGACGAGCGATCGCGGCAGTCCGGTCCGGAGCGTGGACGATGAGTTTGGCGATCATCGGGTCGTAGTCCGAGGCGATGGTCTGCCCGGCGTCGAGGCCGGAGTCGACGCGAATGCCCTCTCCTTCGGGGAAGACGACGTCGAGCGCCCGTCCGCCCGTGGGCAGGAATCCGCGCGAGGGGTCTTCGGCGTAGATGCGGGCCTCGATCGAGTGGCCGGTCATCGTGATGTCGTCCTGGACCAGCGGCAGTTCCTCACCGGCACCCACGCGCAGCTGGAGTTCGACGAGATCGACTCCGGTGACTTCCTCGGTGACCGGGTGCTCGACCTGCAGGCGGGTATTCATCTCCATGAAGAAGAACTCGTCGGGGCGGTCGGCGCCGACGATGAATTCGACAGTGCCTGCCCCGCAGTAGCCCACGGACTTCGCAGTCTCACAGGCTGCCTGCCCGATCCGGTCCCGGGTCGCCTCGTCGAGCAGTGCCGAAGGAGCCTCCTCGATGACCTTCTGGTGGCGGCGCTGCAGTGAGCACTCACGTTCGCCGAGGTGGATGACGTTGCCGTGGGCGTCGGCCATGATCTGGACTTCGATGTGTCGCGGAGTGGCGACGAGGCGTTCGAGGAACAGCGTGTCGTCGCCGAAGGAGCTCGCGGCCTCACGGCGGGCGGTATCCAATGCTGCGGGCAACTCGGAGGGCTCGAAGACCGCGTGCATGCCCTTACCACCACCACCGGCGGAGGGTTTGATGAGCACCGGGAAGCCGATGTCTTCGGCAGCGGTGATCAGCGACTCCTTGGACATGGCTGCGTCTTTGGTGCCGGGCACCAACGGCACACCGCGCTGGGAGACCGCGTTCTTGGCGGTGATCTTGTCGCCCATAGTGCGGATCGCCTCGGCGCCGGGACCGAGGAACACGATTCCTTCCGTCTCGCAGGCAGCGGAGAAGTCCGCGTTCTCGGACAGGAATCCGTAGCCGGGGTGGATCGCCTCAGCGCCGGTGGCGTTGGCCGCGGCGATGACCTTATCGATGCGCAGATAGGACTCGGAGGCTTGGGCGGGGCCAAGGTGCACTGCGGTGTCGGCGGCCTTGACGTGAGCGGCGTGGGCGTCGGCGTCGGAGTAGACGGCGACTGTCCTGATGCCCAGTCGGCGACAGGTGCGGATGACGCGCAGGGCGATTTCGCCGCGGTTGGCGATGAGTACGGTATTGAACATGGATGAGCTCACATTCTGAAAACGCCGTAGCCGCTGGCGTTCAGCGGGCGTTCCATAGGTCCGAAGCGGGCGAGTTCGAGGGCCAGGGACAGAACCTGGCGAGTGTCGGTGGGTTCGATGATTCCGTCGTCCCAGAGCCTGGCCGTGGAGTAGTACGGGTTGCCCTGGGCTTCGTACTGGTCACGCACGGGCTGCTTGAACGTGTCCTCGTCCTCGGCACTCCAGGTTTCGCCGCGGGCTTCGATCTGATCGCGTTTGACCGTCGAGAGCACGCTGGCGGCCTGCTCTCCGCCCATCACGGAGATGCGGGCGTTGGGCCACATCCACAGGAAGCGGGGTGAGTAGGCGCGGCCGCACATCGAGTAGTTGCCGGCGCCGAAGGAGCCGCCGATTACCACGGTGAACTTGGGTACGCGGGCGGTGGCGACGGCGTTGACCATCTTCGCTCCGTGCTTGGCGATGCCTCCCGCTTCGTAGTCTCGTCCGACCATGAAGCCGGAGATGTTCTGCAGGAAGATCAGGGGCACGCTGCGCTGGTCGCAGAGTTCGATGAAGTGGGCGCCCTTCTGCGCGGATTCGCCGAAGAGGATGCCGTTGTTCGCCACGATTCCCACGGGGTGGCCGTCGAGGTGAGCAAAGCCGGTGATGAGGCTGGTGCCGTATTCGGCCTTGAACTCGTGGAATTCGGAACCATCGACGAGGCGGGCGATGACCTCGTGGACATCGTAGGGAGTCCTCGAGTCGACGGGCACCACCGAGGTGAGTTCCTCGGGTGAGTGCAGCGGTTCCCGAGCTGCGACGACGTCCCAGTTGGCCTGGGCCTTCGGCCCCAGTGTGGAGACGACGTCGCGCATGATCTCCAGGGCGTGGGAGTCATTGGCCGCGAGGTAGTCGGTGACTCCGGAGACACGGGAGTGCAGGGCTCCGCCGCCGAGGTCCTCTGCGCTGACTTCCTCGCCTGTTGCGGCCTTGACCAGGGGTGGGCCGCCGAGGAAGATTGTGCCCTGTTCACTCACTATGATCGACTCATCGGCCATGGCGGGAACGTAGGCGCCTCCGGCGGTGCAGGAGCCCAGCACCGCTGCCAGCTGCGGGATGCCAGCGGCTGAGAGTGTGGCCTGGTTGAAGAAGATGCGGCCGAAGTGCTCACGGTCGGGGAAGACATCGTCCTGGTTGGGCAGGTTGGCGCCTCCCGAGTCGACGAGGTAGATGCAGGGAAGACTGTTCTCCTTCGCGACCTCCTGGGCGCGCAGATGCTTCTTCACCGTGACGGGGTAGTAGGTGCCGCCCTTGACGGTGGCGTCGTTGGCCACGATCACGCATTCGCGTCCGTTGACTCGTCCGATTCCGGTGATGATTCCGGCACCGGGGCTGGCATCGTCGTACATGCCGTTGGCCGCCAGTGGGGACATTTCGAGGAACGGGGTTCCGGGGTCGAGCAGATGTTCCACACGGTCCCGAGGCAGCAGTTTCCCGCGGTCGATGTGTCGTTGCCTGGACTTCTCGGAACCGCCCTGCGCGGTGGCCGCGATGCGTTCCCGGAGTTCAGCGATGAGTTCGGCATGGGCGTCGGCGTTGACCTGCCCCGTTGCCGGACTGACCGCAGTTCCCACTGCTCTCATTCCATCCTCATTTCAGTTAATAACTGTTAACTGACTGCTATGATACTGCTCAACGGCTTTTGTGACAACGGGCACGGTGGAATACCGAGTCCATGGTCTAGAGCGGAATACGAAGATCTCGAGCGGAATTCGAAGAAAGGAATTGGGGTGACGGACATGGCACCGAAGTCGGCGACACCCCGGGCAACCGGCACGTCACGGGCCGCTGCGAAGGCGGCGCGGCGTGAACAGCTGCTGTCGGTGGCGAAGAACCTCTATGCCCAACATGGCTTCCACGGAGTCCGTCTCGATGACCTGGGCAAGGGTGCAGGGATCTCCGCACCGGCGGTCTATCGTCATTTCGAGTCGAAAGAAGCTGTCCTCGAGGAACTCCTCGTCGGTATCTCTGACTATCTGAACTCAGGCGGGGACGCGATCATCACGCGCCACGACAACGACGCGGCCGCCTCGGCGCTCATCGAGCTCATCGACTTCCATGTCGCCTTCGCGATGAGCGAGCCCGAGCTGATTCGCATTCAGGACCGTGACCTGGCGGCCTTGCCCGAGGCTTCTCGGCGCACCGTTCGTCGCCTGCAGAGAAGCTATGTCAGCCGCTGGGCCGAGGTCGTGGCGCGGGCCAATCCGGGATGGTCACTCGATGCGGCGACCGTGCGCGTGCATGCGGTCTTCGGCATGATCAATTCGACCCCGTACCAAGCTAGGCGCTCAAGCGCCGAGGTGGTCGGGGTCGAATTGCGTGCCGCCGCTCAGGCTGCACTGGGGATCGGCTGAGCCTTCAGGCCATCCGACATCAGGGGAGGATGACGAGCTTGCCTCGTGTGTGTCCTTCCGCGCTGCTGCGGAATGCTTCGGGCACCTGATCGAGGCTGAAGGTCTGGGCCACCTCCACTGTCAGCTCACCGGAGTCCGCGAGCTCGGCCACGCGCGCGGTCTGTGAACCGTAGGGGCGGACCCAGATGTAGCGTCCGCCGTGCTCGGCCACCGAGGGATCTGCGACGGAGGCATGTGTCCCACCGTCCTTCAGCACCGCGAGGGTGGTCTCGAGGACTTCTCCGACGAAGTCGACGACCCCATCGATTTCTCCGCCTGCGATCTCGAGGACGCGATCGCTCAACCCGTCTCCATAGGTGACCGGTTCGGCGCCGAGGGTGCGCAGGTAGTCGTGGTTGGCCTCCGAGGCGGTGCCGATGACTCGGGCGCCGAAGGATTTCGCGATCTGCACGGCGAAGCTACCCACTCCTCCGGAGGCTCCGTGGACGAGAACGGTTTTGCCGTTGATGTCACCCAGAGCTTCGAGGGTGCGCAGGGCGGTGCCGCCGGCCAAGGGCAGTCCACCCGCCTGTTCCCAGCTGAGGCTCTTCGGCTTGGCGGTGACCGCGTGGACGGGGACCGCGACCTTCTCAGCGAATGTGCCGCCTCCGAGTACGTCCTTGCGGGCGTAGGCGATGACCTCATCGCCGATGGAGAATTCCGGGGTGTCGAAACCGAGTCCGATGACGACTCCGGCAACATCCCAGCCGGGGGTGACTGGGAACTGGGTCGGCATGACCGGATCGAGGTGACCGCCGACGAGCTTCCAGTCGACCGGATTGACTCCCGCGGCGCGGACCTCGATGAGCACGGATGCCGGCGGAACCTTCGGGTCTTCAACGTCGCGAACCGTGATGTCGCTGAAGTCATCGGTGTACTGGTCATAGACTGCTGCACGCATGTGTGAGGACCTTTCGAAGGGACGACATGTCTTAGGCGTGGCCGTCACCGGCCTGCCACAAACAGAACACGATGACAGCGACTGCTATTCCTATAAGGTTCAACGGCACTGGGCCGGGCCGGTTGATTCCGACCCGGCCCAGTGCCGTGACTGTGTCAGCGGAGTGACCCGGTGACAGTCCTATTCGTACGTGTTGTTCGCTGCAGCACGCTCAACGAGTGAGGCAGGTGGCGCGAAGCGATCGCCGTAGGTCGCGGCGAGTTCCTTGGCACGTTCGACGAATCCGTTCAGACCGCCCTCGTACTGGTTGACGTACTGGAGCACGCCACCGGACCAGGCCGGGAAGCCGATTCCGAAGATCGAACCGATGTTCGCATCCGGAACCGAGGTGAGCACACCCTCGTCGAGGCATTTGATCGTCTCGATCGCCTCGGCGAAGAGCATCCGCTCCTGCAGGTCCTCGAAAGGCTGCGTCGCCGAACCGGAGTTGAAGTGTTCACGCACACCGGGCCACAGCTTGGCGCGCTTGCCGTTCTCGTCGTAGTCGTAGAAGCCGCGTCCGTCCTTGCGTCCGGTGCGCCCCTGCTCGATCATCCAGTCGAAGACGCCGTCTGAGGGGTGGCCTTCTGGCGTTCCGCCTGCGGCTGTGATTGCATCCTCGGTTTCCTTTCGGATGTTCTGCGACAGCGTCAGCGTCAGTTCATCGAGCAGCTGCAGAGCGCCGGTCGGGTAACCGGCCTGCAGTGCTGCCTGCTCCACCGTTGCCGGCTCCACTCCTTCACCGACGGCGGCGACAGCCTCGGCGATGAAGGTTCCGATCACACGGGAGGTGAAGAATCCGCGGGAGTCGGTGACGACGATCGGGGTCTTCTTGATCTGCTGCACGAGGTCGAAGGTGCGCGCCAGGGTCTCATCTGAAGTGTTCTCACCACGGATGATTTCGACCAGGGGCATCTTGTCAGCGGGTGAGAAGAAGTGGACGCCGATGAAGTCGGAATCGCGCTTCACACCGGTGGCCAGTTCCGTGATCGGCAGGGTCGAGGTGTTGGAACCAAGGACTGCGTCGGACTCGACGATGTCCTGGATCTCACTGAAGACCTGCTGCTTGACGGGCACGGACTCGAAGACCGCCTCGATGACGAAGTCGACTCCGGCGAAGTCCTCAACCGAGGCGCTCGGGGTGATCCGGTCTAGAACAGCCTTGCTCTTCTCTTCGCTCGTCTTGCCCTTGGCCAGTGCCGATTCCTCACGCTTGGCCGCATAGGCCTTGCCACGTTCGGCGGCTTCGATCTCGACGTCCTTGAGGACGACGTCGATGCCGGCCTTCGCTGCGGTGTAGGCGATGCCGGCACCCATCATTCCGGCGCCGAGGACGCCGAGCTTCTTCACCTGGCGAGGTTCGAAGCCATCGGGACGCGAGCCGCCGGAGTTGATGTGTCCGAGATCGAAGAAGAACGCCTTGATCATGTTCTTCGCCACCGGCGTGTGAGTGAGGTGGACGAAGTAGCGGGTTTCGACTGCCAGTGCCGTGTCGATGTCGACGTAGGCACCTTCGACGGCGGCGGCAATGGCCGCGCGAGGAGCGGGCATCGGCGCACCCTTGGTCTGACGGCGCAGGAGCGCCGGCAGCGCGGGCAGCATCGCACCCAGCGATGGTGAGGTGGGTGCTCCGCCGGGGATCTTGAAGCCCTTGACGTCCCAGGGCTGAGTCGCCTCGGGGTTGGCCTTGACCCAGTCCTTGGCGCGTGCTTCGAGTTCGGCCACCGGAGCGAGTTCGTCGATGAGGCCGAGCTTGAGAGCGTCGGCTGCCTTGAACTTCGTCGAGGGCAGGATGGCCTTCTGCAGTGCGTTCTGGAGGCCCATCAGGCGCACGGCCCTGGCTACACCACCACCACCGGGCAGGAGACCCAAGGAGACTTCGGGGAATCCGACGCGCAGGCTGGAGACGTCCTCCGCTGCAATGCGGTGATGCGCGACGAGGGCGACCTCGAGGCCACCTCCGAGTGCGGCACCGTTGATGGCTGCGACGACGGGCTTGCCCAGCGTTTCGAGGCGACGCATGACCGTCTTCATGTGGTTGGTCAGTGCGGCTTCGGCTTCCGAGTTCTCAGGGTCGGCCGCACGCAGCTTGTTGAGGTCACCGCCCGCAAAGAAGGTCTTCTTCGCCGAGGTGAGGACGACGCCGGAGATGTCATCGACGTTCGCTTCGAGCCATTCCACGGTGCCTTCGAAGGCAGCCTTGAAATGGTCGTTCATCGTGTTGACCTTGGAATTCGGGTCGTCGATGACGACTGTGACGATTCCGTCGGAGTCGGTGGAATGCGAGTATGCAGTTGAAGTCGTTTCAGTGTTCGTCATGTCAGACCCTTTCGATGATCGTCGCAATGCCCATTCCGCCGCCGATGCACAGCGTGACGAGACCACGCTTGAGATCGCGACGTTCGAGCTCGTCGAGGACGGTCCCGAGGATCATGGCACCGGTAGCACCCAGCGGGTGTCCCATGGCAATTGCTCCGCCGTTGACGTTGACCTTGTCATGCGGGATGTTGAGGTCCTTCATCCATTTCAGGACCACTGCGCCGAAGGCTTCGTTGAGCTCGAACAGGTCGATGTCATCGACGGTCAGGCCCGCCTTGTCGAGCGCCTTCTGCGTCGCGGGAGTGGGACCGGTGAGCATGATGGTCGGCTCGGATCCGGTGACGGCAGTGGAGACGATGCGAGCCCGCGGCTTCATGTTCATCGTCTGTCCCACCTCGGCGTCGCCGATGATGACGAGGCTGGCCCCGTCGACGATTCCCGAGGAGTTCGCGGCGGTGTGGACGTGGTCGATCTCTTCGACCCAGTGGTATTTCTGAAGAGCAACCTCGTCGAAGCCTGCTTGCGCGGCGACCTTGGTGAAGGCTGGGGACAGCTTCGCCAGCGACTCCACCGTCGAACCGGGGCGCATGTGCTCATCGGTGTCGAGCAGGGTCACACCGTTGAGGTCTTTGACGGGGACGATCGACTTCTCGAAGTAGCCGTTTTCCCAGGCGTTGGCGGCGCGCTTCTGTGACTCCTCAGCGAATTCGTCGATGTCGGTGCGGCTGAATCCTTCAGTGGTCGCGATGAGGTCGGCGCTGATGCCCTGGGGCACGAAGTAGGTGTCGAAGTTCGTCGTCGGATCCTGTGCCCATGCGCCTCCGTCGGAGCCGAGGGGAACACGCGACATCGATTCGACGCCGCCTGCTAGGACGAGGTTCTCAAAACCGCTGCCGACCTTCTGTGCAGCGATGTTGACCGCTTCGAGCCCGGATGCGCAGAATCGGTTGATCTGAACGCCGGCGACGGATTCATCGAGACCCGCGACGAGAGCCGCGGTGCGAGCGATGTCTCCGCCCTGTTCGCCGACGGGCGAGACGACGCCCAAGACCATGTCGTCGATCGCCTTGTCGTCGAGATCGGGGTTACGCTCGCGCAGGGCATCGATGAGCCCTGTCACGAGATCGATTGGTTTGACGCTGTGTAGGGCTCCACCGCGGTTCTTTCCGCGCGGTGTGCGCACTGCGTCGTAGATGTACGCTTCGCTCATCTGTTCCTCACAGTCCTAGAGAACGGCCGATGATCGGTTTCGTGATCTCGGCCGTGGATACGTCAATGACGCTCGCTCAGCCTCACTGGCTAATCGATCGTTCAGTAACATTCGCACTCCCATTCAATACCAGTTGCGTGTGATGGTCAACACGGAAACACGCTGCAGTGACTGTGACGGAGCACTCACGGGGCGTGACTATTCTGTGACCTTTAAACCACGGGCGAAGTGCTTATACTAATGAAACCTAACACTCTTAGTTTCCTGGAGAACCATGACCGAGATCATTCCTGCCCGATTCACATCGGCTTCAACTGCGCCTACTTCTGCCCGTCCTGCGCGCTCGCGGATGGGATCTAAATTCCTCGCGCTGACATTGGCTGTCGGACTGCTCGCGGGCCCAATTGTGCTCGATGCCCCTCCCGCCGAGGCTGCCACGAAGAAGTGTGCGGCGAAGATGTCGATCGCGAAACCGCGGCAGTACTCAAATACCGTGATCAAGGTTTCCAAGGTTGGCGCGAAGGCCAAGGTCACCACGACCGCGCACTACAAGACGACGAAGACCAAGAAGAAGGCGACTGCTTCGAAGAAGGGTGCCGCGAACCTCAAGTACTACATTTCGGGAGCGACTCCAGGCAAAAAGGTGTCGGTGACTGTAGTGGCGAAGAAGGGCAAGACGACTTGGAAATGCTCCACCTCGTTCAAGCCCAAGAAGAAGTAGGCCGCCTGCGGGCGTAGAACAATCGCCGGTCGGTGGGAAGATGAAGCATGCGCCGATTCTTCGCAGTGACCTCGATTCTGTCCCGGGGACAGACAGGCTGGATGTATTTCTGGCCGATCATGGCCTCGCTTTGCGTGTATGTCATAGCGCTGTCCGCCCTCATTCCTCTCTTCGGCGCCATCGAACGGGCGGGGGCCGAAGAGAAGGGCCAGACGCCGGCCCCTGCTCCGACCACAGCGGAACAGCAACCAAGCTCGCCTCCGAATTTCTCGATCGCAGTCGGCACAGACGACGAACCGCGGGAGATGCCGGCGATCCAGAGCGCAATGACGGACTACCTCTCGTTCTCCGATGAGTTCTTCACCAGGCTCGAGCAGGGCGCGGTCGCTCCCGATTTCTCTACGGCTGAACGCGAGCTTTCGCCTAAGGCCGCCCGGGCTCAGGTGGAGGATGGGGCTTCGGTGCTCGCAGTTGTGCTGCCGAAGGACCTCACCCCGCAGGTCATCGATGGCATCAGAGCGTATTACCGCGGTGACATCGAGGCCCCGCGCTATACGATCACCATCCTGGCAAGTCCGCAGGCACTGAACGAAGACAAGTTCATCCTCGACCAGTACCGGGACCAGGTCATCCGCCAAGCGGAGGAGCATGTCTCCGAGCAGATTCGCATCGTCGCCCAGAAGTTCGGATGCGAGACCGGGGAGCAGGCCTGCCCACGTACTTCGAAACAGGCCCAACGCGCCTTCGAGCGCCCCTTCGACATCAAGATTGAGAAAGTCAGCGGACCACCGGCCGTCGACTACTTCAGCGAAGGATCTGATGGGGAGAGCCCTCAGCCAGGTTCGCAGTCCTCGGCGCCAGTCGCGGCAGCTTCCTCGCCTTCTGGTCCCGCCGACACGTCCTCCGACACAGATGCCACATCATCCCAATCGCACGCTCCACAGTCGTCGATCAGCGCCGGAGTCTCCGCGATCTTCGGTGCACTCATTCTCGCCGCGGTCACTTTGGCCATGCTGTCATCGGCGACCGTCAATCGGGCGGCGGGACTGCAGGTCGCGATCATCGGGCCATGGCGATCACTGTCACCTCAGAGACCATTCCCCAGAAGAACGCTGCTGAGCCAGAAATTCGGGCTGGCCGCCGCCGGGACACTCGCGCTGACAACGGCTGCCACCGTGAGTGCTGTATTGCCGGGGAGAAGCATCGTCGACAGCCTCGGCGCCTACCCGAGTCTGCGGCTGATCGCGATCATCGGGCTACTCTGTCTTGTCTGTCTGACCATGGCTATTGTCATTCTCGCCGTGACTGACACTTTGGGGGTGCTGGCCGGAGTCGTAATCGCTGTCGGCGCTGTTGTCTGGGGAACTGTCTGGAACACAGCGGCGAATCTGCTCGACCCGAGCCACCCGGGCCCGTCGTCCAGTGTCACGATATTCATCAGTGGGAACAGACACTTGGTGGGCGAACTGGTGCCGACGCTGCTGGTTCTGCTGGTCATCCTTGTCGCGGCATTGATTGGAAGCTTCGCCGTGACCAGTGCCTTCGACCGGAGATTCAGCACTCAGATCAAGCGGTCATAGATACCCCGTGGCCGAATCCAGTCGATACTCATGGCAATCTCGCCCCTACGCCGGAACCGTTCCGCGAGGCAAACTCACGCAATAGACTGACGGAATGGGTGACGAGCGCTATGTCGAGAACTGCACTGATAAAGAGCTTTTGGAAACTTTCGTGAAGCCGACGATCGAACGAATCTTCAAGCCCGGAGAAATCGACGACGCACGGCTGGTCCGCTCTGACCGAGACTTGATCTACCGGATCACCGTAGGTGGCGACGTGTTCTACCCCATCGTTCGGCCGCATGGGAATGGATTCAGTGTCGAGAGCGTCGGTCAACAGTTCTTCGATGATGTCCAGGACGATGTTGCTGAGTCCTACTTCGCGTGGGGTGAGCTGCGAGGCGAGTGACAGGAACTCGCGCCACTACAAAGTAGCGATCCCGGTGCTGTGGTTGATTTGATGCCCCCTGGAGCTTTCGATAGATGGTCGTTGCTGCGCGGGCATCCTTGGAGCCTCCGCTGTGGCGCAGACACACTCGTAGGCCGCGGACAGGGTAGTTCTTGCACTGGTCGCCGCGCTTCTTTGACGTGGCTTGGCATTTGTCGGGATCCCACCCGGTTTTGTCGACGGTGCTCATAGCCCGTTCACCGCGACAGTCTGTTCGACGTACACGGTCGCACCATTGGGGACAAGGGACTGATGCAGGGTTAGGTGACATCTGATCTGGCTTGTTCATAGGCAAGCCTGGAAGGATAGACATCATGCCACAGCCCTCCCCGAAAGAATTCCGCGACGACGTCATCCGCGTCGTCCAGACCAGGGATTCCAAGACGACGATCGGACAGATCGCCAAGGACTTCGGAGTCCACGAAGGCACCATCAACAAATGGCTCCGCCAAGCAGAAATCGATGCCGGCAACAAACCCGGCAACACCAGCGACGAGTCCGCCGAACTACGAGAGATGCGTCGGCGCAATCGTCTGCTTGAGCAGGAGAACGAGGTCCTGCGCCGTGCTGCCGCGTATTTGTCGCAGGCGAATCCTGCTGATCAATTGTGCTCTACCCGCTCGTGAGAGAGCTCGCCGTCGACGGGATCCCCGTGGCGGTGTCGTGCCGGGTCTTGAAGCTTTCCCGCCAGCCCTACTACCGGTGGCTGGCCGCACCTGTCCCTGATACCGATCTCGTTGAGGCATACCGGGCCAATGCGCTCTTCGATGCCCACCGCGATGATCCCGAGTTCGGGTACCGATACCTCGCCGACGAAGCCGAAGCGTCCGGCCAGCCCATGGCGGCACGCACTGCGTGGCGGTTGTGTTCGTCCAATGCCTGGTTCTCGGCCTTCGGCAAGGGCCGGGCCAAGAACGGGAAGAAGCCGGGACCACCGGTCCACGACGATCTATGCGCGGTTGTCGACGCCGACGGGAAGACCCGGCACGAGTTTCGAGCTGATGGCCCGAACCAGCTGTGGTTGACCGACGTTTCGGAGCACCATACGAATGAGGGCAAGCTGTACCTCTGCGCGGTCAAGGACGCCTACTCCTCGCGCGTCGTCGGATATTCGATCAGTTCGAGGATGAAGGCCCGGTTGGCTGTTGATGCCCTCGAGATGGCTGTGACCAGGCGTGGTGACGTGGGCGGATGCGTGACGCACAGCGACCGCGGCAGCCAATTCAGATCGAAGAAATTCACTCGGGCTCTGGCCCGTCACGGCATCATCGGGTCGATGGGACGAGTCGGCGCGGCGGGCGATAACGCAGCGATGGAGAGCTTCTTCGCGCTGTTGCAGAAGAACGTGCTCGACCGCCGCCGATGGGCGACCAGAGACCAGTTGAGGATCGCGATCGTGACGTGGATCGAGCGGACGTATCACCGCCGCCGACGACAAGCCCGGTTGGGTCGTTTGACACCGATTGAGTACGAAGCAATCATAGAGCGAGCTGCCTTGGCAGCATGACACTCACACTGACACCTCTCCTTGCATCAGTCCCCCCTGAGCGCACCGTTTCCAGCGTTTCTACATGCAAACAATCTCTTCGACAAAATCATCATTCTGAACACAAAAAGTCCCCGCCAACGCTGATACTTGGCGGGGACTCCTGCGCAATTGATCACTTAGACATTTCCAGGTGACCTTCGCGCAAGATATTTTGCTTTTCTAGATCTCTTGGTAGCCGAAAGAGCGATGGAACAAATCGCCAGTGCCAACAGGAATGGGAATGTGACAATCCAGCTGAATACGGCCCACGCTGACTTAGCTACCCATCCCTCTTCTCCGACAAGTGACCAGATTGACACTCCCAGACTATAGAGGACGAGTGCTCCCGTAACACAGAGCAGTGTTACAAAAATGACTTTCGCAGACTTAGTGTAGGGAATCAATTGTTTTTACCCTTTCCTTCATAGGTTCTCCAGCCACCCGCGCGAACTCCTGCGTAATATACATTCGCAACCTTCTTGCAGGTCTTCATGTCTTTCCGAAAACCGCACACATTGTACATCGAGGACCTGAAGTCCTTGTCGCATGTTTTACGATCTTTACTCGAATTTTTTGAATAGCATTTATCGTGGCTATTACAGACGCTCTTGAAAACTTTGTTCCACTTCTTGGCAGCCTTATCAAGTGATTTAGGAGTTGAGCATCCGTTCGGCTTGCCATATGCGACCAGGCCACCTCTGCTGTACTCGTCCGTGAGGGCCTCCTCGGAAATGTCACCTTCGACTGAATCAGGATCTACCTTTTTGAGATCCTCCAGTGCCAAATGCAGATCCTCAATTGACGCTTGATTTGGACCGCGAGCTTCAGCCGCTGATGACGGTATAGCGCCCATACCGACCATCATCGACAACGCGCACAGTCCTGAGACCACGAAGGTTGATGCTCTCATTGCTGTTCTCATGCGGGATACGTCCTTCCAGGTCATAGGGTGTGCTTCAGCTCCAGTCTTACATACTCTTGACAAGCTGTCTTCATACTTATGAGGTAGATTTCAATAAAACTCACCCGCTTCACAAGGAGACAGTGGTCATGAATTAGATCGTATTTCAAGAACATAGCCTTCCCGCCTTGTCCCACTTCTCAATCAAGACTTCAGCAATATGCCCACGATCAGCAACCTTCTCACCCTGCGCTTGAAGCAATGCCCGACACTAGCCACTTGTTCAGGAGACTGACCCGAATCTGTTGCACTATCGACATATGGCGGAGGGCGACGAACTCTGCTATCTGTGGGGAACGCTAGACCGGAAAGCCACAACACAACGGTCGAGACTCAGACTTCACCCCAGACCGCAGAAGGTACGACTGTTCAGTGAGCGAATCGAGGCGGAATCAGTTCCATCCGCACTGGTGACGCAAAGGACGCTTGTGGGACGCGAATGCATGAGATTGCGGTGTAAGGGCGACCAGGCGCCTGATGTCCTCGAGGCTAGCTGAACGTCTTTTCACCTATGAGGAGCGGTGGAAAGAACATTTCGACCCTTTAGCCCTGATCCGCCGATAATTGGGGCGGTATTGGCAACCAGATAAAATGGAAATGCCCCTTCTGACGTGGGAAAATAGTGATGTCTTAAGTCCTAAATACCCACGAGGAAGGAGCACCTCGCTGGTGCTATTCAATCACACTCCCACCGGCCTGTCCCACACCTTCGACGATGAACGCCTCATCGCCGACACTGGGCTGATCCCGTTGGTGAAACTCGCCCAAGACACAGGCCTGCCAAGGGCTGTGGCCGACCGCGTGCATATCCCCACTGACAAGGGAGCCAATCCGGGTGGGAAAGTCATGTCCCTGGTAGCCGGGATGCTCGCCGGGGCCGACAGCATCGATGATATGAACCGCAACCGCACCGGCGGTATGAAGCTGTTCATCTCCGTTGGTCTCGACGTTGAGTCTGAGTCTTCCACCATGCCGCAGGGGTGGAGCGACCAGATGAATAACAACTCGACAACGGGTTCCCATGTCGTCACACGCTTCATTGATCGAAGCGGCGAAGTCTCACCAGTTCCGCACCTGCCTCCCCGACGACACGCAGTCCTGCCGGCGTCCCTGCGCGTGCGCTGCGTTGCTCCCCTGATCGCACGTATCGTCCGCTGTCGAGTAGCCAACGTCGGTGTGCGATGCCCCACCAGTGGCGGTTCGGGCCGGGCCCGTAGCGGCGAGTGATGTAGTCGAGGACGTTCAAGTATTCATTCATGGTCGTGACTCCTCTCCGACAAGTGCTTTGATTGCGGCACGGGCGTACTTCTCGGCATGGCGGCGCTGCACGTCCGTAGTGGGCGGGAGTCGCCTGTCCTGTGCTTCTATGACTTCCGCGAAGGTGGCGAGTATCCCCTGCGCCATCCGCTCGACTGCCTCGTCGGTCCGGAGTTGATCGCGCTGCCACTTCGCACCCTCGACGAACACCTTGTGGATCCGCATGTTCTCGCCGTACCCAAGGTGCTCATAGGTGTGGTGAGCGCTGGCGTGATCTTCGGCCTTCCCGACCCAGCTCATAGCTTCTCCTCTACGACGACTTCGGCTATAGTTCGGAAAACGGTAGACACGGAGGTCACCTCATGTGGGAAATAGTCGGCATCCTTTTCGGCATTGCCCTCATATGCTGGTTGGTGGCGAAATTCCTCAAGACATCGAGTCTTCAACAGCCTGTCGACGCCGCTGCACTGGATACCTCCGATCTGACCAAAAGCAGCGCTTCGGCTACCAGCGACACGTGGCTTTCGAAAGAAGAAGCTGATTCCGAACTGGTTCGTGACTCCGCTAAAACGCTCGCCTTCCGAGTTGAGCGCCGCGACGGTGAGTTCCGATTCGTGAGTGAAGAGTCCGGTAAGCAGCCCTCCCCCGGCAACCTGGCGCTGGCAAGATTGGGCATCTTGTACCTGAACGTTCGAGGGTGGAAGAACTATCCAGCCGCACGATTGAAGGTTGGCGATCGCATTCACCTTCGCAGGGAGCCCGGGAACAAGTCCGATCCCAACGCAATAGCTGTTGCTCATCCCGGCTCGAAACACATCTACGGCTACGTCAACAAAGGATTCGCCCGGCGTCTCGCGAAGCCCCTCGATGCCGGCGAAGAGTTCGTCGGGGTGGTCATGGGCAGAGAAGGAATTACAATCGCGATCCTGCCGGTCGACGTCGCTGAGGAGCTGGATCTGTAGCAACCGTCGATGCTCCGCTGCGATCGCGTTTCGCCCTCGACTATATATCTCTTTCATGGTTGTAGCTTGTCCTCACCTACGGGACTTTTCTCAGTCCTGACACGTGGTTGGTGAGGTTCCGTTTCAGCCCAAGCGTTTGGTGAGGTTGAAGCGCTGTGCGCCCGTTCTAGGCGCTTTCGGGTCGCCCATGACACCCATAATGTTATTCAAGGAGGATTGCGTGAATATTCGGCTTCTTGGGCGCCACTGCGCTCGTCTTTGAGCGCCACCTGTCTTGGGTGTCGACCGGCGTCGTGAGCGCCCCCGAATATTCGACTTCAGCGCCACCTGTTTCTAGGCTCCTTCTACCGCGTGGCCACTCACGCGGTAGAAGGAGCAAAACGAATGGTACGCAAAATCAAAGCGAAGTTGGTGCTTCGCCTCCGATCTGAAGGACTCTCTCGCCGCCAGATCGCCGCTCAGGGCATGTCGAGACATTCCGTCGACGCCGTCATCGCCGCCGCTGACGCCGTGGGGCTGTCCTACGACGAGGTAGCCGGGATGCCGGATGCCGATGTCTACGCTCGACTGTTTCCTGGCCGTGGCCAGCATGAGAGTGTCTACGCCCAACCTGATTGGAGTAAAGTCCACCGCGAACTCGCTCGCGTCGGGGTGACCTTGAAACTATTGCATAGCGAGTACCGTGACGCCTGCGCCACCACAGACTCGCCGGCGATGGGCTATGACCGGTACTGCAAAAACTACCAACGCCATGTCCTCGTTTCCGGCCTGGCCTCTCGAGTCGGACACAAGGCCGGCCAAAGCGTCGAAGTCGACTGGTCGGGCAAAACGATGACGCTTGCCGACCCGCTCGCGGGCACACAGACGAAAGTCTTTCTCTTCGTCGGTTGCCTGCCGTTCTCGCGCTACGCGTTTGTTGAACCGGCCCTGGATATGAAACAGGCCACCTGGCTGCGGGCGCATATAGCGATGTTCGACTGGTTCGGCGGCAGCGTGCCCCGAATCGTGCCCGACAATCTCAAGACCGGCGTGATCTCCCATCCTCGGGAAGGAGAGATCATCCTCAATGATGCCTATCGTGAGCTGGCTGCACACTATTCGGCAGCCGTCCTGCCGGGCCGAGTCAGGAAACCCAAGGACAAGGCCAGTGTTGAAAACACGGTCGGCAATATCGCCACCCAGGTCATCGCGGCACTGCGCGGACAGACCTTTCGAACACTGCCTCAGCTACGTGAGGCGATCTATGAACGAATGCGGGCCTATAACGCCCAACCGTTTCAGAAACGCCCCGGATCACGAGCATCGATCTTCGACGCCGAGGAACGGCCACTGCTGCGACCGCTGCCGGCGGTTGCTTATGAGATCAGCCGCTGGATCTATGGGAGGAAAGTCCGCAAAGACGGACACGTGGTGTTCGAGAAGAACTTCTACTCCGCGCCCTATGCGCATGTCGGCTCCAGCGTCGACTTACGGATCACGGAAACGACAGTCGAGATCTTCGACGGGCACACGCGGCTTTCGAGTCACCTGCTTCCGCCGGCAGGAGTCATCAACACCCATCACACCCACGATGGCGACCTGCCCCATGGTGAGAGGTATCAACAATGGGACGGGCCTCGCGTGCGGGAATGGGCAGCTCGTATCGGACAAGACACGACGACGGTGATCAACCGGATCTTCGAGTCCGTGCCCGTTGAGGAACAGGGACTGAACGCGGCACTGGCAGTGCTGCGCCTGTCTCGCCGATTCTCTCCTAAGCGAGTCGAAGCAGCCGCTGGCATCGCGTTATCGGGTCGGATTCGATCACCACGGTATGCGCATTTGCGGCCGATTCTCGACAGTGGGCAAGACATGCCGGCCAGCAAGCGCAGACGAAGTCCTGAACCGTCCGGGCTGCCCGCTGCTGGACCAACGCCCACGGTCGGTTTCGTTCGTGGAGCAGACTACTACGCAGGAGGACAACGATGACTCGTCTCGATGACGAAACGAAACGGAAACTGCGTGAAATGGGGTCAGCAAGCCTGCTGAGCGCATTCGATGCCCAAGACGACGCTCTCACCCTGGGGATGCCATTCGAAGAGCGCATCCAGCTCGCTGTCGATGACGCTCATGCCACCTTCACCCATGCGAAAGTCGAGGGGCTCATCCGCCGGGCTGGACTGCGATATCCCGATGCGGATCTGCGTCGGATCGCGTTGATCGACCAGCGCGGCCTCGACCGTGACGTCATCGCCCAACTCGGAACCGCCTCGTTCATCACCCGGCAGCAAAATGTCGTGTTCCAGGGGTTCACCGGGTCTGGCAAGTCGTATCTGGGGTCGGCGCTGGCGAAGCAGGCCTGTCAGCATCGCTACCGTGCCTACTACATTCGCATGCCCGATCTTGAAGAATCGTGGGCCACTGCGCAGGATAAGCCGGGCGGTCGGGAAAAATGGTTGCGCAAATACTCGGCGTTCACGCTATTAGTCATCGATGAATGGTTGCTCGACGAACCCGATGACGATGTCCGTTCGATGCTGCTCGAGCTCCTTGAACGTCGTTACGATACGACATCGACGGTGTTCTGCACCCAGTATGCGAAGAAGGACTGGCATCAACTGCTCGGGTCCGGTGTCCACGCGGATGCGATCATGGATCGTATCGTTCACAACACGATCTGGATCACGACTGGGGAGATGAACATGCGCGAGCACGTCGGTTCGATCACGGGCTGACCCTGTCGGTGAGTGTCGGTGTCCGGCTGGCGCTCACCGCCACGACCCGGTGGCGCTGAAAGGCAATATCGGGTGGCGCTCAACCGCAATAGTCAGTGGCGCTCACACCATCGAATACTCAATTGCGGCCCGGACAGCGGCAGGCACGACGGCTACGGTGATGATGAGCGCAATCATGATGCTTTCCTGTTCTCCTAACGGAGTTCCGGCGGGCAGGGCACGCGCTGCGGATTCGACTCAAGCTGGGGTCGGCGTGTACCTGTGCGTCGGTCGCGGATCCTTTTTGTTTCGGCGAGGATGTCGCCGGGCCGGGCATGGGCGGCACCTTCGCCGGCATAGTGCTTGGAGATCGCTACTCTCCAGTCGTCGGCGAGGATTATGGGGATCTCGTCGACTGGGTACACCCATGCGTCGAGGTCGTCTTCGTTGAGTGTGCGGCCGTCGTGGTCGGCAATGAATCGCAGTAGGTCCATGGTTAAGCTCCGAGCTGTCTTTGCCCTGGGTCGTCTCCCCTTTTCTTCAGCTTTGATTCGTGACAGGAGTGCGAGGTTCTGGTCTCGTGCCGCAATTGGTCGAATGTGCGGGGCTCTACCCGCCCCGTTGGTCGTGCCCGATCTGATGGTGAGTCGTTGATCCACACGTCGGCGTTGACCCATATTGCCGTGTTCTTTGTGTACGTGTCTTCCCGGTTGGGCTCGTCGCGGTAGTCCTCGGCTCAAGAGCCGATGGGCTCTGGGTCTGCTCGCTTGCTCGCGGTCTCCCATGTTTCATGTTCTCGGCGTTTGTCGATGTTCTTGGGGTAGATGGTCCAGAAGGTCTCGAAGTCTTCGGGGTAGGCAGTGTGCGCATTTTTGCGCAGAGCATGGAGATGGGAGCCGGAGTTAGTAGCTGGAGTAGGCGAAGTTTGATTTGGGCCCAGTTTGAGTTCGGCGTGCAAAGTTCGGCTGGATGACGCCGAGGACGATCAGAAACACCATCGGTACGACCTTTTTCACGCCAGCCGGACTAGCGCTGGCGTCGGCCCAACTGGGACATTCGGAGGTCGGCACGACCACGAAACTATACGCGCTGCACCACAATTTCGGCACTGAGTCCGTCGTGGCATGCTCGACGAATGGTCTCAAAGCGCCTCGTAACCGCATTCCTGACCGGCTTCAGGCAAGTAAAATCCCCTCCCCCAGACCGTCAAGCCTGGTGGGAGGGGATGTGCTGAGCCGCCTGGGAGAATCGAACTCCCGACCTATTCATTACGAGTGAATCGCTCTACCGACTGAGCTAAGGCGGCAACCGACCTAACTTTAGCCAAAACCAGGACTCCTGGTCAAAAGGAGAATGACTGAGACCTTAGTACGTAACGCAACTCACATATGCTGGGCTTCTCCGCGCATTCATTTCGCACTTCAGGAGTCACATGAGCACCGCACAGATGGCCGTTCCAACGGCCGCAGAACTTCCCAGCATCGGCGCCGTGCTCGACAGCTGGCAGACCGACGACGGACCGCTCCATCTTCACACAGGCGACCTCGGCTGGTATTCGCTGAGAGACTCCGAAGCTACAGCTCAAGCAATGCGGATCTGGCGGTGCGACGACAAGGTCCTGGCAATTGGACTGCTGGACGGGGAAGACCTTCTGCGCCTGGCCGTGGACCCGGACTTCAGCCATGACGACTCTTTGGCACAACAGATCGAATCCGACATCGACCCGTCAGACAGCGCTGCCCCTCCCCTAGACAACGCCGTCTTCGGGAAAGGATCGGCAATCGTCGAGGCTCGAGGAGCAACCTGCCTCGTTGCTCGGTTGGCAGAACGCGGATGGGAGGCAGACGAGCCGTGGACGCCTCTGAATCGTGACCTGAATCTGCCAGTTGAGGCACCCGACCTCCGGGTGGAGGTTGCCGGGCCGGATAACGCTGAGGCATGGACTGCCGTTCATTGGTCAGCATTCCGCGGTATGCCCTACACCGTGGACGACAAACAGCGATTCGTCCAACGGTGGCACACGATGATGTCTGGCCCTTTCTCCTCGTGTGCACAGAGTCTGCTGGGGTATGACCACTCAGACCAGCCGGTCGCAGTGACGACGGTGTGGTCCGCAGGTCCGAACCGGCCAGGGCTGCTCGAGCCGTTGGCTGTGCACCGTGACCACCAGGGTCACGGCTACGGGAAGGCCATGGCGATCGCTGCGGCAAGAGCCCTGCAACAGTTGGGATCTTCGTCAGCAGCGGTGGGCACGGAGAGTTCCAATGTGGCCGCTGTCGCCGCCTACTCATCCGCTGGCTTCGCTCCCCGCACCGAGGTGAGGGATCTTCGACGAAACAGGTGAAGCACCGTGCGCTGACGTTTCAGGGACACCGCACCCGTTAACCTGGTGAAGACAGACATTCGAAGAGAGAAAAGGGTGACGCACGTGGTCGAGTTCGACTCGAAGGACTTCATGAGTGATTTCCAGACGCTCATCGAATGTGAGTCGTTCTCCCAGGACCCCGAATCACTGGCCCGCAGTGCTCAACTGGTTTCGCGGATCGGCACTGGTCTTCTCGGGGCAGCTCCTCACCTCATCGAAACCGATTCTCACCCGCACGTGCTGTGGCGCTTCGGCACCGGACCTCGCAAGGTTGTGCTCATCGGTCACCATGACACCGTATGGCCGACAGGCACTCTCGCCGATTTTCCCTATTCGGTTGCGGACGGTGTCGTACGTGGACCAGGCGCTGACGACATGAAGGGCGGCCTGCTCATCGCTCTCTATGCCATGGCGCGACTACGCCAACAGCGCGGGAGTCTCGATGGCGTCAGCATCCTCATGACCGGCGACGAAGAGCTCGGCTCCCCCGGTTCACGTCAGATCATTGAGGACGAAGCCCATGGAGCCAAGGCGGCACTGGTCTTCGAAAGCGGCGCACCCGACGGGGCAGTGAAGATCGCTCGCAAGGGCGTTGCCATCTATTCCCTCGAAGTCACCGGTCTCGCCGCCCATGCCGGGGTCGAACCGGAGAAGGGCATCAACGCCACAATCGAAGTGGCCAATCAGGTCGTCAAGATCGCTGAGCTGCATGATCCGTCCGTGGGCACATCGGTTGTACCGACCGTCATGCACAGCGGTTCGACGACGAACACTGTTCCGGCCAAGGCTGTTGTCGGCGTCGACTCCCGCGCTGCCTCGGTGGCGGAACAGGAGCGTATCGACGGCATACTCAGCTCCCTCTCCCCTACTGTGGCCGGAGCCAAGGTCGATGTCAGAGGCGGAATCAACCGGGCCCCACTGGAAGAGAAGATGGCACTGGGCCTCTACGCCCGAGCCCAACGGCTGAGCGCCCACTTGGGGCACCCGCCATTGCGGTCCGTTGCCGTCGGCGGTGGGTCGGACGGTAATTTCACAGCCGGTGTCGGAACTCCGACCATTGACGGACTCGGCACAGTGGGCGGCGGGTCGCACGCAAGGACAGAGCACGCCCTGCAGGTGTGGATCCCTCGCCGAGTCGAGCTCACCACCGCATTGGTCGGCGAGCTCCTCGACGAGGACTGAACCTCAGAGTGCCCCTGTGCGGTCCTCGAGCAGCCAGGGGTTCGACAGCAGCACGAACGCTGATTCGACGATGAGCACAGGCGACATGTTCGTCTGCAACCGTCGTCTCGCCTCGGTGATAGCGTCGATGCGCAGCAGAGTCGTGTCAGGTCCGTCCCTATTCGCCTGTTCGGAGATGAGGTCGCCTTCGCCAGCGTTGATCCACCCGTCGCGGATCCCCAACTGGTGCATGAGGATGTCCCGGTAGAGGCTCATGAGTTCGAGGAAGATCCGGTCGAGTTCGTCGTTGCGGGCGCGGACTGATCGGCGTTTCTGCTCTTCCTCAAGCTTCCTGATCTGGGATCTTGCCGAGGGTGGGATGGACTTCTCCGATTCGATGCCCAGAGTCGCCATCAGATCGGTTCGTTCCGTGGCATTGCGTTCCTCGACCCGAGACTTCGCGGTCTCCGCGGCTTCATCGACGATACGTCCCGCCAAGCGGATAGTCGCCCCGACAGAGGTCAGCTTCCCTGGGATCGCGAGGATCTGTTTGCGCTCCTCACCGGCGGATTCATTGAGCGCCATGTACTTGGCCCGACCGATGTGGTTCTGCGCGACTGCGGCTGCCCACTTAGCCCTCTCCTCATCGATGTGATCACGTTCGATGAGGAGCTTGGCCACGGCATCCCGAGAGGGAATGCGTAGGCGGACGGGCCGGCACCGAGAACGGATCGTGGTGAGAACATCGATGGGGCTGGGCGCGCACAGCAGCCACACTGTGGCTGGAGGCGGTTCCTCGATGGCCTTGAGTAAGACGTTGGCCGTACGTTCGCTCATCCGATCTGCGTCTTCGATGATGACGACTCGCCACGGGGAATTGACCGGAGCAGACTGTGCTTTCGTCACCAGTTCTCGCACTTCGTCAATGGTGATCACCGATTTCTGAGTCGACATGATCGTCAGCGATTCGTGATGGCCTTTGAGTACGCGTGCGGTGACGTCATTGGGTTCTTCACCGCCTGAGATCAGTGCCGCGGCGAAGGCTCGAGCCGCATTGGAACGACCCGACCCCGGAGGGCCGGTGAACAGCCAGGCGTGGGTCATCGCGCCCGGCGAGTGCAGTGCATACTCGAGCTGGGTGATAACGTCGTCCTGGCCGACGAGCTCATTGAAGACGCTCACTCAGTGACCTTCCGGGTTGTTGAAGCGCTGGTGGTTGCGTTCGCGCTGCTTACGCAGGCGCTCACGTGCCTGACGTTCGATCTCCGCCTGGGCCTGCAGTCGCTCTCGACTCATCTGTCGGGCGGTGCGCACGGGCAGAACTGTTGTCGCGGCGTCTTCATCCCCCGCATCGGTCCCGCCTGCTGGCTGAGAATCGGTCCTCGGCGGTGTCCCGTTCTCGTTACCACGGTCGACCTGACTGACCACCCGGGTTTCTGCTTCCTCGGAATCGGGCCGTGCGATCTCATTCGTCGGCACAGCGTCCTCATCACCATCGTCATCGTCATCGTCATCGTCATCGGCCAAGGGTGCACTCGGTGTGATTCCGCGGGCTGGCAGCACAGTAGTGGCCGCATCCTCGTCGGATTCGGTTTCGGACTCGGGTTCGGCTTCGGCTGCAACCTCGGACTCGAACCGAGGTGCGACCTCGGACTCAGTCTCTGATTCGAACTCGGGTTCGCTTGCGTGAGCCGGAAGCACCGTCGTGGCTGCTTCGTCATCACCCTGCACATCTGGGGCTCGCAGGTCAGCGCCGAGGTCGACTCTTTCCGTTTCGACCCCGTCATTGCGTTCTTCGGATTCGCGACGGTCAGCGGCCTGCGGGAAGAACCGTTCGTTCGAGGCCGGAACGAATCGGGCTCCGGGCTCGGGCGCGACCGCCTCGTCGGCGGTAGTCGATGCTCCGTCTTCCGATTCCTCGACGGGGCCGCCGACGGCTGCCTGGGACGGATGGTTTCCGGCCACCTCGGCGCCGGTGGACTTACCGGTGGCAGCGCCTGCCTCGGATTCGGACACACTGCTTACCTTGCGCGGCAGGCGGGTCCGGATGGCGGTGAGGATTTCGGCAGTCAGTTCGTCTTCGGACACCGAGGCGTCGAGGACGACGTAGCGAGCGGGTTCCTTGTGTGCACGGGCCAGGTAGGTCTGACGCACTCGCTGGTGGAACTGCTGGTCTTCCTCGTCGAGGTAATTGCTCTCACCGCGTTTGCCCATCCGGGCCGCGGCAGTCTCGGGGTCGATGTCGAGGACGATCGTCAGGTGCGGGACGAGTCCCTGAGTCGCCCACTTGCTCAGCGCCAGGATTGTCTTCGGATCGAAGTTGCGACCAGCGGCCTGGTAGGCGATCGTCGAATCGATGTACCTGTCGGTGATGACGATGCTGCCGGCGTCGAGGCTCGGATCCACCAATGAGGCCACATGGTGGGCACGGTCGGCGGCGAAGAGCAGAGCCTCGGTGCGGGGGCTCGGAGGTTCGGAGTCGAAGAGCACCGAACGGATCCGTCGTCCCAGTTCTGTCCCACCTGGTTCGCGGGTCGCTTCGACATTGTGGCCCTCATCGGCCAGCGTCTGTGAAATCCGTTTGATCTGTGTGCTCTTGCCCGAACCGTCCCCGCCCTCAATGGCGATGAAGAATCCGGCTCCCAGACGTTCCGCGGAGTTTCCGATGCCGTCGTTGGCACCGTTCTCAGCGGCGCTGGGCGGACGGAATCCGTGAACGATATCGACGGACAGTCCTTGGAGACCATGGGGGTCGAAGATGAAGAGACCGATGACTCCGGCGACCAGAGTTGCCAGTCCCATGATTCCGAACGCCACGTCGCTGGGTGCCAGCATCCATTCCATGGCCGAGCCGACCGGGATGGTGACGCCGAAGTCAACAGCATTGAGAATGAGCGCGACGACAGCACCACCGACGGCTCCGATCCGGCGAGAGAAGTCATAGGGCTGTGAGCGCACGCCGATGCCGACGAGGAAGGCGATGACGGCGGTGAGGACGAACTTGCCGGAAAGCTCGTTGATGGCGCCCGTGGCGATCAAGAGGATCCCCGATACTGTCAGGGCGAACGCGGAGACGCGCGGCCTCGACATTCCGGGCGCGAAGGTGGGACCCATTTCG
This sequence comes from Brevibacterium sp. 239c, assembly GCF_900169365.1. Lineage (GTDB taxonomy): Bacteria > Actinomycetota > Actinomycetes > Actinomycetales > Brevibacteriaceae > Brevibacterium. The sequence continues at coordinate 142,019 of NZ_FXZH01000004.1, forward strand.
AAGCCGATGGCCCAACCCACGAGGCAGGACGCAATCATGAGGGCGAAGCCGGCTTGGCCGAAGCTGTGTTGGACGGCGGTCGGCTGCGCCAGAATGACTGTGGTTCCCAATACCGCGAACAATGCGATGCACACCCACGGCATCTTGATGGTTGCGGCAGGTCTGGCCACGCGGGCCTTGTTCGAGGGGAACGCGCCTGTCGTCGCAGATTCCGCGTGGAGGGCCCGCTCGGGAGTAAGGAAGATGATCACGGCGCCGACGGCCATGGCGATGCCCACCAGGAGGCTCATCCAGCCCAGAGCCCGTGTGCCTGCGGCAGAACCGCCGATGATCTGGAAGGCGAAGGACACGAAGACGAGGAGTGCAGCGGGAATGCCGACCCGACGCCACGGCTTCTCGTTGGTGAAGGGGTTGATGCTCATCAGGAGGCCGACGACGGCTCCGAGGAACAACGCGGCTACCCAGGTCAGCCAGGCGCTCGGCGCGAGGCTGAGGACGATGAGCAGGCCCGCCTCGACGAGCGCGGCAATGCTCAGCGCGAGTTTGCGGACAGCGGGTCCCCTGCTCGCCAGAATCTTCTGCGGGATGAACAGTCCGGCGCCAGCGAGGACGAAGACGATGAGAAGCGACACGCTTCCCAGCTGATTATCGAAGCCTCCCGCGCCGAGGCTGTCCGCCGTCGTGGTGAAGGCTCGACCGCCGATCGTGGCGAAGAATCCGCTGGTGCCAGCCACGACATAGCTGATCGCCACGAGTACGATCAGCGCGCCCCAGGCAGCGGTTTCGGCAACCAACCGGCCAGGGGCTCCGGGAAGTCGATGTCCTGTAGTCGTCAACATACTCACAGACCTACAATATCTGCCGCGACTGACATATCTCTTGGAACAGCCCGGATCTCTTCTCACCGATGTCTGATCCTCTACTCTTGATTGCGTGCATACAACGAATACCGCCATGTCAGCAGTAGCGACTACCGGGCTGGGTCCGATCGAGGAACTCGCCTTCGCGCGAGTCCTCCTCGACTCGGTCAAACATGGCAGCCGCGGCGCGACGCTGCGGATGTACCGACCAGCACCGACAGTGGCGTTCGGGGCCAGGGACCGTTTCCTCCCCGGGTTCCCCACAGCCATCGAAGCGGCCCGAGACCATGGTTTCACTCCAGCCCTGCGCAGCCTCGGCGGTCGAGCCGCCGCCTATCATCGCGGATCTCTGGTCATCGACCACATCGAACCCAGTGACGCGTTCATCAAGGACACGACCGCCAGGTTCACCGGATTCGGACGCGACTACGTCGAGGTGCTGCGGGGCATCGGAGTCGACGCCCGCCTCGGCGAGATTCCCGGCGAATACTGCCCCGGTGAGCACAGCGTGAATGTGGCCGGCCGGATCAAGGCGATCGGAACAGCACAGCGCGTGGTCTCGGGCGCATGGCTGTTCTCGTCATCCGTGATCGTGGAGGATCCCGACCCCATCCGTGCCGTCCTCACCGACGTCGAAGCGGCTCTGGGCATCGAATGGGACCCGGCAACGGGCGGGTCGATCAGTGAGGCTCACCCGGAGGTAACCACGGAGACCGTCGCCGAGGCGTTCGCCGCCTACTATGCCTACGCCGACCCGCACACGCCCGGTGAACCCACCGCCGAGGAGCTGGCGGCATTGCCGGACAAAATCGGCACCCACCTGCTGTGACAAGCACTGCACCACGACACAACCAGGACCCCTGGCTCACGAAACTCAAGCGATTGGAGACCATGACCTCATGAATGTGCGCGAAGCGACGAAGAACGACCTGCCTGACATTCTCAGACTGGTTCATGCTCTGGCAGTCTACGAGCGCGAACCCGAGGCGGTCCAAGCCACGGAAGACGATTTCGCCGCTGTGATGTTTCCAGACGATGGGCGTGCGAACACATACGGGCTCGTCGCCGAGGTGGAGGGACAGATCATCGGCATCGCGATCTGGTTCCACTCCTTCTCCACCTGGACGGGAAGGAACGGGATCTGGTTAGAAGATCTGTTCGTCGACCCCGATCATCGCGGCAACGGGGCAGGAAAAGCCCTGCTGGGACGCTTGGCCCAGATCTGCCAGGAGCGGGGACTGACTCGACTCGAATGGTGCGTCCTCAAGTGGAACGAGCCCTCAATCGGGTTCTACCGCTCACTGGGCTCGCAGGCACAGGACGAGTGGGAGACCTTCCGCCTCGACGGTGCAGCATTGCGCTCCTTCGCCTCCGAGTCGGCTGGACAGTAGCCGCTAGGCAGTCCCGGCTGTATCTCAGCCTGACGCGTCGAGGTTGAGTTCGACCTCTTCGATCCGCTCGACTGGACGGAACCCGAATCTCTGGTTGATCGCGAGCATGTGCTCGTTCTCTTCGGCGTTGTAGGTGATGATCGCTCGGGCGTCCAAGCCCGCCTGTAAGAACTGATGCGCAGCTGCGGCTTTCACCGCTGCCCCGAGACGATGACCCCGATGCTGGTCACGGACAAGGGTTCCCCACTGATAGACCATGGCCTCGACCGACGAGTGGACCAACTGAGTGTATGCAGCGATTTCACCGGTTGAGTCGACAGCGATCGCTGCGAAGCTTGTTCGCCCCTGCCTGACGAAGATGGCCTCTTGTTCGCGGATGTCTTCCGCCGAGGTGACCTCGGGTTCGACATCTCGATCCCCCGTGGGCGCATCGGTTTCGATGAGGCCCTCCATGAGAGCCCATTGCTCGACGAACGCCTCCGGCACGTCTCCGGACCAGGAGTGGAAAACGTACCCTTCGTGGAACGGTCGCGCTTCATCGGCGATCGTCCGAACGAGCGCGGGGTCCAGCGGCAGCTGGCATTCACTGCGGAGGTCTCCGATGGCAGAGGTGAAACCGTGGTGTTCGGCGAAGGCGATCCCGGGCACCGTTATCTCGGCATCGGCAGATCCTTCGCCTGCCTTCTCGTCGCGGTAGGGACGGAAGACCTCCGAGGCGATCACTCGTCGGTCCAGCTCCCGGGTGCGTGAGCGAACGAATTCGAGCATCGCGGAGCCGACACCTCGGCGCCGGGATCCGGGTTCGACGTAGAGTCCCAGGTCGACTCTGTGCAGGTTATCGCTGAGCGGCATCGTCAGCGTGATTGCGCCGATCGCCGAATCGGCTTCCGCTGCTCCGTGTACGAGGTAGATCTCGGTCGTTGACGAGCTTCGCTGCGTGCGCAGTTCGGCGCTCAGTTCGGGTTCGGGCCACACCGGAGCATCCGGACCTCGATCGTGGGAGCTCGCCGCAGCGAACACCCCGTGCCACGCGTGGAAAGCGTCGTCATCGGCTGGGTCATTGAGGTGGATCGAAAGCGATGGTGCATCTGCCATGGTTCGGACTCCATTGTCTGAGGCCTGTGTTCGCTCTGCCCTGTGCGATCAGGTGCGAGTTGAGGACGATCTGTGCCGATCCTCCGCGGAGAAACCGACACAGATCGTCCTCAACTCGTCGTGCTGAAGAAGCTGGTCGAAGCTCGAGGCACGCAACGCCGGAGCGTGAGCACCTCAATCGCTCCCTCAGGGAGTCTTCGGCCTAGCCGTCGTGGACTTCTTCGCCGCGGTCGTTGACTTGGCAGCCGTTGATTTAGCGGTCGTCTTCTTCGCTGCGGTCGTTGACTTGGCAGTCGTCGACTTAGCTGCGGTCTTCGCTGGAGCCTTCTTGGCAGCAGTGGTCTTCGCAGCCGTCGACTTCTTCGCCGGAGCCTTCTTGGCCGGAGCCTTTTTGGCGGGCGTCTTCTTCTTGGCTGGCCCCTTCGCACGCTTCTCAGCCAGGAGCTCGGCGGCGCGAGAGAGGGTCATCGACTCGACTGAATCGTCCTTGCGCAGAGTGGCGTTGAACTCGCTGTCGGTGACGTAGGGGCCGAAACGACCGTCCTTGACGACGACAGGCTTCTTCGACACCGGGTCCTCGCCGAGTTCCTTCAACGGTGCTGCCGCTTGGCGACCCCCGCGCTGCTTCGGCTGAGCGTAGATCTTCAGCGCCTCTTCCAAGGTGATGTTGAAGATCTGATCTTCCTCGGTCAGCGACCGTGAGTCGGTGCCCTTTTTCAGGTACGGTCCGTAGCGGCCGTTCTGGGCGGTGATGTCGGTGCCTTCTTCGTCCTGGCCGACGACGCGGGGAAGGCTGAGCAGAGTCAGTGCCGTCTCAAGGTCGATCGAATTCAGGTCCATGGACTTGAACAGGGAGCCGGTGCGAGGCTTAGGCTTCTTCGCACCGCGCTTGGGCTTCTCTTCAGGTTCGGGCAGGACTTCGGAGACGTACGGGCCGAAACGCCCGTTCTTCGCCACGATCGTGTGTCCGGTCTCGGGGTCGACACCGAGTTCACGGTCACCGTCGCCCTGCGATTCGATGAGTTCAGCGGCCTTGGCTGCTGTCAGCTCATCCGGTGCCAGGTCTTCGGGGACCGACACACGCTTCGGGTCGGCACCCTCTTCCGTGGCCGGAACTTCGAGGTACGGGCCGTAACGACCCACACGCAGGTTCACACCCTCGCTGATGACGACGGTGTTGACCTCACGGGCATCGATGTCGCCGAGGTCATCGACGACTTCTCTCAAGCCTTCACGGTCCTGGGACTTGTCACCGAAGTAGAAGCTGGCCAACCACGCATTGCGGTCTTCCTCGCCCATGGCGATGCGGTCGAGCTCGGACTCCAAATCGGCGGTGAACGCGTAGTCGACGAGCCTGGTGAAGTGCTCTTCGAGGAGACGGACGACCGAGAATGCCAACCAGCTGGGCACCAATGCGTTGCCGCGGGTCGTGACATAGCCGCGGTCCTGGATCACGGAGATCGTGGCTGCGTAGGTCGAAGGACGGCCGATGCCGAGTTCTTCGAGCTGTTTGACCAGGCTGGCTTCTGTGAAGCGTGGTGGTGGAGCCGTTGTGTGCCCGTCGGCTTCGGCCTTGACCACGGACAGCGACTGACCCTCTTCGACCTGGGGCAGTCGTGACTCGTCCGATTTCTTGTCATAGCGTCCGGCGTCGGTGCCCTCTTCGTAGGCTGCGAGGAACCCTCGGAAGGTGATGACGGTGCCGCTGGCACTGAAGCCGGCGTCGTGGCCGTCGGCGAGGTCGGCGCGGACCTTGATCGTTGCGGTCTTGCCCTTGGCGTCGGCCATCTGGCTGGCGACCGTGCGCTTCCAGATCAGGTCGTAGAGGCGGAATTCATCACCGCTGAGTGATTTCGAGACCTGAGCTGGTGTGCGGAAGGAGTCACCGGAGGGACGGATCGCCTCGTGAGCCTCCTGCGCCGATTTCTGCTTGCCCGAGTAGGTGCGAGGCGACTGCGGGACGAATTCGGGACCGTAGAGTTCGGTCACCTGCTTGCGTGCAGCGGAGATCGCCTGGCCCGACAGCGATGAGGAGTCGGTACGCATATAAGTGATGTAGCCGTGTTCGTACAGCGACTGGGCGGTGCGCATGGCCTGACGGGCGCTCATGCGCAGCTTGCGGCCGGCTTCCTGCTGCAGGGTCGAGGTCGTGAACGGAGCGGCCGGTTTGCGTGAGTACGGCTTCGATTCGACGGCCGTGACCGTCAGCGCGTCCTTCGCGGTGCCGTTGAGTTCTGTGGCCAAGGACTCGGCCCTGGCCTGGTCGACGACAATGGCCGAAGAGTTCTTCAGTTCGCCCTTGTCGTTGAAGTCGCGGCCCGAGGCCACACGTGAGCCGTCGAGGGTCGAAAGATTCGCTGCAAATGGGCTGGTGCCGTCGGGCAGTCCCAGGTCGACGTCGAGGTCCCAGTAGTCGGCGGAGACGAAGGCCATGCGTTCGCGTTCGCGTTCGACGACGAGGCGCGTCGCCACGGACTGGACACGGCCAGCAGAGAGGCCAGCACGGATCTTGCGCCACAGGACCGGTGAGATCTCGTAGCCGTAGAGCCGGTCGAGGATACGGCGAGTCTCCTGCGCGTCGACGAGTGCGGTGTCGATCTCACGGGTGTTCTCCAAAGCCCGTTCGATAGCCTCGGGGGTGATCTCGTGGAAGACCATGCGCTTGACCGGGATCTTCGGCTTGAGGACTTCGAGAAGGTGCCAGGCAATGGCCTCACCTTCGCGGTCCTCATCTGTTGCGAGATAGAGTTCGTCGGCGTCTTTGAGGAGGCGCTTGAGTTCGGTGACCTTCTTCTTCTTGCCCGGGTCGACACGGTAGTAAGGGTCGAAGTTGTTGTCGACGTCGACAGCAAACTTGCCGTACGGACCCTTCTTCATGTCTGCCGGGAGTTCGGACGGGGTGGGAAGGTCGCGGATGTGGCCGACCGACGCCTCAACGTCGTAACCCTCTCCGAGGTACCCAACGATCGTTCGCGCCTTCGTCGGGGACTCGACGATGACGAGACGGCGGGGCTGCTTCTCGGTTGTGGTCACGCTTTCACATTCCTCTCACGGCGCCGGATGATCGAATAAACGGACGATCCGGCCCAATGTAACACTGATGATCGTGCACGACCTGCATCGGGTTGATGCAGTGAATCTCTACGGCAACGGTATTCGATCCTACCGTTATTCCGTCTTCCCACCGTTCACAGGCAGCACTGCGCCAGCGGCGACGAGCTGTCTCACCTGAGCAATGAGCTGGTCTTCGAGCGCGGTCGGGTTGACGTCGAGCAGCTGTGCCAGAGCCACCGCGGTCTGCCGCAGAGACAGGCTGCCGTCAGCAACCGAGACGAAACCGGCTAAGGCCGTATCGAGGTCGAAGACCTGCCCGAATCCGATCCCCTGCTCCAACGTGATCGAGCTCGGATCCGATTCCCCGGGCACATGGTGGCGGTGTTCGACGAGGTCCGGGGATCGGGTGAAGACCGTCTCCGCGATCTCCTCGGCCCCAGCCGTGGCCAGCCACGACTTCAGCTCAAATGTGGTCGCGACGAACTGTCCGAGTCCATGCGGATTGTTCGCAATCGCCGAGGTGGTCCTGACCTTGGTCTTGAACGTGGAGGATGCTTGTTCTGACTTGTGCATGATGACGTAGCCGAAGACGACTTCGCTCACCTCGCGTGTATCGAAGTCGTCCATCCAGGCTGCGGTTGCCTCGTTCCAATCCTGGCCGGCACGAGGAATTCCGCCGTCTCGAATCCACGTCTCCGCATAGGCGACGGGGTCGAGGGCTTCACGTTCGATGACGAGCACTGAGGTGTCCGGGTCGGTGACCCAGGCTTCCGGCCCTGCATCCACCGCCGAGGTGGTCTCCCAGTTCCCGAGGCACACGGACCGTCCTTTCGGTTGGAGATGGTCGGGAATCGCGGTGAACAGGGACCGCACCAACCGGTCGCCGGTCATTCCACCGTCCCGGTACTCGAAGTTGGTCACGGTGGTGCGCGGGGTGATGACGTAGGGAGGATTGGACACGAGCAGGTCGACTGGCTCGGTGAGTGGTTCGAGCATGGACCCTGCCCGGAATTCGATGTTGTCCACGCCGTTGAGTCTCGCGCTGAGTCCGGTCAGGTGCAGGGCTCGCTGTGAGATGTCGGTGGCGATGACGCGGTCGCTGTGGCGGGCCAGAAGCAGAGCTTGGATTCCGCATCCGGTGCCGATGTCGGCGGAGAGTCTGACGTGCTCGCGGGGTGTCAGTGACACGAGTGTGCGTCCTGCCCCTCCGAGGCCGAGCACGAAGTCGCCGTCGAGGACTTCGGGAATGATGAGAGTCCCATGGTCACTGACGAGGTAGAGATTTTCGTCACCGTGACGCAACCCCCGAGGGACGCCGACCGGCAAGGCATAAGGGGTGACCGCGAACGGAGCGGACACGTGTCCACTATCCCCCACCTCGGCGCGGGCGCTGGTTTCGGCGTGGTTGCTCGTCTCGAGCAGTCCACTGTCGATGGCGACTCCGAACGCGTCCTCACCGAGTGCGGCACGCGCCGCTTCGGTGCTGACCGAACGATGGAAGTGAAAGAGCATGGCAAGCGCCGCCAGGTGCTGGTCAAAAGTCGTCTGTGTCTCGGCTGCTTCGAACACCTTCTGGCAGTGGTGGATCGCGGGCGCGGCGTTGTTGCGCACCAGCGCGGAGGCGATGGGTCCACCCCAGAACTGTCGGAGTCGCGGCTCTGTGTATCCAGCCTTGTAGAGTCGGTCTGCCACGAGGGTCATGTCTTGTTCACTCACACACAGATCCTAACGACTGTGCCCCGATGAGTCCGACTGAGCCATAATTGGGGCCATGGCCTCTTCTGCTCTTCTCGACATCGTCACCGGTTACGGTGCCCGGGATGACCGGATCGTCCACGTGCGCGATATTCCACAGCGGTTCGAACATGAGTCGGACTGGCCGGAGTGGATCGATGAGGAACTCAAACACGCCTGTCATGCCATCGGCGTCGATCAGCTGTGGGACCACCAGTGCGAGGCAGCACAGGCCGCGCGAGACGGATCCGATGTCGTCATAGCCACCCCCACCGCCTCGGGGAAATCCTTGGGATTCTGGCTTCCGGTCCTCGAAGCCATTCAGAGCACCCGCACGAAGCTGCGCACCTCCTCGGCGATCTACATCGCACCGACGAAGGCGTTGGCCGCCGATCAGATGGCGAACTTGGAGAAGCTCATCGTCCAGGGAATGCGGCCGGCGACCTACGACGGTGACACGCCTCAGGAGTCCAAGGACTGGGCCCGGCGGCATGCGAACATCATTTTCACCAACCCGGACATGCTTCATCGTGGGATACTGCCGCAGCATGAACGGTTCTCGCGGCTGTTCAAATCACTGCGCTTCATCGTCATCGACGAGGCCCACCGCTACCGGGGAGTCTTCGGCTCTCATGTCGCACTGATCCTGCGGCGTCTGCTGCGCATCGCCGCCCATTATGGGGCACACCCAGTGGTCATTGGAGCTTCGGCGACGATGGCGAACCCAGATGAGGCGTTCTCCAAGCTCACCGGACGCGAAGTGCACGCAGTCAGTCAGGATTCGTCTCCTCGAGCCCAGGGCAGCTTCGCTCTCTGGGAACCACCGGTCTCCCCGGGAGGCGAGCGCCGCAGCGGTCTGGTCGAAGCCGCCGATATCCTCACCGATGCAATGTGTGCAGGGTATCGCTCGATTGCGTTCATCGCCTCCCGTCGCGGCACGGAGGCCCTGGCCTCGACCGTCCGTGACCAGGTCAGTCAGGTCGATGGCTCATTGAAGGACAAGGTCGCGGCCTATCGCGGCGGCTATCTAGCCGAGGAGCGCAGACTTCTCGAATCCGCACTGCGGTCGGGTCGTCTGCTGGCGGTTGCGTCGACGAATGCCCTTGAGCTCGGAATCGACATCTCCGGCCTTGACCTCGTCATCATCTCCGGCTGGCCCGGTACCTTGGCGTCACTGTGGCAGCAGGCGGGACGCGCCGGTCGTGCGGGACAGCGGTGGATGGCCGTGTTCATCGCCCGTGACGACCCGCTGGACACTTATGTTGTGAACCATCCTGAGGTCATCTTCGATGCTCCCGTCGATGCGGGAGTCATCCATCCCGGGAATCCGCATGTTCTGGGAGGGCACCTGTGTGCTGCGGCTGCAGAGGTGCCGTTGCGGGAAGCCGATCTTGTCCATTTTCCGTCCAACTCCGCCGAGGTGCTCGCTGATCTGGTCGAGCGAAAGCTCCTGCGCGCACGCCCTACCGGATGGTTCTGGGCCAAGGATGAACCGGCAGCGAACATGTCTGATATTCGTGGCAGCGGTGGCGGCCAGTTCCGTCTGGTCGAGGCCAGCACCGGTGCACTCTTGGGCACTGTCGATGAGTCCGGGGCCTTCACCGGCGCCCATCCCGGCGCGGTCTACACGCATCAGGGCGCCGATTTCACTGTCCTCGATCTTGATCTCGAGGATCATGTTGCATTCGTGGAGCGCGCCGAGGTCGATTACACGACGCAGGCCCGGTCGCAGACCGAGATCGACATCGTCGGCACCGATCAGCAGCGGGCTCTGCCGTCTGGAGTCACGGTGTGCAGCGGGACTGTCGACGTGAAAGATCATGTCGTCGCGTACCGGATGCGGGCCAAGCGTGGCGGGTCGATCATCGCCGAACACGAGCTCGATCTGCCCGAACGTTCTTTGGAGACCAAGGCAGTGTGGTGGACGATTCCACAGACCCTGTTGGATGAAGCTGAGATCGTCGCCGCTGACCTGCCCGGCGCCGTTCATGCGGCCGAGCATGCCTCCATCGGCCTGCTGCCGCTGTTTGCCGGCTGCGACCGCTGGGACATCGGCGGTGTCTCCACCGCCCGGCACGCTGACACCGGAATGGCCACGGTCTTCGTCTACGACGGTCTTGCCGGTGGTGCCGGATTCGCCGAACGCGGCTATGAGGTCATCGAAGGATGGCTCGGAGCGACACGCGATGCAATCTCGGCGTGCGATTGCGCCGATGGCTGCCCGTCGTGCGTACAGTCACCGAAGTGTGGAAACGGCAATGAACCCTTGGAGAAGGATGCAGCTTTGCGGCTGTTGCGCACCATCTTGGACTGACCAGCTCCTTCATCTCTGACCATCTGTTCTACTTCCCGGCCACGGCCTTCTCCTTCACTTTGGGGAGGGGACCAGGGATGTCGACTTCAACCTGAATATAGGCGCTCTGCTCAGACGTTGAGGCTCGACAGTCGGTGACGGCTGCCCCGTTGCGCTTCGCGACCTCCTTCGCGATGTCGCAGGGTTCACCGGCAGCGAGTCCGCGAACTGCGTCTGCTGCTGCGAGCACGGCCAGATCGGCGGCACTCTGCGCCGTGCTGTGGGCCGCGAAGGCTTGGCTGAGTCCACCGATGGCGGTGACGAGGACCAGGATCATCGAACACAGTCCGGCAACGATATTCGTCACGGCAGTCCGCCTGACGTGTGCGGACCCAGCGCCTCACTGGTAGTGGAGCGGTCGCCCTCAGTTCGCGCCGTTGCCTCGGCCTCGACCTCGTTGATGAAGATGATTGCCGCGGGAAGTTCGATGGTGACGGTCACCGTCGAATATCCGCCTTCGGAACGGACCAGCACCTCGGAGGCCTGTCCGGCGTGCTTCTTCGCTTCGGTCACGACCGCTGTCTGAGGCTCGCCGCGGGCGATTTCCCGGGCCGCAGATCTGGCTGCGTCGAAGGCTCTCAGCTGGGAGAAGCCGACGGCGGCTGCTCCTGTGAGCACGATGATGAGAAGCACGATGGCGGGCATGACAACAGCGAATTCGGCCGTGGCCGTACCCGCATCCCGGTGCTGCTTTCCTCGTCGGTCACAGGAACATCCGGTCGCCACGTCAGGCTCCGAGTCCGAGCGCTGTCTGGATCACGCCGGTGACGAGTTCTTTGATCGGTTCCGATTTCAGAATGACGACCAACAGCGCTGCGAATCCGCAGGCTGCGAGGGTGGTGATCGCATATTCTGCGGTCGTCGCTCCTGCGTCGGGGCCCCATGGTTCTGGGGAGTCGTCCTCTCGCCACGGTTCTGCGCTGTCGATGGCGCCTGCAGACGTATCTGGGTCGGTGTCGGTGCTGGTGTCGGTACCGACGCCGCGCGCATCGCCCCATTGCGGGTACAACGGCCCGTCACAGTCCTTCGCCTTAGTTCCTGTGCTCATAGTCTCCTCCTCGTTGAAGCCCCCGTTCGCGGTCTGCGAAGGGAATTTCAGTGTTGGAGGGGACGCGGGCTCACGTCCAGAGCCGACAATCAGGCTGTGGAAACAGGTTCAGCGTCCACAGCCGATACACGCTCGAGTCGAGCCAGACTCCACAGGCTGGCGCACTCGAGTCGGTTCGATCGACTGAGCCTCAACCTGCGAAGCACGGAGTGTGTGGATCAGACGGCCAAGGGTCAGCCTCTGCCTGCCCACTCCTCCTTGAGGATCGCCATCAGGACTTCATCGTGACGGCGACCGTTGAAGAAGACAGCCTCACGACGGCGCCCTTCTTCGACGAATCCGGCCTTCGTGTATGAGGCGATACCGCGAGTGTTGAACGCCCATGTCTGCAGCTCGATACGATTGAGTCCCAACTGCAGGAAGCCGTATTTGATGCCCAAACGCACAGCATCGGAGCCATAGCCGCGGCCGTGGAACTCGGGTCCGAGGATGATGGCCAGGGTGGCGGACTGGTTGACCGAATTCCGGCCGAAGAGTGTCACGTGGCCGACGAATTCTTCGGTCTCGAGCAGTTCGATGCTGAAGCCGACTGCGTTCGTGTCCTTGTTCGCGCTCCACAGCGAGAACTCTTCGGACACTCCGCCTTCGGGACGCGGGAGGACTGTGTGGTTCTGAAGGACCACGATCGAGGGGTCGAACCACCACTGTTCGAGGTAGGGAAGATCCTCTTGCTGGAGCGGACGAAGCCGTACGTGCCGACCTGTGAAGAGGTTGTCAGCGTATGCTTCAGCTTGTTCGACGTTGGACAGTTGATCGAAGGGCGTTACCGGTGCCATCCCCCGACCTTAGCAAGGTCAGCTGAACGGCCGGTCGACGGTCGCTTGAAACAGCCGAAATGGGCACACGACGGGTGGGGTCAGCGAGCGCAGTCGAAGCGTGAAGTCGGCAGGTTGTGTCAGAAGAAGACGGTCGTCAGATCCGATAGCAGCGAAATGACAACGGGAACGACCGATAGCAGCAGGAATGACGGCAGGATGCAGACTCCGAGCGGCACGACAAGTTTGACGCCCAAGGCCGCAGCTGCCTCCTGTCGTCGCCGGCGGGAGGAGTCCCGCAGTTCCTTCGCGACAGACTCGATGAGTGGGGCCGGACCGACGCCCGTGTGTTCAGAGAATTCGAAGACCTCGAGAACGGGAACAAGTCGGTCATCATCGGACAGGTCTTGGCCTCCGATCGTCATGGATCGCGAGATTCGCCCCAGGCGTGATCGGTCGTCTGTCGCCTCGGCGGTCAATGCCAGTGCAACCGGGATCGGCAGCCCGGAGGTGAGGCAGATGGCCACGAGGTCAAGGTCGAAGGCGAGCAGGTCATCGTCTACCCGAGAAACCGGCCGGGTATCAAGCTGCGAATTCCTGCGCGGTTCATCTGCAGCAGTGTGGTCGACGCCATCTCGACCAGAGGAACCGCCAACTCGTACACCCTGCCCATCGAGCAGACGTCTCAGCCGCCCGTCGGACCTGCCCGACCACAGCAGGGCTCCGATCGCGATGAGTGCGCCCACCAGGACTGCGGTCATATCGCTCAGCGCTCCGCCCGAATCATCATTCGCCTCATCCACCAGCGACCAAGAAAGTAGAGGGCGAATCCACCCCCGATGCTCAACCGCCCCGGCAGGCCCGAGAAGAGTTCACCTGGTTGGACGCCGATCAGCAGGCCGAGACCGATACCGATCAGTGGCAGCCAGCTGAGCACGCGGACTGTCGCGCGAGGTCCGGCCATGGCGATACGTCTTTCCCGATCGGCGTCGAGGGCACTGCGCTGTGCCTTCGCATACCGGAGAATCATGTCGGCTGCGGGTGCACCGGACCGTTCCGACACGGTCCACACGGACGACATGCCGGCAAATATTGCGGCCGCTGCCGCTGGCAGTGCCGCTCCCCTGGTGGCAATGGCTCGTCCGGGCTCTTCACCCAGAGAGATCGCACGTGAGATCGGTGCCAGTTGTGCATTCTGCCTGCTCAGAGTCGCCATCACTGCCTGCGGAGTCATGCCCACCTTGAGCAGATGCGCACAGTTCTCCACCGCTGAAATCGCCCACAGTTTCTCCTGTTCTGGGTCCTCTTTGGTTTGTCGTCGACCCCGGCGGGAGTCGTCTCGGTCCTGACGTGGGCGGAGCAGATCCTGCAGCCGCGCTGCCGGATCCAGCGGTGCGCTGAGGATGATGCTCAGTGCCATCAGCACTGCGAGAGCGGCGATCATCAGGCTGCCTTCTGCTCGAGCACTGCTTCGAATCGGCTCAGCGCACGACGATTGAACGTTCCCTCGGACAGCGGAGAGGGACGACCCCAGACGGGTTCCATCGTGACCCCGCTGCTGTTCTCCCGGATCGGGATTGCCAGTTCCGTGATTCCTCGATCCGCTCCGATTCGTCGCAGGTGGATGACGAGGTCGATGGCGGTGGAAAATTGTGAGAACACGGCTTGTGGACTCATGTTCGCCAAGGCTCCCAGTGCTGCCACGCGGCTGGGTACGGCTTCGGCCGTGTTCGCATGGATTGTGGCGCTGCCGCCCTCGTGGCCGGTGTTCAGCGCCGTGAGCATGTCCCGAACCTCGGCTCCGCGACACTCTCCGACGACGAGGCGGTCGGGGCGCATCCGCAGGGCGTTGCGGACGAGGTCCGTCAACGTCACCTCACCACCGCCTTCGACATTGGCTTGGCGCGCGGCGAGCTGGACCACGTGGGAGTGTCCTACGATGAGCTCCCGAGAGTCCTCGACGATGACGATGCGGTGATCCGAGTCGACAAGCCCCAGAAGAGCGCCGAGGAGGACCGTCTTTCCGGTTCCTGTGCCACCGGAGATGAGGATGTTGGCGCGAGATCGGACCGCATCGATGAGGAGTTCGTGCACCTCGTCGGGAATGAATCCGCCCGCGCACAGTTGGTCAAAGGTGAAACCAGCGTGCCGGGGAACGCGGAAGGAGATCGTGGTGTGCTCACCGGAGATCGGTGGCACGATCGCGTTCATGCGCACCCCGTCGGGCAGTCTGACATCGACGAACGGCGAGGAATCATCGAGACGCCGGCCGCCCAGAGCCGCCAAGCGCACGGCCAAGGACCGTACTTCGTCCTCGGAGCCCAAAGACAGGTCGAGTAGCTGGGGGCCCGTTCCGGTGTCGGCGAAGATCTCACGTGGTCCGTTGACGAAGACATCGGTGGTGTCGGCAACTTCGAGCACCGATTGGAGGGGGCCGGCACCTGAGAGTTGCGCGGACAGTCGGTTCACAAGTTCGAGGAGGGCGCTGGAACCGAGCACCCGACCGGTCCGTTGAACCGCCTCGGCGACGGCTGCTGTGGTCACTGGTCCCGGATTGTCGAGCAGAGTCTTGCGCACCTCCGCCACGAGCGTGGCGTCGAGCCATTCGCTCATTCCACCCACTCCCCCAGGAGTCGGTCGACGAGCTTTCCCAGCCGTGCCCCGCCCGGTATGCCCTCGCCGCGGTCGACGGCCGCGGACAGACCACGGTCGTCGCGGATGCTGCCGGCGAGGTCGAGGCCGATGGATTCCGCGAGGAGCTCGGCATCGAGCCCTCCGGCGCCGGTGTCACGAACGACGAGACGAACGTCAGGATGGGATTGGGACAGTCGTTTGGCGACTTGAGATGCCGCCACTGCCGACCTGACCCGTGCCGGGGAGACAAGGAGAACATGATGGCAGCGGCGAGTCCACTGTGGTGGGGCGTGGCGTGGCAGATCCACGATGACGAGTTCGAACGCCTGCCCGGCAGCGGCCAGGAAGTCATCGAAGACATCCGGGTCGAGATCGAGGATGTCGTCCCGACCCCAGGACAGGATCGCCAGGCCCTCGTGGCGTGGCAATGCCTGACTCAGAGTCGAGGGGCGAAGCTGTCCGCGTGAAGCGCTGAGATCGGCCCAACGGGGTCCGGGGACCTGCTCTGCTCCGAGCACCAGATCGAGTCCACCGCCCAGGGGATCGGCGTCGACGAGGACGGTGCTCACATCCGGTCCGGCGCGGCGGGCGAGAGCACACGAGAGCACCGAGGCGCCCGCTCCTCCGCACCCGGCGACAACTCCGACAGTCACACCAGGTGTCACAGGTGGTTCGACGGCTGCGATCATGCGTCCGCTCAGCCATTCGGCGGCAGAGGGCAGAACCGCCAATTGTTCGACGCCGAGGTGGGCCGCACGTTTCCATGCCGATCTGGGTTCATCCCCGTCAAGGACGACGAGGATGCGGTCCGCATGGTCGGTGCGCGGGGCTTCGCGAACGTCCTCGCCGAGGAGAATGAGCGAAGCGTTCTGCCAACCGCCCGAATCCGGAGGCAGAACCTTGAGTGAGATGCCGATGCTTTCGGCCACTCGTGCGCATTCGTCGGTGATGGCGCCGAGGTCGGTGATGAGTGCTACCTGCATGTTGACAGCGTGGTCCTGCCCTCCTCGTTGAGGACAGCACGGATAGACAGCCTGTGGACAGAACACAGAAGGGGCGGCTCCTGTGCGCTTAAGTCACAGGAGCCGCCCCTGTCTGGTCGGCTTGAGCATCTGGCCTGGCCATGTGCCCCACGGGCGCGGTTTGGCGCTTTCAGCTCAGTTGGTCAGACGTCGTGTGCTCGGATCATTGTCCACAAGCCCGAGCACACGAGTCGACCGATATGGAATCAGCCCCGCTGGACACCTTCGGTGTTGCGCAGGAGTCCTTCACGACCGTCGGAATCACGGACCTTGAACCACGAACCGTTGTCCTCGAGCCCGAGGAACCAGTCTCCCGGGTAGATCGTGAACACCGGCATACCGGTGGTCGCATCCACGGCTTCGCGCGGTTCGGGAACGGCGAACCAGAACGCTTGGATGACGGTCTGGCCATTTCCGTGGTTGGCCCCGCCCTGATCAGCGTCATTCCGGTTCTCACCCGACCCGTCCTCGCGGTCGTCAGGATTATTGCCGGGCTGAACTGCACTCTGGACGACAGTCTCGTCCTCGTCGATCGTGGAGGTGTTCGACGACGAATTCGATGAAACGTTCGCAGCTCCGAACTGTGGAGCTGAGGGCGCATTCTCGGCGTTGTCTCCGGCACGTCCCCTTGCTTCTCCGGTGTCCGAGCCGCTGCCGCTGTGACCGTTACTGCTGCGGTCGTCAATGCTGTGACCGCCGACGGGCACATACTGCGTCGGTTCGTCAGCTTCCGGATGAGTCTGACGTTCCGAATCGGACTCTGCAACGCTGGTTGCGGCGGATCCGTTGACGACAGTGGCGTCGCCTCCTGTTGTGCTGCCCTCGCTGCGGTCGGCATTCGCAGAGTCGGCTGAATCGGCTGAGTCAGTCGAGCCGTTCGAATCGTTCTCCGGCTTCAGCGCTACTCCCTCGGAGGCACGAACGTTGGTGTCCGAGTCGTGAGCGTTGACCTTCGTGGCGAACGAACTGCCCTCCGCAGGAGAAGCAGAATCGTCGCCGATCAGTGCTGAGGACTCTTCCGGAGACGATGTCGCGGTCTCACCTGCAACATGATCGGTTTCGCTGTCGGGCTGTGCGCCAGTTGCCTCGGAATCGGTGTCCGTGCTCGGGGCGGCATGCCGTCCGCGCCGACGTTCCGATTCAGAACCGTTTTCGGAATCCGAGCTCCGATCCGAATCCGAGTTCCGGTCCGAATCCGAGCTCGCGGATGCGGCTCCAGCAACAGCTGCACCGGCGCCCAAGACGCCTGCACCTGCGACAGCAGCAGTCGTGCCCGCTCCCGACGAATCGTTGTCACCACTGTCAGACTGTGGGGCGCTGACGTTTGAACTGTCAGCAGGCACCGGAGCCTGAACTGCTGTTTCACCGTCATTGCTCCACGGCGACTCTTCACGATGAGCACCGAAGCCAAAAGTCTGCGTCGGTTCACTCTGAGTGTGCTGTGGGTCTTGTGGGTGCTGGTCGCCCAGGTAGGTCTGACCTGACCCGGTGCTCTGCACTGCCTGGTCCGCCGAGTCATCGGCAGCCGCTGCAGAGTCAAAAGACGACTCCTGCGCCTGCTGCTCGGGTGGAGCATATGGACTGTTGCCACCGGTTCCGATCGGCTGACCGAACTGGTCTTGTCCACCGGGCTGGCCGTTCTGCTCCGGCGCAGCGAACTGCCCCGACTGGCCTGGCTGGCCGAACTGCCCTTGCTGATCGTGCTGGCTGACCTGATTCGCTCCACCCTGCTGACCGGGCTGTCCGAACTGATCGGCGCCACCTGGCTGACCGGGCTGTCCTGGCTGTCCCCCTGCGCCGAACTGGTTCTGTCCATCGTACTGTCCGGGGCCGCCTGGCTGTCCCGGATGCATAGGGGCACCTGGCTGACCCTGCGAACCGATCGGACCGTTGGGCTGGCCGCCATTGGGCTGGCTACCGTAGGGCGCACCGAACCCACCCGGGCCGTTGTGGGCACCTGGCATATTCGCTACTGGGGCTGGGTGCGGCACGCCTTTGGTCACCGGGCGTGCCTTCGGATGCGCGGCAACGTCCTCGCGAATCACGAACTCCTTGTTGAAGAAGGGGAGCATTGTGAATACGCCCGCAAAGAAGGCAATCAAAGCTGCGAAGAACGCGAGGTACGCTCCGACGTGCCAGAACTGAACCGAGGTCAGCAGGTGAACGAATGCGAAGGTGAACGCAGCACCGGAGAGAACCGAGATCGCCTGATCAAGACTGAGGGAACCGACCTTGAGACTGCCGTTGCCGAATTTGCCGACAAGGACAGCAGCCACGATCAACCAGATTCCGAACACATCGAAAGTCAGGGTGCCCATAGCGTCGATGGACCACTGCCACATCGACCACGAGACGAATCCAGCGGTCTTGAACGGCACGAAGAGAACAACCAGCGAAAGAAGTCCCGCGAAGAGCAGGAACAGATCGCGCAGGGTCAGCGGACCGAGAAGACCCGGTCCGGTGCGAGGACTCTTCTGAACGCCAGGCCCCGCAGAGCCGAACTGACCAGGCGCAGAACCATAGGGTCCCGGTCCTCCCGAACCATATGGCCCCGGCGCTGAGCCGTAGGGACCGGGTCCTGGAGCTGAACCGTAAGGGCTCGGGCCGGTGTTCTGCGGGACTGGACCCGAACCGTAGGGTCCTGGTCCGGCTGAACCGTAAGGCCCTGGGCCTCCTGAACCATAGGGTCCCGGTCCACCTGAACCATAGGGACCTGGGCCAGCCGAACCCACAGGACCACCGCCGTACCCTCCGGGCCCGGACGACTGAGATTCATGGCCGGCACCGAAAGCAGGTCCTGATCCGTACGCCGGCCCCTGGCCGAACGGTGGTTGGTTACTCGGCCCGGGGTTCTGCACGTGCGGATCGTGCCACTGCTGTGGTCCCGATCCGGTGGGGTGCTGCGGCGAACTCATCGATTGCTCCAGTCGCTCGTGGGGACAGGGTCGTCAAACTTCATGTGTCTGTCTAGTTTCCATCCTGACAGACTCCGACCCCATCCTTGCAGAACAGGACCCCCTGCGCACTCCTTCTGTGCCGCCTGTCAGCTGTCGTTGAATATCAGGATGGGCCTCGCTCCCGTTTCACTCGGCTCATAGAGTGTGCCGTATAGCACAGGCTCTGTGCGATTGCTACCCCCGCAAACCACCGTTCATCGAACGGACGACGGTGCCCCCGGGGCCCTTCTCGGGTATACAGTGCAACTAGAATTTTCGATCCATCAATGAAGCCGGAGGGAAAAATGACCGACAGCACAGCAGAATCCGAAACCTTTGCCCCATCTGAAGAGTTCGTTGCTGCCGCCAATGTCAAGGCCGACGAATACGAACGTGCCGATGCCGATTACCTGAGCTTCTGGGCCGAGCAGTCTCGTGACCTCGTTGACTGGAACGAAGACTTCGGCGAAGTGCTCGACTGGACTGACCCTCCATTCGCCAAGTGGTTCATCGGCGGCAAACTCAACGTGGCCTACAACTGCCTCGACCGCCACGTCATCGCGGGCAACGGCGATCGCGTTGCCATCAACTTCGAGGGGGAACCCGGCGACTCCCGTTCCTTCACCTACGCAGAACTGCTCGCCGAAGTGTCCAAAGCAGCCAACGCCCTCACCGACCTCGGAGTCAAAGCCGGAGATCGCGTGGCAATCTACCTGCCCATGATCCCTGAAGCGATGATCTCAATGCTCGCCTGCGCCCGCCTCGGCGCTGCCCATTCTGTTGTCTTCGGCGGCTTCTCTGCCGACGCGCTGCGCTCACGCATCATCGATGCCGAGGCACGTGTGGTCATCACCGCGGACGGCAGCTACCGCCGCACCAAGGCCACCAGCCTCAAACCCGCCGTCGACGAGGCTATGTCGCACGGAGACACTCCCGTCGAAACCGTTCTCGTGGTCCGCCGCACCGGTCAGGACGTCGAAATGGTCGACGGCCGGGATCAGTGGTGGGACGAGACCATGGAAACCATGAGCCCTGAACACGAATGCGAGTTCTTCGATTCCGAGAACCCGCTGTTCATTCTCTACACCTCGGGAACGACAGGTAAGCCGAAAGGCATTCTGCACACTTCAGGCGGATACCTCACTCAGGTGCTCTACTCCATGAAGGCCGTCTTCGACATCAAGCCCGAATCCGATGTCTTCTGGTGCACGGCCGACGTCGGCTGGGTCACCGGACATTCCTACGTCACCTACGGTCCGTTGGCCGCTGGCGTCACGCAGATTGTCTACGAAGGCACACCCGACACTCCTCACCAGGGCCGCTGGTGGGAGATCATCGAGAAGTACAAGGCAACGATCCTCTATGCCGCACCGACGGCGATCCGCACGTTCATGAAATGGGGCGAGGAGATCCCAGCCAAGTACGATCTCTCCAGCCTTCGCCTGCTCGGCAGCGTCGGCGAACCGATCAACCCGGAAGCCTGGCGCTGGTACCACCGCGTCGTCGGCGGTGAGAATTGCCCCATCGTCGACACCTGGTGGCAGACGGAGACCGGCGCGCATATGATCGCTCCGCTTCCCGGTGTGATGTCGACGAAGCCAGGATCCTCGCAGCGTCCCATTCCCGGCGTCTCCGTCGATGTCGTCGACGATGAGGGCAACAGCCCCGCCGGCCCAGAGGGCGGGCTGCTCGTCATTCGTCAGCCGTGGCCGTCCATGCTGCGCGGTATCTGGAAAGATCCCGAGCGCTTCAAAGAGACCTATTGGTCACGCTTCGAGGACACCTATTTCGCAGGGGATGGTGCCAGGCGCGATGAAGATGGTGACATCTGGTTCCTCGGGCGTGTCGATGACGTGATGAACGTGTCGGGGCACCGTCTGTCGACTACTGAGATCGAGTCCTCCTTGGTTGCTCACCCCTATGTCGCCGAGGCAGCTGTGGTCGGAGCTGCCGACGATACGTCCGGTCAGGCCGTCGTTGCGTTCGTCATCGTGGGCAACGATGTCGAGGACTCTCCGGAAACGTCCGAGACGCTGCGGAAGCATGTCGGCAAGGACATCGGGCCGATTGCGAAGCCGAAAAAGGTTCATATAGTGTCCGAACTGCCGAAGACACGCTCCGGCAAGATCATGCGCCGTCTGCTCAAAGACGTCGCCGAACACCGCAAGGTGGGAGACTCCTCGACCCTGGCCGACTCCTCGGTCATGGATCTAATCGAAGAATCTGTGTCGAAGGACTGATCCTGCTGCATTAAGGCGACACTGAGGCAAACCCGCCGGTGAGAACGGATGCTCGCAAAGAGCCGTTCCGGATTCATCTGGCGGGTTTTTCTCGTTTTACTGCCCGTATTTCTTTGGTCACCGGGCGCGTTCAGACTACTCTTAAGAAAGATTGTCCAAGTTTTTGTCGATAGGAGCACTCATGGCTGAGAGGTCGATCAGCGAACTGATCAAAGGCATCGGCGACGATTCCAAAGCGATCGCCGAGGAAGAAATTGCGCTGGCCAAGGCTGAAGCCACAGCCGGGGCGAAGAACTTGGGCATTGGATCGGCACTTGCTGTCGTGGCCCTGTTTTTCTTGTTCTTGTCATCGTTCATGGTGATTTTCGCCGGGGCCGCCGCATTCCACGAGGGCCTGGGTTGGCCGTGGTGGGGAAGCTTCCTCATTGTCTTCGGCATCCTCGCGGTGCTCGCCATCATCCTCGTTCTGATTGCCCTGCCGCTGTTCAAGAAGGGCAACCCGGTTCCGGGCACAGCGATCGATTCGGCCAAGTCGTTGTTCGCCTCGGTCAAGCGCGCACTGAAGAACCCTTCAGGTCCGCGTTACTGACAGATCTCGCAACAAAGCACAGCAGAACAGCTCCACACTCGGTGGCGTCGGGCTCGGCCCGGCGCCGCCGAGTGCATTCACTCGGCAGGCATTGTGATGATGTACGCGCAGATCTTTTCGCCGAACAGGAATTCGACCGGGCTGCTCTCGCGACGTGATCGTGGCTTGTCATGTGGCTGTCTTCGTTTTTTCGGCGGGCCGTGGGCCCGGCTGGTTTCCGGGCGACGTCGTCGCTTAGTCACGTCGAACTCACCCTCGGCTGCCTCAACCTCACCAGGTTTGCTCTCGGCTGCCTCAACCTCACTGTCGACTGCAGAGGACTTGCCGGCGCGGGAGTCGATGGGTTTGGTCCGGGTCTCGTAGCGGTTGCCCGTCGGGGTCTTCACAATCAGCTTCTCGGGAGTCGCTAAGTGCTTCCGACCGTTGAGTTCCTTGACGAAGTTACAGGCGGCGCACAGGCCCGAGGCGTTGTCCCAATCCGTATCGCCGCCGGCGGCGAAGGCTCTGGCATGGTCGGCGTGCTTGATCTGTGCATCGCACCACGGTGAGCGGCAGACGTCGTCACGAATGACGATCATGCGTCGCAGCAGCCCGGGGAACTCCCTACGCCGGGAATCCATGCGCACCAGTTGGCCGTCGTCGGGGCGTGCATAGAGCCTGCGCAGGAAGACGGCCGCTTCGTCCCCTGCCACGAACTTCCGGGCGGCTCCAGCGGGTACGGGGCCGAAACCCGGAAGCCAGGCCGGCTCCTCGCCGGCGCACACCAAGCTGTCATCATTCATGACAAGATGGATCTCGGTCGGAACCGCGGCGGCACACTCCTGGCCAGTTGTCCGCTCGACGAGCAGGTCCGCTATCACCTGGGACTGTGAGCGTTGGCCTGCATCTCCCGTCCCAATCAGGGAGGCCGCCGACTTCTTCAGGTTTGTGTAGACGGCCACGGCCTGGGGCATGGGCAGCAGTGCACTGAGATAGGCCATGTTGCCTGGGGCCGGACGAACCGAGACTGCCCGTTCCTCAGTGCATTTCTCAAGGTGCTCAACGGCGGCCTTCTGGTCGACCTGCTGTGCCAGAGCCCGGACTTCGTTGCCCAACCGCCCGACTCCCACCTCAGCGAGGCGATCGGCCATCCGCTCGTCGATCTGTCGACGTTTGTCCCGGGGAAGCCAATCGGTTTCCTTCGCAACGGCACGAGCCTTCTCTTCGGATATGCGGCCGGATTTCAGCGCCGAATAAGTCTGGGGCAGATCGATGAGCAGGGAGCGCGAGAATTTCAGCAGCGTGCTGCCTCGGGCTCGAGAGACTTTGCGGGCGAGTGCGATCTCTGCGCCGACACCCTTGCCCTGCATTCTGCTTGGCACTCCGTCTTCGGCTTCGCTGTTGCGTCGGTGCATGTCGAAGGTCAGGGTTTCCCTGGCTTGGGCAGCGGTCGCGGCAGACGTCAGTTCCTCGAGTGCAGTGATCCGAGCGATCGCCTCAACCTCGCTGAGGGCCGGAGGCAGATTCGACAGCACCTCATGCCACCGGTGGATCTCGGTGGTGACGTCGGGAACCGTCTCTGCTTCCATACCAAACAGGCTAGTACTCGCCGATGACACGACATTTGCCGCGAGCCCTCACCGCCGAAACGAAGGAAGCACCGGCCTCAGAAGTCGATATCGATATGGACGTCGCGGTCCCAGTCCGTCGCCCAGCCGAGGTGATCGAGAGCGAAGTCGAGGATGCCCGCTGTGAAGCCCCACACCTTGAGCACTCCGACGTCGAAGGCCGGAGTGGTGAGCTTCAGATCCGGCCGGGAGAACGTGCCCCGATTGGCCGGTGCCACCAGGTCAGCGGCAGAGATTCGGTAGACGGAATACGACTCTGACTTGTCCATCACTCGCACCGCCCCCGGCTGCGCCCAGTACCCGATGACAGGGGTGACCTGGAACTTGCTGACGGGAATGTAGAGCGAGTCCATCTGCCCGAGCACCTCGACCGTCGAGGGCACAATCCCAGCTTCCTCCTGCGCCTCACGCAGTGCCGCAGCGGCCAAGGAGTCGTCTTCCGGGTCCCGCCCGCCACCGGGAAAAGCCACCTGCCCGGGATGGTTGCGAAGCGTGCTGGCCCGCTGGAGCAAGACGATATCGACATCGTCGACGCCGAAGTCAGCCAAGCGTGATGACTCGGCTCGGCCGGCGTCTGTGCGCGGTTGCCCTCCCCTGCCGAAGAGCATGAGGACGGCGGCATCATGCACCGAACCGTCGTCGGGAGCCTGAGCGAGTCGCAGCCATTCGGGTGAACCATTCGAGGCAGCCAGGTGTTCCAGTTGGGTTCGCAGCGTCTGATCGTGTGCGACGGAGTCATGCCCGCTCATCCCTTGCCCAGAGGTTCCCTGCCCGGTCAAACTCTGTCCCACCTGCGAATGCTCATACGCTTCGGCGCTCATGCTTCAGGCGCCATTTCGAATCGGAGCATCGCGCGCGCCTTCTTCGGATCCAGTTCCCCGGTCCCGAACGAGGGACACAAAGCCATCAGTGGGCAGACTCCGCAGGCGGGTCTGCGCGAGTGGCAGATGCGCCGTCCGTGGAAGATGACGCGGTGGGAGAGCAGGGTCAGTTCTTTTTTCGGGAACAGTGCCGCGATGTCGTGTTCGGCCTTGACCGCATCACTTTCGTCGGTCCAGCCGAGCCTGCGTGCCAATCGCCCCATGTGCGTGTCCACGGTCAGGCCGGGGGTGTCGAACGCGTTGCCGAGCACCACATTCGCGGTCTTTCGTCCGACACCGGCAAGCTTGACCAGCTTGTCCAAGGAGTTCGGAACCTCGCCGTCGTAGGTGTCGACGAGTTCGTTGGCGAGTTTGACGATGTTGCGGGACTTCGCCCGGTAGAAGCCGGTCGAGTGGATGAGCTCCTCGACCTCGATGAGGTTGGCCACCGCGAGGCTGTGCGCATCAGGGAAGACAGAGAACAGTCCCGGTGTCACCGCATTGACCCTGATGTCTGTGGTCTGCGCGGAAAGGACCGTGGCGATGAGGAGTTGGAACGGGGTCTCGAAGTCGAGCTCGCATTTCGCATTCGGGTACACCTCCGCGAGGATGCGATGAATCTTCCTGGCCCGTCGGGTCTTGCCCAATGGGGTTTCCTTGGCGAACTTCCGCGCGCTCTTCTCTGCCACCGTCAACACGACTCACCATCCTAATCCGTGCCCCGGATTTCCGCAGTTGCGTGCCTCACATCGCCGAGGTGGCCCTACACTGACCCGGCGAACGGGAACGTTCGCACGCAACCGTGGCCCACCTCGGCGAGGGCGGAAGAAACGCAAGCAAAACCCCTTGTTTTGCACTAATGCCGCAAACTCCCGCGCCTTTGCTGGTATCAGCACCGTTGACCAGGTAGATTTATCTGTGATTACCACGACAAGGAGGACACAGTGGATATTGAAGTTGTGCGGGGCGCAACGCTCTTCGCAGGTTTGGA
This sequence comes from Brevibacterium sp. 239c, assembly GCF_900169365.1. Lineage (GTDB taxonomy): Bacteria > Actinomycetota > Actinomycetes > Actinomycetales > Brevibacteriaceae > Brevibacterium. The sequence continues at coordinate 167,248 of NZ_FXZH01000004.1, forward strand.
CGATGAATCGACGAGCGCTTTGATGAAGTTCATGAACCCGCGGAGTCTCCGTCGGGGAACCGTGCTCTTTCACGAGGGCGATGCCGGTGACGAACTTTATATCGTCTCCAGTGGCAAGCTCAAGATCGGCCGCGAGTCCTCCGACGGCCGCGAAAATCTGCTCTCGGTCATCGGGCCGGGCGAGATCATCGGTGAGCTCAGCCTCTTCGATCCGGGTCCACGCTCGACCTCCGTCACCGCTGTCTCTCAGTCCGAGCTGCTCAGCCTCAAGCACGAGGACCTCACGACCTGGCTCGATGAGCGTCCCCGGGCCGCAATGAACCTGCTCAAGGCTCTCGCACAGCGTCTGCGCCGTACGAACGAGACCGTGGGCGACCTCGTGTTCTCCGATGTCCCCGGTCGTGTTGCCAAGGCTCTGCTGGACCTCGCGTCTCGCTTCTCGAAGCCGGCACCGGACGGTGTCCTCGTCGCACACGATCTGACGCAGGAAGAGCTCGCACAGCTCGTCGGCGCCTCACGTGAGACCGTGAACAAGGCCCTCGCCGACTTCGCAGCTCGCGGCTTCATTCGCCTCGAGGCTCGTTCCGTCGTCATCCTCGACATGGAGCGCATGCGCAACCGCGCCCGCTGATCACTGCGCGAATGCGGCTAAGATCTCAAGCCGCGGTCGCACGACAAGGAACTCCCCAGCTTTATGGCTGGGGAGTTCCTTGTTTTAAGAGTCGGCGAGAAGGTTTTTATGAGTCGGTCAGAAGCCGGGAGGTTGTTGCCCTCCGGAAAAGGACGATCACACTGATGACTGCGATTATCCCGGCGACGGACATGATCGTGAAGTCGAGGGGCAGCACAGTGAAGCGTTCGTCCGACCATTCGGTTCCAGTGGCACCGACGCTGCACCTGATCCCCGGCGGGAAGAAGCTCGTGTCATAACCGAGTCCATGCTCGAGAGGTATGCCCTCTGGCGTGGCGGGACACCATGGCTGATCAGGGCTGCCGCGGTTGCTCAGCGAGTATCCGAGGCCCCACGTGTGGAAGAGCGTGAGCACGATGGCAGGCACGCTGAGCCCGAGATACAGCCACGGACTGGCCCAGATTCGCCGTCTTGACCGTCGCTTCGTCCGACCGCCGCTCATCCGTCCTCGGGCATGAGCGCGCCGAGGTAGTTCAGCTGCGCCCGCACGATCTGCTCGGCTGCCCCACGGACGCTGGGATCAACGTCGTGGTAGACGATGTCGCAGACCGCAGATGCGGTCCTCGCTCCTTGCGCCAGGGCTGCCTTGACCTGGTCGATCCGCTCAAGCCGGTGGCTTCGGTAGTAGGCGAGAACCTCGGCGGGAGACTCGATCGTGGGGCCATGAGCCGGCTCGATGCTCACGAACACACCGTCACCGTGGAATCGGATCAGCCGGTCGAGTGACTCAAGGTAGTCGCTCAGAGACCCTTCCGGGTGGGTGACGATCGTCGTCCCCTCCCCCAGCACTGTGTCGCCGCTGTAGAGCACGTGATCGTGGATGAGGCTGATGCTGTCCATCGTGTGCCCCGGCGTCGACACGACCTCCATCATATCGGCCGTGTCAGTGCCGAATACGATCATGTCACCATCGGCTACAGGAGAGCTCAGGCGGGAGAACTTCTCAAGAACTGCGTACACGGGCACGTCCGGTGCCCACGCCTCCACGCTGCCCAGCATCTCCGAGTGGTCGGCATGCTGATGGGTGAGGATGATGGCTGAGAGCTTCCGCTCACCGATCTGAGCCAGAAAGTTTTCCCGGTGCTCAGCCAGTTCGGGGCCCGGATCGATGAGTACTGCCGAAGTGTCGTCGGCTGAGGTGATGACGTAGGTGTTGGTGCCCGTCAGCGTCATCGGGGATGGGTTGTTCGCGCGGATCCTCATGATTGCTCGGTCTCTTCCTCGCCGGTTTCGGCATTGTTATCATCGTCGCTCTGGGATAGGAACCCTGGACTCTGGTCGTTCTCGTCATCGCCGACGGCGACCGCATAGTCACGCAGAGTGCCTTTTCGGTAGAGGTCGCGTCCCGGGTGGATGACGACTCGCCATTCGCCGTCGTCATCGGTGACCTCGGGCCGCAGCGGATGCAGGTCACGGACCTGGGCCATGGCGGCTCCCACGCTGGGCACATCGACCAGGCTTTCGGCGATGATGCGTGTGCTCGCGCTGATCTTATCGGGGTCCCCACCGGCCTCGGCGAGGATGTCTGCTGGCCGTTTCCACCCGCCCGAGGTCTCATTCGGAGAGAGGAAGTCGATGTCCTGGCCGAAGGGCACTGTGGCCACAAAATAGGTGGTATCGAAGCGATGCAGCTGAGTTGGCGTGTTGATCCACCGCAGCCAGGGTTTGCAGAGATCCGGACGCAGCTTGAGATCACGTTCGCGCAGGATCTGAGACCAGGAGATTTCGCTGGAGAACAGCCGTGAGCGTGTTCCGCGCCAATCGGTCTGGGGTGCGGCGACAATGTCACGGTCGACGTCTTCGGCCAGCAGGACCCCCGTTGCGGCGAACGAGATGCGGGCCGCTGCTGAGAAGTGGTGCAGTGCCCGTGACTTGTTCTCGATGCTCAGAGTCCGTGCGCAGCGAGCCGAGTTCCATCCGGCCAGCGGCAGGTTGCGCAGGTCGCCGAGACGCAGATTGCTGACCGGGTAGGCCCAGCGGTTACGGTCTTCGACTCCTCTGGCATCAAGTTGTCGGGTGATGAAGGTTTCCAAGCCTTCGAGGGAGTCCCTGATCAGCACGATCGCCGAGGCGGGGCGTGGTGCTTCGGGGACCGGGAACCGCCCGTCGGACTGCCATTGGTCCAAGAGCCAACGCAGCTCCGACGAGACGGCCAGGGTACGTCCGTTAAACGGCATCGTCCTCGACCTCGACGACGACCTCGACCTCGACGGGGGTGCCGAGAGGAAGAGTGTTCACACCAACGGCGCTGCGCGTGTGCTGGCCGCGGTCGCCGAAGATCTCACCGTAGAGTTCGGAGACTCCGTTGATGACGGCTGGCTGCTGTGTGAAGTCATCGGCCGAGTTCACGAACCCGGTGACCTTGACGATGCGGACGATCTTGTCGAGGTCGCCGATGACGCCGGCAACCGCTGCGAGAGCGTTGAGTCCTGCGGTCCGTGCCAGGTCGTACCCGGTCTCTAGATCGACATCCGAGCCGATGTGGCCTATCGCGGGAAGTTTCCCATCGACGACGGGCAGCTGGCCCGAGGTGTAGACGTAGTTGCCGGTGCGCAGCGCCGGTACGTAGACGCCGGCGGGTGCGGCGACATCGGGCAGGGTGAGACCGAGTTCAGCAATGCGGTCTAGGGTCTTCGACATGGTAGGTCCTTCGATGAGGGTGTTTCAAGTCAGTTGGGTGCTCAGGCTTTGGGGCGCTTGAGGTAGGCCACGAGCCCGTTGTTGTCGGGACCCGGAATAACCTGAACGAGCTCGTAGCCGTCTTCGCCCCACTGGTCGAGGATCTGCTTCGTCGCATGGACGATGAGCGGCACTGTGACGTATTCCCACTTGGTCATGATTCTCCTTGAGTATCTGTGTGCCCGCGTCCCCGATGCGTCACCGGAGCGAGCGTCTGCATGGACGAAACGCCGATCGTTCTGCACGAGCGCGACCGGCGATCTTCGTCGTTTCCAACACTAGCCGAGAACCCGCAGCCCCACAGCCAGCCGTGCCACAGTGTGAAAGCCCACAGTGACGAGAACGGGGTGGAACGATCGTAAAGATCGTCCCACCCCGTTGTCTCTCAGGATGCCCGGCACTCAGTTGCCGCCGAGGCCCGGTGCTTCGTCCTCGTCGCCGCCACCGCCGCCGTTACCGCCGTCTCCTCCGCCACCGGTGCCGCCTCCGCCGTTGTTGCTGCCGCCGCCACCGCCGCCGGTTCCACCGCCGCCGTTGCCGCCGCCACCGTTCTGGCTGCCGGTGCCACCGCCGCCGGTGCCACCTCCGCCGCCGGAGCCTCCACCGCCCATGTACTTACCGCTCGGCTTGGGGAAACCGGTGTTGCCCTTGGTCTCCTTCACAGCCTGGCTCATATATGCCTGCCAGGTCTTACCGGAGATCGTGGCACCGTAGACGAAGCCGCGGACCGCACCCTGACCGTTAGTCCGCCAGTCGCGAGTGCCCACGGGGTCACCGGTCCACACGGCGGTCGACAGTGTCTTGGTGAAGCCAAGCAGCCAGGTGTGTCCGACATCGAAGTTCGTAGTACCAGTCTTGGCTCCCGCCGGAACGCCGATCTTCAGCTGACTTGTGGTGCCTCCGTTGAACGTCTGCGTCAGAGCGTAGGCAACGCCCTTGGCGACCTCCTTATCGAGGACTCGCTTGCAGCCTTCACCGGGCACATCGATGCTCTTGCCGTTACGGTCCTTGATCGAAGTGATCGGCTTCGGACCGCAGAACTCACCCTCGTTGGCGAAAGCGGCGAATGCCGCTGCCATGGCGATCGGGGTGGTCTCTGTTGTACCCAGGATCGACGACGGTGACAGCGCCTGAATAAATCCCTGCTTGTTCTTGAAATCGAGTTTCTCGCCGCTGCCGTAGCGAATGCCCAGGTCCATGGCTGTGTCCATGATCTTGCACATGTTGAGCTGGTTGCCCATTGCTGCGTAGCCGGTATTCACGGAGTGCTTCGTGGCTTCCAGCGCGGTCATCGAGCCCTTGCCCTCACCGTCCCCAGCGTTATTCGGGTCCCAGTCACCGCCCATGTTCGGGCAGCCATCGTACTTCCATGAACTCGCTGGGAAGTTACGCTTCGTGGCGTTGACTGTGGTGTTGAGGCCCTTGCCGGATTTCAGCCACGTGGCCAGCACGAAGGGCTTCCACGTCGAACCGACCTGGAAACCGCCCCCGCCGTTGTGCTTCCGGTCGACGGTGTAGTTGATGGACGTCTTCTTGTTCTTATCCTTCTTTTTGACATCACCGACCGTGTATTCGCGGTTCTCGGCCATGGCGATGACTTCGCCCGTGCCCGGTTCAATCGTCACCAGAGCATGTCCGGCACCGGACGGATCGCCCACGGGGACACGGCTCTTGATCTGCTTGTCCGCGATCTTCTGAATGTCAGGATTGAGGCTGGTCTTGATCGTCAGTCCGCCGCGCTGCAGGAAGGCGAGGCGTTCTTCAACGGTCTTGCCGAAGGTGTCGTCGTTCTTGATGACGTTTTCAACGTAGTCGCAGAAGAATGCCGCGTTGTTCTTCGCCGCCGAACAGCCGTTGGGAGTCTTGTGGATGTCGAGGTCGAGGTCGGTCTTGACCGCCTTGTCGTATTCCTTCTGAGTGATGTGCTTGTATTTGAGCATCTGTCCCAGCACCGTATTGCGGCGTTTGAGCACCTGGTCAGGGAACCGCTGCGGGTTGAAGGCCGAAGGGTTCTGCACAATGCCGGCGAGCATCGCAGACTGCTGAATATTCAGGTCCTTCGCGTCGATGCCCCAGTATTTGTGGGCCGCCGCCTGGACTCCATACGCGTTAGGTGAACCGGAGTAGTTGTTAATGTTCATGTAGCGATTGAGAATGTCCTTCTTCTCATACTTCTTCTCAACTGCAACAGCGAGCTTGGCCTCACGCAGCTTACGTGCGTAGCCGGCCGTGCCCTCTGACTCCTTGGCCGCAGACACGCCCTCTTTGTTCTCTTTGGCATGGGCGTTCTCTGCCAGCACGTTCTTCACATACTGCTGAGTCAGCGTTGAACCGCCCTGCGTCGTCGAGGACACCATATTGTGCACCGCTGCACGGGCGATGCCCTCGATATCGACACCGCCGTGTTCGAAGTACCGATAGTCTTCGACCGCGATCGTGGCGTTCTGCATGTTCTTCGAGATCTTGTCGAGGGGCACCTCGACGCGGTTCTGCCAGTAGAACTCCGCAATCTCCGACCCGTCGGAGGCAAGCATCGTCGATTTCTCCCCCAGATCCTCTACCTCCAGGGTCGCGGGAAGAGAGTTGAAGATCTCGACGGCACTGTTTGCGCTGGCAGTAGCTACACCGACTCCGGGGATGGCAAGACCAGCTGCGACGATTCCTGCCACCGCACTCACTGCGACGAACTGGAGGAACGCACCGGCCTTGGTCGGATTCGGATTTGACTCAGGAGACACCATGCCAACCAGTTTAACTAATATGAGTTGTGCAAATTCTCAAAAATCGTTGAGAACGTCAGGCTCTGGGAACCAAGGTCAGGAGGCTGACCTCGGGACGGCAGGCGAAACGCACCGGTGAGAAGGGCGAGAATCCCAATCCTGCGGATATTTCGACGAGAGATTTCCGGTAGGGAAACAGACCTCTCGCGCGTGTCCGATCGAGGTCGCAGTTCGTTACCGGTGCACCCCAGAACGGCACTCGGATCTGTCCCCCGTGAGTGTGCCCGGTCATGATGAGGTCGGCCCCCGCCGAGGCGAACGCCTCCAATGTGCGCGAATACGGCGCATGGGTCACGCCCACCTTCACGCCCGCCTCGGCGGCAAACCGCGGAGACGCAAGACTCTCGCCATTTGCGGCGACGTCGTCGCTGAACCCCTCCTCGGGGCTGACCCGGATCCTGTCGCGGTCGATGTGGGCGTCACCCAACCCGCAGAAATCTATTCGGGTCCCACGGATATTCATGGTCGCCTCGGCGTTGTCGAGGAAGTGCCATCCCCGGGACGCAGCGGGCGTGTCACTGCCTTCGAACCCGCGGATAAGCGCTTTGACATCAAGATCGGGCTCGACGCGGTGTTTCACCTCAGAGGGTGAGCGCAGGTACTTGGCTGGATTCTTGGCCGTGGGTGAGAAGAAGTCGTTGGACCCGAGGACGAAGACGCCGGGAACATCGAGGAGTCCGTCGAAGACGTCGAGGACGTCCGGCACGATATCGGCAGAGAGGTTGTCCCCGGTGTTGACGACGATATCTGGCTCCAGGCGTGTCAGCGCCTTGACCCAGGCGGCCCGGTGTTTCTGCCAGGGGGCCAGATGCAGATCAGAGACGTGCAGCATCTTGATGCGCTCTGCCCCGGCAGGCAGGATCGGCAGGGTGTGGCGTCGGATGGCGAAGAGGTGCGGTTCGATGACCGCACCCCAGATGCCGGCCGCCGCGGGGATCGCGAGGGCTCCGGCGAATAGTGCACGCTTCTTCATTCGTCCAACTCTAGTCGGACTCAGGGTCTGCACTCGCCCAGTTGGGACCGGGCTCAACTGGGGAACGCCACCGGCTTCTCATGCTCATCGGCGGCACGCGCCGTGCGGCGACGATGCAGATGCTTCATCCGGCGCTGCCCAACGAGACGGCAGACGACGTAGATGAGGAAGGAGATCGTGGTGACGAACGGGCTGATCGGCACGACCGGAGAGCCGAGTGCGATGAGGATTCCACCGACGGAGGACGAGACGGCGAAGATGACGCTGAGCACCGGAACCCACACCGGGGATGCCGAGAGCTGGGTGGCCGCCGCGGCCGGAGTGATGAGCAGAGCCAGCACCAGAAGGACGCCCACGACCTGCACGCTCAACGCCACGGCCAGGCCGAGGACAAGCATGAACACGATCGTCAGCCCGGACACCGGCACACCTTTGGCACGTGCCACCTCGGGGTCGAGGCTGGCGAACATGAGGGGCCGCCAGATCACAACGAGGACGAGGAGCACGATCAGCGAACACACGACGAGAGTCATGATCTGGCCCGGCGTGATTGCCACGATCTGGCCGGTCAGCAGCCCGAATTTGCTGGCGGCACGGCCATCGTAGAGAGCGAGGAACAAGATCGCGAGGCCCAAGCCGAAGGGCATGAGCACACCGATGATGGCGTTCTTCTCTGATGCTTTGGCCCCTCCCACGCCGATGATGAGCGCGGCGATGATCGAGCCGAAGATGGATCCGCCCACCACGTCGAAACCGATAAGAAGAGCGAACGCGGCACCGGCGAATGAGAGTTCGGAGACTCCGTGGACGGCGAAGGGAATGTCGCGGGCCATCACGAAGACGCTGATGAGACCCCCAACGACGCCGAGCAGTCCGGCTGCGATGAGCGAGTTGGACAGCAGCGCCACCAATTCGCTGTAGTCCTCGAAGGTGAACAGACTGCCGAAGATCTCCTGAGCCGTCATCAGATCGCACCTCGTTCCGTGCTCATCTCATCCTCGTGGATGTGGTGGTCAACGCATTCGGCTTCGCCGCCGACGACGATGAGTCGCCCGCCCACGCGGACCACCTCGACCGGGGAACCATAGAGCCGGGTCAGCGATTTGGTGGTCATCACCTCGGCGGGAGTGCCGACGAGGAAGTGGCCGCCGACGATGTAGAGCACCCGGTCGACGTAGGGCAGTATCGGATTGATCTCGTGGGTGACGAAGACGACGGCAGTGTTGCGTTTGAGTCGCTGCTCATGGAGCAGGCTGGCCACAACCTTCTGATGATGGATATCTAAGGACAGCAAGGGCTCGTCGCACAGCAACACTGAAGGATCGTTGGCCAGGGCTTGAGCCACGCGCAGGCGCTGCAGCTCACCGCCGGAAAGCGTCCCGGCCGGAGCGTCTGCATAATCGCAGGCACCGACTGACTCAAGAAGTTCATCGACCTGTTGGCGACGTCGCTTCAAGAACCGACCTGGCCCCCAGCGGTGGCCGTCGATGCCCATCCGGACCAGATCGCGACCGCGCATCGGGGTGTGCGGATCGATTCCGCGCTGCTGGGGAATGTAGCCGATGGCCGAGTTTCCCGCGTGGACGTGCCTGCCGTTGACCTCGGCCGAGCCGGTGGACAGCGCATGCTGGCCCAGCAGCACCTTGAGAAGCGAGGTCTTTCCTGTCCCGTTCGGGCCCAGCACCGCCACGAACTCCCCCGGTGAGACATCGAGGTCGAGGTCGTGCCAGAGCACACGCTCTCCGAACCGCAGCTCGGCATCGCGCAGACGGATCACCGGTGGGTGCTCGGCACCTGCGGTCTGCTGGGGAGAAACGTCGGGATCAGGGGCCATTCTCAGTGTTCATGTCCTTCGAGCGCAGTGGAGATTTCGGTGATGTAGTCGCCCATCCAAGTCGCATAATGCGCACCGGCCGGCATCGTCTCACCGAGGTCGACGACCGGAACATCGGATTCCTCAGCCGTGGATTTCAGCTGCTCTGCCTGTGGACCTGCCGCCTGAGTATTGTACCCAAGCAGCAACGCGTCACCAGATGAGATCTGTTCCTCGGCCTTCTTCAGAACCAGCGGCGGCACATCATTGCCCTCCTCCACGGCTTCGAGGAACTCATCGGAGGTGATGTTCTTCAGTCCCATGTCCGCAAACAGCCACAGCGGCACGGGCTCAGTGGTCGCAACCTCATCACCCTCATGCTGGTCCCGAGCGTCATCGATCTGTGACTGCAGTTTCTCCAGCGTCTTCGTGTAGTCGTCTGCGTTGGCTGCGAAGTCATCCTTGTGTTCGGGATCCGCCTCGCCGAGGTGGGTCGCGACCTCGTTGACGAGTTTCGTCATCGTGGGGACCGAATACCAGAGATGTTCGTTGAACTCCCCGTGTGCGTGATCGTGGCCTTCGTCGCCATGATCGTGGCCTTCTTCTTCGCCATGATCATGGACGTGGCCGCCACCGCTGGCTTCCTCATCACCGTGCTCATGCGATTCGTTGCCGACACCTTCAGAACCGGGCAGTCCGGAGATCGAGACTGTGTCGATGGTGTCGACCTCGACGTCGGATGCTTCAAGCATCGTGGTCATGAACGAGTCATAGCCGCCGCCGTTCTGGACGACCAGATCGGACTTCGACAACATCAGCCGGTCATGTGTCGTCGCCTCATAGGAGTGCGGATCCTGATTAGGATCGTCGATGACCGCACTCACCTTCGCGAAGTCGCCCGCCACCTGGGACACGATGTCGGCGTAGACGTTGGTTGAGGCGACGACCGAGAGCTCTGTGGACCCAGAGGCCTGCCCTCCGCACCCGCTCAGTGCGGCAACAGTGCTCAGAGCGATAGCCCCGGACATGATGCCGAGTAGGGAAGAGCGCATGAAGTGCCTTTCAGAGAGTGAGCGAAGATCGGTATGTCAACGACGTTCACATTACTCAGGCCGAAGGCTCACCACTAATATAAATATTTATATATAGCAACTTGTTTATGTGTACCGCTGTCGGGGGTCGATCAACGCCGATCTCGAAAAGATCGTCGCCGGCGACGATGAATTCCGACTCCGCGTTAATCGCCAGCTGCGCACCGGGCCGCGCAACGTCGAACCGCCCGGGAGCATCGGCTCCCGGGCGGTTCGTTTCAGCTCAGAGCTCAGGCCGCCTGTGACTCGACCTTCTTCGCCAGCAGCGCCGCGATCTGAACCGTGTTCAGAGCAGCACCCTTGCGCAGGTTGTCGTTGGCAACGAACAGGACGAGACCCTTGCCTGCCGGGGCAGACTGGTCGGCGCGGATACGGCCCACGAAGCTTGAATCCTTGCCTGCCGCCTTCAGCGGTGTGGGCACATCATCAAGCTCGACCCCGGGCGCCTCGGAGAGCACTTCCGTGGCCTTGGCAGGGGTGATCTCGGAGTCGAACTCCGCGTGGATGCTCAGGCTGTGTCCTGTGAACACAGGAACGCGCACGCAGGTTCCTGCCACGAGGAGATCGGGCTTGCCCAGGATCTTGCGGCTCTCGTTGCGCAGCTTCTTCTCTTCGTCAGTCTCAAGTTCACCGTCATCAACGATGGACCCGGCCATGGGCAGAACGTTGAACGCGATTGGTTCGACGTAGTTGTCCGGGGCAGGCAGGTTCACGGCACTGCCGTCGCGAGCTAGCTTGCGGGAGTCGGCGACGCCGGCCTCGAGCTGACCGGCGAGTTCCTCGACTCCGCTCACGCCTGAACCGGACACTGCCTGGTAGGTGCTGACGATGAGTCGCTGGAGGCCAGCGACGGAATCGAGCGCCTTGAGGACCGGCATTGCAGCCATCGTGGTGCAGTTCGGGTTGGCGATGATGCCCTTGGGCAGTGTGTCGAGAGCCTCCGGGTTGACCTCGCTGACGACCAGGGGAACATCAGGGTCCGAGCGCCAGGCCGAAGAGTTATCGACGACGATGGCGCCCACTGCGGCGAATCGCTCCGCCTGGGCACGGGATGTGGCTCCACCGGCGGAGAACAATGCGATGTCGAGCCCGCTGGGGTCCGCCTCGGCGGCATCTTCGACGGTGATCTTCTCACCGTTGAACTCGATGACCTTGCCCGCTGACCTCGCCGAGGCGAAGAGCCTCAGGCTGTTGATCTCGAATCCAGGATTGTCTGCCAGCAGGTCAAGCATGACGCCGCCTACCTGGCCTGTTGCTCCGATAACTCCGATATTAACGCTCATCGTCCGGTACCTCCGTAAACCACTGCTTCGTCGTCTTCACTGTCGAGTCCGTACGCGGCATGCGCGGCACGGACGGCGTCGTCGAGGATGTCTGCTCGTGTGACGACGCTGATGCGGATCTCCGAAGTGGAGATCATGTCGATGTTGACCTGGGCATTACTCAAGGCCTCGAACAGGATGGCGGTCACGCCGGGGTGAGAGCGCATGCCCGCACCGACGACGGAGAGCTTGCCGATCTGGTCGTCGTAGCGCACCTGGTCGAAGCCGATCGAGGCCTTCACCGCGTCCAGGGCTTCGAGCGCCTTGGCGCCGTCATCCATCGGCAGGGTGAAGGAGATGTCCGTCTTGCCGGGCTCGCGCGTGGAGATGTTCTGGACGATCATGTCGATGTTGATCTCCGTGGTGGCCATGGTGGTGAAGATCTCGGCGGCCTTGCCGGGAACGTCGGGAACGCCGACGATCGTGACCTTGGCTTCCGAGCGATCATGGGCGACTCCGGAAATGATTGCCTGTTCCATGTTGGACTCCGTTTCTGATACCGCTGGTGCCGGGGCCTTCGATCCCTTTGCCGGCCGGAAGGCTTCAGGAATGGGTGAGTCGGTCACCCAGGTGCCTTGATTTCGTGAGAATGAGGACCGCACGTGCACCGGCACGTTGTAGCGGCGGGCGTATTCGACGCACCGTAGCATGAGGACCTTGGCGCCCGAGGCCGCCATCTCCATCATCTCCTCGTAACCGATCTCATCGATCTTGTGTGCGCTCGGCACGATGCGGGGGTCGGCGGTGAAGACACCATCGACGTCGGTGTAGATCTCACACACGTCGGCACCCAATGCCGCAGCAAGGGCAACCGCAGTTGTATCCGATCCGCCGCGTCCCAGTGTGGTGATGTTCTTCGCTGTCTGACTGACCCCCTGGAATCCGGCCACGATGGCGACATATCCCTGGTCGAGTGCCGAGCGGATGCGACCTGGCGTGACGTCGATGATGCGCGCCTTGCCGAACTGCTCATCGGTGATCACACCGGCCTGCGAACCGGTGAATGATTGTGCTTCCTCGCCGAGGTTGGCAATCGCCATGGCCAGTACTGCCATGGAAATGCGCTCACCTGCAGTGAGCAGCATGTCGAGTTCACGGGCTGGGGGCATCGGAGAGACCTGTTGGGCCAAGTCGATGAGATCGTCGGTGCTGTCTCCCATGGCCGACACCACGACAACAACCTCGTGACCGGCCTGACGGTTCTCGACAATTCGCTTGGCCACCCGCTTCACCGATTCCGCATCGGCTACCGAGGACCCGCCAAACTTCTGGACGACTATGCTCACTGCAGTCTCTTCCTTATCGCTGATAAGTTCCGTGCCGGGCGATCGATTCCATGCTTCCAAACATGGTTATCTCGTGCTTGCATCGATCAGGATTTCAGCCGTGTCGGCTCTCCGGCACCTCGACCATTGTATGAGGTCAGCCACTTCACTTCACCTTCGCCCGCCATTCAGACACTGCTCGGGTCCTCGGAGTTCGCGTTGCAGATCCGCTTGGATCCCTGTGCTGCTGGCGTTCTCGGGCGTTCGGCCGGTGCTGCTCTCGGCTCGTCTCAGTCGGGTCGAACGTTGACGGTGAACAGGTCGCCAGGCTGACAATCCAGCACCTGGCACAGTGCGATGAGCGTGGAGTATCTGATGGCTTTGGCGCGGTTGTTCTTGAGCACCGACAAGTTGGCCAAAGACACGTCGACGAGTTTCGACAACTCGGTAAGTGTCAGCCCCCTCTGCGTCAGCAGTGAGTCAAGATGACAGACGACGTGCAGTGATTCGAATTCCTCGACCATCAGACCAACCCCTCAAGTTCTTCCTGGGCTGCTCGGCCGGACATAAAGCACCGACGAAGGAGTTCAACGCCACCGAGGACCCCCAGGACCAGGAATGCCTGCATGGTGGTGATGCCAGCGTTGACCTCCTTAGTGATGTCGAGGTCGCGGGCTACCATGTTGCTGCCCAGCAGCATGGTGATGAAGTAGAGAAGCCACCCCATTGCGACGACCCATTCGAGTGCATACAGCGCTTTGATCGACCGCGCTGTGAAGGGAGTTCCGGCCGCGATGTCCCTGATGACGGGCACAATAGCAACTGCGCCCGCAAAGAACGTGAGGATGAACGCAATCTTGGCTATGAGCAGAAGCACCAGTGTCGCGACTGCCAATTCGGACGTTGAGACCGTAATCTGGGTCAATCCGCTCAGTGTCGCGGCAGCCGACGGGAAGTCAAGCGCTGCCACCCCATTGGATTCGAAGCGCAGTGGCACTTTAATTTCTGAGTGGACAAAATCCCCGATCAGTTCGGTGACGGCGTAGACGACATAGAATCCGATCGCCAGCCCGACCCAGAGTTCGTAGCCTGTGCCGAATGCCTTGCGCTTAGCCTCTCTGCCCCTGGACTTCGCGCCGCCCTTGAGATTGTCAGTGACCGTACCGTCGGGCTCCTCAGGCAGTTCGCCCTGTCCTTTGTCCTGCGTCATGGTTCCGCCTATCCTCTTCGGCGAATCCCTGCGGGCCCTCAGAATGTGACCCTGATCCACCATCTCGACTCACGATTGCTTATCGTTACTCGATATATCGATAAACAACATATTTCACGATAATCGATATGGCGTCAAGGGTGCAGACAGGAAGACCGCTAATGGAAGGAGACGATCTCTGGCAACAGAAGACGTACGGCAGGGATGGTGCTGTGGAGCCGGATCAGTCCATTTCGCGGCGACCGGAGAAGGCACGGCCGAGTGTGACTTCATCCGCGTATTCGAGGTCACCGCCGACGGGTAGTCCCGAGGCCAGCCGCGTCACGGTCACACCCAGTGAGTTGAGCAGCCGCACGAGGTAGGTGGCTGTGGCTTCGCCCTCGAGGTTGGGGTCGGTGGCGATGACGCATTCCTTGACTTCGCCGTTCTGCAGACGCGGCATCAGTTCCTTGATGCGCAGGTTGTCGGGGCCGACTCCCGCCATGGGGTCGATCGCGCCGCCGAGGACGTGATAGAGGCCCCTGTACTCGCGGGTGCGTTCGATGGCGACAACGTCCTTCGGTTCCTCGACGACGCAGATCATCGAACGATCACGACGCGGGTCCTGGCAGACGGTGCACTCTGTCTCCTCAGAGACGTTGCCGCAGATGTCGCAGAAGCGCACGCGCTTCTTCACATCGGTCAGAGCCTGAGCCAGGGCGCTGACATCGGCCGATTCGGACTGGAGTATGTGGAACGCCAGCCGTTGCGCAGACTTCGGGCCGATGCCCGGAAGCTTGCCGAACTCCTCGACCAGGTCCTGCAGGGCACCTTCGTAAACCGCGCTCATACTTCTCTTTCATCAATGATTTCGCCGCCGAGGACTCGTGCGATCACGGCCACGCCGATCTGTGGAGCCTCCGAGACGTCGAGGTCCGCCTCCGGATCATATTCGTCTTCGGCGGCACCGGAACTCTGGGGTTGAGCATCCGCGTTGGCGTCAGTCCCGGAGTGTCCGTTAAACGAACCGTTCGCATTCTGCGGGTACCCGCTCTCCCCCGACGCAACCGGAGGCTGTGGAGTACTGCCGCCGTGTTTCTCGGCAAGAGCAGCGAAACGGGACTTGAAAGGCTTCGAACCCCCGTGTCCCTGCGGCCGTGCAGCCTGCGACGGTGGTGCATGAGGCTGTGACTGCGCGGATGGCTGTGCCGCAGAATCCGACAGTCCCATATCTGCATCCGCGTAGTCACCGAGGAAGTCGAGATCATCGTCCTCCGGTGGAGGCACAACCGGTGCCCCGACCTCCACTGCACCCGAACCCGCACTCGTGGCCCCGTCGCTTGGATCGGTCGGCTGAGCTGCGCGGTCTGGGGAATCACCAAGGTTCGGTGCCCCATCGCTCGGGTCGTCGTTTAACCCATCGTGCCAGGTCGGCTCCTCCCACCGCGGCTGCACATACTCCATCGGCGCATCCTGGTCCGAATGCGAGACAGCGGGCGTTTGCGACGCGGTGTGCGTTTGGGGCGCGGCAGCCCCTGGGCCCTCCGGTGCCGAGTGTTCATCGGACACGTAGCCGGAGGGACTACTGAAGAAGTCATCGTCAGAGAGATCGGGCACGACGATATCCGAGTCCGGGGCTGACTCATCCGAGCCTGATTCGTCCGATGTGGACTTGCCTGCCGCTGTAGTTTCAGCGCCTGATTCGTCAGCCCCTGGTGCCAGTGGAGCCGACGCCTCTGGCACTGGATCAGCGGACGCCGCTGGCTCCTCGGGCATGGACGGCTGGTCGGCCGTAAGGGCATCACTGTCCGAGGCCGAAGGGTCGGCCGCCGTGAACTCTTGGGCCGAAGTGGGCCCGCTTGCCGGTGCGGAGTCAGTCGGTGACTGTGGTGCTTCGTGTGTCGCCGGCTGTTCTCCCTCCTCGTCGTCATCGGACCAGGGGCCCTGAGGAGAGCCACTGGTCTCCCAGAACTTCTCATGATCCACCTGTGGCTTGTCGACCTCGCGAGTACCGACGACCGCGGCCACTTCCTGTGGGCTGGGTCGTCTCTGCGAAGGTGCTGGCCCCCGATTGTTGGTCTCGTTCATCGGCGGTGCCGAGGCACCCTTGCCGCTAGTCCCGCCACCGGCGTCCGACTGATTCGAGTTCCCGCCGATACGGCCGACATCGCCGATGTCGATGCGTGCCTGAATGCCGAGAACATCGTTGATCGCCATCGCGAGCTTCGCCGCGTGATCTCTCTGCTGGAAGCCCTGAACCGAACCAGCGTTGTTGAACCCGAGGTAGACAACACCATCGGAGTACGACTGAGGAATCGCATTCGCAGCAATGATCGCTCTGGTCAGGCGGCTGCGTTTCTCGACCGCGGCAAGGATACTCGGCCAGGCCCGTCGAATCGCTTCGATTTCGCCACCGATGTTGCCCGCACCGGCCACAGCGACATTCTCCGGGACAGAATCTGCTTCCGGAGTTGTTTCTGAAGACGGCGCACTCGTCTCCTGCTCACGCTGGGGCTGAGGCGTTCGTGCCTGTGCAATCGGAGGCTGAGAAACCTGACTCTCCGGTTCCGGTGTCTGACTCTCCGGCTCCGGAGCCTGATTCGTCTGTGCCCGGGGCCGAGAAGTCTGCTCCTGGGGAGCAGTCTCGGCCGCGGGCTGTTCACGAGGCTGTTCCACGGGCTGCTCCCGAGGTTCTTCCTCGGGCAGCGACGACTGGGTCTCCTGAGGACTGTCGGCAAGACTCGAGGTCGGTGTCTCGTTGAGCATGGATTCCGCAGCGACAGCCATCTCGGCAAGATCATCGAAATCATCGCGCGGTGCCGGACTAGAGGACTGCTGCGCAGGAGTCTGACCCGGCGCTGGCCGCCCCTGACTCTGCGCTGGCCCCGCCGAACCCGGCTGTGCTGCAGCGTTCTGCCCTGCACCGTGTGGGGCAGCTCCGGCTTGTGAGACGCCAGCTGTCTGTGGTGCGGCTTCTCGCTGCTGGACACCGGCATCCGTCTGGGCAGCGTCCGCCTGCGGGGCAGGAGGAATATTCGCTGCCGTTCCCGATGCGGACATGCCGATCCGGCGCTCCATCCGCTCGACACGACTGAGCACGGCGTCACGGCTGCGACCTGACCCGGGCAGAAGAATACGTGCACAGATGAGCTCGAGCTGCAGCCTCGGCGAGGTTGCACCAGACATTTCGGTCAGGCCCTGGTTGAGCAGGTCCGCCGCACGAGAGAGCTCGCCCTGACCGAAGCCTCTGGCCTGCAGAGTCAGTCGTTCGAGACGGTCGGGAGGGACCTCCGGCAGGAAGGCATGAGCCGCCTCGGGGGCAGCGTTGATGACGATGAGGTCACGCACGCGCTCGAGGAGATCCTCGACGAAGCGACGCGGATCCTGTCCCGATTCGATGACTCGCTCGACAGCACGGTACACACCGCCGCCGTCGCCGGCGGAGAAGGCGTCGACGATGTCGCTGAGCAGAGAGTCAGGGGTGTAGCCCAACAGTGCGATGGCTCCGGCGTAGTCGACCCCGTCGGGGCCCGAACCTGCTATGAGCTGGTCGAGCACGGACAACGTGTCACGCACGGATCCGCCACCGGCTCGGACGACGAGCGGCAGCACACCCTTAGCGACCTGCACGCCTTCACGGCTGCACAGATCTTCCATGTAGTTGCCCAGAGCCTCGGGCGGGACCAACCGGAACGGGTAGTGATGAGTCCGTGAGCGAATCGTGCCGATGACCTTCTCAGGCTCGGTCGTCGCGAAGATGAACTTGATGTGAGGCGGCGGTTCCTCAACGATCTTGAGCAGAGCGTTGAAGCCCTGCGAGGTCACCATATGGGCCTCATCGAGGATAAAGACCTTGTACCGATCACGCGCCGGGGCATAGATTGCACGCTCACGCAGGTCACGAGCATCGTCGACACCGTTGTGGCTGGCCGCGTCGATCTCTACGACGTCGAGGGATCCGGGGCCGCCGTTGGCCAGATCTTCACAGCTCGGGCACTCACCGCAGGGCACGGGAGTCGGCCCCTTGGCACAGTTGAGGCACCTCGCCAGGATCCGTGCCGAGGTGGTCTTGCCACAGCCACGGGGGCCGGAGAACAAGTAGGCATGGTTGATGCGGCCACGTTCGATCGCGGCCTTCAGCGGATCGGTCACATGCTCTTGACCGATGACCTCATCGAAGGTCTCTGGGCGGTATCTTCTGTACAGTGCGGTGGACACATGCACAGCCTAATGCCAACGGCTGACACGACACACGCGCCCGCTCCTCAGAGCCATGGTGACCTTCAGCCCGATGCCGGGGCATTGCGCCCTCCAGTCCGTGATCAAGAGGAATTCTTCGTTGTGAGCGGCAGTGTGAATCGGGCACGATAGAGGCTATGAGCCACTCCGCCCCCGATTCCCCTGACAATGACCCTGCCGAAACCGATCCTGCGAAGACCTACCGCATCGGACACAAAGAGCGCGACGATGCGATCGAAGTCCTACGCGAAGCCGCCGGGGACGGCCGGATCACGGTTGAAGAGCTGGACGAGCGCATGGAGAAGGTTCAGGCCGCACGCTTTCCGATCGACCTCGACGAGGTCCTCTCCGACCTCACCACCAACCTGCCCTCCGATCGCTTCCGCCCCGGCTCCTCCCTGACCAGATCGACTCCAGCGGACCGGGCCATGGCGGCAGGAGAGCCCCTGGTCATCAAGGCCGGCTGGGAACCAGAGCTGCGCCGCGCCAAATGGCAGGTCCCACCCTCCATTCGCTGCCACCCGACAGGATCGAACATCGAGCTGAACTTCCTCGAAGTTGAGACCGACCTCGAGGTCATCGATGTCGAAATCGTTGCAGGCATGGGATCCGTGATCGTTGTCATTCCCAATGACTGGGCCGTCAACGTCGACAATCTGTCCAAATCCTGGGGCTCGGTGAAATCCGTGGTCAACGCGATTCCAGAGGGCCGCAAACCCACCGTCGAAGTCAGCGGTTCGATCGGCATGGGGTCCTTCCGTGCCCGCTTCGCGAACTTCCTCGACCGCCGTCGGATGGCCAAGTAATGGAACCCGGCCTCGCAGCAGTCATCTTCCTGACCCTGACCATAATCGTGGTCTTCAGCGCGGGTGCATTCCTCGTCTACCGGGTGATGAATCGCCCCGGCACACACATCGGCTCTCGCCTGCCCAAAGAGGACCCCACCGCCGAGGCGAGACCTGAGGACGACTCAGACCCGCACCAGAGCCCTTGAAATCCGGATCGACCCGTGTTCGACTCATATCATGGTCGATGTCCAGATCACCCGCATCCAGCCCGACGATGTCGACGGGCTCACGCGTTGGCATGCGCTCATGCGCGAGGCCTATAACGGGGACCGCACCGCCGCCTGGTGGCAGAGCCTCGAGTCGACCCTCACCCAGTTCGCCCACCCACGCTCGGACAAGTCCGACATCGCATTCCTGGCCCACCTCGGCGAGGAGGCCATCGGCGGTGCCGAGATCAACATCGTCACCGATGCTCCCGCCGATGTCGAGATCGGGGTTCTGCCTGCCCACCGGCGCCAAGGTCATGGAACCTCGATTGCCCGAGTCGTCAAGGACCTGCTGCGAGGACGCACGAAACTCGTCCAAACCGAAACCTACTGCCCGGAAGGCGTCGCCTTCGCCCAAACTTTGGGCCTGAGCATCGGTATCCAGGAAAATCGACTCCTGCTTGATCTGCCGGACTACCTGCGTGACGATGCTAACCGCTACAAGAACCCGGATGAGACGCCGGGACTGGTGAGGGCCCCTGATCCAAACTTGTCGATCACTTCGTGGATCGGCGGCTGCCCGGAGGAGGTGGTCGAGGATTGGGCGCGGCTGCGTCAGCAGATGGACGAGGACGTGCCCGTCGGTGACCTTACCCGCACGCTCAAACATGCCGGGGCGAGCGCCATCCGCACGCATGAGGAGCGGATGGCGGACCAGGGCTGGATCTTGGTCAGCTCGATTGCACACGTCGACGATGACTCCGACGCTCCAGTCCCTGTCGGCTACACAGAGATCATGGTCTCCCGCCACGACACCGACATCGTCATCCAGGAGGACACCCTGGTCGACCGCGAATACCGTGGTCGCGGCATCGGACGCGGGCTCAAGGTCGCGAACATGCGCCAACTCCACGAAATACCGGAAGTTGCCGAAGCCTCATGGGTCCAGACCTACACGGCCACAAGCAATTCGCCGATGCACTCACTCAACCGAGATCTCGGCTTCTACACCGCAGACTCCATGACCGCGCTCGAAGGGCGAGTCGACTAAACTGTGCAGTGAAAGCCCCGGCTATCGAAGCGAAGCAGGCACCTGTGTCAGACATCCTCATCACCGCCCTGGTGTTCATCATCGTCATCCTCATCACGGTGATCGTCGTTCGCCGACGCGCGGCAAGTCGCCGCAGATTCGAAGAGGACGCAGCACGCTCACGCCCTCGCGACCCGTTCGCCTCGGAAGAACACCGGCGGAGCTCCGGAGACGATCACGGCCGGACATGACAATCCCTCGGGATGCTCCCGAGGGATTGAAATTCGCGAAGTCTGAGGTGCTCGCTGTCTCAGGCTCCCAGCAGACCTGCGAGTCCGGCGAAGCCTGCAATGGACAGACCGAGCAGTCCGCCGAGGGCTGCCAACGAGATGAAGACGATGCCGAGGATGAATCCCCATTTGCCCATCTCGTTGTCGGCGAAGCCTGCGTCACGTGAGTTCTTGCGTGCCATGTGGCCGGTGATGATGCCGATGATGGGCCCGAGGAAGTTGAAGCCGAGGAACGTCGAAAGGGTGGCGACCAGAGAGATGATGCCCAGGACCTTGCCCGGGTCTTCCTCGGCCCGGGAACGGTAGGACTGCGGCGCTTGCGGCTGAGCTCCTGTGCCGTAGTTCTGATTCGGATCGTAGTAGCCCTGACTTCCGATGTTCGAGGTGTAGTCGGGGTTCGACATGTAGTCGGGGTTCGACATGTAGTCGGGGTTCGACGTGTATTCAGGGTTCGGAGTGTAGCCGGAGTTCGGGGTGGGGTTCATTTCTCTGCCTCTGCTTGAGCCTGTGCTGTTGGTACCAGCCTAGGAACCCTCGGCAGCAGAGTGAATGATAAAAACCGTCCAGCTGTTCGGGGGTTTTCCCCCGCTTCGCTTGGTGCCGCACCAGCAACCGCAGCCGACCCAGCAACCGCTCATTTCACGTCGACGAGGGCATGCTTCTCACGCCCCATGAGGTAGAGCAGAATCTCCACGGGTTCACCGGTGATGGTGATTCCACTGGCATTGCCCTCGGTTCCTCTGGCCGGTTTTCCTGCGCTGTGCCGGCCGAAGCCGGGGCCGACTATCGTGACGCGTCCCTTCGCTTTCGCCGCGAATGGCAGGAGCGCGGTTCGACACGCGGTCCACACCGCACGGTTCTCCGGCAGGGACAGCCGACGTGGGATCCACTCGATCTCCGCGCGGCGGATGTCTTCATGGTGGACCACATATTCGGCGGTGTTCATCACGGATTCGACGCCGGGCCACCTCCCCGGGGTCCACCGCGGCGGGGATGCAACCAGACCCAGCAGACGCGAATACGGCATCGCGGCGTAGGCCTGTTCCTGTTCTTTTAACTTGCCCTCGAACTTCGACATGAAGATGCCGAGAGCGGCAGCGGGATGGCGTTCGCGGATCACGAGGTGTGTGGCCAGGTCACGTGTCGTCCAGCCCTCACACAGGGTCGGGGCATCTTCACCGGCCCTGTTGGCTGTATCGACGAGGCGGAGGCGTTCGGTTCGCGCAAGGTTGCTCATAGGGTGAGCTTGTCACCTCCGCCTTGGATTCCTCTGAGTGCCCAGTCCTGCACGAAGTCGGCGACGCGGGAGGTGGAGCGGTAGTCGGCGAGCTCATCGCCCCTGGTGGGGCCGTCGGTGACGATGACGACCGGCTTCGCCTCCTTCGCCGCCGCCCGAACGAAACGCAGTCCGGAGAGCACCGCGAGTGAGGATCCGAGCACTACGATTCCACGCGCCCCTTCGCAGATCCTGTTCGCTTCCTGCAACCTTGCCGGTGGCACAGAGTCGCCGAAGTACACGACATCGGGTTTGAGGACTCCGCCGCATTGGGGACAGTCAGCCACAACGAAGTCCTGGGTCTCCTCCAGTTCCACGTCGCCATCGGGGGCAGTCTCGACATCGATCGGATCGATGCCCACGAGTTTAGCGAAGTCGGGATTGAGTTCGCTGAGCTTCGACTGCAGCCAGTCTCGGTCGAACATGTGTCCTTCCTTGAGGCAGATGACGCGATTGAGGCTTCCGTGCAGGTCGATGACCCGGCTCTTGCTGCCCTTTTCGGAAGCTGCGGCCTGGTGGAGTCCGTCGACGTTCTGCGTGACGATTCCGGCGACGGGCAGCGACGCGAGCCCCAGGTGCGCCGCATTCGGCTGGGCAGAGCGCATGCGCGGCCATCCCACCCAGGAGCGCGCCCAGTAGCGGGCCCGCTGATCCGGATGAGACATGAAGGTCTGAATCGTCATCGGCTGCCGGGGCACGGCATCGGGGCCCCGGTAGTCGGGCACTCCCGAGTCGGTGCTCATCCCGGCTCCCGTCAGAACCGCCCACTCGGTGGTATCGATTCCCTCGCCGACGCCTGCGGCGGCACCCGTGCGTCCTCCGGTGAGAACGTCGATGATCTCCTCATCACGGTGGCTGGCCGCGGGCCGCGTCCGCCCTCGGAGTGGATCAAAGATGACTGCCACGAATCCTCCCTCGTCGAAGCGCTGCAGGGTTAGTCTGGTCCCATGGTCAGCATATTGCTCGTTCATCATTCTCCGTCACAGGCAACATCTGAAATCGCCGAGGCGGCTCTGTCCGGACTGCGCATGCAGGAGTTGGGTCCCGTCGACGTCACAATCCGTCCCGCCCTGGAGGCGACGGTCGACGATGTGCTCGCCGCCGATGGGATCGTCCTGGGTACGACCGCGAACTTCGGCTACATCTCCGGCGCACTCAAACACTTCTTCGACACAACCTATGACGCGGTCAGGGAACCGACCGCGGGTCGCCCCTTCTCCTACTGGATCCACGGCGGCTTTGACACCACCGGGGCAGAGACCGCGATGAAGCAGATCACCACGGGGCTGGGCTGGAAGCTGGCCTTCGACCCTCTCATCGTCACCGGAACGGTCGCCGACGAACACCTGTCCAGCGCCACGGAGCTCGCAGCCACCGTCGCTGCCACCGCCGCCTCCTGAAACTCTTTCGCGAACTTACTTTCCAATCTAGAAAGTACTTGCTATCCTGTAACTACTTCCACATGGAGGTCGCCCGCACAGCGGTGAGGATTTCAACAAAGGAGTTGTCATGAGCACGCCCACCCCGCAGCAAGCCGAGGAACTTCTCTCACAGGTCGAATCGAATCAGAGACAGGCACGGTCCAAGGACGCCTGGCCGCTGGTCACAATGCTCTTCGTCTTCAGTGCCGCCATCTCCGTCGGGCTAGTCGCCGTCGGACTCATCGAGGACAACACAACTCAGCTGATCATCCTCGGAGCAGGCGGTGCGTGGCTGATACCGGCCATGATCGTCTATCTCACTAAGGCTCTGAGCTGGAGCCGCCGCTCGACCTTCTTGCTCTTCACCTGGCTGCCGCTGACCTTCGCTGCGTATCTGGTCGCGCTCATGGCCGACTCGTTCGATCCCGGCTCGTGGGTCCCCTTCGCCGCCGCCAGCTTCATCTGGGTCATCTCGCCCATCATGGCGCTCGTCGGCCTGCGCCGCTGACCGCCGACGATACGGGCAGCAACTACCAGACAAGACGAGGTATCAGAATGAACCCGAAACAGAACTCTCCCGATGCCCCCTACTCCGCCGCGGATCCGTGGCCCGATGAATCACACGAACCGATCCCCCACCTCGGCGAATCACTGGCACGGATAGAATCCGATCTGGGAAATCCGACGCGACTCGGAATCGTCGCGAGCCTGAAGAATCGAGACAAAGCGGAATTCAAGCTCCTCCGCGAGTCCCTCGGTGTTTCTGACTCAGTGCTCTCGCGACACATCTCTGCCCTTGAGAAGGCCGGCCTGATCAACGTCAGCAAAGGCTACGTCGGAAAACGACCACGCACCTGGGTGTCGATCACGAGCGAAGGCTCCAAACGCCTTGACGCCCACCTCCAGGCTCTGCGTGAAATCGCTGGGGCCGGGGCTGACCTGCAGTGACCGTGCAGACTTTCCCCGATAGCATGGAGAAAACCGATGCAAGGAGGCGTCCATGGCCAGCAGCAGCACCACCTCGTCGAACAGCGGACTCGAGTTCCGCGAACTGCACGAAGTATCCGAACTCATCAGGACCGGGCGTCTGAGCTCCAGAGATGCCACCGAGGCCATGTTCGACCGGATCGCTGAACTCGACCCCCATCTCCTCTCTTACGTCACCCTGATGCGGGAATCAGCACTGGCCGCCGCCGACGACCTCGATGCGCGCCTGGCTCGCGGAGACTGGCTGGGACCGCTGCACGGCGTGCCTCTGGCGATCAAAGACCTCGCCTACACCCACGACGCACCCACCGGTGCCGGCACCACGATCCACGCCGACTTCCAGCCTGACTACGATGCCACCGTCGTGGCCAGACTGCGAGCTGCCGGGGCAGTGATCCTCGGGAAGCTGCGACTCACCGAGGGTGCCTTCACCGGACACCATCCCGATCTGCCGACCCCGGTCAACCCGTGGGAGCCGAACACCTGGTCAGGTGTCTCGTCGAGCGGTTCGGGCGTCGCCACCGCCGCCGGCCTCTGCTTCGGCTCGCTGGGTTCGGACACGGGCGGATCGATCCGGCTGCCCTCCTCGGCGAATGGAGTCACCGGACTCAAACCCACCTGGGGCAGGGTCTCGCGCAATGGCATCTTCGGATTGGCGCCGAGCCTCGACCACATCGGCCCGATGACCCGCAGCGCACGCGATGCCGCCATCATCTTGGAAGCCATCGCCGGACACGACCCGAACGACCCGACCTCTGCCCTCGAGCCGGTCCCCCGCTACAGCCATCAGCTCACGCTCGAGCGCACCCCGGTCGTCGGCTTCGACCGTGAGCTGGCCGCCGAACATTTCGATGCCGTAACCAATGAGATGCTCGAATCCACCATTGAGGTGCTCATCGACCTCGGTTGGCGCGTCCTCGACGTGCGCACCCCCGACCTGCCCGCGGCAGCACAGGAATGGTCTGCCCTGTGCGGAGTCGAGACCGCCGGTGTTCACGCGGAGAACTACCCTTCGAGGTCAGCGGAATATGGGCCCGATCTGGCTGGACTCATCGAAATCGGGCGCGGACTCAGTGCCGTCGACTATCACGAGCTGCTCGAATCTCGGCAAGCATTCACCGGTCGCATGCGCGCACTCATGGCCGACATCGATCTGCTGCTGCTCCCGGGCATCGGGGCCGCCTCACCGACGATCACACAGATGGAGAACCTCGGCTCGGACGCGGAGCTGTTTTCCGCGGTGACGATCCCCACGGCACCGATCGACAACTGTGGGATGCCCTCAATCACTCTGCCCGCAGGATTCTCCGAGCGGGGCACCCCGCTGGCCGCTCAGTTCGTCGCCGGAGACTTCAGGGAGGGCCTGCTGCTGGCCGCGGGACACACGTTCCAGCAGGCCACCGATTTCCACCGCCGGCACCCTCACATCGTGGCTGTCTGATCGAGCTCAGGTCGCCTGCCTGCGAGCCACGATCTCGGTGATCCAGGTCGGCGCAAAAGGAGAGGTGCAGTTCGGCGGCGTCGGATAGTCCTTGAGGACGCCGAGGCGATTGCCGATGGCGGTGGCGCGGGGCCGCAGCTCCTGGTTCTCGATGCCGATATAGGACAGGGTCTCGTTCATCGCCCATTGCAGGCGCTCCGCAGCACCGAGCATCTGCGCCTCAATGATGTCAAGAAGTCCTACCAGGTCGAGGCCCTCGGGTGATCTGTTCACGCGTTCGCTCGTCAGTGCCCATCCGGCTGAGGCCACAACCGGGTCGGGGTCGTCCATCCAGGCCAGACGCAGCTCCTCGGCGTGCTTCGACTTCCTGACGATGTAGTTGACCAGCCAGCCGTGCACCTTCGGTCTTCGGGCCTCGCGCAGCATGGAATCGAGCTGGGACGCTTCATAGCTGCGCGGGCGCATGATGAGAATCGCGACGAGACGGGCGGCAGTGTCGCCGGTGGCCCACAGCTCAACGGCGAGGTCATCGTTCTTCTTCAGATCCTTCGCCACGGCCCGCAGCTTGCTGAGATTCACCCCGTGGTCGTCACCGTGCTTCTCGTTGATGGCACGCGCCTTGGGATCCTCCATCGCTGCCAGTGTCTCCATGACGCTGTGTACGTCTGCTTCAACCATGGGCTCAGATTACCGTGCATTCATGCGGGCAGCCTGACGAATGAGATGCTCGCGTTCAGCGAGATTGTTCGCCTTGCCGGCGGCCTTGGCGTAAAGCTTCGCCGCCGCCTCGAACTCTCCTGACCGCTCTCGCAGATGTGCTTCGACCGCGAAGTACCGAGGCAGGCCATCATCGAGTCTGCGCAGTTCTGCCAGGCCGGCCACCGGGCCGTCCGCCTCGCCGATCGCGACGGCACGGTTGAGTGCTGCGATTGGACTGTCGCAAAGCTTCAGGAGCTCGTCATACCATTCGACGATCTGCGGCCAATCGGTGTCCTCGACGCGCTGCGCATCGGCGTGGAGTGCGGCAATGGCCGCCTGGACCTGGAATTCGCCGAGGTCTTCGCGGGCGAGCGCGGCCTGCAGCATGACGATGCCCTCGGCGATCAGGTCGGTGTCCCACAGGGATCGGTCCTGCTCGACCAGGGTGATCAGCCCACCATCGGCGGTGAACCGGGCTTCCCGGCGGGCATGGTGGATGAGCATGAGCGCCAGCAGCCCGGACACCTCGGGATGGTCGATCGAGGCGGCGAGCACCCGGGTGAGACGGATGGCCTCCGCCGCGAGGTCGACATCGCCGGAGTAGCCCTCGTTGAACACCAGGTAGAGGACTCTGAGGACGTCAGAGACGGTGCCGGGGCGGTTGAGTCTGCGCCCGGACAGTGTGCGTTTGGCCCGGGAGATGCGCTGAGCCATCGTGGCTTCGGGCACCAGATAGGCCTCTGCGATCTGCCGGGTCGTCAGCCCACCGACGGCCCGCAGGGTCAGTGCCACCGCCGAGGCTGGGCTGAGGTCCGGATGTGCACATAGGAAATAGAGGTCCACGGTGTCATCGGCCGAGGTGGTCCTCGGTTCTGTGGACAAGGCGAAGGCTTGTTCCTCCCGCGTGGCCCGGGAAGACTCCGCACGGACCCGGTCAAGAAACTTTCGCCAAGCGACCGTGATCAGCCACCCCTTCATATCCCTGGGTTCGTTCTCCGGCCAGGTGCGAAACGCTTCGATCAGGGCATCCTGAACGGCATCCTCGGCGGTGGCGAAGTCTGCTCCCCTCCGCTCGAGGGTGCCGATCACGATGGGAACGAGGTCCCTCACCCCATTCATGCGGTGGTGGACGGCGTCACGCCCATGAACGGACGGAGCTCGAGCCACTCCCGGATCGGTTCACCACCGGCACCCGGTGCGGCCGAGAGTTCACCGGCCAGTGCGAGCGCCCGGTCGTAGGAGTCGACGTCGATGACCATCCATCCGGCGATCAGGTCCTTGGTCTCCGGGAAAGGACCGTCGGTGACCGGTGGCTTACCGTCTACGTCGAATCGGACGAAGGTGCCTTCGGGTGACAGGGCCTGGGAGTCGACGAATTCACCGGTCTCCTTCAGCCTGTCCGCGAAGTCATTCATGTACTGGATGTGCGCATCGACTTCGTCCGGCGACCACTGATCCATCGGGGTGTACTGCATGTACTCGGGCGCCATCTTGTAATGCTTGAGCATCAGGTACTTGGCCATGATCTTCTCCTCTTATCAATTGCTCGTCGCGAACTTCGCTGACATCCCTGGGACGGAGCCGCATGCGCATTCTCGACATCCTCGGCGAGATATCTTTCGATTCTTCCACGTATGGGTGCAAATCGACCGTTGTAGCCGACCTGCAACATGAGTCTCCGAATGCGAACACAAGCACGCCCACCGCGGCGGATTCCGTTGACAGAGTGGACTCATACACACCGCCTCACTTCATCAGGAGATCACCATGAAGACCACAAAGATCATTCGGTCCATCACCATCGCCGGCGCCTTCGCAGCTGCACTGTCATTGTCAGCCTGTGATATGAGCATCTCATTCGGACCACCGGATCAGGAGCAGACGCAGGAGAGCGAAGGGGTTGCAGCGAA
Organism: Brevibacterium sp. 239c; assembly: GCF_900169365.1. Lineage (GTDB taxonomy): Bacteria > Actinomycetota > Actinomycetes > Actinomycetales > Brevibacteriaceae > Brevibacterium. The sequence goes on from NZ_FXZH01000004.1 coordinate 195,338, forward strand.
TCCCGAGGAGTCCGAGACGGACCAGCCTGAGTCGGATGATGCTGCGACCGAGGACTCCCCCGATTCTTCGTCAAGTCAGAGCTCATCTTCGAGTGACGACAACGCCACCTCGTCCTCCGATTCGGACTCGACTACAGGTTCGGACTCATCGTCATCATCGTCAGGGACCTCCACCTCGGCGGGTGAGGGCTCATCGAGATCAGGCGGAGAACATGCGGGCGCCAATGACCCCGGGTTCGAAATCGATGAGAACGGCAACGGCACCATCCCCGCATCTCTGCTGGAGAAGGACATCAAGAAGGCGTACGCGAAGCAGGGTACGACCGTCGACGAGGTCGAATGCCTCAATGACCTGATGATCATCTCCCAGAAGGGTTCGGTCTCCTGCAACGTCACCGCCTACGGTGAGAAGCGCTACGGCACGGTCAAGGTCACCTCGGTCTCGGGCAACTACGTCGGATACTCACTCGACTTCCCCAGCTTCGACTGAGCATGGCCGTGATCGGCACTTCTGGCGTCGGCCGGCCCCGTGGAACAGCTCGCGTGGCTGAACTCAGGAATACTGCCACCGGGTCGCTGTGTTCCCCCCTATGACACCGACGAACGGCACCTCAGGCTGACTGGGCGTATATGACCACGTCAGTCCGACGATGACGAGTCGGATCCGGCAACCGATTAGGAGCAAGCATCATGGCAATCTCAGACAAGAAGGTCGCATTCCTCCTCACCCGCGGAGTCGAGCAGGTCGAGCTCACCAGCCCCCGCGGAGCACTCGACGAAGCAGGGGCCACAACGGTCATCGTCTCGCCCTCGGAGGGCACACTCCAGGCGATGAACGGCGACTGGGACCATGCCGACGAGTTCACCGTCGACGTCCCCGTCTCGCAGGCCAAGGTTGAGGACTTCGATGCACTCGTCCTCCCGGGCGGCACTCTCAACGCGGATGCTCTGCGCCTCGATGAGGACGCGGTGGCACTTGTGAAGGCGTTCTTCGCAGCCGATAAGCCGGTGGCCGCGATCTGCCACGCACCGTGGATCCTCGCCGAGGCGGATGTGGCCAAGGGGCGGAAGCTGACCTCATTCGTCGCGACGAAGACCGACTTGATCAATGCTGGGGCAAAGTGGGAAGACTCCGAGGTTGTCATCGACGGCAACCTCATCACCTCGCGCAACCCCGGAGACCTCGACGCCTTCAACTCGGCCATCGCAAACGCGCTGAGCTGATGAGGGGTTAGCGGCATAAATGTGTGTACAGGATAGGCCCCTTCCCCAGTAAACAGTAAGGCAAGACAGGGTTAAACATGCTCTGGAAGCATGTTCAGTGTCTCTTCCTAGGAATCAACCCAGGTGTGGTGTATGCACCAGCAAGCTCGTGAAGAACGGAAAGACGAGCGCCGGACGTACCCGATGGCGATGCAAACACTGCGGGGCCTCCACTACGAAGTCGCGCACCGACATCACCCGCAAAGCCGAATTTGATGCCTTCCAGCACTGGCTGGCTGGCACCCAAGCACAGGGTGGATACACCATCCCCAGGCGCACGTTCCGCCACCGAATCCGCTGGTGTTGGAACGTCGCGCCCGCCCTGACGCCCACGGGGGAAGTCCACGACCAGATCATGCTCGACGGCACCTATTTCAACGGCTGGTGCGTCCTCATCGCCTTTACCGGCAGGCATGTCATCAACTGGCAATACACCGACGCAGAGAAACGCGCGTCCTGGACTGCTCTCCTCGAGCACATCCCGGCACCGAAAGCCGCGATCGTCGATGGCAACGGACCACTACAGACGATCGTGAAGAAGCTCTGGCCCACGACCCGCATTCAACGTTGCTTCTTCCATATCCGCCAGCGCGGCAACACCCATTTGACCCGGAACCCGACCCTGCCGGCGAATAAGGAACTCCTCGCCCTCTACAAGGCCCTCATGGACGTTCGCGCCCTCGACAAGGCCGCGGCCTGGACCGCAGCGTTTGCCTCCTGGGAAGCGAAATGGCAGTCGTTTCTCAAGCACCGTACCTACGCTGAAAAGTCAACGATCAGGCCCGCTCATGTGAGTCCGAATCAGCAGTGGTGGTACACACACATCCGAACCCGCAGAGCATGGAAACTCCTCGCCAATCTCATCCGCGATGACGAACTCTTCACCTGGCTGAAACTCGCCGAAGACGGTGTGATCATCTCCCGCACGACGAACCCGCTGGAAGGTGGTCCGAACAAGGCGATCAAGGATTTGCTTCGGGCTCACAGAGGCCTGAGCGCGCCCCACGCCGTCACGGCGATCACGTGGTTGCTCTATCACCGCACCGAACATCCCAAAGACGCCTGGCAGTTCGTGAAGCCAGCTGATTGGGCTGAACCGAATAAACGTCGAATCCCGCCGAGGACAGACACTGGAAGGTCGGAGACGAATGCGCTTTACGGGACGTCATTCAGCGTCGAGGACGGGACTGGAATCCGGAAAGGGTGGGGCGGACGATCAGGGTGAAATCCAGATCCAACACGCTGGCCCCATACACACATTCTTGCCGCTAACCCCTGATGAGCGGGGTCAGGTCCATGTGCCTGTGAACAGAGACGAAGAAGGCTCCCATCCGATTTCTCGGGTGGGAGCCTTCTTCTCACTGCGGAGGATAGGGGATTCGAACCCCTGAGGGCGTTAACCCAACCCGCGTTCCAGGCGAGCGCCATAGGCCACTAGGCGAATCCTCCGCGAGCCAGCCTATCCGAGTCATGTCGACAATGCGAAATCCTGACCATCGAGTGTGAACCATCGCACAAAGCGTCGGTGAAACCTCGACGACCTCGGCACGCTCAGCCACCTCGGCTCAGGCACGGATCGCGTCGATGATGCGCACCTTCGTGGCGACGATAGCGGGGATCAACCCGGCAAGAGCGCCTACGCCGATCGAGACCAGCATGCCTGCTATGACCGCCGTGAACGGCACTTGAGGTGAGCTCACGGCATCGAACATGAGCTCAGATACGAACGGTGCTTTGAGCACGAGAACTGCGATGAGAACACCCACGGCTCCGGCGATGGTCGTGGCCACAACACTTTCCATCATGACGGAGAAGAAGATCCGCCGGCTGGTCGCACCGAATGATCTGCGGATGCCGATCTCTCTGATTCTCTGCTGGATCGTGACCAAGGAGATGTTGAGAAGTCCGAGCATGCCCATGAAGAGGATGAGAACACTGATCACCAGCAGGACGTTCTGCACCGGTCCCAAAGTCTCATCCATGCCCGATGCGAAGTCGGTTCTGTCTGCGGAGACGTCAAAATCGGGCAGCTGCCGTTTGAGATCGGCCTTCGCCTGTTTGCTCAGCTCTTTGCCCTCGTCCGGTGGAAGCCACATCTCGAACTCTGTTGCAGCCTCTACGTCAGTGCTGACGTTGCCTTCCTGCCCGTTGAGCACGTAGAGACTTCCGTATTCGTCATACCCCGCAGATCCAGCCGCGCCGACCGAGCCTATGACCGTGCCAGTTGACTCAGTCTCACCGGGCAGCGTGATCGTGGCCGGAAGACTGGCTGGATCGAGTCCATACTCGTAAAGAAAATTCTCGTCTGCCACGATGGCCGGCGACAAGTTGTTCTTGTCTGCCTCAGTGAACCACCGCCCATGTTCGACCTTGAGTCTGCGCATGTCATCAAAGGCCGGATCAACAACGTACATCGTTGCGTTGACCTTGCCCGCCGGGCCCGATATCGATGTGTCGATCTGCCCGAAGGCTGACACATGACTGATGCCGAATCGTTCGGTGGTGCTTTTGAGTGCAGCATCGACCCTTTCGACCTCGGACTCGCCCATTTCCGATTCAATGGGCTGGAAACTGAAGGTGTAGGTCGAGTCACGGCCTGCCTGCTGCTCGAATTCGTCAGCCAGCCCCTTCTCCATCATGTCACCGAACCCAACCACCAACGTCAGGGCACAGACCGCAACCCCGACTCCGATCAGGGACATGAGGACACGCACTTTGTGGACGCGCAGCTCTTGCCACGCTTCGACGATTGATGCCGCAAGACCAGTCATCATGACCGTCCACCTGCCAAAGCCTCGGCGGTCACTCCGTCGACGATCGGATTCAGCTCACCCTGACTGAGTGAGAACTGCCGAGATGCCATGTTTGCGATTGCCAGATCGTGGGTGATGGTGATGAGCGCAGCCCCGGAATCCTTGGTGATGCCGTCGAGGATCTCCATGACATGCACTCCCGTATCGACGTCGAGGGCGCCTGTCGGTTCGTCTGCAAGTACGAGTCTGGGTTCGCGCACGAGTGATCGGGCGATCGCGACCCGCTGCTGTTCACCACCGGAGAGTCGGTTCGGTTTCATATTCATGCGGTCTCCTAGGCCGAGCCTGCCCAACATCTCCTCTGCGATCTTTCTCCGATATCTGAACTCCCGGCAGGTGCCGTACATGAGCGGAGCTTCAACGTTTTCGACTGCGGTGCGCCCGGGCAGAAGATTGAATTGCTGGAAGACGAACCCGATATCTCGTCCTCTGAAAGCGGCCGCGCGATTTCGGGAAATATTCTGTACTGGGGTCCCGGCGAATTCCATGTCGCCGGTCGTCGGTGCATCGAGGAGACCGAGGATATTCAACAGTGTCGATTTTCCGGTTCCCGAGCGACCGACGATGCCGATGTGCTCCCCACTGTCCACTTCAAGATTGATGTCGGTGAGAATCGTGAGAACCTGGCCTGCGGCAATGGGTACCGACCGGGACACATGTCGCAGAGACAGCAAGGTCGAGGCCGTCGTCTCCGTGGGACTCACTGCTCGCCACCTTCGATGTCCGAAGTATCTTCGAACTCGCCGTCCATCTCGCCATACATGTCTTCGTCCATCTCGTCGTCCTCGGGTTCGGTTCCCGGTACGAACTCCTCGATCTCCTCACCTTCTTTGAGACCCGACTTCACCTCAACCATGGAACCGTCGTTGAGCCCGAGACGTACACTGCGTTCCTCCGGTTCACCATCGTCTCCTGTGACCCACACCGTTCCCGTGCCAGTGAGGCCGCGCACGGCAGTGACCGGCGCGATGATGACGTCGCTGACGGCTCCCGCCTCTACCGTCATGGTCAGATCCAGGCTGTTGTACACCGTGACATCCTTGGGGACTTTGCAGATCAGCTGAGGGCCAGTCCCCGATCCCGCTTCCGGATCTTCGTCCGCGGCAGGCTCCTCGGCAGGGGGTTCACCGGATTCGCCATCATCGGCAGCGTCTTCACCGCCAGCTTTCGATGCCGCACCTGTGCCCGCGCCCTGATCAAGGCGCAGATTCTCGCAGTCGAAAGGCTCGGGACCATCGGCGATGGTGATGTTCGCGGTCCTCGGGAGCTTCGGGATGCGATAGAGATCAACCGCTTCGATCGGTGCCCTGGCGGTGAAGGTATTCTTCAGCAGCTCGGTCACCTGGGTGTCCGACGAGACCTGGTCGTTCTTCTCGACTGCGAAGTCGCCCACGGTCCCATCGGCTTCTGCCGTGACCGTGTGATATTTCGGCTTCGCGGGCTCCTGCCCTTCATCATACTGAGAATCCTCCGGGGCATCGGTATCGGAATCGCTGTCCGAAGACGCCGGAGGCTGCTCCTCGTCTGCCTCTTCGCTCCTGACCTGGAAAAGCTCGGCGCCTTCGAACACTTCATCTCCGGGTTGCGCGAAGAAGTGATTGACTTTGCCCTCATGAGCGGCCTTGACCGCGGTCGGCTCGTCGACGTTGATCGCGCCCTTGGCTTCAATGCTGTTGGAGATGTCCCCGCGTTCTGCGGTGATGATCGAACCAGCGGATTCACCTGTTGCTTCGACACCGTCGAACCCGTCGTCAGCGTCCGGTTTGAAGGCGATCCATCCCAGCAGTGCGGCGATGACCACGAAGACGAGGAGGAAGGCGAGGGGCAGAATGACGCGACGGAAGATGTGCATGTTTCCTTCGGAGGATAGGTGACGAGATTCGACAACTATATCGAGCGAACCCGCAGTTCAAGCGTCGATGGAGTCACAGAAACATAACAGCTGCCTTGTCATAGCTTTCGCACTGAGGAACCGTGGCCCTCTGCTGCCGGGGACTCGTTTTGTACCTCGAGGATGCTCTCGACTACACTGATCGATGGCTCCCCGTGCGGCGTCATCTTGTGAACTCCCCCAGGGCCGGAAGGCAGCAAGGGTAAGCGAGCTCTGGCGGGTGCACGGGGAGTCCTTAGTTTCTCAAGGTCACAATTCCACAACTCCCCCTCCCCCATGTCAGCCCAGGTCAGGGCCTAACTCAGCGGTGAGAAATGAGCCTTTCGCGAGGATTTCGCCCAATCCTTTAATACTTTCGTGATTTGGCATCACTAACATGGTCTGCAGCTCTCATCCCTTTGCTCGAACGAGGATCCCTGTTTTGTCACCCAAGAAGATTCACGGGGCGGTTGCTGCCCTTTCGGCACTCGCTCTGCTCACGGCCTGCACCCCCTCAGGCTCCGACCCCGACGCCACTCGCAACGATGCGAAATCGGCCGAGGCCCCCGCCGAGCCGGTGTTCCGGGTCGCCAGCGTCTCTGAAGACGACGCTGCACAGTCATCTGCTGAGGGTGCGTCCTCTGAGACTTCGGACCCCACCTCGTCGTCCGCACCCACCAGCACTTCGGCGCCGACTTCGGAACAGATTGGCGAAGTAGTCGAATCCGGTGCTGAGACAGACGCGTCACCCGGTGAGCGCATCAGCCTCAGCGTCGAAAACGCTTCGCTGAGCGACATCTCGATCACCGAGTCCGACCATCCCCGCATCAAATCAGACCCAGGTGTCTTCTTCGACACCGCCGGGACCGCACTCAAAGCAGCAGACCAGAGCAAGAAGTCATCGGACACGGCAGAGTCCAGCACAGCCACCAGCACCGAAGACGCGAAGAAGGACTCGGCCGAGGACAAGCACTCGGTGACGGCTCCAGACGACGCAGCGGCCTGGCTTTCGGCCTACGATCTCGTCGCTGACAGCACATACGAGCTCTCGGCCACAGCCACCTCGGCGGAAGGAGAGGAACACGAGTTCACTTCTACGGTCAACGTCTCGGCCGGCGATGCCTCGCCGATGTCCGTGCGCACGACCCTCTCCGACGATCAGACCGTGGGCGTCGGCGCCCCGATCATCCTCAGCTTCGGCTCCACCGTGGCCAAGAAGTACCGTGACGACGTCGAACACCGCCTGTCGGTCAAGGTCACTGACAAGGACGGCAAGAAGCGTAAGGTCGAGGGCTCCTGGGCGTGGCTGCCCGACGATCCGCAGTCACGGCTGCACTTCCGCCCGAAGGAATTCTGGCCCGCGCACTCGAAGGTCTCCGTCGACGTCCCGCTGAAGAACGTCCCCACCACCGCCGACACGGTCGGCCAGAATGACCTCACCCTCGATTTCGACATCGGCCGCAAACAGGTCGTCAAGGCCGATGCCAAGTCGCACCGCATGGTCGTGACCCGCGATGGCAGAGAAGTGATGAACTTCCCCGCCTCGCTCGGCGCTGCGAAGTCTCCGTCCTACAACGGAACCCATGTGGTCATGTCGAAGGCCGCGGACTACACGATGACCTCCGAACAGTGGGACTACGAAACCGATGTGCGCTGGGCCGTGCGCATCCACAACAACGGCGAATTCATCCACGCAGCGCCCTGGTCGACAGGGGTCCAAGGATCGGCGAATGTCTCCCACGGCTGCGTCAACCTGTCGACCGAACGGGCCAAGCAGTATTACGACTCAGCGATCTTCGGCGACCCCGTCGAGATCACCGGCTCGGACGTCAACCTGTCCACCTCGGCCAGCGACATCTCCGACTGGGTCTATGACTGGGATGACTGGAAGAAGCTGAGCGCACTGGACTGATTCGTCCGGTGCGCCCACCGACTGCCGTCTCGTAACGTTCTATTTCTTGACGTTCTTGGCGGCCTTGTCGATAATCGGCACATAGCGCTTCAGCGTCCAGGGGACGGTGAGCGGATTGATGATCGATGAGGCGGTGACGAAGGCTTGGTCTTCGGGAGTGACGACTGCGCCGGACTTGATTGCCGGAATGTTGGAGTACACGCTCTGTGATTCGATCTCCTTCCTGCTCTTCTCATCGGAGTAGAACGTGAAGATGAGATCGGAGTCGTTGAGCTTGTCGGCGTTCTCGAGACCGATGACAGCGGAGTCCGTGCCCGGCGCGTCGTAGTCTTTCTTGAGTTCCTCAACGACAGGATCGGGAGTCAGTCCCAGCGCCGAGACCATCGCCACCCGCTGCTCGTTGGGGTAGAAGACGCCGAGTGTGCCGGGTCCGTCATTGTAGATATAGGAGAACGTGAGCCCCTTGTATTCGGACCGCTTCGCCTCGGAGAGCTGCTTCTTGATGTCGTCGACGAGCCCCTCGGACTCCTTCTCCTGCCCCAGCGCCTTGCCCACGGTCGTGATCTGCTCATCCCATTTGATGGTCCACGGCTGCTCAGGGTAGGCGACGGTGGGGGCGATGGCATCGAGCTGCTTGTACTGATCGGCGGTGATGCCAGACCACGGAGCGAGGATGACATCGGGTTCGAGCTCGGCGATGGCTTCGACATCGAGCTCGGTATCTCCCTGGAACTGCTTGGGCAGGTCGTCGCCCTTCTCCTTCACAGCCTCATGGATCCACGGCATGTAGCCGGTGTCGTCACTGCCCCAGGCGTATTCCTCCATACCCACGGGTGTCTTGCCCAAGGCAATGGCGGTTTCAGTCGACCCCTGACCGAGGGTGACGACGCGTTCAGGCTCGTCCTCGATGACGGCCTTGCCCAGTGCATGGTCGATCGTGACGGTCTGGAAATCACTTGAGCCGGACTTCGCAGAGTCTCCCGAGTCTTGGCTGCACGCGCTCGCGCTGAAGGCGAGCGTAACGATGGCGCCAATGGTTATGGCTCGGCGAGAGAGATGAGCTGACATTCCTGCCCTTTCGACTGTGGGGATCGTGGTCGACCCCTCAACATGAACATAGGACAGCCTAACTTAACCCTATAGTGATGGTGCAACTCGACCACGTGCCGAAGCAAGTCGGTCGGGTCTGCGGTGACTCGTCTGCTCAGAGCAGAAACTCGTGCCACAGTGGCCGATCGCTCCTAGGATCGCAGCATGGAACCTCTTCGAGTCACGGACAGAAACGGCGATCGGGCCCCGGCACTGCTGTGGCGGGAGACCCTCGGGCGGGTGCTGCGGCTGCGCCGAACCGACCTGGCCTTGACTCTGGCGCAGGTGTCACGGCGTTCCGGAGTCTCGACCCAGTACCTGTCCGAGGTTGAACGTGGTCTCAAAGATCCGTCGTCCGAGGTCATCGAGGCGATCGCAGTGGTCCTCGGCCTCGCACTCCCCCAGGTTCTCGTCCTCGCTGCGACGTCGCTGACGACAGCTGCGCCCGCGTTCCCGGTGAGCGGGCTTCCGAGTCCGCTCACCGGTAGGGCGCAGCTCTCGCTCGCGGCCTAATCGCCTCGGACTGTCGATTCAGTTCGCTGGGGAATCGAGCCGGTTGGCTCGCAGCACTTCGAGTCGGCCCCTGTACTCGGCCTCGTCGATGTCACCTTGGGCGAAGCGCTCGGACAGGGTTGCCTCCGCGCTCTTCGTCGACCCGAAACGACCGTATCCGTCTGCCCAGGGTGGTCCCCCGACTCGGCGCCAGCGACGTCGGTTGAGCGTGATGATGAGGGTGACGACCAATCCGATGATGAGCACCCAGAAGATGGGGATGAGGAAGAAGAGCGGCCAAGCCGCGGGTCCGTGTTCCATGTGCATGATGCCTCCTTGTCAGGAATCCACGGCGATCGTGGACATGACATCCATCTTTCGCGCTCGGCCGCCTCGGCGAATCCCCCATCGGGAGTCACTTCACGTACTCGCTGCGGATGAGCGCCGACTGCCCACGCAGCCGGCGACTACTGCTCGCGCGCCCAGCGCCTATCCCCCGTGCAGCCATCCGGGTGAGACTAGCCCGCACTCGTAGGCGAGGACGACGAGGTGGACCCGATCGCGTGCGGCGACTTTGCTCATGATGCGCGAGACATGGGTCTTCGCCGTCAGCGGGGACAGCACCAGTCTGGCTGCGATCTCGTCGTTCGACAGCCCTTGGCCGACGAGGGCGAGCACCTCGCGCTCTCGTTCGGTGAGAACGTCGAGGTTCTTCGTGGGACCGGACCGCAGGCCCAGGGACATCCTGGACAGCAGATACTTCGTCACCTCGGGCGAGAGCAGCGCCTCACCCTCGGCAACAACGCGCACCGCCCGGATCAGGTCGACCGGCTCGGTGTCCTTGAGCAGGAATCCGCTGGCACCCGCCCTGACCGCGCGCACGATGTATTCGTCGAGGCCGAAGGTCGTCACGAGCACGACACGTGCTTGGTCGAGACCGGGATCGGCGGCAATCTGTTCGGTGGCCCACAGCCCGTCACCGTCAGGCATCCGAATGTCCATGAGGACGACGTCGACCGGCGTCGTTGTCAGCTTCTCCAGCAGCTCTTCCCCGCCGGAGGCCTGCACGAGCACGTTGATGTCCGGTTCCGCATCCAGCAGCGAGGCGAAGCCGGCGCGGACCAGCTGGTGATCATCGGCGATCGCCACTGAAATATCGGTCATGCCTGAGCCTCCGAATTTAGTCTTCCGTGTCCGTCCATCCAGGGCAGGCGAACGCTGATGTGCGTGCCTTCCCCGCGTGCCGAGGTGATCGTGAAGGTTCCGTGCAGAAGTTTCGTCCGCTCCTGCATCCCGATGAGGCCGGTCCCCGTGCCATCGCCTTCTTCGAAGGTCGCAGTGTCGGTTCCGTTGCCGTCATCGCCGATCTCGATGCACAGAGATGAGTTCTCGCGCGAGATTCTGACACTCGCGTGGGTGGCGTGAGCGTGGCAGACCACATTCGTCAGCGCTTCCTGCACGATCCGGTATGCGGCCGCATCGGCGGCATTGCCCGGGTGCTCACGGGTTCCGTCGGCCTGGCGTTCGCGCTGGTCATCGAGGTGGATGGCGGGATGATCGCCCATTGCCGTGACGAGTGCCGGCAGGTCGTCAAGCCCCGGCACGGGGGCCAGCGGCTCGCCTGCGTCGGCACTCGCGGTGTCGGTGCCAGTGCCGGCGGCTTCGGTGGCATCGCCGCCGGTGGCATCGGCAGCGTCGGAGCGCATCGTGTGGAGCACGGAGCGGACCTCGTTGAGCCCGGTTCGGCTGAGTTCCTTGATGGCGGCGAGCGCGCGTCTGGCCTGGTCGGGGTCACGGTCGATGAGGTACTCGCCCACACCTGCCTGCACATTGATCTGGGACAGGGAATGTCCGAGCACATCGTGGAGATCACGGGCGATGCGCAGCCTCTCGGCGGTGATCACTTCGAGATGCCGGGCTTGCGCTTCCTCTGCCTCGATCCTCCTGCTTTCGCGTCTGCGCCGGACGAAAGCACCGAGACCCAGGGTGATGAGCAGGCCCATGGTCGCTGAGGCGACGCGTCCCACCGACCAGTCGATTCCGAAGAAGGGCGCCAGAAGGAGTGCGCCCACCCACACGCCAGCTGCGGCGGCGATGGCCCAGATCTGGCGACCACGAACCATGGCCGCCACGAGAGCGAAAAGGAATGCCGCGTAGAACGGGGTCATCTCGGGGCCGGTGAGTCCCTGCGCCCACATGCCGCCCGGTCCGGGCTCTGGCCAGGGACGATTGCTGGGATCATGGGTCCATGCGCCGGGAATGTTGGAGCTGGCCAGTGCGGCCCAGCTGACGATGTCGAGGAGAGTCAGTCCGGCGATGATCGCCGCTCTCGGCCCGGGCCAGCGAACGCAGAGCAGGAAGATCGCTGGGGAGAGCAGAGCCACCGCGACCCGGACACTTCCGGCAGTCGCATCAGCACCATCGTGGGCGGCCATGAACACAGCGAAGGGCAGTTGGAGCAGCAGGGCCAGGGCACTCAGGGCTGCCAGGCGCAGACGAGTTCGGCGCAGGACACGTCGACTGGGACCGTTCGCCTCGGCGGGTACATGCCTGGATCGGCTCATCCTCTGATCGTAGTCACTGGAGAGGGATTCGGCGTCGTCCCACGGGAGTATCCGAGCGGTCTTCTCCCGGAGTACACCCGCACCGGCGCAAACCGGCCCCGGATCAGCTCAGAGAATCTGATCGACGAGGCCGAATTCTCGAGCCGCCTTCGCGTTCAGAACAAGGTCTCGGTCGAGGTCCGTATGGATCTGCTCCACGCTACGCCCGGTCCCCTGCGCCAACATAGCCTCGACCTCACGGCGCTGCCGGGCGATCTCATCAGCAGCGACGATGAGATCCGGGATGGCCCCGCGGGCACCTTCGGTGTGGGGCTGGCGCAGCACCGCCCGAGCATGTTCGAGGATCGAGCGCTGTCCAGGCTCTCCTGCCGCCAGGAGCACCGCGGCATCGGCCACTGCCTGCCCCACGCAGATGGTCGCCACGGGCGCACCGATGTGGCGCATCGCGTCATAGATGGCGGTCATGGCCGTCAGGGATCCGCCGGGAGAATTGATATACAGCTGAATCGGCAGTTCCCGGCTGCTGGCCTCTAAATGGAGCAGCTGGGCGATGACCGTGTTGGCCACACCGTCATCGATCGGCACACCGAGGTAGATGATGCGGTTGCCCAAGAGGTGTGAATAGACGTCGACGATCTTCTCGTTGCCGTCTGAGCGGTCAACGACGTTCGGGATCGTGTACTGGCTCATGGCGCCCCGATTCCGCCGCGCAGATCGTCCGGTAAGTCGACGATGCGATCGATGAGACCGTAGTCCAACGCCTGTTCGACGGTGAACCACCGGTCGCGCAGGGAGTCTTCGAAGATGCGGTCATAGGACTTTCCCGTCGCCTCGGCGATGCGATTAAGGACAGAATCACGAACGTTGCGCAGGTCCCCGGACTGCAGTTCGATATCGGCCGCGGCTCCCCCGATCCCCGACGATCCCTGGTGCAGGAGGATCCTCGCGTGAGGCAGGGCGAGCCGTTTGCCGGGCGTGCCCATCATGAGCACGAACTGCCCCGCCGAGGCGGCCCACCCGAACGCCACCGTGATCACGTCGTTGGGCACAGTCTCGATCACATCGGCGATCGCGTGCATCATCGGCACCGACCCGCCGGGCGAGTTGATCCACAGGTGGATGTCACTGTGCGGGTCCTCGGCGGAGAGGAGGATGAGGCGGGAGATGATCTCCATCCCGTTCTCATCGCGCAGCTCCCCGTTGAAGACCACCGAACGGTAGGCGTAGAGCATTCTCTGGGATTCGGGGATGGACGTGGTCGTCGGGGCGTCCTCATCGTCGCTCCACCTCGGCGATGGCTGGGCGGGTCGGCTATGGACATGGCTGGTCGCGATTCGTGTGTTCATGGCACCACTGTGGCGCTCGTTGTGCCTGACCGGAAGATGTTTCTGCTCCGAGCGGGAATGCGCCGCTGTGAGCGGACGAGGAGCTTATGACCCCGGCGGCGGTGTGCTGCCGTGATAAAATCGATTGACGACTTCAGACTATTTGAATGGAAGGCCGACCGGAATGCTGCTGAACCTGTGGATGACAGTTCAGTTCATCGTGGTGCTCCTGAGCACCGATGCCGATACGGTCATTCCCCAGTCGTCCATGCATCTGATCGTCCTCGTCCTGCTGGGTGCCGCACTGCTGTCGCCGGTGGCACCCTGGGCGGCAAAGGCTCTCGTCAGGGTTCTGTCCCTGGCTCCCCACGGTCCCTGGATGCGGCATGAGCGGACCGATGTTCGCCAATTCCGCATGCCCGAGGAACCTGGAACTCCGGGCACCGCTCAAGCCAGAGCCCCCTCTTTCGTCGTTCGCTCCTTCGCCTGAACGACGATGTGATCACCGTGCCCTGAAGCACGGACCCGACGTCACTCCTGCTGCCTCTATAAGAGAGCCCGCCCGTGGTGTCGCCATGCGTCGTTCTGTCACTGAACCCCCATGACGACATCACGATTGCTGCACTTCGCTGCACGGCCGAGTTGCCTGCACCGGCAGCGCCCAGGAGGGCCCTCACCATGAACATCTACGCATTTCCACCCATCGAACTGCTCGTCAACGCCGCCTATTGGGTCGTCACCTGGCTGACCGCCCTGCTTGATCCCCTGGCCGGCACCGCGAGCGCGGCACTGGCCATCGTGGTGCTCACGCTCGTAGTCCGCGCCGTCCTCATCCCGGTCGGGCTGTCCCAGGTCAAAGCCGGAATCACCCGGCGTCGACTGGCCCCGAAGATCTCCGAACTGCAGACCCGCCACAAGAAGAATCCCGAGCTCATGCAGCAGAAGATCATGGAACTCTACAAGGAGGAGAAAGCCTCCCCGATGGCTGGCTGCCTGCCCGTGCTCGCACAGATGCCTGTACTCATGGCCGTCTACGGGATCTTCATCCAATCCACGATCGGCGGGCACGCGAATGAACTCCTCAATCACTCCCTGCTTGACATCCCCCTCAACGCCGGCTTCGTCAGTCTCCTGCGGTCCGGGGATCTGACAGCGGTCTCGGTCGCGGTCTTCGCGGTCATCGTCGTCGTCATCACCGTCGTTGCCGCCTTGTCGCGGCATCTGCTCACCCCCGATATGCCGCAGACACCGCCTGCCCCGACTTCCGGTACGGACAAGCCTGCTATGCCGGACCTGTCCGGAATGACCAAGGTCTTAAGCTTCATGCCGTTCATGACCGCTGTCATCGCGCTCTTCGTCCCCCTGGCGGCCACGCTCTATCTGATGACCACGACAACATGGACCTTGGCAGAACGCCTCGTGCTCAACCGTGCCCTCAAGGTCAATGTGAAGGGCGACGATGAGCGGGAACTGCAGAATTCCGCCGGCTGAATGTGGAGTCTGGGAGTGTGTGCGTTCAGCCTCATGACATAGCATCGCCGGCATGAACGTACGAAACTTCAGCGGCAGGCACGAGGAACTCGCACGCCGCCTGGTGGACGAACATGGTCATACGTTCGCGGCCGAGGCGGGGATCACGTTGCGCGACAAACCCGCTCCCCTGTGGCAGCTCCTCGTCCTCAGCCTGCTGCTGTCGACTCGCATCAGCTCCGATATCGCACTCACCACCTCCCGGGAGCTCCTTTCCATGGGATGGAGGACGCCGCAGCGTCTGCGCCAGAGCACATGGCAGCAGCGCGTTGATGCTCTGGGACGAGGAGGTTACCGACGCTATGACGAAAGCACAGCCACCCGCCTGGACGAGGCTGCCGCACTGCTGCTGACTCGGTGGGATGGCGACCTGCGGAGACTGCGCGAGGAAGCCGGTGGTGACCCGGCTCGGATCTCGAAACTCCTGCAGGAATTCACCGGGATCGGTCCCACCGGAGCCAGCATCTTCCTCCGCGAAGCACAGCAGGTGTGGACCGAGCTGCGACCCTACACCGACAAACTCGTCCTCAAGGGCGCCGCAGCAGCGGGCCTGCCAGACGATGCGAAGGGACTGGGTGAGTTGGTCGCGGGCGACGAATTCGTGAACCTGGCAGCGGCACTCGTGAGAGTGGCTAGGGAGCCAGGCATCCTCAGCGACTGACTCGGGGCGACCGGCTCACTGTCGCACGCCCACCTGGCAGACGCTCACAAGACAGTAGAAAGCCCGGGCCAGAGATTGTCTCCTCTGGCCCGGGCCTTCTTTCGTGCAGGTGGTCGCCTTATGCTGCCACGGGAACCTCGGGGATTCCCGCGATCACGCGCAGCTGCCCGTCTTCTACCGTGGCGCTGACGGTTCCACCCTCGGACACTGCCTCATTGACGAGGAGGTCTGCGATGCGGTCGTCGAGCTCACGCTGGATCACACGGCGCAGCGGACGGGCACCGAACTCGGGTTCGTACCCGGTGTCGGAGAGCCACTCCACAGCAGCCTCGGACACCTTCAGGCTGATGCCCTGTTTGGCCAGACGCTGCACCGACTGCTCCAGCTGGAGACGGACGATGACGGCCAGCTGCTCACGGTCGAGGCGCGAGAACATCACCGTTTCATCGATCCGGTTGAGGAACTCGGGACGCATGAACTCCTTGAGCTTGCCCATCACCTTCGCACTCAGGTCCTTCTCGGTGACCTTCGCGTCGGTGGAGCTGAAGCCCAGCGGGGTACTGCCGGCCATGAACTCGGAGCCCAGGTTGCTCGTCATGATGATGACGGTGTTCCTGAAGTCCACGGTTCGGCCCTGACCATCGGTCAGACGACCGTCGTCGAGGACCTGGAGCAGCAGGTTGAATGCGTCCGGGTGCGCCTTCTCGACCTCGTCGAGCAAGATCACCGAGTACGGCTTGCGCCGGACCTGTTCGGTGAGCTGGCCGGCCTCGTCGTAACCGACGTAGCCGGGAGGAGAACCCACCAGACGTGAGACGGTGTGACGCTCGCCGAATTCGCTCATGTCGAACCGGATCAGCGCCGACTCGTCGTCGAACAGGGTCGCAGCCAGAGACTTCGCCAGCTCCGTCTTACCTACACCGGTGGGGCCCAAGAAGAGGAAGCTGCCTATGGGACGGTTCGGGTCCCCCATACCCACCTGCGACCGACGCACGGCCTTCGACACCGCAGTCACGGCATCGTTCTGGCCGATGACGCGACCGTGGAGGATCTCTTCGAGTCTAGACAACTTGGCTTTCTGCCCCTGAGTCATGCTCGCCGCCGGAATTCCGGTGGCTCGGGACACGACCTGTGCGATCTGGTCGGCGTCGACGACGCTGGGCTTGGCGTCGGCCCTAGCCTGCACCGCACTTTCGTCCGGGTTCTCTGCCGCATGCAGCTTCTCCCCCAGGCTCATGATCTCGTCGCGCAGTTCCCCAGCACGCTCATAGTTCTCTTCGCCGATCGCGGTGTTCTTCTCGGTCTCGAGGCGTTCGATCTCTGCACGCAGAGCCTTGGCATCGACCTTGGGTCCGCGCTTCAGCGACAGTCGGGCACCCGCCTGATCGATGAGGTCGATTGCCTTGTCCGGCAGGAACCTGTCGTTGATGTAACGATCGGAAAGTTCCACCGAGGCGCGGATCGCCTCGGGTGTGTAGGTCACGTTGTGGTGCTCGGCGTAGCGGTCCTTGAGCCCGTCGAGGATGGTCACTGCATCCTCGATGTTGGGCTCTCCGATGCGCACCGGCTGGAACCGACGTTCGAGAGCTGAGTCCTTCTCAATCGTCCGGTATTCCTTGAGCGTGGTCGCACCCAGCAGGTGCAGATCTCCGCGGGCCAGTCGGGGTTTGAGGATGTTGCCGGCGTCCATCGAGTTGGATTCGCCATTGCCGCCGGCTCCGACGAGGGTGTGAAGCTCATCTACGAAGACGATCATCTCGCCGTCCTCGGCGATTTCGTCGAGCGCACCGGTCAGGCGCTCCTCGAAGTCACCGCGGTAACGGGTTCCCGCGAGCATTCCCGGCAGATCGAGTGCGATGACGCGTTTGCCGGAGAGCTGCGCCGGGATCTCACCGGCGTGGATGGCCTGCGCCAGTCCTTCTGCGATCGCGGTCTTGCCGACACCGGCCTCACCGAGGAGTACCGGGTTGTTCTTGGTGCGGCGGGCCAAGATCTCGATCGTCTCCTGGATCTCCTCGGCACGTCCGATCACCGGGTCGAGTTCACCGTCTGCTGCCAGCGCCGTGAGGTCCGTGCCGAATCGCTCGAGCATGGTCTCGTCCGGCTGGCCTGCGCCGGGCCCGCCTTGTGGGTCACCGGCTTCGGCGGCTTCTGCTCCGGCCTGCAGTCGTTCCTGTGTCACGCCCGCCTGGGCGAGGATGCGACCGGCAGGCATCTCGTGGTTGAGCACGAAGGCGAAGAACAGGTGCTCCGGGTCGACGTAGGTCGAGCCGAACGCCCGCGCCACTTGGTAGGCGTCGAGGAGCGCACGCTGACCGGAACCGGTCAGAGTCAGTGGGCCCTCGGGCTTTGTGCTCGAGGATGCTGGCAGACGCTCTTCCACGGCATGGGCGACCTGCTCGGGGTCAGCGCCCGCTTGACGGATCGCTGAGACACCGGGTTCGGTCTCTGCCATGGTGCGCAGAATGTGCAGGGCGTCGACCTCTGCCTGACCGTGCTCTCTGGCATAGTCAGCGGCGTTGTCGATGACCTCGTGGCTGCGTTTGCTCAGCAGCTTGTTGATGTCGACGC
Source organism: Brevibacterium sp. 239c (assembly GCF_900169365.1). Lineage (GTDB taxonomy): Bacteria > Actinomycetota > Actinomycetes > Actinomycetales > Brevibacteriaceae > Brevibacterium. The sequence continues at coordinate 213,428 of NZ_FXZH01000004.1, forward strand.
TGCGCCCCTTGCGCGCGCCCTGCTGTCCCTGCAGAAAACGGGCAAGGAACTCGTCGAATGAATCTCCGCCAGAACCGGCGGATCCGAAGAACGTAGCCAATCTGACCTCCTGTCGAAAGTTGAGCCTATACGACTCAATCAACGACGAAGGGGGCGGTCTTATTCCCGCAGCGACTCTGCGATCTGTGTCTCAGCCCTTCGAGGGCCACCCGTTGGGTTCACAGCCCTGCAGGCCCTTGGTCTGCTGCTGCATGAGCGGGGCGGTCTTGCCTGAACCTGGGCAGGATTCGTGGCTGTGTCCCAGGGCGTGGCCCACCTCATGGTTGATGAGGTACTGACGGTATTGGGTGATGTCATCGAACTCATCGGTCGCCGAGACCCAGCGCTTGGCGTTGAGGATGACACTGTTGCCGTTGCGGCAGGAGAGTTTGCCCAAGGTGCGCAATGGCAGGCACATCGAATCCACGGTGTCGGGGCTGGCAATGGAGATCATCGCGTCCTGGCCCTCATCGACCATTTCGATGGACACATCATCAAGGTCCTGCCAGCCGCGTTCGTCCTGCAACGTCTTGATGATGAATGCCGCGGCCCCGTCGACATCGATCGGAAGATTGTCTTCAACCCGCAGCGCGACCTTGAAAGTTTTGCCCTCGTCACGGTTGGGCCCTGTCTCCTTCTTCGGGCGGTCCCACTCGCCGCTGCCCTTCATATCGATGTCACCTTCGCTGACACCGGCGGACCCAGCCGATTTCGCGGCCGCAGCGGCAGACTCTGCTGCGCTGGGTGTGCTCGGCTGACTCGATGCACTCGGCGTCGAGGTTTCGCCTGCCGCGACGGTTTTACTCTCGGAAGGGCCGGGGCGTGTCTCCTGCCCCGAGTCGGGTGCGCAGGCGCTGAGCCCGATGAGCAGAGACACCGCAACCACCGCCGAGGCGGCTCGCCGCTGACCGGATGCGATCAGTCGGCGTGATGCGGGCTGGGGGCGCAGTGAAAGGCGGGGAGGTCTCGACACTCTCACGAGTCTAGCGCTCCCTCTCCGCCCATCGACCAGATTCGTCGTTCAGTCGATCCTCAGAACTCGAGGACACCGCTGGGACCGCGCAGGCGTGCATGCAGTCGGTGTTCGCTGCCTTCGACAATCTGGGTATCGTCGGCACCGAGCACCTCGAGGGCACGGCGGGTCGCCTCGGCGTCCGGGGATTCGATGGAGAACTCTTCGAGCTCCACCGTCGGCAAGGCCGCCTCGGCGGGGTGGGCCGATTCGCCCCAGTCGATGAGGAAGGGCTGAGTGCCCTTGGCCGGCAGCGGAGTCCTGGAGGTCAGCCGCCATTCCAGCAGCTCTCCCTCGGCGGTCTCCCGGGACATATCGCGGACCTCGCCGAAGTCGATTCCCTCGGTATTGGCACCGGCGACCTTCGCGAGGAATGCGTGCGGATGGATCGCCCAGGTCTGCAGGGTCAGGCCCTCTGCAAGGTGCGCGTCGAGTGGCAGCGTGCCGTCTGCCGGTGGCGTCTGCTGCGGGTCCGGGCCCAGGATCTCGAGGTAGGTGTGGGCGTCGGCGGGCCCGCCTGCAGTGGTGAGACCGACAAGATAGTTCGCGGTTCCTCGGCCGGGATGACACCCACCGGCGACGGCGCGGACTCCGGTGAGGCGCTCGAATTCAGCGACCCCGGCTTCGAGCTCGGGCACCGTGATGATGAGGTGGTCAAGATTGGCGGGAATCGTACTCAGATCGTCCATGATCCACCAGGACCTTTCAGTGTGGCGTGCAGGGCTTCTGTGACGCCTGCTTCAACCTCGATGGTAGCCCCCAAGGATCGCAGAACTCTGGATGTTGTGTCTACATCCGTACTCGTCGCCCAGAACCGCTCGAGGCTGACCACAGGCATCGGCTGCCGCGCGGGATGCGGAGAACTCTTCCAGTCGATGAGGAACGGCTGGATTCCTCCCAGCGCCAGTGGATTGCGCCTCGTCAGCCTCCAGTCGAGAAGCGCGCCTTCAGGGGTGCGGCGGGTCATGTCATGCACCTCGCCGAGGTCGACCCTCGGTTCGCTCGAACGCTCGGCTGACCGCGGGGAACGTGCGCACGAAGTCACGACTGCGTCGAAATCGGGCGGGTGGATCGCCCACCGCTGCACCGTGGGCTCGGTGATCCCCGCCAAGCGCGAGGCGGCAAGGGCTGGGTCCTGCTCGGGGTCGGGCCCGAGGATCTCGAGGTAGTTGTCGCGGCGAACCTCAACCTCGAGGCCGAGCAGAGCATTCGCCGTACCCAGACCCGGATGGGCCCCGCCGGGAATAGCCTTCACCCCGAGGGAGTTGCTATATTGCTCAACACTTTCGGCGAGATTCGGCACGGCAATGACGAGATGATCAAAATCGGGAGGCAACAACATGACTCAATGTTAAGCGATCGGATTGACTGCCAGCATGCCGATGCGCTTAACTCAAAGCATGCAGACACCCCCAGAGGCCCGAATGCTGTGGCGCCGGCTTCACATCGACCTCAAAAAGGTCACCAGCTCCAATTGTTGAGCTATATCGACGATTAGTTGAGCGATCTGAAAAACAGGCCCACCCCAATCTCGGTTTCATCTGCACAAAGGACCACATTCCATGACGGACCTCCGTCCCTCCACCTCGGCGAGCCCCGGGCGCACCTACGGCCGCCGCAATTTCCTCAGCCTCGGACTGGGTTTGGGCACCATCATCACGCTCAGCGCGTGCATCCCCACCGACAATGCCCCATCGGCCCAGGATGGCCACCCGGTGCAGGGCGGGGTCCTCACGTACTTCGAGCCCCAGACGTGGACACTGCTCTACCCGCCCTCGGTCGGGTTCTATCCCAACGGCGGCATCATGAACAACATCTCCGCACGATTGCTGTGGCAGGACCCGGAAACCCTCGAACTCCACCCCTGGCTGGCCACGGAGCTGCCGGAGATCAACGAGAACGCCACCGAGTTCACCTTCACCATCCGTCGGGGAGTGACCTACTCCGACGGTTCGGCGCTGACGGCGAAGAACGTGGCGAAGAACTTCGACCTCTTCGGACGAGGCGACGAGGCACGCACTCTTCCGGTCTCCGAGCAGATCTCGAACTACGAGCGCAGCGAGGTCCTCGGTGAGAACACGGTCCGCTTCCACTTCAGCGCCCCTTCCCCCGGCTTCGCGCAGGCGACATCGACGATGAACGCCGGCCTGCTCGCAGATTCGACGCTGGGACTCGACGCCGAGGGCTTCGGGCCCGGAGGCGCCACCGGAATCCACACCTGCGGGCCCTTCCACATCACCGAGGAGACGATCGGCACGAAGCTGTCCGTGCGGGTCCGCGAGGACTACGACTGGGCGCCACCACACCTGAAACATCAGGGACGAGCCCACCTAGACGGCATCGACTACCTGACCAACAACGAGTACTCGGTACGCATCGGCGCCGTGCTCTCCGGACAGGCCGACGGTGTCCGCGACGTCCAGGCCCCCGACGAATCGCGGGTGACCGAGCAGGGTCTGCGCCTCTACGCCAAGGCCACGAACGGCATCAACAACAGCATCAACTTCCGGTTCCGGCACGAACTGCTCTCCGACCTCAAAGTCAGGCAGGCGATCATCTCCGCCGTTGACCGGCAGGAGATCGTCGACAAGCTCTTCACCCCCAACTACCCCTTGGCGACCGGGCTCCTGGCCAAGGGCGCCATGGGCTACAAGGATCAGTCGGGATCGTGGGTCCACGATCCGAAGGCGGCGAACCGACTCCTCGACGAGGCCGGCTGGGCCGAGCGCAATGCCGCCGGTTTCCGCATCAAGGACGGCCAGATCCTTCAGCTGTCCGTCAACATCGCCCTGCCGCAGCCACGCTCGAATGAGGTGCAGACGCTCATCCAGCAGCAGTTGCGCCACGTCGGCGTACGTCTGTCCATCAACCCCGGCGACCAGTCCAAACAGACCCTGGATGCTCTCGACCTCGATACGATCCAGATCTACCATTCGATGGTCGCCCGCGCGGACTTCGACAATCTGCGCTCGAACTACTCCTCAGTCAACCGTGACGTCTTCCTCAACGGCAAGGACCGCGATGACGCCGCCGATGAGAGCATCGACCCCGAGATCGACCGGTTGTTGGACGAACTCGCCTCGGAACCCGTGACGAAGAAGCGGCAGAAAGCCGCAGAGAAGGTCCAGGACTACCTCGTCGAGAACGCCTATGTGCTGCCGTTCTTCGAAGAGCCCCAGGTCTTCTCCTTCCGTCGCCGGGTCAACGGATTCGCGACCGAACCGGTGGGCCGCCCCGACTTCTACAGCACATGGTTGGCAGGTCAGAAATGATCCTCGATATCCGTTACTTCTTCCTGCGCCTGGGCCAGGCTCTGCTGGTCCTGTTGCTGGCGTTCACGGCCGCCTTCATCCTGCTCAGCCTCATCCCCGGCGACGGCGTCACCGCCCGATTCGCGGATCCAGCGCTGGGTCTCTCGCCCGATCAGATCGCAACGATCCGGACCGAGACCGGGGCCGATGAATCGTGGATCAGCCGCTACTTCCTCAGCCTCGGCGGGTTCCTCACCGGCAACTTCGGCTTCTCCGTCCAGACAGGTGCTGCCGTGTCGACGATCATCGCCGCGGCCCTGCCCTCGACCGCGGTGCTCGCCCTGTCCGGGTTCGTCTCCGCCCTGGTCCTGGCCGTCCTCATCGCGGTGCTGGCCACCTACGGGCCTTATCGCTGGCTGCGGAGGTTCCTCGACTCGGTGCCCAGCCTGTTCATCTCGATTCCCGTTTTCTGGTTGGGGATCCTGCTCATCCAGATCTTCTCCTTCCAGTTCGGCCTGGTCTCCGTCGTCTCCCCCGGCCCCGCCGAGGCGCTCGTCCTCCCGACACTGACCGTGGCGGTTCCGCTCTCGGCCCCGATCGCGCAGGTGCTCATCCGCTCCATCACCGACGTCAAGGCCTCCGGGTTCGTCAAGGTCACCGCGGCGAAGGGTGCCAGCGAACTGTGGATCCTCGTTCACGCTGTGGCTCGCAATGCGGTCCTGCCTGGGCTCACGATCATCGGTCTGGTCTTCGGTGAACTCGTCGCCGGTGCCGTGGTCACCGAGACAGTGTTCGGCCGCAACGGCATCGGGCAGATCACCGCGCAGGCAGTGACCCACCGCGACAATCCGATCCTCCTGGCCGTCGTCGCCATCGCAACCTTGGCCTACGTGATCATCAACCTCATCGTCGATCTCCTCTACCCCGTCATCGACGTGCGCCTGCGCACTCAGCCCGGGCCCACCTCGGCGGGGAAGAAGCCTTCCGACGAGCCCACCCGCCGGGCGCTGACAACGACCGCCGCCAGCGTCGGAGTCAACCTGATCTGGGATGAGACACCCGGGACGTCCACGACGAAAGGCGGGGACTCATGAGCCTCATCGATACCTTCACAGGCACCTCGGCTGCAGGCCCCTCAGCTGGGACCTCGAAGCGACGCGGACGCCTTCGCGCGAGCATCACGCCGGCCACCATCGTCTCCGCTCTGGTGCTGCTCATCGCCGTCCTGTGGGCACTCTTCCCGGGACTGTTCACCCACCATGATCCCAATGACGGAGGAACCACTCCTGCACTGTTGGCCCCGAGCCTCGACCATTGGTTCGGCACCGACCAGACCGGGCGTGATGCGTTCACCCGCGTTGTCTACGGCGCGTCCCAGTCGCTGCTGGCCGCCCTGGTGGCCGTGGGTGTGGGTCTCGTGGTGGGAACGGCGATCGGACTCATCGCCGGCACTCGCCGCGGCTGGCTCGACGATGTGCTCATGCGCTTCATTGACGTGCTGCTCTCGATCCCCGCGATCCTGCTCAGCCTCTCGATCGTCATCGTCTTGGGCTTCGGCACCATCAACGCGGCCATCGCCGTCGGCGTCACCGCCATCGCCCAGTTCGCACGTCTCTCAAGGTCAGAGGCGGTGCGGATCAACACCAGCGACTTCGTGGCTGCGGCTTACGGTTCGGGCGGCACCTTCTTATCCGTCCTGTTCCGACACATCCTGCCCAACTCGATTTCGCCCGTGCTGTCCCTGGCTGTGCTGCAGATCGGGTCCGCGATCCTCCAGATCTCGACGTTGGGCTTCCTGGGCTACGGCACTCCCCCGCCTACACCGGAATGGGGCCTCATCATCGCTGAGGGCCGCAACTTCGTGGCCACCGCCTGGTGGCTGACGGTGCTGCCCGGCTTCGTCGTCATGGCCATCGTCCTGGCCACCCACCAGATCGGCAACACCCTGCGAAAGGCGACATCATGACCGAGTCCGTCCCCCTGCTGTCCGTCGAGAATCTGCGTGTCGCCTACTCACTCCGAGATGAACCTGCAGCACCAGCCGTCGATGGCGTCTCCTTCGCCGTGCGGCCCGGGTCGATGACCGCGGTCGTCGGCGAATCCGGGTCTGGCAAGTCCACGACCGCGAATGCGGCCATCGGCCTGCTCCCGGAATCCGCGCTGATCACGGGTGGGCACATCCGCCTCGGCGAAGTCCATCTGGGTTCGCTGGGGGCCAGCGCCTGGCGTGGGATCCGCGGCAGCCAGATCGGCTATGTGCCCCAGGACCCCGGCAGCTCGCTCAATCCTCTGCAGACCATCGGGAAATCCGTCGCCGAGGCGCTGCGGATCCACAAGCGCGCCGACCGGAAGTCCGCCCGTGCCCAGGTCATCGACCTGCTGGCCAAGGTCGGCATCGATCGGCCCGAGATGCGCGCCGACCAGTTCCCACACGAACTCTCCGGCGGCATGCGTCAACGGGTGCTCATCGCCTCCGCCATCGCTCTGCGCCCGCGTCTGCTCATCGCCGACGAGCCGACCTCGGCGCTCGACGTGACCGTGCAGAAGCAGGTCCTCGACCTTCTCGATGAGCTGCGGGAAGAGACCGGGATGGGTGTCCTCTTCATCACCCACGACCTGGCTGTCGCCGGTGAACGTGCCGATGAGGTCGTCGTCATGCAGTCCGGACGCGTGGTCGAGACCGGCCCGGCGGCTCGAATCTTCTCACGGCCCGCCACCGACTACACCTCACGACTCCTCGCCGACGCTCCGGCATTGAAGACGAAGTCACGCCACCGGTCTGCAGCCCCCGATGCATGCGCCGAATGGGAGGGCTCCTTCGTCTCTGTCGAGGGCCTGACCCAGGTCTATGCCCGAAACGATGACCAGGTCATCGGCGTCGACGATGTGTCGCTGAGCGTCGAACGCGGAACCACCCACGGGATCGTGGGCGAATCCGGGTCAGGGAAGACGACGACCGGCAAGGCACTGGCCGGCTTCCTCACCCCTCAGGCCGGACGGATACGCATCGGCGAATTCGACACCACCGACACGTCACGGGGCCACGGTGCCCGGGCTCGCCTCCGGGACTTCCGACGCACGGTCCAGCTGGTGCACCAGAACCCGTATTCGGCGCTGGACCCCAAGCATTCGATCAGGCAGATCCTCACCGAGCCACTGCGTAACTTCCGCATCGGGACCCGCAGTTCACTCCCTTCTCTTGTCGCCGAGGCTCTGGACAGGGTGGCATTGCCGATCGACTTCCTTGACCGGCGGCCCCAGGAACTCTCCGGCGGTCAGCTGCAGCGTGTGGCGATCGCCCGTGCCCTCATCGCGGGGCCGAAGCTCGTCGTCTTCGATGAAGCGGTTTCGGCCCTCGACGTCACCGTGCAGGCCCAGATCCTGACCCTCCTCGACGACCTTCAAGCGGAGCTGGGTCTGACTTATGTCTTCATCTCCCATGATCTCGCGGTCGTGCGCCAGATCGCTGATACGGTGTCGGTGATGTCGCGGGGGCGCCTGATGGAGAACGGACCGACGGAGGACCTCTTCGCGCGCCCGCAGACCCACTACACACGCTCCCTCCTCGCTGCGATCCCCCGCCCCGTGATGTTCCACGGCGACGGGGAGAACATCGCGAAGAATCCGACAGTGCTCGCAGCAGCAGAAAGATGAGACCCAGACGATGACGAACAACTCCACAGCACCCCGGCTCGGATTCTTCACACGCCTGCTCGAAGATGCACCGGCTGACCAGCGCTATCGGTTCGCGCTCGAACAGATCCAGGCGGCCGAAACCCACGGCTTCGACTCCGCCTGGGTCGCCCAGCACCACTTCTCTGCGGCCGAAGGCGGACTGCCTTCCCCACTCGTGTTCCTCGCCCATGCCGCGGCCCAGACCTCTCGGATCAGGCTCGGCACGGCGATCATCACCCTGCCCATGGAGAACGGTGTGCGCGTGGCCGAAGACGCCGCAGTCACAGATGTGCTCTCCGGGGGACGCCTGGAGATCGGACTCGGGTCCGGTGGAAACCCGAAGTCCTTCCCGGCCTTCGGCACCAGCTTCGACGAACGCCGCGAAGTCTTCGCCGACAACCTTTCCGCATTGAAGACCCTCCTCGCCGGTCAATCCTTGGACACCGGGCACACCCTCTACCCACAGGAGGCTGGTTTGTCTGAGGGTCACGGACTCTCCGAACGCCTCTGGCAGGCCACGTTCTCCGCTGGCGGGTCCGGAGCGGCCGGTGCCGCCGGGGATGGCCTCATGCTCTCGCGCACCCAGCCCCGCCCCCAGGACAAGCCTGAGGCGAGCCTCGACGAGGTGCAGCTGCCGGTCATCGACACCTACCTCTCGAAACTGCCAGCCGGAGTCGAACCCCGCATCCTCGCCTCCCGCACCGCCGTCGTTGCCGACTCCGAGGACCTGCCTGAGCTGCGTGCCCTGACCGAGCCGGCGCTGCGGGCCGAGGCCGACCGCCTCGTCGGCTACGACACCTCGGGGCTGAGCCTCGACGAACTGCTCATCGCCACCGACACTTACCTCGGCACACCCGAACAGGTCATCGAACGCCTGTCCACGGAACGTGTGCTCTCACGGGCCACCGACGTCAGCTTCCAGGTACACTCGGTGCCGGCAACGAACGAAACGACGCTGCGGTCCATCGAACTTCTCGCCACTAAGGTGGCGCCGGCCCTGGGACTGATACTGACGACAGAACAGGCGGCCTGACATGACCGACATCATCAACACCCTCGCGGGAATCGCCGCGCATGACCCACTCGATCTCCTTCGCGATCATCGTGCACAGGCCAAGGAGAATGCGCAGCGCAGCTTCGAGGCTCTCTTGGAACCCGCCGAAACCGGCGGAATCTCCTACCGTGATCGCTACGCCGTCGCCGCCTTCACCGCTGGCCTGCTGGGCGCACCCGCCGCCGAGGAGTTCTACCGCGACCTCCTCCGTGACGAGGACGAAGTCGCTTCCTGGGCGATCGCCGAACTCCTCGACGAGGCTCTGGCCGAACTCGACTCCCGGTCATCGGTGCGCGGTCCCTATGGGGCCTTCGAATCCGCTGACCTGGCGGCAGAGAACGTTGTCGGACCGTGGTTTACAGTGGAGAAGAATTCCATCGAAGTCCTCGGTCCGCTGTTGGCCGCCGGACTAGAATTCGCGCACCTTCTGGCCCTCCATCCGCGCGACGCTCGGCCCGAACACATGGCACTGCTGCTCGACGCCGGCTGGGACGAGGACTCGATCGTCACGCTCGCACAGCTCGTATCCTTCCTCAACTTCCAGATCCGCATCAGCACAGGCCTGACTGCACTCGCCCACGCCCCGGCCGCAGCACAGGCCCCAGTCGCCGACGAGCCGCCAGAAGCGGTCAACGATGTCGGCGAGACCACCTCGGCGAGGGAACCGGCCGCTTCTTCCAAAGGAAGTGAGGCCCTGGCTCGGGTGGGCGAACGTGTCAGCGCCCACCCTGAACTCAGTCGCCCGAAACTCTTCCAGCAGTCCGGGTTGGGATGGGTGCCCTGGATCGCCCCCGTCGCCGAGGCGGACCTCTCCGATGCCCAGCGCGAGGCCCTCATCGAGGCGGGGCGGGCGAAGAACCCCTACTTCCGCCTCCTGGCCAGGGACCCGGCGGCTCTGCGGGCACGGACGCTGACCGACCTCGACATCTTCTTCAACACCACCGACGGGCTCGGTCGGGCCGAACGCGAACTCGCGGCGACCGTGGCCTCACGACTCAACGGCTGCCTGTTCTGCGCCTCGATCCACTCGGACCGGGCCACCGAGGAATCCGGGCGCCGGGACCTCATGCAGACTCTGCTCGACATGGGCATCGAAACGCCGTCCAACCTCGGCGATCCTGTCTGGGATGCAGTCGTCGACGCTTCTGTGGCGCTCACGCTCACACCTCAGACATTTGGCCCGTCGCATGTGAACGCACTACGCGAAGCCAGCCTCGAGGATGGGGACATCATCGATGTCCTAGGCTGTGCGGCGTTCTTCAACTGGGCCAATCGCCTCATGCTCTCCCTCGGCGAACCAGAGGTGCTGGCACCCGGGAAGTGACGTGACTCAGCTGCGGCGGGCCGCCCGAAGGACGACGTCGTCGATGATGTCGGGTCGACCTCCTGGACCGATGACGGACCGATGCGATTCCTCGGCTGTGATCACGGTCCAAACCGTTGGATCCAGACGCTTTGTCATAGCGGCTGCCGTGGCTGAGGCCTCGACTGGCGGGTGAGTATGGCCGTGTTCGCGGCGGTGAGCGCCCTCGCTGATGGTGCTGTGTGCTGGGGTGCTGTGCTCGTGATGGAGGTGGCCGACGATGAGCAGCGTTCCCCCCGGCGCCACCCAGTCTGCGATGCGGTCATAGAAGTCCAGCTGAGGCATTGCCGGGTGTGCATAGTGGGTGGTAACCAGGTCATATTGCATGTCTGGCTCCCATGTTGAGAGATCAGCCTGAACCCAGCGCAACTGGTCGTTCACTCCAGCGGCCGCCGCGCGGTCCTTCGCGTACCCAAGCGCCGCGTCCGCGACATCGGCCCCGGTGACGGCCCAGCCCTGTTTCGCCAACCAGATCGCTTCTGCTCCGGCACCGCAGCCGGCGTCGAACGCGGTACCTGGTTCGAGTCCGCCGACCTCGTTGATCAGGTGGGGGTTCGGATCGCCTGCGCTCATCGCGGGTGCTCGTTCACCGCTCCAGGTCTTGTCCCAGTAGTTCTTGTCGAAAGAGTGTGTCATCAGTTCGCCTTCTCTGCTTGTTTGGTCTCCAGCTCTGCCACTGCGTGGTCCAGGTCTGTGAAGGTGAGGTTGGTGTTGATGTGCTGAGCGGCGAGCGCACCCGCCGCTGCCGCACCGCTGACCTGGGCTCCGATATCGGTAGCGTTGCCAGCCACCCAGACGCCGTCGACCGCGGTCTGCCCGAAGGCCTCTGTCTCGATGAACGCACCGGCAGGATGGGCCGTGGGCTCGAGACCGATGCCTGCGAACAGTTCGGTGCGGGCAACCATCGGCGTGGCCACAACTGCAGCGTCGACGGCAACGACCTGCCCGTCGTCCAGTCGCACACCCGTGAGCTTGTCATCGGTGATCTCCAGGCTGTCGATGCCGCCGTCGATCACGGGGACGTCGAGAGCTTGAAGTCTGATCTGATCTTCCTCGGTGAGCTGCTGGTCTCCGGAGAAGAGCATCACGTGAGGGCTCCACTGCTTGAACAGAAACGCTTTGTGGACAGCCATCGGACTGGTGGCAAGGATGCCGATGCGACTGTCCCGTACCTCCCAACCGTGGCAGTAGGGGCAGTGGATGACTCCGTGCCCCCACTGTTCGCGGACGCCGGGAATCTCAGGCAGCTCGTCGACGAGGCCAGTCGCCATGAGCAAGCGTCTGCCGACGATCTCGTCTCCGCTGCCCACGGTGAGCGTGAACCTGTCGACTTCGCCGCTGACCTTCGTGACCTGGTCGTCGACGATCTCGCCGCCGTAGCTCAGAACTTCGTCTCGACCTCGGGCCAGCAGCTCCGTGGGACTGATGCCTTCATGTGCGAGCAGCCCGTGTACGCCGTCAGCCGGGGCATTGCGAGGTTGGCCGGCATCGATGACTGTCACTGTCCGGCGGGCACGTGCCAGCGTCAGCGCCGCGCTCAGTCCTGCTGCGCCAGCTCCGACGATCACGATGTCTCTGATCGCACTCTTCTTCTCTGTCATGTCTTCGTCCTCCCACGATTGTGGAGCCACCGCAACGGCGCTCCGATACTTCGATGGTGACGACACCAGGAGACAATTGCAAATGAGTTTGCCGAATGGCAAACTCATGGGTATGGATGAACACATGGACCGCACCCTTGACGCTGTCGGGCCGCGGCTGAAGCAGCTGCGGCAACGCCGCGACATCACCCTCACCGACCTCTCCGGGGAGACAGGAATTTCGATCAGCACGCTGTCCCGGCTTGAGGCCGGGCACCGCCGCCCCAACCTCGAACAGCTGCTGCCGCTGGCGCGAGCATTCGGAACCACTCTCGACGAGCTCGTCGACGCGCCGCCGACAGGGGATCCGCGCATCAATCTGCGCCCCCTGCCCACTCGCGACGGCCGAACGATCCTGCCGCTGACACGTCGCGCCGGAGGAATCCAGGCCTACAAATTCGTGCTGCCGACGGGACTGGATGAAGCGAAACCCGAGCTGCGCAGCCATGAGGGCTACGATTGGGTCTTCGTTCTCAACGGCAACCTCCGCCTTGTCATCGGCGAACACGACCTCATCCTCGAGCCCGGCGAAGCCGCCGAGTTCGACACTCGCACCCCGCACTGGTTCGGCGCCACCAGCGCAGGGCCGGTCGAGTTTCTCAGCCTCGTCGGCAAGCAGGGCGAACGAGCCCACATCCGTGCGGCACCGAAACGCCACCTCGGCGCCGAGTAGAATAGCCGCCAAGCCCACACCGAAATACGGGCGTCGCACAGAGCACCAGGTGTGAAAACCCGCAACTCGGCGCGACGCCCGTATGTCGGCGAATCTGAACGTATAGTGTCAGCCGATGTCCATGAGCGTGGACCGGATGATGAAGCGGTTGCCCGTCGGTGATTCGACGCTGAAGCCGCCTCCCCGTCCAGGAACCACATCGACGGTGAGGTGGGTGTGCTTCCAATACTCGAACTGCTCGACCGACATCCAGAAGTCGAGGCCCGCCTTCTCACTGTCATCGATGGGCAGTTCGAAGTGGCCGAGCAGAACGTCGGCGTCTGAGGTCAGGAAATCGCCTTCGGGGAAGCACATCGGCGAGGATCCGTCGCAGCAGCCACCCGATTGGTGGAACATCAGTTGGCCATGTTTGGCGACCAGTTCGCTAAGGAGGTCGACGGTGGCCTGTGTCATGGCCACTCGCGACTTCTCCTCACCATCGATGGTCGGTGTGGATTCGAGGACTGCTGTTTCGGTTGATTCACTCATCAGAAAAATCCTTGCGCGTTCTCCGAGTAGCTGACCAGCAGGTTCTTCGTCTGCTGGTAGTGGTCGAGCATCATCAGGTGGTTCTCTCGGCCGATTCCCGATGACTTGTATCCGCCGAACGCGGCATGGGCCGGGTAAGCGTGATAGTTGTTCACCCATACACGACCGGCTTGGATGTCTCGGCCGGCGCGGTAGGCGATGTTTCCGGTCCGAGCCCAGACGCCGGCACCCAGTCCGTAGAGCGTGTCGTTTGCCGTGGTGATGGCGTCGTCATAGTCCTTGAACGAGGTCAGGGCGACAACGGGACCGAAGATCTCCTCCTGGAAGATTCGCATATTGTTCGTGCCCTTGAAGATCGTCGGCTGGACGTAGAACCCTCCGGCGAGGTCGCCTTCGAGTTCGGCCTTGTCACCGCCGATGAGCACCTCGGCGCCTTCATCCTTACCGATCTGCAGGTAGGACATGATCTTCTCGTACTGATCGTTCGAGGCCTGTGCACCGACCTGGGTGTCTGTGTCGAGGGGGTTGCCCTGTTTGACGGCTCGGACCCGTTCGACGCCTGCGGCCACGAAGTCGTCGAAGATCGACTCCTGGACGAGAGCTCGTGATGGGCAGGTGCAGACTTCGCCCTGGTTGAGCGCGAACATCGCGAAGCCTTCGAGCGCCTTGTCGCGATAGCTGTCGTCAGCGGCGAGGACGTCTTCGAAGAAGATGTTCGGGGACTTTCCGCCGAGCTCCAGGGTCACCGGAATGATGTTCTGCGAGGCATACTGCATGATGAGACGACCGGTCGTGGTCTCACCGGTGAAGGCGATCTTCTTGATCCGCTTGTTCGAGGCCAGCGGCTTGCCCGCCTCGACGCCGAATCCGTTGACGATGTTGAGGACGCCGGGCGGCAACAGGTCGCCGACGAGTTCGGCAAGGATGAGGATCGATGCCGGGGTCTGCTCGGCAGGCTTGAGGACGACGCAGTTTCCTGCTGCCAGGGCCGGTGCCAACTTCCATGTGGCCATGAGGATGGGGAAGTTCCACGGAATGATCTGGCCGACAACGCCGAGCGGTTCGTGGAAATGATAGGCAACCGTATCGTCATCGATCTGGGACAGACCGCCTTCCTGTGCCCGGATCGCCGAGGCGAAATAGCGGAAGTGGTCGATGGCCAGTGGAATGTCAGCGGCCAGCGGTTCGCGGATGCCCTTGCCGTTGTCCCAGGTCTCGGCGACCGCGATCATCTCAAGATTGGCTTCCATGCGATCAGCGATCTTGAGAAGGATGTTCGAACGCTCCGTCACCGAGGTCTTGCCCCAGGCGGGTGCCGCTGCCCAGGCCGCATCGAGTGCGGTTTCGATGTCTTCGGCGGTGGAGCTGGGAATCTCTGTGAATGCCTGTCCCGTGACGGGGGTGATGTTTTCGAAGTAGTTGCCGTTCTTCGGCGGCACCCACTCCCCTCCGATGTAGTTCTCATAGCGCGGTTTGAACGTGACGAGAGAACCTTCGGTACCGGGTGCTGAGTAGACTGCCATGACACTCCTTCGTGTGAGTCCAGCCGCTCACCCGGGTCTGTATATCGACCCGACCGAGCAGATGTGTCCGTGTCTTCTCACCATAGGTCTCAGAGCGCGAGTGGACAATAGTCTGAGTGACTTCCTATCGCCGTGCAGGCTGGTGTCACGTTTACGTTAGCGGTTCTGCGCCTAGAGTGTGGTGATGACCGCACGACTGGAAAGTGCCCGAAGAATCTCTGCCGTGATCGCCGGACTTGAGGACTCGGAGGTGCGCGCGCTCGTGGCCACGGCCAAGAAGGTCGGGATCGGCATCGGCGGAACCACCCGGACGACGCACATTGATGGAGCACCTGTCTTTATCAAGCAGCTGCCGATCACCGTGGCAGAACGGGCCGACCCTCTTGCTGCCGTCAATCACAATGGGCTTCCATTCGTCTCCCACTACGGGATCGGCAGCCCCTCGCACGGGGTCGGCCGAGAACTGGCAGCTCACCAAATGACCTCGTCCTGGGTCTGCTCCGGAGCGGTGGACTTCTTTCCGCTGCTGCTCGGGTGGCGAAACATCGACCTGAAGACTGAAACCGATCTCAGCGAATTCGCCGGAGATGGCCCGCAGCATCGGTGGGGATCCTCGTGGCCTCAGGTGGCGAAGAAGCTCGCCGAGATGATGGCCGCCCGGTCGAGTATGGTGCTCTTTCTCGAATACGTTCCTGGGACTCTCGGCTCTTCGATACGCACAAGCTTGGCCGGGAACACCAGGGAGTTCGATTTCACCCATACGGTGAAACAGATCATCGAAGCCACAGCGTGGATGAAGAAGCAAGGGTTTCAGCACTTCGATGTCCACCCGGGAAATATCCTCGTCAATGAAGGCAGACTGCTGTTCACCGACTTCGGGTTGTCACTGCATCCTGATTTCGTCCTCACTCCGGACGAAGAGTCCGCAATGCCCTCACACGCAGACTTCGACCGGGACACCGCGCTGATGCACCTGTTCCACTGGGTGCTGTTCGAACTCGGCTACTCCAGCGCAGACGGACGACTGGCTCTGTTGCGTGCCGCTGCCGGAGACGGCTCTGCCTCTGAGCTTGATCCGGTTCGAGTTGCTCTAGGTTCAGGTGCCGATCTCATCGCCGACCACGCGGGCGTCGTCGTTCGCATGACGGAGATGTTCGCCCTCCTCATTCGGGATGCGTTCGGGGCGAGGTACGAGGGTGCTGAGCAGCGAGGCGACCGGTGAGTTTCATCTTCTGTTCCTCCACCACCTGATCGAGCAAACGGAGAAGATGTGGGTCTTGGTAGTTTGTTGACATGACTGGACAGCTCCCCGAAATTGAGGCTCTTACGTCCCTCACATCCGATGACGTGGATGATCTTGCTCTACTCCTCGGCCAGCTCTCGACCACAACGACATTCGACCGAGGTCGCCTGGAGGCGGTCGTCGAACATGAAGCAACTGAACTTCTCGTGGCACGCCTCGACGGGAAGATTGTTGGCACTGCAACATTCGTCGCAGTACCACTGCCAACCGGTTTACGCGGCCATGTCGAAGACGTTGTGGTCGATGCTTCCATGCGAGGAAGGGGCATTGCCAGATTGTTGCTTACAAGGATGACGACGTTGGCAACGGAACGCGAATTAAGATCACTTGACCTCACCTCGCGGTCGTCGCGCGAAGCCGCCTTACAGCTGTACCAATCGGTCGGTTTCGTGCGAAGAGACACGAACGCCTTACGCTTCACCCCTCGACATGACGACATAACGAACTGATTCCAAATTCCAAACTGATCAACTTGCGATGACAATAGCTCGATACGTGCCTCCTCACTCTAGAAATTCCTACCTGCCTTCGCCCGCTTCGGAGCCCGAACGGCCACATACAGAAGCACGTCCCGACTCTGACCACCGATCATCTGGTAACCAACCAGGAGCCTCTCACGACGGTAACCAGCGCGTTCGGCGGTGCGGATTGACGCGGCATTCCACGGTTCGATGAACAGTTCGATCCGCTGAACGCCCGGGACAGACCAAGCGAACTCAGTCAACGCGGCGAGCGCATCAGCAGCGTATCCGCGACCGCGTTCAGCTGGAGCAATCGCGTAGCCACCGCTTGCCCGACCTTCCTCGAGGCCTTTCAGCCACAGACCGCAGTGACCGACCGCGTCACCGTCAGAACGCCGCGCAATAGTGAACGAGAAGCCTGCCCCCTCTGCATGACGACCCTGCTGGCGTACGACCCACGCACCGGCCTCCGACGCGGAGGCATCGCCCGGAAGGGAGCCCGTCTGCGGAACGTAAGGATCGGTCGACAGCCGCCGGGCCATTGCACCGTCCCGCGCCTCCACTGCTCGCAGTCGAACTTGCCCAAAGGTCGGAGGGTCCGCGGGCCACGGTGGCAGCGTCATACTAACGGCATGACCATGATCAGGCAGGGCGTCGCCTCGTCCCACAGGTCGGTCTCCTCCAGCGGGATGAACCCCATCCTCTCGTAGAAGTGACGGGTGCGGTCGTAGTTGGGATCGGGGCTCGAAGCACCCAATGTCTTGACCTGCAGCAGTTGCGCGCCCCGCGCCCGCACATCGGCTGCGACCGCGCGCATCATCGCAGTGCCGACTCCGACGACCTCGCCGACGTCACTGCGCACCGTCCATGTCTCCATGGTGCGTGCATCATCGACGTACTCGGCGTTGGATTCCGGTCTGCCGAACCACTCGGGAACGCTCAGCAGCAGGCGATCCACATCGTCAGGAACCTGGTTGTCTCGGACTGCACTCCATCGTGACTGTGTCATGGCCTCCACCCTAGCGCCCACCTCGGCGCGGGGAGCCTGCCTTGATATCCTGACAAGCATGAGTGACATCGACAGTCCGACTCTCCGCCTGATTCCCTATCTCGCGGCGATCACCGTGACGATCTTCGCGACCCTCGCGTTGACCAGCGGCGGTGAGAGCAACCTGCTGATCACTCTGGTCACGGCCGCCGTCTGCTATTTCGGAACGTACTTCATCGTCCGGTTCGTCATCGCACTCATCGTCCGCAGCCGAAGCGGCGAGCGCGAAGACCCAGACCAAAGAGCGTAGCCTCTACTTCTCGTCCTGTGCGGGCACGACGACCTTGCGGATGATGATCAGTCCCGAGGCTGCCACCGGCACCGCGACCACGGCGCCGAGCACTCCGCCGAGGGTGCCGCCAGCGATGGCCGCGATGATGACCAAGGCACCTGGCACATCGACGGCCGCCTTCATGATGCGCGGGCTGAGCAGGTACGCCTCCACCTGCATGTACACGAGGTAGTAGATGCCGACGGCGATCCCCAGCCCGGGAGAGACCATGAGGCACGACCCGGTGATGATGATCGCGCCGGTGATCGGGCCGACGAGTGGGATGAGTGAGGCGAGGAACGCGATGAACGCGAGCAGCGCCGGCAGCGGGGCACCGATGATGGTGAGGAAGATCGCCGAGCACACACCATTGACGATGCCCAAGGACACCTGCCCCAGAACGTAGCGCCCGATGGATCGGGTGACCTCCTCGGTGACAGATTCGACAGTCGAACGCGAACTCGCCGCGACGAGGGAGAGCATGGCTGCCTTGATCGTCGGCATCGTCACCGCAAAGTAGATGGTGAGGATGACGACGATGACGACACCGGTGAGGAAGCTGAGGATCCCAGCTCCGATGGACACGACGCCGCCGCCCAACGACACCACGTTCTTCGGATCGGATGCCCAATCACCGAGGTTGGCGAAGATCTTGTCGAGATCGACGGCACCGGTGAATCTCTGTTCGAGGTCGGCCACCCACCCCGTGGACGCTAAGTTCGCGACGATGTCAGGAAGATCGCCGATGAACTGCTGGATCTGGCTGATGACGGCAGGAGCGATGAGCAGGACAGCACCCGCGACGACGATGAGGAACGCCAGCACCACGAGGACGACGGCCAGGGACCGGGGCAGCTTGCGCTCGACCAACCACAGCATGATCGGCTCCAGGCCGAGAGCAAGGAACAGAGCCAGGCCGATATAGATGAAAACGGTCGCCACGGACTGCAGGGCCGTGATCAACCCGAATGCGAGCCCCACTCCCAGTGTTCCAGTGAAGCCCACCCGGAATGCGCTGTTGAGAGTGAGGGATTTCCCCTGCTCTTTGGCCATGGTCCCAAGTGTAACCAGCGACCATGCACTTCAGCGCGTACACGCGTTAGGATCGAGGGCGAGACCAGGCACAATCATTCAACCGTGAAGAAAGTGGTACGTCGACGATGAGCTCCGATCCGAACAGCATCGATGTCTGGGAGGCCTTCCTCGATCCACAGGGTGACTTCTACCTGCCCGACTTCTCCGCCGTGACTCCCGCGTCGCTGATCGCCGCTGTTCGAGCAGCCACGGACTTCGCCCGGTCCGAGGTCGAGGCCATCATCGTTGATGAGAACGAGCCGACGTTCGTCTCAACCACTGTCCGTTTCGAGTCCGCGACCATTCCCATGGCGCGGATCGGTGCCGTGGTCTCCGCCGTGGAGTCGAATCATTTCCGTCCCGAACTCGCCGATGCCGTCGCCGAGGTGTGGGATCGTCTGTCCGCGGCCCGAACCCGGATCTTCCTCGACGTCGAACTCTTCCACCGCATCGAACAGGTTCCCTCCACCGATCTCAACCCCGAGGACAAACGTCAGCAGGAGCTCACAGTCGAGGAATTCGTGCGTGCGGGAGCCCGCCTCGGCGAAGAAGAACGCGAGCAGATGTCCACGATCGCGGCCGAACTCACGACCCTGGCGACCTCCTTCTCCCGGGCACTGCAGAAAGACACCCGGGATCTCGCAGTCCACCTCCGCGACGCGCAGCAGCTGGCTGGCCTCAGCGAAGACCAGATCGCGGCAGCAGCGAACCGAGCCGCTGAACGCGGCACGGACGGGTACCTGCTGACCCTGAACAACTTCACCCAGCAGCTCATCCTCGAATCTCTGGAATCCGCCGAGACTCGCAAACAGGTCTTGGACAATTCGACCTCGCGCGGCGCCAGAGGCGGCGAGGGCGACACCCGAACCCAGGTTGCCGACACCACTGCCCTGCGTGCTCTGCAGGCGAAACTGCTCGGATACCCCTCGTACTCATCGTTCGCAATCGACAATCAGACCGCCGGCGGGCCCGATGCCGCCGCTGACATCGTCTCTTCGCTCATCGCTCCAGCCAACGCCCAGCTCGCGGAGGAATTGGCCCAGGTCAAGGACCGCTACGGCCTCGACGACGTCGCCCCCGAAGACGTCAAGCACCAGATTGCGCGGTACCGGGCCGATGAATTCGACATCGACGCCGACGAGGTCGCAAAGTACTTCGAGTTCGACACGGTCCTCACCGAAGGTGTATTCCGCGCCGCCACGGGACTCTACGGCGTCACCTTCGCCCCACGTGACTCAGTCATCGGCTGGCACGAAGATGTGCGCACCTTCGAGGTCACCGATGCGAATGAACGAACCCTCGGCCTCATCCTCCTCGACCCCTACTCCCGGGACACGAAGCGCGGCGGCGCCTGGATGGGCGAGCTGGTCCCGAGTTCACGGCTGACCGGACACCTGCCCGTCGTCACACTCTCACTCAACTTGGCCAAGCCAGGTCCGGGCCGCCCGACTCTGCTCAACCCCACTGAGCTCAACACCCTCTTCCACGAATTCGGCCACGTCCTCCACGGCCTGTTCGCGAACTCGACCTACCCATCGACGGCCGGCACAGCAGTGCCGCGCGACTACGTGGAGTTCCCGTCCCAGCTCAATGAGATGTGGCGCTTCCACCCGCAGGTCCTCCCCCACTACGCCAAACACGTCGACACGGGTGAACCGATGCCCGAAACTCTGGTCACCGCACTGATCGAGAGCGAGAAGTTCGGTCAAGGCTTCAACACCACCGAGTATTTGGCAGCGGCCATGCTCGACCTGTCATGGCATTCCCTGGAAGCCGGTGAACACATCACCGACGTCCTCTCCTTCGAATCAGAGGTCCTGGCCGCCGCCGGATTCTCCACACTCGTTCCCCCGCGCTATCGCACCACGTACTTCGGCCACATCTTCGCCTCAGGCTATGCTGCCGGCTACTACTCCTACCTCTACTCGGAGGTCATCGCGGCCTGGGTCAGCGAATGGTTCGAGGCCCAGGGAGGCCTCAATCGCGAAGCAGGCGACGCCTTCCGCGAGGCGATACTGGCCCCCGGGTACTCTGTCGATCCGATGAGCGCGATCGAACGGTTCTTCGGCACCCGCCCCGACGTCGCACCCCTGCTGCGCCGCCGCGGACTGGCAGAACCGGTCAACGAATCCGCGGCCGAGGACGAAGAATCCGCCGAGGTGGTCGAGCCTTCAGCAGTCTCTGAGGTCGAGCCGAAGGAACACCGCAATCATGCGGAAGTCGCTCAGGTTCTCGAGGCGAAGGGAATCGAACCACAGATCAAGCTCTTCACCGATGCCACGCCCACGGCAGCCTCGGCGGCGGAGAAGGTCGGCGTCGAGGTCGGCGCGATCGCGAACAGCCTGATCTTCGCATCCGGCGGCGAACCGGTGCTCATCATGACCTCCGGACGCCACCGCGTGGACACTCAACACGTAGCCACGCTCATCGGAGCGGACTCTCTCGACCGGGCCGATAAGGATCTGGTGCGCACAGCGACGGGACAGGTCATCGGCGGAGTCGCACCGTGTGGTCACCCGCGGGCGATTCCCACGTATGTCGACGAGGCTCTGAAGGACTATCCTGTTCTCTGGGCTGCCGCCGGCACACCGAACTCGGTGATGCCGCTGACGTATGAGCAGCTGCTGGCGATCACCGGAGGGAAGGAAATCACTGTTGTCGAAGAAGGTGCCGAAGGCTGAGGTCTCGGATGAGCCGAGTGCTGAAAGTCCTGATGGCCTGAGCGCTGCAGGCAGATTGGCGGCCTTCGCCTCCTCCCGAGGACGCTACTACGCGGTGATTCTGGCCATATTCTCAGCGATCCTCATCATCTCCAACATCTCCGCGACGAAGGTCATCGGCTTCGGGCCCATCGTCACCGACGGCGGCGCCTTCCTGTTCCCCATCGCCTACGTCCTCGGCGATGTGATCAGCGAGGTCTACGGTTTCAAGGCCGCCCGCAAGGCCGTCATCACCGGATTCGGACTGCAGATACTGGCGACCTTCGTGTTCTGGCTCGTGCTCATCTCACCGCCGGGTCCCGGCTATGAGAACCAGGACGCCTTCGCCGCGGTCCTCGGCTTCTACCCGCGCATCGTTGCCGCGTCCCTGGTCGGATACTTCTTCGGACAGCTGCTGAACTCCTATGTGCTCGTGGCCGTGAAGAAACGGATGGGCGAGCAGAAACTCTGGGTCCGGCTGCTCACCTCGACCGGCGTCGGCGAGTTCGTCGACACGCTGCTCTTCTGCATCATCGCCTTCGCAGGCGTCATTCCCGGACTCGACTTCATCAACTACATCATCTTCGGATTCGTCTACAAGGTCGGAGTCGAAGTCATCCTCATGCCCGTCACCTACAGGGTGATCAAGCTCGTGAAGAAGCACGAACCCAGCTACGAACTGTCTGGCGAGGGCGACGGCTAGCGCTTCAAAACACAGAGCGTCTGGCTGGATCAACGCGGAGCTCGAATATGTCGTCGCTGGCGACGACATATTCAGCGTTCGCGTGGATCGGTGCGAGCGAGACGGCCTAGCCGTAGGCGTGCTATTGACCGGTCAGTTCATGTCCTCCCTGCCCGCATCGCCAGGTCTCATCGCCGAGCCAGAGCAGGACGGTGGATAACCTGAATCTGGTAAGAGGCAGCTAGCTCGCCACGTCGTGCGCGTTTCGCATCTTATTCACGCCAACTTGGGTGTTTCGAACCAGATGCGCAAATTGTCCTCACACATCGTCAGGTCGAGATATCGGAGGACGGTTCCTGCATGATCAATTGCCGCATATCTACCGACTGGCACGTTCATAACTGGAATGACCAATCGCGCTGCGTCGCCGAGAGTTAAAGTCGACAGATCGTCGACCAGCAAGACTGGCCCGACACCTAGATCGCGCTCGGTCAAGTCGTCTTCGACCATGACGCACGCACGCTGGTTCGCTCCCAACAGTGTTGTATGAGAATCCGGGTGCCACAGCACCTCGAGACCGCCGGCAACATACGCGGCGATGGATTCGCTGAGATCGGTTGTCGGAACCATCGTGAACGCCTGCCTGATTATTCTCATTTCAAACCTCAAATTGAGTGGAACTCAGGCTTGCGGTGTATTCCAGCGAGCGCCGCTCATGTGCTGTCAGCTGAGTCGCATGGAACACTTCCTACCGAACGGGGAAGTCAGAGAACTGTGAACCGTCGTTTACTGAGGTTCCTCGATACTCCTGCTGTTGCCCGGACGGCACGAGGTCTTCGTAGTACCCGAGCTTGTTGCCCCAGGGGTCCGCGAAGTCAACGAAAGCCACTACACCCGGTAGATGAGACGGTTCGGAGTGCGAAGTTCCCGTAGCCTCCAGGAACCGGACGGCTCGAGACAGATCCATCACGCGAAATCGAATCCTGTTGTTCAGAACTTCGAAATCGTCACGCGCACCCACCTGGAACCAACACTCCTGTCCGGCGATCGGAGCCCATTCAACAAATCATCGTGGGGCTCAAACTCCGGCTCGCGTCCGAATAATTGACTGTAATACTCTCTGGCAGTGCTCGTCTCTTCAGTTGGCACGTAAACCTGGAGGGTGACCCCTGCCGTCTTCGGAGCTTTGCTCCTTGCCTCATCCACCGTAGTTCCCAGACTCCCGCAACACCTCTGAGACGTCAACCACTCGACGAGACTCAGATAAACAGCCCGGATGCCACCCTCGGTGCCTCATATACTTTTGCCCGCGAAATGGTGGACCCTCAGAAGCTATGGGGAGCGAACGCCGCAGGGACGTAACGTCACACGTGTTCTGTGCCCTCGGAGGCCCGACGGCAGCGAAGAAGCTTAGCCGCGCTGCTTGGCGTAGTAGCGGCCGAGCACCTCGGTCTCGAGTTCGGCGAAGCGACCCTCTTCCATGGCCCGACGGATCTCAGCGACGAGGTTGACGATGAAGTACTCATTGTGGACCGTACACAGCGTGGAGAACAGCATCTCCTTGGCCTTGTACAGGTGGCGCAGGTAGGCCCGCGAGTAGTTCTGGCACGTGTAGCACTTGCAGTCGGGATCCAGCGGTCCGAAGTCCCGGCGATACTTCGCGCCGGTGAGGTTGTAGCGGCCGTCGCGGGTGTAGATCGCGGCATTGCGGGCCACACGTGAGGGTGAGACGCAGTCGAAGGTGTCCGCACCAGTCTTGATCGCCTCGAACAGGTCATCGGGTTCGGAGATGCCCAGCAGGTGGCGGGGCTTGTTCTCCGGCAGCTCCTCACACACCCAGCGGATGATCGTGCCGAGGTTCTCCTTCTCCAGGGCGCCCCCGATGCCGTAGCCGTCGAAGTCCATCGCACCCAGATCGTGGGCGGCCTTGCGACGCAGGTCCTCGTACTGCGCCCCCTGGAGTACGCCGAACAGTGCCTGGTAGGGCCGGTGCGAGCGGGCTTCGGTCAGACGCTGGTGTTCCTCGATGCAGCGCAGCGCCCACAGGCGGGTGCGCTCGAGAGATTCGACCTGGTAGCCGCGGGTGTTGATCAGGGTCGTGAGCTCGTCGAAGGCGAACATGATGTCCGCGCCCAGCTCGTGCTGGACCCCCATCGAGACCTCGGGGGTGAAGCGGTGCATGCTGCCGTCGAGATGGGATTTGAAGGTCACACCATCGTCGTCGACGTTCGACATGCGCTCCTTGCCCACGGCAACGAGATCGTCGTTCTGCTCCCCGGTCGACTCCATCGAGATGACCTTCTTGAAGCCCGAGCCCAGGCTCATCACCTGGAATCCGCCCGAGTCCGTGAATGTCGGGCCGGACCAGTTCATGAATTTGCCGAGTCCACCGGCCTCGTCGACGATGTCGGAGCCCGGCTGCAGGTAGAGGTGGTAGGCGTTGGCCAGCACGGCCTGTCCGCCGAGCTCGGCCACCTCGTCGGGTCGCACGGCCTTGACCGTGGCCTTCGTGCCGACGGGGATGAACGCGGGGGTCGCGATATCCCCGTGCGGGGTGTGGATGACGCCGGTGCGTCCACCCTCATCGAGCCGGGTTCCGATCTCGAACCCGAATCGGGAGCGGTCGTTGATGGCCGGGACGTCGACGCTGCCGTGGTTCGAGGCAGCTGTCTCAGATTCTGCGGGGGATTCGATTCGGGTCACCAGACCAGTTTAACTGGGAGCATGTCGACAACCTTCATCCAGATGCTCCAGGCCGCTGAGCGCTCGGGCCAGCCCATCATCATCGACGGTGGCCTGGGCACGGCGCTCGAGTCGCGCGGCATCGATCTGGGCCACGAGCTGTGGTCGGCGGCCCTGCTCAGTGAAGCTCCGGACACCCTCGCCGAGGTGCACGCCGACTTCATCCGCGCCGGTGCCCGGATCGTCACGACCGCCAGCTACCAGGCGAGCCCGCTCGGCTTCGAAAGAGCATCGATTACCGCCGAGGACGGCCGGCGTCTTATCGCCGCCAGCGTTGAAATCGCTGCAGAGGCGAGCGTTGGCGTGGAGTCTGCCGGCCCTGTCCTCGTGGCCGGTTCTGTCGGGCCCTATGGGGCTGCTCTCGGCGATGGTGCCGAGTACACCGGTGATTACAACCTCAGCGACGACGACTTCGCGGCCTTCCACCGTCCTCGCATCGAGGCTCTGGTCAGTGCCGGTGCAGACCTGTTGGCGATTGAGACTCAACCCAGCCTGTCCGAGGTCAAGGTTCTCGCCGGTCTGGCCGATGAGTTCGGTGTTCCCGCGTGGCTCAGCGTCACTCTCTCGGATGGTCGGCACCTTGCCGACGGCTCGCACCTGGCCGAGGTCGCGAAGGTGACGTCCGCCTCGGCGATGGTCCACGCGATCGGCGTCAACTGTGTGCGCCCCTCGCTCGTGGCCTCGTCGTTGAGAGCGCTGCGTGAGCACACCGATCTGCCGTTGATCGCCTACCCCAATTCGGGTGAACGCTATGACGCGACTGCAATGCAGTGGTGGGCAGGTCCCGACTTCGAGACAGGCCCGGAGATGATCGCTGAGTGGACGAAGGCGGGTGCCGCGCTGATCGGCGGTTGCTGCCGAACGACGCCGGACGGTATCGCCGGACTGGCCACCTCCGCGAAGAAGCTCAGCCGAACATCTTCCCCGGATTGAGGATCCCCAGCGGATCGAGGGCGTCCTTGATCTGTGTGTGCATGAGCTTGGCACCGTCGTCGAGTTCATGCCCGAGCCATTCGCGTTTGAGGTATCCGACGCCGTGTTCGCCCGTGATCGTGCCGCCCAGATCGAGTCCCAGCTGCATGATCGCGGCGAAGGCCTCCTGCGCCTGAGCCACCTGCCCCGCGTCACCGGCGTCGAAGACCACCGAAGGGTGCATGTTCCCGTCACCGGCGTGACCTGCCGTGGCAACCTCGACGTCGAAGCGGGAATCGATGGCGGCCAGACGTTCGAAGAACTCCCCAAGTGCAGAGCGCGGGACGCACACATCATCGACGAGCTCTCCCCCACCGCGAGTGTGCGCGTACTTCTCCATCGCCGGGGCCACGGCACGACGGGCCGCGACGAGCATCTCGGAGTCGGACGGATCATCGGAGACGAAGACCTCAGTGCCGCCGTTGGACTCTGCGACCCGGCGGAAGGCTTCGAGTTCCTCCATCGCACCGGCGCCCCGTGCATCCGACTGCACGAGCAGGAGCGCACCGACATCCTCGGGCAGACCGAAGTCGCCGTAGTCATTGATCATCGCCACGCTGGCCCCATCGATGAACTCAAGCATCGACGGGTTCGCGCCCGATCCCATGTATTCGGTGACCGTGCGCCCGGCCGAGGCGGTGTCGGGGAAGATTCCGACGGCAGTGATCGGCGGGGTCAGTGCCGGTTTGAGGGCCAGGGTCACCTCGACGATGGTGCCCAAGGTCCCCTCGGAACCGACAAGCAGAGCCGCCAGGTCGAGTCCCGCGACGCCCTTGGCGGTGGCTCGACCCAGCTTCGTCACAGTCCCATCGGCGAGCACCACGTTCATGGCACGCACATAGTCCTTGGTCACGCCGTACTTCACGCAGCACATTCCGCCGGCGTTGGTGGCGACGTTGCCGCCGATCGTCGAGATCGCCACCGACCCAGGATCGGGAGGATAGGCCAGCCCGTGTTCGGCCAACGCCGCCTTCAGATCCTGATTGATGACCCCGGGCTGGACCCGGCACGTCTGGTTGACCGGGTCGATGGCCACGATCTCATCCAGCCCTGCCACGTTGAGCAGCAGGCAGCCGTCGACCGCATTGGCCGCACCAGAGAGTCCGGTCCGTGCACCTTGGGTGACGACGGGAATGCGATGCTTCGTGGCGAAGACCATCACAGCCACCACATCATCGACGCTTTGGGCTCTGACCAGGGCCACAGCCTGACCGGCGGGACAGAACAGGGCCTTGTCGAAGGCATAGCTGTCGATGACGTCGCGGTCGGTGACGAGGACACCGGGGCTCAGCTGAGCCTCCAGATCATGGATCGGAGGCTGTGCCGAAGTCTGCATCGAGTCGCTCACGCTCATGCGGTCCTGGAGGCTGCGAAGGTCTTCGCCACCTCGCGCACACGGTCAAGTGCTTCGTCGGGGCCGATGCTGATCCGCACGCCACCGCTGAGCTTGCGGACGGCCACGGCCTGCTCTGCGCATGCCTCTTCGAAGGCCTGTGCGTCGTCAGTCCCGAGGGCGACCCACACATAGTTGCCCTGCGAATCCGAAACCGTCAGGCCGGCATCGCGCAGGTCCTGTGCGAACTGGTCACGGGTGGCCGCGACCTCCTTGGCCCGGACGAGGACCTCATCGGTGCGCGAGAGAGATTCCACGGCTGCGACCTGAGCCGCCGAGGTGACGCTGAACGGTGCGATCACCTGGCGCAGTGCGGTCGCGATCGTGGGATCGGCGACACCGAAGCCCACACGCAGACCGGCCAGGCCATGGGCCTTGGAGAAGGTGCGTGCCAACACCAGGTTCGGGAACTTCTGGTAAGCCGCCATCCCATCGACCACCTCGGCGTCGGTGGCGAATTCGAAATAGGCCTCATCGAGGACGACGATGACCTCGGGCGGGACCTCAGCCATGAAGCCCTCGAGCTCGGCTGTCGAGATGGACAGACCCGTCGGGTTGTTGGGCGAGCAGAGCAGGATGAGTCGGGTCGTGTCATCGATGGCCGCGACCAGACCCTGGAAGTCGTGCCGGCCGTCTTCGAGCAGGGGCACGGGGCGCTTCTCGGCACCGCGCGCCGAGGCGAGGATCGGGTACATCTCGAACGAGGGCCAGGGGTAGACCACCGAGGTTCCGGCCTCGAGCGTGATGTTCGTCAGCGCCGACAGGATCTCAGAAGCGCCTGCTCCGGGAACGATCTCGGCCTCAGCGACATCGAGGTGGGCCGCGATGTCTGCGACCAGCTTCGTCGACTTCGGGTCGGGGTAGTTAGCAGGCACCTGCCCGGCATCTGCGATCGCGTCGGTGACACCCGGCAGCGGTGCCAGATGATTCTCGTTCGACGACAGCTTGTACGGTTTCAATCCTGGCGTGGTGGTCGGGGGTTTGCCCGGCACATAGGGCGGGAATTCGGCCAGGGCATCACGAAGAAGGAAGCTATTCGACATGTGCCCATATTTGCACATCCTGTGGCAGGCGACACAAGGCGTCCAGGAGCTAAACGTCCGAATGGTCGGAAAATGTGTGTGACTGCGGACGATCAGGGTCTGTGAGGTTGCTCGCACGAGACTCCTGTGCCCGGGGGCGGGTTACTGGTTCGCCTGAGGCGGAGAGTAGTCTGTGAGTCGAATACATGTAGTCAGTGACGAGGAATGAGAGTCGAAATGCCCTCAACGCAGGAAAAGGTTGACGTTGTCTTGATCGGCGGCGGCATCATGAGCTCCACTCTTGGTGCCATGCTGACCGAGCTTCAGCCCGAATGGGATATCCGGGTCTACGAGAAGCTCGACTATGTCGCCGAGGAGAGCTCCGATCCGTGGAACAACGCCGGCACCGGCCACGCCGCCCTGTGCGAGCTCAACTACACTCCTGAGGATGAGAACGGCCACATCGATCTCGCGAAGGCCTCGCAGATCAACGAGCAGTTCCATCATTCCCGCCAGTACTGGTCGCACCTCGTCGACAACGGCGTCCTGGCGGAGCCGAAGTCCTTCATCAACCAGGTCCCTCACATCAGCTACGGCCGTGGTCAGAAGGGACGCGACTACATCAAGAACCGCTACGAGCAGATGGTCCGCAACCCGCTGTTCTCCGAGATGGAGTACACGGACGACCCGAACACTCAGGCCGAGTGGCTGCCGCTGATGTTCGAAGGCCGCGGACCCGGTCAGGTCAACGGCATCTCCCGCACGAAGGTCGGCTCAGACGTCGATTTCGGATCCCTGTCCCATCAGCTGCTCAACTACGTCGGCGACAAGGGTGCCACCATCCGCACCAGTCACCAGGTCACCGACCTCGAGCGTTCCTCCGACGGCTGGGTCGTCACTGTCAAGGACCTGCTCTCCCACGAAACTCACAAGGTCAACGCGAAGTTCGTCTTCGTCGGTGCCGGCGGCGGTGCTCTGCCGCTGCTGCAGAAGTCGGGCATCCCCGAAGGCCGCGGATACGGCGGATTCCCCGTCTCCGGCATCTTCCTGCGGACCTCGAATCCCGATCTCGTCGCCCGTCACCAGGCCAAGGTCTACGGCCAGGCTTCCTTCGGTGCTCCGGCCATGTCGGTGCCTCACCTCGACACCCGTGTTGTCGACGGCAAGGACTACCTGCTGTTCGGACCCTACGCCGGCTTCTCGCCGAAGTTCCTCAAGGGCGGCCGCTTCACCGACCTGCCCCTCTCGGTGCGTGGAAACAACCTGCCCACGATGCTCAATGTGGCCAAGGACAACACCGACCTCGTCACCTACCTCGTCTCCGAGCTGGCCGCATCGAAGAAGGCCCGTTTCGAGTCGATGCACGAGTTCATTCCGAACATCGACCCCTCCGACTGGGAGTTCATCCAGGCCGGTCAGCGCGTGCAGGTGATGAAGAAGGATTCGAAGAATGGCGGCGTCCTCAGTTTCGGCACCGAGCTCATCTCCTCGGCAGACGGTTCGATCGCCGCTCTCCTCGGTGCCTCCCCCGGTGCGTCGACGGCAGTGTCGATCATGCTCAACCTGCTCAAGACCTGCTTCCCTCGCCAGTACAACGGCTGGGAGCCTGCGATCAAGGACATGGTGCCTTCGCTGGGCCGCAGCCTCGCCGATGACGAGACCCTGCTCAAGGAACTCTCCGAGTACACGGCTCGCACCCTGGAGCTGATCTGAAGCTGAGGCGACAACTGGCGGCACTTGACCGCTGACAGCTGAACACAAGAAGAACGGTGGACCACCTCGGTCCACCGTTCTTCTTCTGTCTGCAGCTGTCTGCAGGCAGGAGCCTCAGGGGCGAGCGCCGGCTCAGCGCCTCAGAGCTCTACTTGGCGGTTGACGTCCTTGTAGAGAAGGTAGCGGAACCGGCCCGGCCCACCGGCGTAGCAGGCCTGTGGGCAGAAGGCGCGCATCGAGATGAAGTCACCCTCCTGCACCTCGACCCAGTCGCCGTTGAGCCGATAGACGGCCTTGCCCTCGAGAACGTAGAGGCCGTGCTCCATCTCGTGAGTCTCGGCGAAGGGAATCACCGCACCGGGTTCGAAGGTCACGATGTTGACGTGCATGTCATAGGCCAGATTCTCGGGATCCAGGGGACGCGTCGTCCGCCACCGGTTGTCGGTGCCCGGCATCGAAGCGGGTTCGACGTCTGATTCCTGGCCGAACTTGGCCTCCGGGGTCAGCCCAGCTACGGGCTGGTAGCGCTTGCGCACCCAATGGAAACGGGCCGCCTCGGTGCCGGTGGACTTCACGCTCCACGTCGAACCGGCGGGCAGGAATCCATAGCCCCCAGGGGTCAGGGTGTGAGCCTGGCCCTCGTGGGTGATCTCGAGCTGACCGCCCATGAGGAAGATGAACCCTTCGACCTCGACCTGCGGTTCGGGCTTCTCAGAGCCACCACCTGGGGCGACTTCGAGGATGGTCTGTGAGAACGTAACCGCTCCCCCGGCCACCGGCTTACTCAGCACCCAGGACCGGGCCCCCGTCCATTCGGGCAGATTCGAGGTCACGATGTCACGCATGACTCCGCGCGGAATCACCGTGTAGGCCTCGGTGACGATGGCACGGTCGGTAAGCAGATCTGTCTGCGGCGGGTGGCCGCCGGTGGGCGCCCAATAGGTGTAGGGGTCGGTCGTCGTCATGTGTACGTGTTCTCCTTCGATTCGGTGCTGGTCAGCGCAAGCTGATGCGTTATCGCCGAGGTGGTCGGCAGGTCACTCGGCCGCGCCGGTGGCGGCGATTTGGTTGAGGGTCGCGATCGACATCTTCGTGCGGTCCGTGACGAAGTCCTCGGTGTGGGCACCGCAGGAGAGTCCGCGGCCCAGATAGCGGGCCAGTGCCCGTGCCGTTGCCGGCTCGTCGAGGACGGACGAGTCCTCCTTGAACACATAGTTGCGCAGCCGGGTCGCCGCCTTCTCCGCTCCTTCGCGGTAGAAGCGGAAGGTGGCGAGGAAGCGCGTGGGCAGCTGGTGCGGGTGCATATCCCAGCCCTGGTAGATGCCGCGCTTGAGGTGCCTGCGGACCAGTCCGGCGTGCAGGCTCCAGGCGCGCTGAATCTCTTCGGGCTCACCGAGGGGCAGGATGTTCGTCGAACCATCGGAGAGGTGGACGCCGGTGCCGGCGACCGCGAGCATCATCTGGTTCTTCGCGAAATCGGCCACCGGGTGATCCATCGCCTGGTAGGCGGCGGCGACACCCATCGATGCCGAATAGTCGTAGGTGCCGTAGTGCAGGGAGGTGATGCGCCCTTCACCGGCGTCAAGCACCGGTGCCAGCGGAACCCTGCCATCGGCGCCGAGGATGAGCTGCGGCGTCTCGACCTGCACCTCGAAGGTGATCGAGCCCTCGGCAAGACCGTGTTGGGACTCCAGCGCACGGCAGGCCAGGACCATGGCGGACACTTGGTCGACGGTGCTCACCTTCGGCAGCGTGAGGACCAACTGCGTCGGCAGGGATCCGTGGGCGGCGATCACCTCGGCGAGGAACAGGTCCAGGGTGCGCAGTCCGCGCACCCGGGTATCGGCCTCCATGCATTTGAAGCGGATGCCGAAGAACGCCGGTGCGCCCGCCTCTGACAGGCCTGCAACGGCGTTGTGTGCGGCCTGGCGGACGCACTCGTCCTCGGTCTCGTCGCCGCGGTCGCCGAACCCGTCTTCGAAGTCCAATCTCAGGTCTTCGATCGGTTCGGTGTCGAGCTTGTTCGTGACCGCCTGGGCGAGCATTTCCGCTTCCCGGGCGACCTGGTGCAGATTGGGCATCGTGTGGTTGTCGCGGGCGTGGGTCTCTTTGCGGGAGGCAATGATGACGCGTTCGGCCAGCTGGACCATTCCGCCGTTGGCCTCGACGCATTCGAGGGCCTGCTCACCCCACTCGCGGGGCAGGGGCGGGGTCGAAAGGTGACCTGGGACGTAGACGGTGTGCACGGGTTGCCGGACATCACGCTCACCGGGATAGCGCGTACTCAGCAGCTCGTCCGTGTCCGCCAGGAGTGAGTCGATGTCGGCCAACGTTGAGTGATCCAATTTCACATTCTCTTTCGTAGCATCATTGCGCGCGGGTGGTGGTCACCCAACATTATCTCTCATAGAACAGCGACCGGCCTCCTGTTTCAGGAGACCGGTCGAGGTTCAGGAGGAGACGGCTGCGACGGCCTCCGCCACCTTCTTCGCTACCTCGGGGTCGAAGACCGAAGGCACCACGTAGCCCGGGTGGAGTTCGTCCTCTGGGATACATGAGGCGATGGCGTCCGCTGCGGCGACCATGATGTTCTCGTCGATATCGGTAGCCTCGGCGTCGAGGAGGCCGCGGAAGATGCCCGGGAAGGCCAGCACATTGTTGATCTGGTTCGGGTAGTCGCTGCGCCCGGTGGCCACAACGGCCGCGTATTTGAGCGCCTCCGCGGGGTCGACCTCGGGGTCGGGGTTGGCCATTGCGAAGACGAGCGCGTCCTTGTTCATGGCCTGGATGTCGCTGCCGTCGAGCACGTTCGGGGCGGAGACGCCGATGAACACGTCCGAGCCGGCGACGGCTTCCTTCAGTGTGCCCTCGAAGCCCTGGGGGTTCGTGTTGGCCTGCAGCCACACCTTGTGTTCGGTGTCGACGGTCGAATTCGGTCCGATCGCGCCGTTGCGACCGCAGGCGATGATGTTCTTCGCGCCCGCGACCTGAAGCAGCCGGATGATCGCATTGCCCGCAGCACCGACGCCGGAGACGACGATGCGCTGATCCTCGAGCTTTCGGCCAACGACCTTGAGCGCATTCTTCAGCGCGGCGAGCGTGACGATGCCGGTACCGTGCTGGTCATCGTGGAAGACCGGGATGTCGAGTTCTTCGCGGAGCCTGGCCTCGATCTCGAAGCACCTCGGCGCCGAGATGTCCTCCAGGTTTATTCCGCCGTAGGCCGGAGCGATGGCTTTGCAGATCGAGATGATCTCCTCGGTGTCCTTCGTGTCCAGTGCCACGGGCCAGGCGTCGACGCCTGCGAACTGCTTGAACAGCACTGCTTTGCCCTCCATCACGGGCATCGCGGCTTCGGGTCCGATGTCTCCCAGACCCAGGACCGCGGTGCCGTCGGTGACGACGGCGACGGTATTGCGCTTGATCGTGAGGCGCCGGGCATCGGCCTTGTTCTCCGCGATGGCCATGCACACACGGGCCACGCCCGGTGTGTAGGCACGTGAGAGATCATCACGGTTGCGCAGGGGCACCTTGGGTGCGGATTCGAGTTTGCCGCCGAGGTGGAGCAGGAAAGTCCGATCGGAGACCTTGTGGACCTCGACACCGTCGAGTGCATTGAGCGCATCTGACACCTCATCGGCGTGTGCGACATCGCGAGTATCGGCACTGACATCGATCATCACCGTGTGCGGGGTAGATTCGACGACGTCGAGCGCGGTGATCGCGGCACCGGTCGCTGCGGCGGCGGCCACGAGGTCGGACGTCGATGTCCGACCGACCGCGGTCTCCACCCGAAGAGTGATTGAGTATCCGGGACTGGGAACAGCCATGGGAGTTATCCTCTCTGATAAGTCTTTTCCGTATTACGGATAATATCTTCTGTATAGTGGAAAATCTAGCCAGAATGCCTCTCAGCGGAAACTTTCTTCCATTTGGTGACTAGACTGAGGGACAGTTTCGCTGAGCGATCCCTTGTTCAGCGATCCGCGCTTTCAGCCGGCGGCACTCAGCGTCGAGCCTGTCCGGCATGTACATGAACACGAATCCGATGGACGAGGAAGAGGAACTGGGATGACCAGCAATGATGAGAAGGCCCCCGCGATCCGCCAGACGAAGGGCGGCGTCCAGTCAGTCGAACGCGCCTTCGGGCTCCTCGAGTGCATCGCGAACTCCTCCGGCTCGGCCACGCTGAGCCACATCGCCGCCGAGGTGAGCCTCCCTCTCCCGACGATCCACCGTCTGCTCAACACTCTGGTCAACCTAGGCGTGGTCCGTCAGCTGCCCAACCGCGGCTATGCGCTCGGGCCGGGATTGATCCGCCTCGGCAACCTCGCCGGGTCCCAGCTGGGTGCCATCGCCCGCCCCTATCTGCGCACACTCGTGGACGAACTCGGCGAGTCTGCCAACGTCGCGACCATCGACGGAGACATGGTCGTCTACGTCGATCAGGTCTCCTCACAGCGACAGATGCGCATGTTCACCGAGGTGGGCCGGCGCACGCACATGCACGACACCGGCGTGGGCAAGGCGATCCTCGCTGGCCTCGACACCGAGCAGGTGCGTCACATCGTGACGACCGCCGGGATGCCAACGCCCACGGAGTACAGCATCGGCACCATCAAGGACCTCGAGGCCGAGCTGGTGCGCGTCCGCGACCGCGGGTACTCGATTGATGAGCAGGAGCAGGAACTGGGTGTGCGCTGCTTCGCAATGTCGATCCCCGATGCCCCCGCTCCCCTGGCGATCTCCGTGTCCGGGCCGATCAGCCGCGTCGACCAGGCCTTCGCCGATCGCGCGATCCCACTGCTGCGCTCAGCCGCCGAGGCGATCTCCCAGGACATGCGCGGCACCGCCTGAGCTGGCTGTGGCGCCTGAGCAGCCGGTGTCCCCTGGCCTTCAGGCTGCACCAGCTGCACCGGCTGCATGGTGCCAACACTCGGGTGTTAACTCGAGCTGAGTATTGAAACACGGGTGGCGTGTAGAGAAACGTATGTGCAATCACGTTTCTCTACACGCCACCCGTGTTTCGCCGCTGGCTGCAGTAGCCAGCACCAGCTGCCTAACTGCCAGAGGCAACTATCTCAGGAATCGCCTCCGGCTGAGCCTGAGGTTCCTGCGTTGACCTCGTTCAGGCGGTACTTCTTCGCCGCTTCGACGGGTACGGAGCGGGCAATCTCGCCCCGGTCCGCCAGAAGCTGCAGGGTGCGGACGACCATCGAGTGGGCATCGATCTTGAAATGGCGCCTGGCAGCGGCGCGTGTGTCGGAGAATCCGAACCCGTCGGCTCCCAGTGTCGCGAAGTCCTGGCTGAGGAAGGGTCGGATGAGGTCCGGCTGCGTGGAGTCGAAGTCGCTCGTGGCGACGATCGGCCCTGCCTCGGCGCCCAAACGCTCACGCACATAGGGCGTTCGCGGCTCGGCCTCGAAGTCCTCAAGCTTCTCGGCCTCGCATTTCAAAGCATCGCGGCGCAGTTCGGCCCATGAGGTGACCGACCAGACAGCCGCATCCACACCCCATTCCTGAGCCAGCAGGCCACGGGCCTCAAGCGCCCACGGGACGGCGACTCCCGACGCGAGCAGCTGAGCCTGCGGACGATCGCCCGCCCCAGCCTCGGCGCCGGTGCCGGCCGCTGCACCTGTCCCGGCTTCTGCCACGCGATGGATACCGCGCAGGATCCCGTCGACGTCGACATCCTCGGGTTCGGCCGGCTGAAGCATTGGCTCGTTGTACACGGTCAGGTAGTACATGACGTTGCGGGCGTCATCGCCGAGGTCGTGCTCGCCGTACATGCGGTGCAGGCCATCACGCATGATGTGGCCGATCTCGTATCCGTAGGCCGGGTCGTAGATCCGCACCGCAGGGTTGGTCGCGGCCAACACAGGAGAATGACCATCAGCGTGCTGCAGGCCCTCACCGGTCAGCGTCGTGCGACCGGCTGTGGCGCCGATGATGAACCCGCGGGTCATCTGGTCACCGGCGGCCCAGAAGGCGTCGCCGGTGCGCTGGAAACCGAACATCGAGTAGAAGACGTAGATCGGGATCATCGGCTCACCATGCGTCGAATACGCGGTTCCGGCGGCGGTGAAGCCCGCTGCCGCACCGGCCTCGTTGATGCCGACGTGGAGCAGCTGCCCACTGGTGGCTTCCTTGTAGGAGAGGAAGAGCTCACGGTCCACGGCGAGGTAGTTCTGCCCGTTCGGATTGTAGATCTTCGCAGTCGGGAAGAACGCATCGATGCCGAAGGTCCGTGCCTCATCCGGGATGATGGGCACGATCCGGTTGCCGATGCCTTTCTCGCGCATGAGGTCCTTGAGCAGTCGCACGAAGGCCATCGTGGTCGCAGCCTGCTGCTGGCCAGAGCCCTTCTTCGTCTGCGAGAAGGCCTTGTCGGACACGGCGGGCAGAGTCTTCTTGGAGTTCTCGGGCTTGCGACTGGGCAGAAACCCACCCAGCTTGGACCGCTTCTCCAGCATGTACTGGACTTCCTCAGCGTCGTTGCCCGGATGGTAGTAGGGCACGGCATAGGGATCTTCGTCGATGACCTTATCGGTGATCGGGATGTCCATCCGATCGCGGAAGGCCTTGACGTCGGCAGCGGTGAACTTCTTCATCTGGTGCGTGGCGTTGCGTGACTCGAAGGTCGTGCCCAGGCCATAGCCCTTGACCGTCTGGACGAGGACGACGGTCGGCTTGCCCTTCGTGTTCACGGCCTGCTCGTAGGCGGCGAAGACCTTGTGATAGTCGTGGCCGCCGCGCTTGAGGTTCCAGATGTCATCATCGGACAGATGCTCGACGAGGCCTTTGGTCACCGGTGAGCGGCCGAAGAAGTTGTCGCGGATGAATCCGCCGGATTCGGCCTTGAAGGTCTGGTAGTCACCATCGAGGGTCTCGTTCATGATCCGGACCAGTTCACCGGTGTGATCAGCGTCGAGGAGGGAGTCCCATTCGCGACCCCACAGCACCTTGATGACGTTCCAGCCGGCGCCGGTGAAGACGGCTTCGAGTTCCTGGACGATCTTGCCGTTGCCGCGCACCGGACCATCAAGTCGCTGCAGGTTGCAGTTGATGACGTAGGTGAGGTTGTCGAGACCTTCGTTCGCGGCCAGCTGGAGGGCACCGCGTGATTCCGGCTCGTCCATCTCGCCGTCGCCGAGGAAGGCCCAGACGCGCTGATCGGAGGTGTCCTTGATGCCGCGGTTGTGCAGGTAACGGTTCATCTGCGCCTGGTAGATCGAGTTGATCGGGCCCAAGCCCATCGACACGGTCGGGAACTGCCAGAACTCCGGCATCAGGCGCGGGTGGGGGTATGAGCTCAGCCCGTCGGGGGCCTTCGAAGCCTCCTGCCGGAAGCCGTCGAGCTGCTTTTCGTTCAGACGGTTCTCGAGGAAGGCCCTGGCATACATGCCGGGTGAGGCATGTCCCTGGAAGAAGACCTGGTCGCCCCCGCCGGGGTGGTCGTGGCCGCGGAAGAAATTGTTGAACCCGATCTCGTAGAGGGTGGCGGCACCCGCATAGGTCGAGATGTGGCCGCCGACGGAGATCTCTGGACGCTGGGCTCGGTGGACGAGCATCGCGGCGTTCCAGCGCAGCCATTTGCGGTATTTGCGCTCGAGGCGCTCATCCCCGGGGTACTCGGGTTCCTGATCGGCCGGGATCGTGTTGACGTAGTCCGTGGTCGTGACCTTGGGCTGAGCCACGGAGTTCGAGGCGGCACGTCGACGCAGCGCCTCCATGATCTCGCTGGCACGCAGGGTACCGCGCTGGCTGACGAGCCCTTCCCAGGACTCCAGCCATTCGTCAATCTCTTCGTCACCGGTTCCCCTCGGGATTGCCGAGGTTGTGTCCTGGGTCATAGTCGTCCCTCTCAAACACGTCAGGTCCACGGGAAGGTGCTCCCGTGGACCCGACTATGAAAATTTATCAGCAGAAGCCGGCGATCTGCGCCCAGGCGTCCTTGTTCTCCTCCACACCGTCACGTGTGAAGGTGGCTTCGATCAGCCCGTAGGGCCGATCGGCGACGATGAGCACTTCGTTCGGGTTCTCCAAACCGAAGCGTTCGATGTCGTAGAGGAAATGGTGCTTATTGGGGCAGGAGAACCGGATCTCGTCGATCTCCGGCACAGCGTCGATGACCTTCTCACCCATCTGGTAGAGGGTGTGCTGCAGGGCATGCGAGTAGTGGTCGGTGAACGAGTCGAGGATGATCTCCTTGACCTTTTTGTACACGCCTTCGAAGTCGAGATCCGTTGTGTTGTAGATCCAGCGGGTCGCGATGTCGGTAGCGAGAATGCGGTCGTCGGTCTCCGGCAGGGTCGTGTATTTGTCCTTCGGGTAGCCGACGAAACCTGATTCGGTGGTTTTGAGCACGGTGAGCCCGTAGAAGCCGGAGATCAGGGTGGTCGTGTCGCTGTCGCGGGTTAGGACCGCGGTCCGGGTTTCGGGTGCGGACTTGTAGAACGAGTGGTTGTGATCGTTGATGCGCGACCAGCCGTATTCCTCTGCCGCCCAACGCCCACCGGTGACCCAGTCGAAGCTGGAGGTGAAGTGCTCGCCGAGGCCGAGGAGGAACTGTTCGGGTGAGCTCACTCCGAGTTCCTTGGCTTTGGCGAAGACCGTATTCTTCTGGGTGTCGGTGGCGACGACGTGCTCGTTGTTGCCCTCGGTGTGGGCGGTCTCGAAGTCGCCCCACAGCTGTGAGGTGACGTTGAGGTCGCGGATCTCGTGACGTTCGGAGTCACGGTAGACCCTCATCAAACGGTTCTCCGCCTTGCCGTACTGGTTCGTTGTCAGTTTCACCTTGCTCATCTTCTTGCTCCTGTTGCTGAAACCAGCGACCGCGCCGCGCTCGTAGCCGAGTGCAGCATGGTCTCTGTGACCAATTGATTTGCGAGATTGCCGGACGACTCGTCCTGCGAACTTCGGCGGTTTGTTGAGGATCTTCATCCCGCAGGGGGCCTGCTTCCCCTGGTGCTTGTGGGTGGTGCTGCCCGCTCAGCTTCTCAGCTTCCCCGGTAGGTGCTGTACGCGAACGGGCTCAGCAACAATGGTATGTGATAGTGCGCTTCACCGGCTTTGACCGTGAAGTCGATCGTCACCTGAGGATGGAAATGATCTTGCCCCTGGGTCTCGAAATAGGCGCCGGTACCGAATACGATCCGATAATCCCCGGCGCCGAGGTGGTCCGGTCCGAATTCCGAGACACGACCGTTTCCGTCCGTGCGGGCGTTCGCAATCACCTCGGCGCCGGAATACAGCGTGACCTCAAGGTCGGCGGCAGGGGTACCGAGCGTGGAGTCGAGAGCGTGGGCGGAGATGAAGCTCATACGAGGAGTCCTTCGAGTCTGAGTGCGGCGATCTGGATCAGCTGCTCGCCGACCTCGGCGAGTTCGTCGGCGGCGGTGTTGGCCATGCGGCGGTTGAGTTCCCCGAGGATCTCCTCGGGGTCTCGACCGGCGGCGCGGATGAGGAAGACACGGTCGAAGCGCTCTTCGTAGGCGGCATTGCCTGCTGCGAGTCGCTTCTGTACGTCTCCGCCGAGGGCACCCAGACCCGCCTGTTCGCGGGAGGAATGAGCCGCCTCGGCGCCGGAACCCTTGGATTTCTCACCGATCCGGGGATGGTGGGACATGGCCTGGTTGATCTCATCATCAGACAGTGGATTCGCGCTGGTGCGGGCGGCTTCGACCGCGGACTCGGCATCGGGATACGGCCTGGCCTCGACGACTCCGTCGATCCACCGATCCACGTCGAGACACGGGCGCAATGCCGTGCGGGCGTCGTCGGCAGGGAGCCGATTGAACTCGTTCAGGTCCACACTGACCTCCTAGACATCGAGATCTGAAGCCTTATGTAAGGCGTTTCACATCTCGGAAGTATATTTCCATTTAACTGGTTCGAGTTTGGCCCGAGGGGTTCTCGATGTCAAATCTCGACCGACGACGTGGAGTGGGAATTTGGAAAACTTCTTCCGCAGAGTGGATAATGGATGAGCGTGCAGTGTCAATGGCCCGTCCGACTGCCGAACGCTCTCCGCCGATATCACGACAATGAGGTTGAATGACGTCATGAGCAGGGAAACCCCGACGATCGTCTGCGCCCCCGATTCCTTCAAGGGCTCCGCCAGCGCCCCCGCAGCCGCAGCCGCCCTGGCTCGCGGTGCCCGCCAAGTGTTCCCCGAGTGGCAGATCACCGACCTGCCCTTCGCCGACGGGGGCGAGGGAACCCTCGACGCGCTGCTCGCCGTGTGGGGCACCCCGGCTCGCTCGGTCGACATCGTCGATGCCCTGGGACGGCCCGCAACTGCCCTGTTCGGCATCTCCGCCGATGGGAAGACCGCTGTCATCGAGGCCGCTCAGGCCAATGGCCTCCCGCAGGTCTCCGACGTTGCCCTCCAGCCTGAACGCGCCGACACCTACGGCGTCGGACTCATTGCCGCCCATGCCCTTGACCAGGGGGTCGAGGAGATTCTGCTGTGCATCGGCGGATCAGCGAGCACCGACGGCGGAGTCGGCATCGCCTCCGCTCTGGGCGCCGCCTTCACCGACTCCGCGGGCTCACCGATTGCGCCTGGCGGCGGAGGGCTTACGTCCCTGACTGCGATCGATGGCTCGGGCCTTGATCCGCGTGCCCGCGAGGTGCGCTGGCGCATCGCCGTCGACGTCGACAATCCACTCACGGGACCTCGCGGTGCCGCGGCAGTCTTCGGCCCCCAGAAAGGTGCCGATGCCGCGTCTGTATCCGTCCT
Organism: Brevibacterium sp. 239c; assembly: GCF_900169365.1. Taxonomy (GTDB): domain Bacteria; phylum Actinomycetota; class Actinomycetes; order Actinomycetales; family Brevibacteriaceae; genus Brevibacterium. The sequence goes on from NZ_FXZH01000004.1 coordinate 254,310, forward strand.
CGATTCCGGCCTGGCCCACCTCGCCGAGGTGCTCGCCGGCTCTGAATCGGAGGCCTCGTCCTTGGCACTGACGCCCGGCTTCGGTGCCGCAGGCGGAATTCCTTTGGCGCTGACGACCCTGTTGGGCGCCGAGGTGGTGCCCGGGTCGACGATGGTCGCCGAGGCGGTGGGCCTGACCGAGGCCCTGGCGAAGGCCGATATCGTGCTCACAGGTGAGGGCTCTTTCGATTCCCAGTCCCTCGGAGGGAAGGTCGTTGCGGCCGTACGAGACCACGCCCCCGCCTCGGCGAGGATCATCGTCGTCGCCGGACGCGTCGCGCTCAGCCCCGCCGAATGCCGGGAAGCGGGCATCACCGCCGCACTGTCCATCGCACCTGGCCCGGCCGAGCTCGCCGAGCTCTCCGACCACGCCGAAGAGCTCATCGAAGCCACCGCCGCTCACGCATGCGCCCTCGTCCACGCCGGCGCGGGCGTCGCGGGCGCGGGCGCGGGCGCTATGGGCGTCACGGGCGCGCGACAGAACTGACCACCAGCACCAGCAGTCACCTACGAAAGGACACATCATCATGAGTGCACAGCTCGAAGTCGGACAAAACGCACCGGACTTCTCCCTGACCGACGCCAAAGGCAAGACCTACTCGAAGGCGGATTTCGCCGGGCAGAAGGTCATCCTCTACTTCTACCCCAAGGCCGCAACGCCTGGCTGCACGACCGAAGCCTGCGATTTCCGCGACAACCTCTCATCGCTGGCAGGTGCCGGATTCCAGGTGCTCGGAGTCTCTCCCGATGACGCCGAGGCACTGCAGGCCTTCACGGACGACCAGCACCTGACCTTCCCGCTGCTCTCGGATCCGGGGGCAGCGCTGGCGAAGACCTACGGGTCGTTCGGTGAGAAGACCGTGGGCGGCAATACCTTCGAAGGCACCCTGCGCTCGACATTCGTCATCGCCGAAGACGGCACGCTCTCCGACGTCGAATACAACGTCGACGCCGAGGGCCACGTCGCCCGTCTCCGCGAGAAGCTCGGCGCCTGAGGCACAGCCTCTTCGACTAAACCTCCCTGACGTCACTAAATGCCCCCGGCGCCGGGCGCATTTAGTGACGTCAGGGAGGTTTACCGTGCAATGACGCGCTCAGAAATCACCCGTTTGACGTCTTCGAATGGCCCTGCGAGGAAAAGCTGTTTCCACGTCAGGTGAATCACCCTGTAGCCAAGAGCCGAAAGCTGGGCGTCACGGCTCTTCTCGTTCTCAAGCGCCTGTCGTGGAGTTCCTGGGCCCATGGAATACTTCGCCAAGCCGTCTACTTCAACAACGACTTTCGATGGTTGGTGACAGAAGTCGACCCGGGCGAATACGCGCCCGAACCTGTCCCTGAACTCGACCTGGGGCACGAAACCGCGAATGCCGTGTTCGAAGAAGCGTGCCGCGGCCACCGATTCTGCGGGAGATTCGCGAAGGGCATCCGCAAGGCCCAGCGCACACCTCGCTCGCCGCTGTGCACGGGCACCGTCGCACTCAACCAGAACTTCTCGGATAGCCTCCACCGACGTCCACTCCAGACGTAGAGCATGATCGATCATCGACACCGTGGTGGCGAGATCATAGGTCAAAGCAACATCAACGAGAGTTCGTTCAAGCGTGGTCACACGGTAGATCCCCACCGTTACCCAGCCACTGTGGGGCAAAGTGGTGTTGCGCACTCGTAGGTGGCGATGTTTACGTGAAGCGCCCGGCCTGATGACCTCAACCCTGCGATCCGGCAGAGTTACTGTCGGCAGACCATGGATCAGAGCGGCAGACAGATGTGAGAAGACTTCCCGCCCTCGGACCGAGGGCCTGACTGACTCCTGCTCATTCACTTTCTCCGCTCGCGCACGGATGAGCGCCTTGAGATTCTGTTCGGCATCCCGGCGGTCATTGAACAACTCGAACTCTTCAGCGTGCCCCTCATCCACGGCAGCCCAGACGCACTGATGCGCAGGGTTGTCACATATACGCTCGACGGCGTATCGGCCGCGAGCAATCCGCCGGAGACAGCAACGTTCGGCGCGCGCCAGTTCTCGCTTGCTGAAGCCTGAACGCAACAATCGCGCCGTAGTCATAATAGAGTACATAAAGCAGATAATGACAACAAATCGCATCAAACGCCACACTATGAGCAATATTGTGGATAACCCTGTGGATTACGTAATCGAAGTTCCGGCGCACACACTAAACCTCCCTGACGTCACTAACTACGCGCGGCGCCGGGCGCAATTAGTGACGTCAGGGAGGTTTAGGCGACCTGAGGGTCAGCGGGCGCGCAGCAGGCGGCCCTGAGGCTCGTCGAAGTTGACCGGGGCGCCGCGGAGGATGGTCTGCTTGACCGCACCGCGGACGGCACGCGTGTCGTAGGCGCTGATCTGGTTCCGGTGGTAGAGCTCCGTGGCATGAACGGTCCACTCTTCTTCGGGGGCGAAGACCGCGAAGTCTGCGTCGTTGCCGAGGGCGATCGCACCCTTGTCCTGTACTCCGGCGACCGCGGCGGGTGCCGAGGACATCCAGGCCACCACCTCGGCGAGGTCGATCCCGCGCCTGGCGGCCTCGGTCCACACCAGCGAGAGACCCAGCTGCAGGGAGGAGATTCCACCCCAGGCCGCACCGAAGTCACCGGTGTCGAGGAGCTTCAGCTCGGCAGTCGAGGGCGAATGATCGGAGACTATGCAGTCGATCGTGCCGTCGACGAGCCCCTGCCACAGAGCCTCACGGTTGGATTCCTCGCGAATCGGCGGGCAGCACTTATGTGTAGTTGCGCCGTCGGGGATCTCCTCTGAAGTGAACACGAGGTAGTGGGGGCAGGTCTCGACCGTGAGCTTCACGCCCTCGGCCTTGGCCTTGGCAATCTGCGGCAGCGCGTCGGCCGAGGACAGGTGCAGAATGTGGGCGCGGGCGCCGGTCTCCCTCGCCGCTTCGATGACGCGAGCGATCGCGACGTTCTCGGCCTCACGCGGACGGGAGGCGAGGAAGTCGCTGAACTTGCGGCCGGAGTTCTTCGGCGCCTCGGCCATGACCGAATGATCCTCGGCGTGGACGATGAGCAGACCGTCGTATTTCGCGAGCTCCGCCAGATCGGCGCGCAGCTCCTCGGGCTTCAGCGGCGGGAACTCATCGACGCCCGAGTCCTCGAGGAAACACTTGAAGCCGTAGACGCCGGCATCGAAGAGAGGCTTGAGGTCACTGGTGTTGCCGGGGATCGCTCCGCCCCAGAAGCCGACGTCGATGAAGGCCTTGGGCCCTGCGACCTCGCGCTTGATGTCCAAGGATTCGACATTGACGGTCGGTGGCAGGGAGTTCAGCGGCATGTCCACGATCGTCGTCACTCCTCCGGCTGCCGCTGCCCGGGTGGCGCTGGCGAAGCCCTCCCATTCGCTGCGGCCCGGGTCGTTGACGTGCACGTGGGAATCGACGAGGCCAGGCAGCAGCACCTGGTCGTCGCCGAGTTCGACGACCTTCGCATTCGCCGAGGTGGTCCCGCTCAGCACCGTGCCCCCGGTGGCGATCTCGATAATCCTGCCCTCGCGCACTCCGACTTCAGCAGCGCTCTGGCCCTCGGGCAGAACCGCCCGCTGTGCTCGGATGACCAGATCGAAGGCCTGGTCGGTAGCCTGTGTTCCGGCGTCGTCGACGTTCATACACTCTCCTCATTCACTCAGCCGAGACGGCCGAGGTGGTTCACCCAGCCTGGACGGCCGAGCCATTTCACCCGGCAGTGCCAGCCGGGCAGTTGTCCTCGGCAGCTGCGCCGAGCATGTCATACAAGTCCCCGAGGGCTCGGACTCGTGCATCCGACACCCTCGGGGCCATGGTATACCAATTGTGACATGGCCGACGTCGAAGCAGGCTGGCACAGCGTGCTGACCGCCGGTCCCCTACTTCGCAGCGGCCAGCTCGCTCATCGGCGTCAGCGCCGTGGGGGCATCGGCCGGGGTCTGAGCGAGGACGTCGAACTCATTGATGCTGTCCAGCGCCGCACCCATGGAGATGTTCGTGACGCGTTCGAGGATGACCTCGACGACCACGGGGACCTGGTGTTCGTCCATGAGTTCCTTCGCCACCCGCAGCCCCTCGCCGATGAGCTCGGGATCCTCGACGCGCAGCGCCTTGCACCCCAGCCCCTGCGCCACGGCCACATGGTCGACGCCGTAGCTGGCGGCTTCACCTGAGGAGTTGATGTTGTCGAAGGCCAACGACACCTCGAAGTCCATGTCGAAACCGCGCTGTGACTGCCGGATCAGGCCCAGGTAGGAGTTGTTGACGACGACGTGCAGGTACGGGATCTTGTGCTGTGCGCCGACGGCCAGCTCCTCGATCATGAACTGGAAGTCGTAGTCACCGGACAGGGCGACGACCGTCTCCTCCGGTTTGGCCTTCGCCACACCCAGCGCAGCGGGTCCTGTCCAGCCCAAGGGGCCGGCCTGACCTGCGTTGATCCAGTGGCGAGGCTTGTAGACGTGGAGCATCTGTGCACCGGCGATCTGGCTCAGCCCGATCGTCGACACATAGGTCACGTCCTCATCGAACGCAGCGTTCATCTCCTGATAGACCCGCTGGGGCTTGATCGGCATATCCGTGTAGTTGGTCTTGCGGTGCTCGGTGGACTTGCGCTCCGTGCATTCGCCGGCCCAGCCGGTGAAGTCCGGCAGCGCGCCAGCGCCCGTGCCCTCGGCCCGCCCGTGAGCGGCAGCCAGCAGTGCGTCGAGCGCGGCCCCTGCGTCGGAGACGACGCCGTAGTCGGGTGAGAAGACGCGTCCGATCTGTGTGGGTTCGATATCGATGTGGACGAATTTGCGTCCCTCACGGTAGACGCCGAGGTCACCGGTGTGACGGTTGGCCCAGCGGTTGCCGATGCCGATGACCAGATCGGATTCCAGGAATGAGGCGTTGCCGTAGCGCACGTGTGTCTGGATGCCGACCATGCCCGCCTGCAGCGGGTGGTTGTCCGGGATCGTGCCCCATCCCATCAGCGTCGGTGAGACCGGGATCGAGGTCGCCTCGGCGAATTCGACGAGCTTGTCCGCGGCCTCGGCGTTGAGGATTCCGCCGCCGGCGATGATGAGCGGGTGCTTGGCCGCTGCGATGAGGTCGAGGACCTTCTCCGCCTGAGCCGAGGTGGCCGCTGGCTTCGAGGGCACCAAGGGTTCGTAGGTGTCGATGTCGAAGTCGATCTCGGTCTGCTGGACGTCGATCGGCAGGTCGATGAGGACCGGGCCGGGCCGGGCCGAGCGCATGAGCTGGAAGGCCGACTGGAAGACGCCGGGCACCTGTCCCGCTTCGAGCACGGTCTTGGCCATCTTGGTCACGGGCTTCGCGATGGAGGCGATGTCTACGGCCTGGAAGTCCTCTTTGTCGAGGACCGCGACGGGTGCCTGTCCGGTGATACACAGGATGGGCTGTGAGTCCGCTGCCGCGGCGTAGAGGCCGGTGATCATGTCTGTACCGGCAGGCCCCGAGGTGCCCAGGCAGATGCCGATGTTCCCTGCCGCCGCCCGCGTGTACCCGTCGGCCATATGGGAGGCCCCTTCGACGTGGCGAGCCAGGGTGTGGCGAATTCCGCCGTGGGCCTTCATCGCTGAGTACAGCGGGTTGATGGCCGCGCCCGGCAGGCCGAATGTCTCCGTGGCGCCTTCCTTTTCGAGGATGAGCACCACCGCGTCAACTGCGCGCATACGTGTCATTGTTCTTCCTTCGCTTCAGCGGCCCACGTTCGAGTGGACCGAGTTCAGTGGCCCGTTCGAGGGCCGAGTTGGGTGAGCCGGCGACGACGCTGTCGCCGGCCCGGTTCGTGGTGGAATGAAGCCGCCGAGGTGGCGCTTCAGTCCTGGTTCTTACCGGAGAGCTGCTCGACGACGGTGAAGAGCCCCGAGTGGTCGAGTCCGCCGTTGCCCTGCTGGACGGTCGAGGCGACGAGCTGGGCGACGGCGGATCCGAGGGGGATCGCGACTCCGGCCTCGCGGGCGGCGGCGGTGACGATGCCCATGTCCTTGTGGTGCAGCGCCAGCCGGAAGCCGGGCTCGAAGGAGCGGTCGAGCATCTTCTGGCCCTTCTGATCAAGGACCTTCGATCCGGCCAATCCGCCGCCGAGGACCTGCAGCGCCGAGGTGGTCTCGACTCCGTAGGCTTCGAGGAAGACGACGGCCTCAGCCAGGAGTTCGATGTTGCCGGCGACGATGAGCTGGTTCGCGGCCTTCACGGTCTGCCCCGAGCCCGAGGGGCCGACGAGCACGATGGTCTTGCCGACGGCGTCGAAGACATCGGAGACGGCATCGAAGTCGGCCTGTTCGCCGCCGACCATGATCGACAGGGCACCGTTGACCGCTCCCGCTTCGCCGCCGGAGACCGGTGCGTCGAGGGGCTTGAGGCCCTTCTCTGCGGCCTGGGCGGAGAGGTTCTTCGCAACGTCGGGGCGGATGGTCGAGTTATCGATCCAGTAGGCGCCGGACTTGGCATGGGCGAGGATGCCTTCCTCACCGGTCAGCACGTCTTCGACGTCTGGGGAATCGGGAACCATGGTGATGATGACATCGGCACCGTCGACCGCCTCGGCAATGGTGCCTGCGGCCTGCCCGCCTGCCTTCGCGAGTTCCGCGGCCTTCTCAGGTGAGCGGTTGTAGCCGCGGACGGTGAAGCCGGCGCTGACGAGATTCTTGGCCATCGGCAGGCCCATGATTCCGAGTCCGATGAATGCGATTGTCTTGCTCATGTTCGTGTCCTATCTACGATGTCGATGAAAGTTGGTGAGGGCAGGTTCAGTTCGCGAGCCACTGAAATGCGGTGGTCCGGTCCTGCTTGTATTCGAGGGCGACCTGGCCGGTGTAGCCGAGTTCGTAGGAGCGGTTGATCCAGTCCTGCAGCGGCAGTTCGCCCGTTCCCGGTGCTCCGCGGCCGGCGGCATCGGCGATCTGGATGTGCCCGAACTTCGCGGCGTCGGCCTCGATGACAGCGGCCACGTCATCGCCGTTGATCGACATGTGGAAGAAGTCGGCGAGGACGGCGACGTTGACCACACCCTGGGCCCGGACCCTCTGAACCACGTCGGCGGCGTCGGATGCGCGCTTGAGCGGATAATCCTCTGCCCCTGAGACGGGCTCGACGAGCACGGTGCCCTCGATGGCGGCGACGGCGTCGGCGGCGAGTTTGAGGTTCTCGATGGCGACCTCGTCCTGCTCCTCAGGCGTCTGGCCTTCGGTGCGCAGGCCGTAGAGGGCGTTGAAGGCGCGGCAGCCGGTGCGGCGTCCGATCTCGACGACAATGTCGACGTTGGCTGCGAAGTCCGCCTCGGCACCCTTGATAGAGACCATGCCGCGATCACCTCCGGCCATGTTCCCGGCCCAGAAGTTCAGACCCTTGAGTTCGACGCCTGCGCTGTCGAGTGAGGCGATGAACTCATCGACCTCCGCCGAGGTGGGGGTCGGGTTGCCGTCGAATGGCCACCAGAATTCGACCTGGTTGAACCCGGCGTCCTTCGCCGCCTGGGCGCGCTCCATCACGGGCAGCTCGGTGAGCAGGGTGGAGCAGTTGAGGATGTAGCTGTCGGCATTGGTGAAATCGAAGTTCGTCATGGGGTTCTCCTTCGCGTCGCTGCGAGTACGGATTCTCTGTTTTCCGTATTGTGGAATTGTGTTTCCGTTTGATGAAATCAAGCATAAGCAGGCGGCTAGTGGATCGTCAACCCCGCGACGAAAAGAACCCTCCGGGCGCTGAGCAACCTTTAGCGGGGTTGCCCAGCACCCGGAGGGTGGCTGAGAAGTGAAAGGTCAGCCCTTGACGGGCTCTCCATCGACCCACACACGGGCGATGTCGGCCGGGGTTCCCATGGCGAAGATCTTCGCCAGGGCGTCCTCGTCGCTGCTTGCGTGCTCAAGCCCCACGGCCAGGGGCTGACCTTCTGCTGGCGCGATATAGGCGGCGTCGAAGCGCTTGCCCACGGACAGATCGCCCACCTCATCCGACAGCTCGAGGGCCTGTGCTCCGGCCGCGGTGGCCAGGTGCAGCAGGTGCGCAGAGGTCAGCGGCAGCCCGCCGGAGGGGTCGAGCTGCTGCATGAAGTAGGCCTGCACGCCCTCCTTGAGCAGGGAGAAGCCCGTTCCCGCGCCCACGTCGGAGCCGAGCGCAACGCGGACTCCGGTTTCGATGTGTCTGCGCAGCGGGAAGAAGCCGCTGGCCAGGTTCGAGTTCGAGGTCGGACAGTGCGCCGAGGCGGCCCCGACCTCTGCCATGCGGGCCAGTTCGCGATCACTCGGGTGCACATTGTGGGCCAGGATCGTCCGTCGGTTCAGCAGTCCCGCCCGGTCGTAGGTGTCGAGGTAGTCCAGGGCTTCGGGGAACATCTCGGCGACACCGGCGACCTCGTCGCGGTTCTCGTTCAGGTGAGAGGTCACCCAGATGCCCGGGTTGTCAGCCACCAGCTGCCCTCCGGCGGCCAGCAGCTCCTGTCCGGCGGAAAAGGAGAAGCGCGGCGTGACCGCGTATCGCAGGCGGCCTTGGCCATGCCAGCGGTCGATGAGGCCCTGGCTCTCCGACACGGATTTCTCCACGCTCGTCAGCAGCGGTTCCGGGAGGATCCGGTCGCTGGTGACCAGGCCCGATGTGATCCGCAGACCCACCTCGGCGGCCTGGGAGAAGAAGGTGTCCATGGCGCTGGCGAAATGCGAACCGAAGACCATCGCCGAGGTGGTCCCCGCCGAGGTCAGCCCGGTGAGGAAATCACCGGCCACGGCCGAGGCATAGGCCTCGTCACCGAGCTTCGTCTCCTCGGGCAGGGCGCAGTGGTCGAGCCAGTCGAGCAGGGGCATGCCGAGGTAGCCGATGGCGCGGACCTGCGGGTAGTGGACGTGGGTGTCGATGAGGCCGGGAATGAGGACACCGGCACGGAGGTCGACCACCTCGGCGTCGGAATGTTTGGCCGCAGCTGCGGCGAAGTCGGTGCGGGCGATGATCTGTCCGTCATCGACGACGATGGCGACGTCTGAGTCCGAGCGCAGGGCGCCGCCGGCAAAGGGGTCGCTCGGTGTGTCGAAGACACGGGCACGATAGATGAACATGGTGGTGCTCCTTGAAGAATGAAGTGTGGTCTGGTGAAAGTCAGCCCATGCGGCCAAGCAGATCGGCGGCGACGCTGAGTGCGATCGTCGCCGGCTGCTTGCCAGGCAGATCGGGCAGTCCGATGGGGCAGTCGATGGTGTCGACGGACTCGGGTGTGTGGCCCTCGGCGATGAGGTTCTTCCGGAACCGCTGCCATTTGGCGCTCGAGCCGATGAGTCCGATGGAGCCGAGGCCGCCGCGGGTAAGTGCCGCGTCGCAGAGGTGGAGATCCTCGGCGTGGTCGTGGGTCATGATGAGAACGTGCGTACCGGCAGGCAGCCCGACGAGCACCTCTTCGCCGACAACGGCGAACTCGCGATGAATCGCAGCCACGGGCGGCTCCAACCGGTCGAGCTCCCCTAGGTGCTCCGGGCGAGAATCGCTGACGTGGACATCGATGTCGTGGCGGGCCAGGATCCGGGTCAGCTCGAGCCCGATGTTGCCGATGCCGAAGATCGCCACCGAGGCGGGCACGGGCAGCGGTTCGAGCAGAACGCTGACCTCCCCGCCGCAGCATTGGCGCCCGTATTTGGCGGGTGCTTTGTCGTTGAGTCGCAGAGTGAGCATCTCGGGTTCGGCGCGGTACTCCCCCGACGCCGAGTCTGCTGCTGCGGCGAGGATCTCGCGGGCACGGGTGACGGCCGTCATCTCCAGATTGCCGCCGCCGATGGTCCCATACAGGTCATCGGCGGTGGCGATCAGTTTCGCTCCGGCTTCACGCGGGGCGTGCCCGCGAACCGAAGCAAGAGTGACGAGGACGGCCGGCACTCGAGCCTTCCGAAGCTCGGCCGTTGTGTCCATCCAAGTCATGATGGGACACTGATGCCTTCCGGATTCTCCCGCGCAGCATCGCCGGACGCAGCCGCAGCGCCAGTGGCAGCCGCACCGCTCGTGGCAGGTGAGCGCACCGATTCGATGGCCCAGAACACGGCTTCGGGAGTCGCCGGTGAAGCCAGCTCAACCGACGGCCCCACACCGCCCGGCTCGGACTCAGCGCCGAACGCGGCCACAGCGTCTCGCAGGGCTTCGCGGACGGAGAAAGCAAGCATGAGCGGAGGTTCGCCCACGGCCTTCGAACCGTAGACGGCGCCCTCTTCGTGCGCCTTGTCCAGCACCGCAACGTTGAAGATCTCGGGGGCTTCGGAGAAGCTGGGGATCTTGTACGTGCTTGCGGCCTGAGTGGCTAGGCGACCTCGGCTGGGTTTGTCTGATTCATCCCAGCGCAGGTCTTCCAGTGTCAGCCAGCCGGCGCCCTGGACGAAGCCGCCCTCGATCTGGCCGAGGTCGATCAGGGGTGAGAGCGAGTCGCCGACGTCATGGACGATGTCGACGCGACGCAGCGTGTAGGAGCCGTCGAAGCGGTTGACCTCGACCTCGGACGCGGCAGCCCCGTAGGCGAAGTATTTGAAGGGTTCGCCGGTCATGATCGACAGGTCCCAGTGCAATCCCTCGGTCCGGTAGAACCCAGAGGCCGAGAGCTGGATCCGCTGGAAGTAGGCGGCGTTGATGAGCTCTTCCCAGGTCACTGTCTTCTTCGAGGACAGTGCGCTGACGATGCCGCGGCTTACGCTCACCTCGTGGGCGGGTGCCCCGACGATCCCGGCTGCCACCTGGGTCAGACGATCCCGGATCTGCTCGCAGGCGTCCTTGACCGCACCGCCGTTGAGGTCGGTGCCGGAGCTCGCCGCCGTCGCCGAGGTGTTGGGGACCTTGTCCGTGCGCGTGGGCGCGAGCCGCACCGTGGACAGAGGCACACCGAGAGTGGTGGCCGCGACCTGCAGCATCTTCATGTGCAGGCCCTGTCCCATTTCGGTGCCGCCGTGGGTGACGAGGACAGAACCGTCCTTGTACACCAGCACGAGGGCCCCGCCCTGGTTGAAGGCGGTGAGGTTGAACGAGATCCCGAACTTCACAGGGGTCAGCGCGATCGCGCGTTTGACGTGATCGTTGCGGGCATTGAACTGCTCGATCTCGGCTTCCCGAGCCTCCACCTCGGCGGTGGATACGATCTGGTCCCAGGTGGCCTCCAGCCTCTCGGGGTGACGCACGGGCTGGTAGTACGGGGTGTCCTGGCCGGCTTGGTAGAAGTTGCGGCGACGCAGCTCTCGAGCCGACAGACCCAGCTTCGGGGCGACCCGGCCGAGGATGTCCTCCATCACCAGCATGCCCTGCGGCCCGCCGAACCCGCGGAACGCGGTCTGCGAAGTCTTGTTGCACTTCGCGATGCGACCGGCCACGCGGATGTTGGGCACCCAGTAGGCGTTGTCGATGTGGCACATGGCCCTGGTGAGCACGGGCTCGGACAGGTCGAGGCTCCACCCGCCGTCGGCGGTCAGCGTCGCATCCAAGGCTAGGATCTTGCCTTCCTCGGTGAAGCCGATCTTCCAGGACGAGTGAAAGCCGTGACGTTTGCCGGTCATCGTGATGTCGAGCGTGCGGTTGAGTCGCAGGCGCACCGGACGACCGGTGAGCTTCGCGCCGAGGGCCGCGAGTGCGGCGTACCCGTGGGGCTGCATCTCCTTACCGCCGAAACCTCCGCCCATGCGCAGGCACTGCACGGTCACCTCGTGGGCGGGAACCCCGAGGACATGGGAGACGATGTCCTGCGTTTCGGTGGGATGCTGTGTCGAGCACTGGACGAAGATCTGTCCGCTCTCGTCGACCTGAGCCAGTGAGGCCTGGGTCTCGAGGTAGAAGTGCTCCTGACCGGCGAACTCGAATTCGCCTTCGAACACGTGGGCGGCATCGGCGAAGGCTCCCGTGGCGTCACCCTTGTCGATGACGGGCTGGATGCCGTGGAAGCTGCCCGCCTCGATCGCCTCACGTACGGAGACGAGCGAGGGCAGGGTGTCGTAGTCGACGACCACAGCCGCGGCTCCGGCCTTCGCAGCTTCGAGGTCGTTGCCGAGGACCCAGGCGACGGGCTGGCCGTAGAACATCACTTCGTCGACGGGCAGCATCGGTTCGTCGTGCTTGACGCCCTGGTCGTTGACGCCGGGGATGTCTGCAGCGGTGATGACGCGAACGACTCCGGGCACCGCATAGGCACCGTCGATGTCGACCTTGTTCAGTTTCGCGTGGGCCTGAGTGGACTGCACCGGGTAGGCGTGGAGGACGCCGGCGAGGCGTCCGACGAGGTCATCAGTGTAGAGGGCAGCTCCGGTGACGTGGCCGAAGGCGCTTTCGTGATGGTGGCTCTCACCGACGATGGGGTCGGTGGGGCGCTGTGAGAGGTGGCTCATCGTCCTGCCTCCTGTTCTGCATAGAAGCGTTCCAACGAGGACCGCAGCATCGCGGTCCGATATTTCGCACTCGCCCGGTGATCGTCCATCGGGGTGCCTTCTGCTGCCAGTGTTTCGGCTGCGCCGTGGACGGTGTCCAGCGTCCAGGGTGCGCCTTCAAGCAGCGCCTCGGTGGCCCTGGCGCGCAGCGGGGTGGCCGCGACTCCGCCCAGACCGATCCGAGCCTTGGTCACGATCCCGTCTGCAACGGTCACGGCGTAGCCGATGGCGACCGAGGAGATGTCGTCGAAGCGGCGCTTTGCGATCTTCTGGAACGAGGTCATGGGGGCCAGCGGCAGCGGGATGCGGATCGCAGAGATGAGTTCCCCGGCACCCCGCACGGTCTGCCGGTAGCCGGTGAAGTACTCGGCGAGTTCCACGACCCGTGACCCGGTCGCCGAGGTGAGCACGAGCTGTGCGTCCAAGGCCAGGAGCGCCGGCGGGGTATCACCGATGGGTGAGCCGGTGCCGAGGTTGCCGCCGATGGTGGCGGCATTGCGGATGAGTCGGGAGGCGAACTGCGGAATCAGTTTGCCCAGCAGCGGGATCGAGCCGGCGAGTTCGCGTTCGAGTTCGCTCAGGGTGTGGGCGGCTCCGAGTTCGATGTATTCGTCGGTGCGGGTGATGCCGCGCAGTTCGGCCAGGCGGTCGATGGCGAGCATCGATTTGGCGCGTGCCCCCTTGATGTTGACCTCGACGCCCCAGTCGGTGGCGCCGGCGACGACGAGAACCTCGGGTTCGGCAGCCAAGATATCCAGCGCCTCGGCGAGGGTGGACGGGCGACGGTAGCGTCCGGCTTCACCGGTGGCAGTATCCGTGCGGTGAATATCGGTGCTCGCCGAGGTGGGCGCCGACTTCTGGGTGCGCGCGGCAATCGAGTCGCCGGGTTCGGGCTGGCCCAGTGCGTAGGCGGCGTCGCGGATGGGGCGATAGCCAGTGCAGCGGCAGAGGTTGCCGGACAAGGAGTGGATGTCGAAGCCGTTGGGACCGCAGTGGTGGTCCTCGTCCGCTGCGGCTGAGGCAGCCGAGGCGTCGTCGGCACGTTCGGGCCGGTAATATTCGGCGGCCATGGAGCAGATGAAGCCGGGGGTGCAGTATCCGCATTGGGATCCGCCGCGCACGGCCATCTCTTCTTGGACGGGGTGGACGGATTCACCGTCGACGAGCCCTTCGGCTGTGATGACCTCTTGGCCATCGAGTGCTGCGGCGGGCAGCAGGCACGAGTTGACCGAGGTCCATCGGGTGGTCCCATCGGCGTCGGGGCGGGCGACCATGATCGCGCAGGCTCCGCATTCGCCTTCGGCGCAGCCTTCTTTTGCTGCGGTGAGGCCGACTCCGCGAAGGAAGTCCAAAGCATTTGTGTGTGGGGGGCCCTCAATCTCATGAACGGCTGAGTTCACTGAAACCTGGGCGGTGGAACGTTGAGTTGCCGGGGCAGACATCGCACTTACCTCCTGCGCCTCGTCTCTGCGGCGCACAGTGCATGGTTAGAACATTTGCTTCATTCTTCGAAACTTCTGGTTATCCATGCGAACAGCAGCGAAGAACGTGGTGTCGAGATGACGGTGTGGCCCGATTGACCGGGTGACCCGTCAGTGCAGCGACTGACGGGCTTCAGTCGCCGTGCGCGATCTGGCCCTTTCCCCAAGCAAGATGTCCCATCATTTCACTCATCCACCCAACATAGCCGAAATCGGTCCGCGAACGAAGTACAGCACGAATCCTGCGGACACGAGCCAGAGGAGCCAGTGGACGTCTTTGCCGCGCTTGCTCATCGCGTGGATGACGGCCCAGGAGATGAACCCGACGCCGATTCCGTTGGCGATCGAGTAGGTCAGCGGCATCGTGACCATGGTCAGGAACACCGGCAGTGAGGTGCGGAAGTCGCTCATGTCGATCTCGCGGATCTGAGTGACCATCATGGCACCGACGACGACGAGCGCTGCGGCGCCGGCTTCCATCGGGATGACTCCGATGAGCGGTGCGAAGAACATCGACAGCAGGAACAGCACACCGGTGATGCAGGCGGCAAGTCCGGTTCGTGCACCTTCGGCAATGCCTGCTGCTGCGTCGACGAACACGGTGTTCGACGAGGCGGAGGCTCCACCACCGGCGACTGCGCCGAGGCCCTCGACGATGAATGCTCCGCGGATGCGGGGGAACATTCCATCCTTCGTCTGCAGACCGGCGCTGCGCGCGAGCCCGGTCATTGTGCCCATGGCGTCGAAGAAGTTCGTGAACACCAGAGTGAAGACGAGCATTGTGGCTGCGAGGACGCCGATGCGCTCGAAGGCTCCGAACAGGTCGAAGGCTCCGATGAGGGAGAAGTCCGGCAATGCGACGATCTGGCTGGGAATCTCAGGTGCTGCAAGGTTCCAGCCCTTCGGGTCCGGACTGACCGGATCTCCCACGGTGCCCAGCTTTGCGATCGCCTGGATGACCATCGCAAGGATCGTGGCCACGACGATGCCGATGAGGATTCCACCGGGAACGTTGCGAGCGACGAGGATGCCGATGAGGAACAGTGCGACCACGAACACCAACGTCGGCAGCGAAGCGATCGATCCGTCCTGTCCCAGCTGGACGGGAGGTCCGGCCGGAGTGCGGGTGACGAAGCCGGAGTTGACGAAGCCGATGAACGCGATGAATAGGCCGATGCCGACCGTGATCGCGACCTTCAGGGCGTGGGGCACGGCGTTGAAGATCGCGGTTCGGATGCCGGTGGCTCCGAGGACGACGATGATCACACCGTTGATGACGACGAGCCCCATGGCTTCGACCCAGGTCACTTCCTGAACCACGGATACGGCCAGGAAGCTGTTCATGCCAAGGCCCGCGGCGAGCGCGAAGGGCAGCCTCGCGACGACTCCGAAGAGGATCGTGATGACACCGGCGACGAGGCCGGTGACAGCGGTCAGTTGGGCGAAGTCGAGCGACCCGCCCGCGACATCCTCGGAACCGCCCAGGATGAGGGGGTTGAGGACGACGATGTAGGCCATCGCGACGAAGGCGACGATGCCTCCGCGGATCTCTTGCTTGATCGAGGAACCACGTGATGTGATTTCGAAGAATCTGTCGAGCAGGCCGGGACTCCCGCTGCTCTCGGCGGCGGACTCAGTGTCCCGCCGTTGGTCGTTGTCAACCTTTTTCATGGATCACCTCAAGTTGTTCGATTTGATCAGCCGTCAACATCATCGTTGGCGACCATGCGCCTTGAACATGCGCAGAGAAACGGGCGCTGCTTCCACGACAGAAATTCTTTTTCGCATCATGGAAAGACACTTCCGTTCCGACTGACCAGTTAAGTCTGTTTTGCATAATGTGTCAACGATCACAATCTGGCTACGAGGACCGACCGCCGCCGATTCACCCGATTCGACCACACGCAATCATCGCAAATCTCGCGCCTGGCGCTGCCATCGGGGTGCGGGCCGTTGCCGCGAAAGGGTGGGTATCCACTGCCGAACGGTCTAGGATCGATGCCACATTCGAGAGCGGCACCGATGCCGATTCCCGAGGAGGACCCGTATGTCTGAGCCGACACTCATCGGATCTGTCCAGAGAGCTGCCGCGCGTCGTCGGCCTGCCCCTGCCCACGGCATACCACCTCCTGCGCGCCCTCGTCTTCGAAGGCTATCTGAGCAAAAACGAAGACGGATACCTGCTCGGGCCAGCCGCCTCACAGCAACAGCGTGCGTCCCCGCAGCAGAGACTCCCACGGATCCGACCCGTGCTGCGCTCCCTGCGCGACGAACTCGGCGGTGCCACATACCTCTCGATCTACGATCACAGAGAGATCCGACTCGTCGATATCGCCGATGGCCCCACCGCACCCGCGGTCGACCTCTGGGCGGGCGTTCACGAATCGGGACATGCAACAGCATTCGGGAAGGCAATCCTCGCCGGTCTCACCCAAGACCAGCGGGCCGTCTACATCGACCGTCATGATCTTTTCGACCTCATCCCGAGCACGGTCACGAACCGCGGAGCCCTCGAGAGGAGCCTGAATACAACCCCCACGGTCTGGTCCGACTCCGAGGGATATCTGCTTGGGACCTCTTGCCTGGCGACGACGATCAGCGCAGGTGAGACGGTCGGGGCAATTGCGGTCCCCCTGCCATCACATAGGCCGGATACACATGACCAGGCCCTCACATTGCAACGGGCGACACGGCGGCTGAGCAGAATCATGGACGCTTCGACGGCCTGAGCGATGGATGCGGCGGGCATATGCACCTCTTCGATCCGGCAGTGAAGTTCTCCTGTTCTGGAATAGTGGGCGAGGGCCTGCCCGTTGCCGTGGGCCGGGCGCTCTCGTTGTCGCGCAAGGGCCTCGATAACATCGCCGTCGCCGTGGCGGGGGAAGGTGCCGCCAACCAGGGCGCGTTCCACGAGTCCCTCAATCTGGCTGTGCTGTGGAAGGTGCCGGTCATCTTCGTCATCGAAGACAACGATTGGGGAATCTCGGTTGCGCGCGCCACATCCACCTCGGTGACCTCCAACGGCGGCGGACCCAACCTGATCGAAGTCCATACGCTTCGCCTGTGGCGACATTTCGAAGGCGATGCTCAGGGATACCGCCCGAACTTGAAGGAGTGCCCGGCCTCGACCCGATCCCCACCTACGAAGCTCAGCTGAAAGGAAGCGGCGTCATCGACGACTTCCGGCAGCCAACAACTGCTACCCCAATACCAGGAGGACAGCAATGACAACGACAGCACAGCCATCGACCCGTCGCCTCAACACCGCTAAGGCCACGGTTGAAGCAATTGCCACGGAGATGGACCGCGATGAGAATGTGTTCGTCATGGGCGAGGACGTCGGCGACTACGGCGGCATCTTCTCCTCGATCACAGGCCTGTTCGAGCGATTCGGCCCAGAGCGCGTCATCGACACCCCGATCTCGGAGACCGGATTCATCGGAGCCGCCATCGGAGCTGCGACGGAGGGCATGCGGCCGATCGTCGAGCTCATGTTCGTCGACTTCTTCGGCGTGTGCATGGACCAGATCTACAATCACATGGCCAAGATCGACTATGAGTCCGGCGGCAATGTCACGGTTCCGCTCGTGCTCACGACCACAGTCGGCGGGGGCTATTCCGATGGGGCGCAGCACTCCCAATGTCTGGGGGGAATATTCGCACATCTGCCGGGCATGATGATCGTCGTTCCGAGCAATCCAGCCGATGCTGCGGGACTGATGACAGCGGCGATCCGGGACGACAATCCCATCGTCTTCATGTTCCACAAGGGAATTCAGGGACTGCCGTGGATGGCGAAGAACCGCCGGTCGATCGGCCTGTCAGGGGAGATCGCGGCAAGGATCGCAGAACACGACCCCAACATGCTCAAGACACC
This sequence comes from Brevibacterium sp. 239c, assembly GCF_900169365.1. GTDB lineage: Bacteria > Actinomycetota > Actinomycetes > Actinomycetales > Brevibacteriaceae > Brevibacterium. Next base: position 272,071 of record NZ_FXZH01000004.1, read on the forward strand.
GATCGAGCGCGTCGCCAACCCCGATATCCCGATCCCCTACGCTCGCCCCTTGGAGTATGCAGCCTTGCCGACTCCTGCACGGATCAAAGAGGCGATCCTCAAGCAGGTGAACCGATGACTGAGATCGACTTCCCCACGCTGTCGGAGAACAGTCCGGACACGGAGGGCGTCGTCTCCACGCGGTTCGCCGAGCGGAAGTTGTCAAGGTGAATGAGACCAAAGGGAGTTAGGCGGCTTGCTGATCGACGACTGATTCTTCGGGTTTGTTGATCCAGGCGGTCTCAGGCAGGTCGAGTGCCTTTGGGACCTTGCCAGAGCCGAACCGTTCAGGGTGGGCAGCCCGGGCCTCGGCAAGGACGTCAGCACGTTCATCGACCTTGGCTGCCGCGAGGCCGTAGTGGACATCGGCCGGCGTATGCAAACCGAGTCTCTGGTGATGATGTTCGTGGTTGTAACGGTCTATGAACTCGTCCATGAACGTGCGAGCATCACCCAGGGACCCGAACCGCTCGGGGAAGACCGGGGCGTATTT
>NZ_FXZH01000045.1 GCF_900169365.1 Brevibacterium sp. 239c
GTCCACGTCGAGGTCTTTCGGATGGGCAGTGTGAGAACTTCCATCATCGGAAGACCTCGACGTCTATCCGGGTAGCGACTCGCCTTGTTTGAAATTCATCGGCCTACACTCTCGTTTACGAAGAGCCCGATATGGTGGCGGCCAAACGTTTCCGGTTGGCACGTTAGACTCCATTGTGCTGACGTTCACTACGTCGGCTGTAGACAGTCTGGCTTGTGTCCTATATGGTGTGGATTCGTCCTGATTTACAAGTAAGGGGAGTCCAATGACGGAAACTCCGATGGCCCAGCTGGTCATGTTCACTGGCGGCCGAGACAGTACTCTCGCAGCAAGCTCATTGATGTTGCGGGGAATCCCAGTCCACTTGTACAGCGCTAACTCAGGCTGTTCTCTCCATCGAGAGATTATCGATTTCCGCGTTCGAGAATTGCGCTCCCGGTTCGGTGAACTGGTCATCACTCACATACGAGATGACATCAGCGGAACTTTCCGCGAAATTGCGATCGCCTCGATCGAGCAAGACATCCTCAAATACCGAAAAAACCTTGTCCTTCTCGGGGAGAAAGTGGCCATACACTGCCACATCATCGACTACTGCCACCGCAATGGCCTGTCCACTGTTAACGACGGAATCGCGTCATACCAAAGCGAGTTTCCCGAGCAACGGATTGTGGCAAAGGAACACTTCATCAAGTTCCTCTCGGACTATGGGATCGAGTACAACAGTCCCGTGTACGAACTCGCCACGTCATCCGAAGAAGTGAAGTACCGGCTACTGCAGCTTGGATTATCAACGAAATCGCTGGAAGGAATCTCGATTTTCGGAGACAGCTTCACAACACCCGACGACGAGACCATCCTGAACTATCTGCGAGCGAAGGACGAGATCGCTAGAGAAATCATCGCATTCTTAAAAGGAGACCTCACCGCTGGAGGCGGGAAAGAGCACGAGGTCGCTACGTCGGGTGATCGGGCAGCTTCGTGATCGAGAAGGTCGCCGCTGTGATCATTCGAGATCATCAAGTTCTCGTCTGCCGCAAACATGGGACAGGTGTGTTTTTGTCGCCCGGCGGGAAGATCGAACCAGGCGAAACAGCAGAGCAATGCCTCAGGCGCGAGTTGAGAGAAGAACTTGATGTGAGCCTTGCCATGATTCGACCTTTCGGCACGTACACTGCTTCCTCAGCTCTTGAGGACGAGCAAGTCAGGGTCCAAGTTTTCATCGCCAATATCGACGGTGAGCCTGAACCGTCGACCGAGATCGTGGAGCTCGCCTGGGTGGGTTCCGATGTAGGTCGAAACAATGGCCTCTCTGTCGGGTCGGTATTCGCCGAGCAAGTCATTCCTGATCTCATCGAGGAGGGGATGATTGTTCCTGATGAAAGGCAGGATCTTTGGAATGATTGACAGCGCGGCCATGAACCCTTTGCTACAGCAACAGTATGAGACTCCTTATTTTCGTGCCTGTGCCCGGGAGCGAGAGCAATTGAGGTCGACGATCGCTGACAGTCTTGGGATCTATCGTGGCCGGGTGTTCATTACTTCGAACACCTCATCGGGCTTCGTCGGGGTGCTCGGTGCCGCAACTGTCGCTAGGGCGTGTGTCCATCCTCAAGGCGCTGTGTTTCAGCATTTTCCAGGATATCGTCAGATCTTGACCGACCTGGGCCATAGCTGGAGTGACTGTTGCAGGTCTCGAATCGATTTCCACACGCACATAGCACCGACGACCGGTCTCATCGACGAATCGATATCTCTGTCGTCAAGAGACCACAAAGTTGTTGTGGACGGGGCGCAGTCGTTCGGAACGGCACTCACTGCCGAGTTGATCGAGCATTCGGACGTGGCTCTGGCACCATTGCACAAGCATTTCATGGGAGCCCCCGGCCTCGGGATAGCGATCGTGGCCCCAGCAATCATCTCGGACGACTCGCCCTTGCTTCGAGTGTTGACCGTGGTCGAGCAGGGTTGTGTCGCACTCGAGATTCTCAAACGCGCCAATGGCCGGATGGCTACTACCAACGTGTGGAACTACGCCACATTGAATATTAGCTCGTGCGAGACACAGGTGATCGACGACCTCGGCCTCGAGGTCATCAATGACGATCGACGACTACCAATGCGCTGTCTCCGGCCGATAAGCGATATTCCAGTCCGGACATTGCTACCGGGCCCGTTGGTGAACGGACGCCACTTCGAGCAGGACAACACCATCCGCTTTTCGTACTGGCGAACCGGAAGCGGAGATCGGCCCGACGTTGACTGCACCGACGACTTCATGGACGCACTCCGAGTGGCCGCGCAGCCCGGAGCCACCGCATGACGGCGTACCATCGCGGAATCATGATCACCGCTACGGGCGCCCTCGTGATGACCTCTGACACCCTATTGCTCAAGATCATCGGTCATTCCGGACTGACCGTTGCCTTCTGGCGCGGTGCTCTCATGTTCGTGATGTTCATGCTGATCTGGACAGTTCTGCGAATCATCGGTCAGCCGATCCCACTGATCGGCGGACGGGCCGGCTGGTTGGCTGCTGCATTGTTCGGGGGTGCCTCGATACTCTTTGTCACTTCTCTCGCGGCCACCGCGGCATCAAACACACTCTTCCTGTTGGCCACGACTCCGTTCTGGTCAGCGTTGCTATCCCGCATTTTCCTGGGTGAACGACCGGCGAGAGAAGTGTGGGTTGCGATGATTGCCGCATTGCTCGGAGTGGCGGTCATCGTCTCGACAGGACTCTCCAGTGGTCACGGGGTCGGCGACTTACTCGGGCTTGGGGCAGCCGTGTGTATGGGGTCGGCTTTCGTGGTGACGCGCCAGTCGGACGCAGTTCTCTTCATGGCGCCAGGCATCGGCGGAGTGTTGTCTGCGATCGTGCTGATCCCATGGCTGCCCTACCTTTCGTTGCCAGCGATTGCTGCAGCCCCTATGGCAGTCGAAGGCTTGTTGGTCATGCCAGCGGCACTTGGATGTCTCGCGTTGGGGCCAAGGTATCTCCCCGCACCACAGGTAGCTCTGTTCCTGCTGCTTGAGACAACTCTTGGGCCGGTATGGGTGTGGGCGTTCCTCGGCGAGCAGCCCAGCTGTGAGGTCCTAGTCGGAGGAGCTTTCGTCGTCGCAGCCATCGTCGTGCAGAATGTTGTGTCGATAAGACGCGCCAATTCGGCTCAGCGATTGGCTCGAACCCCAGGCTAGGAATTGGCTGTTACTCCTCAATAGTCTTGCTGAAAAGACTGCAAACATGAGCACTGTGAGCGAACAATTGGCGCAAGACGTTCTTCTATGTGGCCCTCTGCCTTGCCGAAGATGAGCGGTATCCATCCACCGAGCGTCTCAGCAGAATGGCCCTCCAATCTGTAGCTGGTCAACTTCCAGCAAGGGTCAATAGTTCGTTGAGATAGCCCAACGGGCAAACACACCGGGAAGTCAAGACTCCACCCTTGCCTCTTCAACTCATGCCGATCGCTTTGTCTGACCGGTAGTTGCCTCCGCCTCGTCGCCGGTCCAGGGACTATCTTCTCCTGGTCGGCTGGCGAGGTCGCGGCACTTCTCGAGTTTGCGCTTGGCGCTGGCCAGCTGGGCCGATCGCTCGTCGAGGCTCATGAGGCTGCCCAATCTTCGCTGGTGATGCCGTAGTGGTCGCGCATGAGGCGCTGCATCATGAGCAACCCGTTACGTTTAAGCCGGGTGCACTCCCGACTTGTCAGACCCGTCATCTCAGCCACATCGGCCGTCTGCGGGATCTGACCAGTCGCACCGTCTCCGAAGAGCTCACCGAAGTAGCAGTCGAGGACGACGCCGAACGTCTCAGACTCAGTGGTGGCCTCCTCGATGGCTTTGGCTACAATTTGGGCGCCCTCCGTGGAGTGAATCACCGAGTCGAGATCGCCCGACGTCGCGACATCGGGCACGACTTCCAGCGGGGACACCGTGAGGTAGAAGTCGTCGACGGTACAAATCAGCCCGCTCTTGGCTGGATCCTTTCTCGTGCGATAGAGGCGTTCGTTGGTTGCTTCGACGACTTCCGTGTCAGTGGGGCTGTCGTGGCCGTCCATGATCATGGACTGTCTCATTGACGACAGCAGCCGGCGACGTCGATTGAGATTGGTCATGCCAGTCATCGGTGCGGCACCGGCAGTGGTGTCGACGTAGGACTTCACAGCATTGCGCGACTCATCATGCAGGTAACCGGTCCACCTGTTGATGCGATCGAAGATGGTGGGGTCTTCGATCGCTTCGAGGATGAGTTCATAGTCTCTCGTCGCCACGATTTGGATGACATCATCAAGATGTCGATTTGCTGGCAGGTTGTTGGTTCGGCACATGTGGAAGGCGATCTGCCGATAGGTCTCTCTCGCGGAGCGCGAGTAGTCTTCGATGGCGACTGTCTGTGCATCGGCGTCCAAGGACACGATGGTCACGACTGCCTCCTTGACCGGATCGTAGCGGTCACTCATGTGAATGTTCTCCTGCCGTGTTCTCAGAGAAGGGGAAGCCTGGCCAGGGGGATTCCTGGCGGTTGTTGTGAATGGCATCGCAGTAGGCAACGAGTCTCTTGCCTTGACTGCGTGGGTCGAACAACCACGCCAGTGTGATTTTTCGTGTGGGGGGATCGCTGGAGTCTGAGATTTCCTTCAGCCGTTCGATGAGTTGATTCACTCGCGTTTGGGGTCCATGTTCGTTGGACGCGAGCAGGAGCTGCCGCAAAGAGATAGCTCCGAGTACCCTCCCTTCATTGCTCCCACCAACGCTGGTGAGAACATCGTTGACACTCAATAGTCCTTCAGCGACGGAAACTGTCCATTCAGCGCGATGGTGCCGTACTGAGCGGGAAAGCTCCGTTGCTCTTGTTGGTGCAATGAGATTGCCATGTGCGACGTTTTCTGCCGCATTAGTGGGAATACTATTTGATGCTGGTTCCATGCGTTAACTGGCTCTTCGTAAACGAGAGTGTAGGCCGATGAATTTCAAACAAGGCGAGTCGCTACCCGGATAGACGTCGAGGTCTTCCGATGATGGAAGTTCTCACACTGCCCATCCGAAAGACCTCGACGTGGAC